>CAZRKP010000001.1:0-112691 GCA_964600895.1 uncultured Victivallis sp.
CCTGCGGAACCTGATCCATCATCTGCTGGTCTTCTGGCAACTGCTGATATTCCTGATTCATATATATTATCCTCCTGAAAAATTTCCTTTTTGAAGTATTTTATCATTATGGATATGCATGTCAAGCAAATTTGTCAATTTTGTTAAATTTTAGCAATAAATACTAAATGATATTAGTAAAACATAGGGCTTTCAGCCTCAAATTATATTGATGGTCAATTGAAAATCAAAAGTCGCCGGATAATTTTAGGGATATTTGAAAATTCTTATGGGACTTCATTACAACTGGGATGAATATGGGAAAAGCTGAAGAAAAAATACCTGAAGATAAGAAATCCTCTGCAAAAAAGATAAGATGTCCATATTGCAAGGAGATCGGTGATTGGAAGGGTGGCGGGAAATGTCCGAGCTGTGGCAAACATGCGCTCAAACCCAGTTTTTATGTTAGAAAAGATTTTATCAGGCATGAACGCAAACCGCGTAGCGTGATTATGCCCTGGATGCTGAGCGGAACGATGTGGAATTATGGGGCTGCTCTCGGCAAGCTTCCGAGATGGGTTGTCTATATAGGGGTCGTATGCATAGCCGGAGCGTTTTATTTTGCTCCGCGAATGACCAATGAGGCGCCTGAACTTCAGGAAGTGACGAGATATAATCTTGATATTCTCGGTATAGCTCTTGAGCGGTTCAAGGAAGACTGTGGACGGTATCCGAGCACTGCGGAAGGACTGGAAGCGCTTGTAAAGGATTCGCAGGTAAAAGGCTGGCAGGGGCCATATATCGACAGGTTGCGGAATGATTCCTGGAAACGTCCGTTCAGATATGCATCTGTCGGTGAAACCATTTTACTTTTCTCATCAGGATGCGATGGTGTTGATGGTACGGGCGACGATGTGTTCAGGACACCAAAGTCTCCCGAGCAGGAGCAGAATCCTAAGGTTGACGGAAACAGCCCGATGGTCACTGTCTTGAACAAGTCTGAAAAAACAGATGCTGACGGACAGGATATGAAAGCAGCTGAAACTGACAAGAAAGAGAAATGAGAGCTACATCAGGCTGACTACTGAGAGCTTTGTCAGCTTTGCCTTCGAACAGAGATCCAACGCATCGACAAGATGGCTGTGGAGCGATTTCGGCGTGCATGCCACGATCACGTTCTGATCCGGATTGAGTTCCCCGGCCTTCATGAGCATCATATCAAGGTTCTCCTTCGAGATCTTGGTATCGTTCAGGGCAAAAGGATTCTTCTCATCCGGAAGGATTGTTATCGTCAGGACGTTGAGCGGTTTGGAAGGTGCCTTTGAATCGGGGGCAGGGCGCGATACGTCCATCAGGGCCAGTACGTCTACAGGTTTCATCGTCATAAGGAAGAATGATAGCAGCTGGAATGCGACGTCGATCATTGCCGTCAGGTTGAGTTCGCCTGCGACGAGATGGGTTCTTTTAGATCTGCGTGCCATCGTTATTTACCCTTTTCCTTTAATACTGCGAACTTGATCTTGTAGATGCCCGAAGCTGTGATCGCATTCATCGCAGTCTGCACCGCGGAATGCTTCGACTCGCCATCAGCCCTGATCACAATCGGTACGTCAATGCCGTATTCAGCGACAGTCTTCTTGATGATAGAAGTCAGGAGCGACGGCGGGAGCAGGGCCTTTGAAATATATATATTGCCGTCCTTGTCCACGTCAATCTTGATCTCCCTGGGATCCTTCGCCTGGTCATTGATGGACTTGCCATGCGGGGCCAGGGCGAGTTTTATCCTTGCATCGACCTGTTGCTGCATATTGGTCGTTACAACGAAGAAAATGATGAGCTGAAAGACCACGTCGATCATCGCGGTCAGGTTTCCGGACATCGGTTCTTCTTCTTTACGATGGCGCATAATTCAAATTCTCCGTATTATCAGCCTTCGGGCGTGTCTTCCACGACTTCGGCGTTTCTGAGGGACTTGGTGATGTCAAGTGTCAGGGCTTCCATTCCAAGAACAAGCCTTGTGGTACGGTTCTTGAAGAAGTAGAAGAGTATTGATGCGGGAACCGATACGCCCAGTCCGACGGCCGTCGCCCACAGACCGTGGGAGATATTGATAGCCAGCATTGACTGCTGGGCTACGCCTGCTTCCTGAGTACCAAGGTTGAAGAACGCGTAAATCATTCCTTGGACGGTACCGATAAGACCCAACATGGGGGTGACGTTCGAAATAACGCTGAGGTATGAGACTCGTGCGAGCAGGGTTTCACTTTCGATGTCTGATGCAACACCGACGGCATCCTGAACGACTTCAAATCCTTCCTGCACGTTCGTGAATCCGGACTTGAGGATTCTCCCGAGCGGAGCTCCGGAATTATCGCAAGCCTGTATCGCCATGGCTAGGTCTCCCTGTGAGATGGCGTTGTTCACTTCTGCAACGAGGGCTTTTGGCGCAATCTTCTCCTCACGGATGTTTATAAAGGAGTCAATGATTAGCGCGAAGCAGGTGATTGAAGAACCGAAGAGGGTTATCCAGATTAGGAGTCCGAACCATCCTGAACGGAACACGATGGTAGTGAAACTCATTGTCTCATGTCCTCCGCCATGTCCGCCTTTGGCTTCAGCGGCTGGAGCGGCTCCTGGTGCTGCGGCCGGTGCGGCAGCCGGTGCTGCAGGAGCGGCCTGCGCGAAGGTCTGAATACTTATGAGCGATACGAGGGCTGCAAATCCACAGACAAGTAAAATCTTTTTCATTTGTCCCTTCCTTCTATAATTTTATAGTTATTTTTTTGAATGTCCGCCAGATATAAAATGAATAAATTCTAAGATAAAATACCATTCAGATTATTCAAACTGGCAAATAAAATATTTTCACAAAATTATTTGAGCTCTTTCACCTGCGGACTATCCGGATAATCCTTCTTCAGCATCTCAGCGAATTTCATGGCCCTGTTGTCGTTCGTCTCCTTAAGGAGGTTCGCCACCAGGAGGAGGGCTTTCGGCCTTTCCGTGTTCTGCTGCGAGAATACGAGGGCCGGGACCATGTATTTGAGAACAGCCTCCTTTTTCTTGCCCTGCTTGTTCAGGATGTCGCCTCTTGCGATGAAGCTGAATGCCGCAAGATTGTCGTCGCTCGAATTTCCGAGATCGGTCAGTACCTTGTATGCATCGTCAAATTTCCCTGTGTCGATGAGAAGGGTCGCCTGGAGTTTCTTGCAATCGAAGTATTCCGGAAGCTTCTTCTGATCCAGGCACTGGTAGTTGTCCATCGTCTTCAGTCTTGCAAGTGCATCGGCCTTCTTGCCCAGTTTCTCTAGGCATGCGCTTTCCTTATAGATGCAATATACGTCGAATCCGACATGCTTGTAGCTTTCATAGAGCTTCTTGTAGTCGGTCAATGCTTCGGCGTAGCTCTTTGCATCAAACTTCTTGTCGGCCGCGAGTATCTCGTCAGGAGTCTTTGCAAGCCTGGCGAACTTATAGTCGGTACCCTTTATCTTGATCTTGAACTTCTTATCCTGCATCAGCGTTATATCGCCGTTAGCATCAGCGCTTATGAACTCGCCGGCCTGTTGGGTGTTGTCTTTCTTCTCGATGGTGATCTCCACCGCCTGAAGCGCGGATGAACCCAATAAGAACAGCGCGACCAACATGATTACGTGCCTTTTCATCTTTCTTTTCCTTTCTACTGGATATTTTTTTGATTGTTTATTTATTCTTGTCTGCGACTGGAGCCGGTGCTGCTGCGAAAGTCTCAGCAGGCGGCAGGTTGTCGATGTCCTTGATATACTTGCCTGTCGGGAAGTATTTCTTGTATTTCTCGACCATTTCCCTCTTGTCCTTGTCAAAGTCCGCACCCAGCCTGGAAGAGGTGGAAGCCATCATGTAGATGGCATATTCGACCCAGTCCCTCTGCTCCTTGATCTCGTCCTTGGAAAGCTTGGACGACTGATCATCGTCGAGATCCGCGATGGCGACGATGTTGTAAGAGCTCAACGCCTTCTTGAGCATATCCTTGGCCTTCGCGGGATTTGTATCCTTCATTTCTATGTAAGTGTCTCCGAGTTTGCACTGCACCTTGTTATAGATGGAATACTTCTTTGCACCGATAGCCATCATGGATATGTCAGAATAGTCCTCGAGGGTCTTGTCGAACTTCTTCAGTCCGCGGTTGCACATCGCCCTGAGGAACCTGCCATCATAGTAGTAGGGTGTCTTCTCATTGGCGAGGATCACGTCGAGTTTTGCGATCCCCTTGTCGTAAGAGCCTGCCCAGTAGGCGGCGTTGGCGTAGTCGAGGAAGAGCTTATCCTTGATCAGCTGCATAATCCTCTGGACCTCCTTGGGATTTCCACCGATTTCCCTCATCTTTTGGATACCGAGCCATTCCTTGTAGTCCGGTTTATCAATCTTGGTCAGGAGGATATCGCCAGCCTTCTGCGCCATTTCAGCCCCATTCTTGATGTGATTTCCTCCGCAGTCGCTGAGGTTTGAGAGCACCCAGCGCAGATCGCTGATACTCAATTCGAAATTCTGGTCGAAAATCTTCTTGAGGACGGCTATGCACTTCTCATAGTTCTTCACCTCATACATGTTCTTTGCGAGGCTCGGAAGCGCCTGCTTACCCTCGTTTGTGTTCGGGAATTTGTCGGCAAGGTTCTCAAGCACCTGTCCGGCGATGTCATACTTGTTCATATCACCATATATCTTACCAAGCCTGAACATGGAGCCGGGCACCATTTTGGCCTGGGGATATTTCTTAATGAAGAAGTCGAATGACTTACAGGCGTTTTCCTTGTCGCCCAGACCGTCATATGTCCAGCCCATCAGTGAATAGCCAGTCTCAATTGCCTTGAGAGCCTTGGGATCCTTGGTGTTTTCAAAAATTCCGCCTGCGGCGCACCAGGTACCGGTGAGTTCAAGCAGGTTCTTCAAGGCATCCTTGAAATATCCCTGGGCCTTCTTTGACAGTTCCTCGGCCTTTGCATTCATCTGCACCGGGGTCATGGCTTCTTCAGCCGGCTTATCCTTGTCCGCAGCCTCATCAGTCTTTTCCTTATCGTCCTTGGCATCCTTCGCAGGTTCCTTCTTGTCCTTTGCCGGTGCTGCCGCGGCTGGTGCTGCGGCTGCTGCTGAAGCCTCGGCTTCGGCAGCCTTGTTCTTGAGGGCATCGGCTTCCTTTTCAAGTTCCGATGCACACTGGACGTAGTTATCTGCTATGCGTACTTTTCCGTCGGCAAGACCGCCGATATCCTTGTCGCCTTCCTTCGCGAGTTCCTTATCGCAATATTTCGTGAAGGCCTCGGCGGCTTTCAGATATTCATCACCATACATGTAGCAGTAGCCCATCATGTAATAAGAGCTTATCCCATATCTTGTGTGCATGAAGTTGGTCACTATGTTCTTATAAAAAGGTACGGTGTCAAGATATGCAGCTTTTGCGTCCTTGGCCTTCTGGGCCTTTTCCTCTCCTTGGGGTAGCGCATTGGCTTCCTTGGCAAGTGCTGTCGCCTTGTCGAACCAGTATTTTGCCACACGGGCTGAAATGTCACCGGCATACTCGTGCGTCGGTGAGTTCTTGAGATATGTCTTGTAGATCATTATAGCTTCCTCGAACTGGCTCTTTTTCCAGAGCATCTCACCAGTCTGCAGGAAGAGCATGGGGGTGTGTTCCGAGGTGGGGAAGTAGTCACCGAGGTAACCGATTACCGCCATGGCCTCCAGAAGCTGATCAGACCTGATGTAGCAGTAGGCTAATCTTGCGAGGAGGTAGTCCGCATCCCAGCTTTTCCTGTTTCCATTGATGATCGCCTTTGTATATAGAGGTATAGCGCTCTGGAACTTCTCGTCCTGGAGGAGCTGGTCCGCTTCACGTCTCTCAAGTGTCGGAGTGCCGGTGCCCTTGCTCCTGCTGACCTTCAGCAGCTTGTCCGCAAGCGCCTTGGGTATCTGGGGCTTCTTGCCACGCTTTTCGAGTTCCTCCTTGCAGATGAGAAAACCGGTCAGTGAATCATCGTATTTGGGGAACTTCTCATGTTTCATGAGGATCTTGTAGAACTTCTGCATGGCTTCAGAATAGATCGCAACCTTGTCACCTTCCGCCGCCTTCTCCGCCTTTGCCAGACAGACTTTGCCAAGCCAGTAGGCCTGATAGACAGATGGGGCGAGATCCGCCTGACCTTCCTGTGCATAACCTTCATCGAACGCAGCCATTAGGTTGCTGTTGTTCTTGTCGCTCAGCGTCTTATAGGCGTCATCGAGCCTTCCAAGATACAGGTAGGCACGGGCCTTTTCGCAGAGTCCGAGTGCTCTTACAGGAGTTTGATCCAGCCACATGAGTTTGTCGTCGATCTCCTTGAGGGTCTTGTTGCAGAGATCTTTCCAGCCTTCCTTGTTGGAGTCCACCATTTCTGCGATTCCATCGAGCCTGACCTGGACCTGCATGAGGAAGTCGTCTGTCTGGTCGTTGTCCTTGCCTGCTTCGGGATTGAGCACGGGCATATATTTGGCTACGACCTTTTCAGCTTCAGTTGGCTTGTTCAACTGTTTGTAGACATATACCAAGTATCCTGCAGCCATACGGAACTCATCCTTGCCGCTGTCGGTCGTCGGCGGTTTTGCGAGGTAGACCTTGAAATATTCCTCAAGGGCCGCTGCTGCCATGTCATTCTTGCCCTTCTTTGCCAGCTCTATTCCCAGGGCCATGCGTGAATTCGGATAATATTCGCTTGTCGACGGGATCTGTGCGATGATCTTGTTGGCGTCGTCGGACTTGTTCTGGGCGGCATAGGTCATGGCCAGCTGGATCTTGAGCAGATCTGCATCTGCAGGATTCTTGTCCAGTTCCTCCCTGATAGCCATCTCGGAATAGTCGAACATCTTAAGTTCGTTCAGCTTCCTTGAAAGCATGACGGCCATTTCCGTATCGTTCCTTGCAAAGGTCTGGTATTGGATGAATAGGACCGATGCCGCAACAAATGCGAAAATCGCGGATGATCTTGTGATTCGCATTTCAAAATTCTCCTGGTTATTATTTTAATGTTTATTAAGAATTACTTTCCATGGGAAGCAGTTCCGGTGAATTCGACACAGACCGTCCTGTCGCGCGGGCCGTCGAATTCGCAGAAGTATACGCACTGCCATGTCCCGAGGTGGAGCCTGCCGTTCCTGACAGGTATCGCCAGCGAAAGCCCCATGAGAGAGGCTTTGACATGCGCTGCGGAGTTCCCTTCACCATGCTGATACATACTATTTGTCCAAGGTGCTATCTTGTCAAGCAGAAAAACAATATCCTTCTTGACGTCAGGATCGGCGTTCTCATTTATGGTCAGTCCGGCCGTGGTATGCATTGAAAAGAGATTGCATATTCCTGAATCCATCCCTCTGGGCATGAGGGAGGATATCTGCGGAGTTATATCTATAAGTTCCGTATGGCTCCTCGAACGTATGCTGATATCCGGCATCACTGTCTCCATTTCCTATTAGGGAAAAAATAACGCAGTTAAATTATCACTCATAAAGGATGAAAAAAGACTGCAAGCTGATTTTTTTTTAAAAATCTTGGATCAGGCAATTATTATTTTTCAGATGAGAAGTTCAACCGCGGATAGTAGAGAGGATATTTTTCAGGCTTTGAGAAGAATGCATCCTCGGTGCCATCGGCCTCCCTGAACGAGAAGTAGAAGGCCAGATCGCCTCTGGCCTGCCGGCTCTTCAGCTTGTTGAGTGCTGTTGTGTGGAAGTGGAAAATGTTCTTGACAGGTATCAGTATCTCGAAGAAGCAGAAATCGCCGGATGGAGACATTGACCAGTTGAACTTGAACTTGGTGCCCGACTTGTCACCGCAATTCGCAGTGAAACCGGCTACAGGGATGTTATCGGTCCTGAAGCATGCCAGGCTTCCAGGGATGAATGAGAAGGAGATCCTGTCGTCGAATCCCTTGCTCCCGATCCTTTCGATGAGCTTCTCGTCCTTGATCACTCCGGCGAAGACAAAGTCTGCGGATGAATCAACGTTGCCCAGCTTGTCTGCCTTGGTGTAATATGCATAGAACATGTTCCTGCCTGCGGAAATGAATTTCTTGAGATCCCATTCGTCTGGATATCCGTCAAAGGTGCAGGGGGCCGATGAATTCAGCTTTATGTCATAGAAGGGTGAGAGCTTGTCGGAAAGTTTCAGGAACTCGTCCTTTGAAAATACCTTGAGGCCGTTGTCGAAGAGGAAAAGTATGTTGCCTCCAAGTGACAGCGCATCGTAGCACTGCCGGTATCCAGGGAAGGGCCTGACTTCGAATTTCTTCTTCGCCATGTCCTGGACGACCAGCGCGTTCTCGTCGGAGTCAGAGGTTTCCCAGGCGTTCTTGGAAAGGCTGAAGACGTGGTATGACTTGCCGTCGAAGTTGAAGCTCATGTCCTTTTTGCCAAAGCCATTCGCAGGTAGGTCCACCGAATCTTTCAGTATTTCCTTTTCAGTCTTCAGATCGATCACCGAGACCTCGAATGTATTCCCTTTTTTCTTTGTCTTAATGAATTCCGTTATGGTATTTGCGGTTATGAAAGGTTCGGTAGGGAAGGTGATATTCTTTGCGATAACGCTCTTTCTGTCGAAGTCGAATATCGTCCAGAAATCCGCATGGAATTTCACCGCGGAATATGTGCCGAAACTCTTGAAGAGACTCTTCCATTGCATGAAGTGCTGGCCGGCGGTCTTCGGTGACGCGTCAATCTTGGTTATGCCGGCGCTGTCGATGAGATAGGCATGATAAGGATAGAGCAGGGCGAAACGTTCCGGATCAAGCCGGTGAAACAGATAATCGTTGACATGGGCGCTCAGTTTAATCGGGGTGCCGGTCTTTGAATATGTGTTGTCCGCATTGGCCTTGTATTGCGCAAGGTTCCTGTCTTCAACTGTTATCAGCTTCTTCCCGTTCTCGAAGATTGCGATGACGTTAGGATCCCATTGCAGGGGATTCAATGTCTTGACCCCGGTTTCATCCATCTGCATCAGTGCTGCCTTGCCGGTGGATTTCGGCTCAGCTATGAAAAGTATCCTGCCTTTCGAGACCGCCGGTGCGGATATGTCCACCGGTTCGGCGCCAGGATCAGGATAACATCTTATCACTGAGCCGTCCTTTTGCGACAGCTCGTAGATGCAGTTTGATGTCGCGAGCGCGACCGTCTTTGAAAGATGGGCGATCGAGGTGTTGCGGTCAAGGCGCACTGGGAACGCCCATTCAGGTTCCGACTTGTCGGAAAGCTTCACGATGTATGTGCTCGTGAAAACATAGTATTTGCCATCAAATTCCCTTATGCTTGGATTGTCCAGAGATGATATGTTCTTTTCAAGCGCCTGGAATGGGACGACACCCTTCTTTGCGGAAGCCGGAGGTACTAGAATTCCCGCGGCTGTCGTCATTGAGCCGCCCTGGAATCCGATGCAGGAGGTCTTGTTTATGGCCTTGAGGAGGAAGTTCTGGGGCAGCGGTATTTTCTTCTGGAGCTTTCCGCTGTCCGACCAGATCTCCGCACTGTTTTTTTCTGCAAGCACGAATCCGTCCTTCAGCGAGTCAACATAGGAGTATCCCTGACCTGGAAGAGTCATGGGGGTGAGGGTCTCAAGCGGATATATCGCGGCTTTCTGGGTGTCGTCTATTATCAGGGCAGAATCTGGTCCCGCCTGCCTTATGTCGGACCAGTTGATGTTCTTTTCAGAGACCACTCTTCCGTTCTCCTTATTAATAAGGAGAAGAGGGGAGGAGTCGAGAGGCGCGAAAAGGACATTGTTCTTTCCAGGGACGGCTCCGGAGATCCTCCTTTTAGTGATTATGTTGGTATTTTCCTTGCTAAGGGCGAAGGGAAGCCTCGGATATTTCCTGGCCCAGACGATATAGTTACCTGATACATTCACGCAGAAGAGGATTCCGAAGTTAGTGGTGATGAATGCCAGCCCTGAACTGTCAATCGAAGGTGCCGGCATCAGGAAGTCGCAGAGAACAGTATCCCTGAAGACACCCATGGTCTCATCACCCGAGAAAAGGAACATCTCATCTTCGAGATTGCCGGTTTCCTGGTTTATGAACAGTAGGAAATATCGTGGAATGGCATCAAGCTTCTTTGCCAATACTAGGACCTGCCCTGCATGAAGCGAGGGATCCGAGCACAGGGTGCAGTCCTTTGCCGTGAATATCCATGCGGTACTGCCGCTGGCGTTGTCTGCGGCCCTCAGGGCGAACTTTCCGTTCAGCAGCATCCGGGAATAAGACATTTTTCCATTGGTTTCTGTATTGAAGAAACCTGTCAGCATGTCAGATTTCACGCTTCCCCTGACAGGTGGCGTGCATATCTCCGAACTGCTGTTCTCAGCCATCGAGTTCCATGCGAAGACACCGTTCTTGAGCTCGATCAGCTGTCTGCTGTTCTGTGCGAAAAGGAGATCCTTGAAGGAGTTGAACGAGATCAGCGGTACGGTCGAAAGGCGGTTCAGCGAATACTGGCTTGACTGCTCAAGGCATTCAAGCGTTCCTGAATTCATGTTGAACACTGGCTGGAATACGAACTTCGAGGAGTCCGGGATGTTTATGTCCGCACAGGAATATTTGATGACTGGCTGGATCTCCGGTTTGCGTCCCGCTCCAGATAGAGTGATCAAGTTTTTCCTTTTTGCGGTCTGGGCCGCTGAGAATTCCGATTTTTCATTCAGCAGTTTTATATATGGCTCAATGCTTGGACTGTATATCTTCTCATATTTGCTGAAGAATTCCTTATATTTGGAGACGGCACCCTTCAGGAAGTTGTTGTCACTGGTTTCGCTGAGCGAATTCATCTTGTTCATGAGGGTTGTACGTATCAGGTTGGTCAGTTTCGCCTCACTGCCCTCAGCTTCATATTTTGCGGCCTTCTCTGTTATTGAATCATATTCCCAGTCCATCTCCACCTGGACTGAACCGGTCTTGATCCCAGACACAGTTTTTTTCAGAGAAAGAAAATCCTTCCTGTCCTTGAGTTCCGGGATATCCTCATAATACTTGATCGACTTCGCGGCATTCTCATAGTCCCCCTTCTGGATCAGTGCCCGGATCTCATACATGAAACGGTCGTAGGATATGATATCCTTCAGGAGGTCATTGTTGTCGGTGAGGAACTTCAGCAGTTCACTCGGTTCATTCCTTTTCAGCATCAGCTCAAGCATATATGTCACGGCGAGAGCCCTGGTCTGCGTGTCAAAAGTGTCAGTTAGGAATATCCGTTTGAAGAAGTTCTTGGTCTCCGGCGCAGACTTGTCGTTGTCACCTAAAGTCTTGTAATACTCGTCGAACGATTTCTTGATTATGTAGAATTCGGGTTTGATCTTCAGCTGCTTCTCGATCCAGAAGAACATGTTGGCGAAATCATTGAGGGATTTGTAGGCGGTAATTATCTTGTCCGAGAACGTCTTGAACGATTTCAGGTTGTCCGCGGGGATGCCCTTTAGTATTTCTGTCAGAATCCTTATGTCAGCCTTGACATTATCCGCGGCAACCTTGTTCTTGTCGATGCTTGCCTTATATGAATCTTCCGGCGTCTTGTCCTTTACCATCACGACCTTGATGGTGTCCCACCACTGCGGTTTGACCGCATAGTCCTGTGCCTGTACCGCGGAAGCGGCCAGAAAGAGAAACAGAAATATGTTGGAAAAAAGACGCATCCTGTTAAGCTAATCAGTTAATCGGAAATGTCGAATCTCCCCGTCTGGAAATCAACAAAGTTCCGGAACTCAGTATTTTGGAACAGCCTTGAGCAGTTCGTCGATCACGTTGTCCGTGTTGATGCCTTCCGCTCTGGCGGTATAGTTGACCGCGAGCCTGTGGCGCATCACTGGATGTGCGACCCTGACGACATCGTCGCATGACGCATATCCTGAATTTCTCAGGGCGGCCCTTGCTTTTGCCGCGGCGATCAACGCTATGGACGCACGAGGTCCGCATCCCCAGGCAACCCACTTGTTGATGAAGTCCGGCGTTCCCGGTTGTCCTATCCTGGTCGCACGCACTATCCTCGTGGCGAAGTCGATGACCGTATCGGCAACGGGAATCTTCGTCACAAGGTTCTGGGCGTTCATAATGTCATCAATGCTCAAGACAGGATCGATGTCCTTGAAAAGTTTTCCGGTGACCCTGTGGATGATAAGCTTTTCTTCCTCCTCTGATGGATATCCGACGAATATTTTGAATATGAAACGATCCTGCTGGGCTTCTGGAAGCGGATAAGTTCCTTCCTGTTCGAGGGGGTTCTGCGTGGCGAGAACGAAGAACGGCTTCGGCAGCTCATGGATCTTTCCGCCGACGGAGGTCTGCTTCTCCTGCATGGCCTCGAGCATCGCCGCCTGTGTCTTCGGAGGAGTACGGTTGATCTCGTCCGCGAGCACTATGTTTGCGAAGATCGGACCTCTCAGGAAGTGGAATTCCCGCTTGCCGGTCTCAGGATTGTCCTGGATGATGTCGGTTCCGGTGATGTCGGAAGGCATCAGATCGGGCGTGAACTGTATTCTCTTGAATGACAATGAAAGCGCCTTGGACAGCGATGATATGAGCAGTGTCTTTGCAAGACCAGGCACACCTTCAAGGAGGCAGTGGCCGTTAGCGAGGATCGCAACGACTATCTCCTCGATGACGTCCTTCTGGCCGACGATGACCTTGTCGATCTCGCTTTGGAGGAGTGTGTATGCCTTGTTGATCTTTTCAAGAGCTGAGACATCGCCATCATCGAGCGTAACATTCGGCTTCTCTGCGGCCGGAGCCTTTTCCTGCGGGGGAGGAGGTGGTGGCGGTGGAGCCGATGGTGCCTGGGTTTCCTGTTGTGCGACAGCCTCATTAAGCTTAAGATCCCCGCCGCACGAGGGGCACTTGAGGATGTCGATTTCATTTTCATAGGCGTGGTATTCGCCTTTGCAGTTCACGCAGATGACATTGACTTTTTTGCTCATGGTCATTCCCCTGTTTAATATTTTTTTATAGGCTTATTTCTTTTATTGATTTAACTGGGATATCATATTTCTTGTCACCTAACGTGACTGACATAGAGTCCCCTTTGAACTCCCTTGCGAGATTTATAATATCGCCGTTCCTGAGCAGCACCGCTGGTGCTGCCTTGAAGGCGGAGTAGCAAACTACTGAAATTTCTTCCACCGGAACCTTCTTAAGTCCATCAGACGTCTTCACTCCTGTGGATTTTGCATCGGACCACATTATCCTTCCCGCCATGACATTGCCCTTCTTGTCGATTACAAATGGCGCTGCCAGTTCCTTACTGGAAAGTTTGTCCAGGAATTCCGAGTCATTGAATATCACGGCTACATCCTCGGTTTTCAGTTTGATGGGACCGAGTACGGTCGAGCGGAATATCTGCCCATCGGGTGAATCCTTGAATATCCCTGTAAGCTTTGTCCCGTCCTTCAGGATCACGCCTGATTCCTTTGCTGCAACGAGGAAGGAGTCAAACTCGATCTTCTTGACTTTAGCAAGAGGAATGGCCTGCCCCTCCTTTAATTTCACTTCTGAGGCTGTGATGCTCTGAACCGTGCCTTTTGCGTTTTCCTCGCCGGTGATGGTATCGGCAACGGCATCCATCCGGAAAAGGGCAGAGACCGCTAATGCAGTCATCCCCAGGACATTCTTCAATGATAATTCTGTCATAATATCACCCTGATCAATTTCAAATTTCCAATTTCAAGTTCCATCCATCCAAGATAATCATATCATCTCTGGTAAATCGGCAGATACCTATAAGGCACGCCAAGTACGAGAACCTGCCATGAAGTATCAAGAAGATCGTTCGCATGGCCTGTCTTCTCAAAGTTCTTAAGTATTATATCCTTTACCTTTGGATAATATGTCTTCCATGCATCTCCGCCATAGTGATAAAGTCCGACGGAACTGTAGTAATGTCCGTACCACATCCATTCCACCTTGCCTTCAAATGCGTGCTCCATGATGTATTTTACTGCGTTGGGTATTATGGGATCATTGTGCAGACCGAGTCCCTGGAGGCAGACAAGTCCCGCGCCAGTTCTTGCGAAACCCGCAGCTCCTCCGCCACGCATGTATGCAAAGCCTTTCTCCTTGTCATTCCAGCATCCCTTGATGAAGCCAATAGCCTTTTTGATTGTCTCATCAGGTATGTATATCCCGGATTCTGCGGCAGCCCTAAGGGCCATAACCTGCATGACGGTGGCGGAAATATCTCCCTGTGACGGATGCGGCTGATAGCGCCAGCCTCCTTCACTGTGCTGTACATCCACGATCAGGTTGACGGCATTTATAAGAGCGGTCCTGATTCTGGGATTTTCCGTCATGCCATACATTTCTGCAAGGCAGATTGTAGCAATCGCGTGCTGATACATCGGAGCCGCTGAATCGGAGCTTGCGACTATCAGTCCCGATTCCTTCTGTGCGTTGAGAAGGAACTGGAGGGATCTGCCGACCTCCTTGCCGTAAGGACCTTCTCCGGGAACTGAACCGTTTACCATCAGGGCCATCGTGGCGAAAGCTATGACTCCGGTGTTGTTCCTGCCGTGTGGAGTGTTCCAGGAACCGTCCGGAAGCTGAGTCTCGGCGATCCATTTCTGAGCCCTTTTAACAGCCCTTTCCGCGCTCTCGTCGAGTTTGACGTAGGCATCGAAAAGAAACGCATCTTCAGCCTTTGTGCGCCCTCCGGTCAGGAGGATGCAGAGGAAGATCGCAAGGATCAGCCCTGATGAAATCTTCAATCTCTCCGGTTTCATTGGTGCACCTTTATTTTGCCAGTTCAACAAAATAGCGTTTAACGGATTCTTCCATCTTCATAGTATATTTAGCCTTCCTCGCCGCGAGGAGGGCGTCCCTTTCCTTCTCAGGCAGCTTGGCGCGCCACTCATCTTCACGTGATCCATTGTTCCTCTGGGTCTCCTCGAGCTTCCCCTGGGAAGTGTGCTCCTTGCTGTCCTGCGCCTGCATGTCCATCTCCTGTGCCATCTGTCCAGGCATTGGTTGCCCTGGCATTGGCTGTCCAGGCATTGGTTGTCCGGGCTTTGGCTGTCCCTGCTGCGCCGCCTGCTCCATAGCCTTCTGGAGTCCATCCATTGCCTTTTTCACGTCCTCAAGAGCCCCTTTGTCGTCTTTTGCAAGCGCTTCCTCGGTGGCTTTTTCCATCTGCTTCTGGCCTTCCTCCATACCGTCTTTCTTCATTTGCTCGGCGACGGCATCCATCTTCATAGCCATATCCTGTCTCTGCTGGTCGGTCATCCCCTGCTGCTGTTGTTGTTGTTGCTGCTGCTGCTGTTGCTGTTGTTGTTGTTGTTGTTGTTGTTGTTGTTGTTGTTGTTGTTGATTCTGCTGGTTCTGGGCTTGCTGATTCTGCTGGTTCTGGGGTTGGTTCTGGAGCTGCTGCTGGATATCCTGGAGCTGCTGCATCATCTGCTGCATGTCGTTCTGCTGCTGTGCATTTTGTGCATTCTCGTTCTGGGTCTCGTCATTGATCTTCTTTTCAAGGTCTTTCACGATCTCCTGCTGGGTCTGCTCCGCCTTCTTCAGATCCATATTCTTAAGGGCGTCGGTAGCCTTCTCCATCTTGTTCTTGAGCTCGTCCTGCGCCTTGTTCTTCAGGTTCTCCTGTTTCTCGGCGGACTCCGCCATCTTGTCGATATCCTTGTCGGTCATCTTATCCTTATTCTGCATCTCGTTCTTGAGGGCCTGTGTCTCCTTCAAAAGATCCTTCTGCTTCTCAAGCATCTCCCGGTTCTCCATGAGCTGTTCGAGCTTGTCGGAGGCTATCTTCTCAAGGATGTTTACGGATTCCTGATACCCCTTCTTTGCGTTGCCGTAGAGTCCCTTTTTGGTTTCATCGCTCGTGCCGTTGGATACTGTTTTCTCAAGGGAATCGATGACACCCCTGAGCTTCTCATTCTTAACCAGATCGATGTCCTCTGAGTTCTTCTTCGAGGTCTCTATCTCCTTGTTGGAATAAATGTTGCTCTCGATCTGTTTCTCGTTGATCTCCTTTATCCTGGTGGAAACTTCCCCGAGAGTCTTGTCCTCGACCACAGCTTCCTTCATCAGCATGTCCGAGGAATACGTGACGATTGCGCTGAGCGCCAGGAACGATACCGCATGGATTTTCGCCTTTTTCATGTTCTTCCCCTCCATATGTTATTTATTGTTTCTCTTTTCCATCATGTCAATGACCTTTATCTGGTGCTTCATGTCGTCAGTGATGTCATTGACCATCTTGTTCAAACCGATCCTCTCCTCATCGATGATTATCCTGAGTTCCTCGGGCGTGACAATGTTGATCGTGCTTATCGAGGACTTGCCAATTTCGTCCTTTCCGCGGAAGTTGCTGACGTCCTTCGCCAGCCCCTGGATATATACGATCATGCCCGGTGAGAGCTTGAGGTCCATAAGGTTGAGGGTACCGGAGAATGATGCATCCTTTGCCCCCTTGACAATCGTCCCTATCGGTATGTCCCCTTCCTTGACCTTCTTCTCATCGCCCTTTTCATCCTTTATGTTTGCAACGTAATGCAGCGTCGCTGTAGCAAGCCCGTAGTCGTCGGAGAACTTCAGGCCCCAGTTCATCCTGCTGACAGGCGCATAGTATCCGCCATGTACCGGCTTCTCCAGCTTGACCACAGGGAGCCGGTCGGATATTACTGACACAGTATAATAAATCCTGTCCTCGTTTTCAATCCCATTTTCATCGACGAGTTTCACGGAGTAGTTCTTAGAGGTTTTTATCGGTATCTTATCGACTGAGTAACCCTTCTGGGATGGGGTCATGGGGAAGACCTCGGTCTTGTCCGGGTTGGTCTTGTCTTTGAACTCCAGCACGCATGTCTTGACCGGTCTGTCCGGAACGACATGCAGTGACAGCTTGCTGTTCTCAAGCACTTCAAAATTGCCCATTGCAAACTTCTTTCCGGGCTGGCCGGTGTATGAGGGAGGGTCTGCCGTGAAAGTTGAATCAGTGAGGAAAGGTGCACGCTTCACCTTCACGAAAAGTTTCCTGCTTTCAGCATCACCGAGCCTGACCTTGAAGTAGAAGCTCTTGTCCGGTTCCTTGACTTCCGATTCGAACGAATTGAGAAGATCACCCTTTATAAGCGGGATGCTGAAGGTCGATTCCCCTTCATAGGAGATGTAGAGTTTCCCTTCGGATGGCACCTTTCCGTCGGCCTGCACCAGTATCTTGACACTCTTGTGCTGTGTTGCAAAATCCGGATAGAGGATCCTTGTGATCTTGGTCCTTGTGGGATACTGCAGGGGAAGTCCTATTGCCCTGCCGAAGAACACTTCCATGGACTTGTGGCTTATCAGCCCCCAGGAGAGATATATGATGATGAACGAGAGGAAAAGCTTGAGGGATATGCTTACTAGCTTCCTGTCGTGCATTACTAGCTTCCTCGGGCTGTAATCGTCCGAGTGAGCGTTCTGGACAACCCTCGTCTTGAGGTCCTGTGAGCCGTAGACTATGTTCAGTTCTGCGAACTCGATTGCAGAGACGAGTATGGAATTGAACCCGCCCTTCATCTGCCTGTCAGCTGAAAGTTCCGCCTGGCGTGCCATCTTGATTATGTCATTGGTCCGCTGGAAATACGCCTTGTGCTTTCTGGGTAGATAATATAGGAAGTATCCAAGGATTCCGAGTGTCAGGAGCAGTCTGACCGGCCATGGGAAGTCGGTCATATAGTCGAATAGGAAATAGGTAAAGAACGACAGCAGTATGCCCGTCGTGATGGCGGAGATGAATGCAGTCCTCTCGATCCTGTTCTTCTTCCTGATCGAGGAGACCAGCACTCTCTTGATACCTGTTATGTCATATTGTGCCATATCTTCAATCCAGATAATAAATTTTCCTGAAATACCATTCGGCCGAGAAAAGGATCAGCGTCAGAAGCAGCAGTAGCATTGAGTCCCAGAGCGAGATCTTCACTGTTATCGGGACCTTGTGCCTGTTCTTATAAAGATCCTGCAATATCTGTCCCGCCTGCTCAGGAGCATAGTAGCCGCCGCCGGTGTTCTTTGCAAGTTTCTCAAGCAACGATTTGTTCAGGCCTGAATTGTGGAATTCCAACTGCGGTTTTATTATGCGCAGTTCCACGGGGCGCGCGGAATACTGGGCCGGAAGTGAAAGCTTGAGCGTTCCTGGCATTTCCGGCATGTATTCAGCCTTGTAGATTCCAGGTCTGCTTGTCACGGGATGCATGTCTATCTGCTTGTCGAGACCATTTTCATTGACGACCATTTTTATAGCGTCGGTTATTACCGGCGAATAATCGGGATTGCTGACTTTAGCGCGGATGCTGATCTTTTCTCCGGAGTAGCATGTCTCCTTTCCGATGAATATCGTGGACTGTGCGGACTCGTTCAGCAGATGCGGCAGTCCGAGGAATTGCACGGCTTTGCTCCAGTAATCCCTGAAATACCTGTCGCCGAACTCCTTTCTCCATCGCCATGTCGAGTCGAATCCCATGAACAGTACCGTACCCTTGCCGTATGAATGGAAGACTATTGCCGGATACTTCTGCCTGCTTCCCCCAGCCGAGAGGGTTATAAGGTTTATCGCCGAGGGTTTCAACCTGCCTGATGTGTAGCAGCTGTAAACCGGAGGAAGTCCTGACCATATCTTCTTGTTCTCGTCCTTGTTTCCTGAAAAAGCCACGAGCTGGTGTGAACTGCCGTCGTCGGTCACATCGAATTTCAGTTCATCCTTGAGAACGTCAAACATCTCGTTCTTGTATGAACGCCCTGTCCTTTCCGTGATCGTCAGGGGCATCATCTCCTCGAGCGGTGTACCCTTGAAAGAGTAGGGGATCGTGACCATGTCGGCTATCACTGCAATCGAACCTCCCTGTTCCTCGACGAACTTCTTCATCGACAGCTGGAAGTCCGGAGGTAGCGCGATGGCGTCAATCTTGGAGATGAATATTATGTCGTATGCCTTGCCCAGATCCTTCTTTTCAGGCAGTGATGCAAGGAGTGAAAGCCTGTCAGAGCCCTTCCTGAAGAGACGCTTGTCCGCCCCAGCCAGCCATGCCTTGACTTCAACCCTCTTGTCTCGTTCGAGGGCTCCCATGAGGTAACGGTATTCCCAAGATGGAGTTCCGAAGATCATCAGGATCTTGATCTTCTCGTCAATGACTCGGACATTCTTGATGTAGATATTGTTCTCTTTCGTGACCTCGCCGGGCATCGGGGATATCTCGACTTTCAATTGGTATGTCCCCTTGGTTCGCGGGATATATTCGACTGGCAGGCTTATCTCCCCGTCCTTATCGAGCTTGTGCCTGCCGTTGTAGACAGCCTTGTCACCGAGGTAGAGGTTCAGTTCGCAGTCGTCGTCGGTGTATCCGTTCTGGTTGACGTTTACATATATCTTTGCCTTTTCATTGAGGAATACGACGTCCTCTCCAAGGATGTATTCCGCCGATATGTCCTTGGATTTCTCCTTGCCGAGTCCGCACACATAAACTGGTATACCGAGTTTCTGGAAGAGCTTGATGGCATTCTCGGGATCCTCGGGACTGTTGTGAGCTCCGTCAGTGATCAGGACTATGCCGGGACAGTATTCCCCCTTCTGCTTTTCAATTCCCTTCTCGAGCATCTGGTTGATGGAGGTGTATTCGGCATCAGCAGGAAGCTTATCAGTGTTCTCTATTTCCTTGAATTCCTTGCCTGCGGCAAAGCCCTCGGTCTTGATCTCCTTCCTGTACCGGGTGTCGTCCTTCAAGGTCTTGAATATTTCAGCGGCCTTGTTGAACCTTTCCTTCTCGTTGTCGTCCTTGATCTGCATGCTTTCGGATGCGTCAAGCACGACTGAGGCGGAACCGGGAAGCGCTCCTTCACCTTCTATCGAGAGCTTCGGGAATGCAAGGATAAGCAGAAGCGAAATGTATGCTAAGGACCTGAGGGAGATCAGCGTAGCCTTCTGCTTCTTGTTCAATGTCTTCTCCCTGGAATAGTGCCAGAAGCAAAGCCCGATTATAGCGACAGCGATGAAGGGCAGCAGCCAGGTGTCTATCCAGCTCTCTATCCTTATATGATGGAGGTAGCTTATATACCTGGCATTGCCGGCATCAAGCAGATCCATAAGTGTTTTGAACAAAAACATATTCTATCAGCCCTTTTTTCTCCAAAAATGTGCATAGTTCTCAAATAACAGGGCGAGGATCAGGAGGATGAGCCCCGCCGTCATATATTCCTTGCGGCTCTTCATGTTGGAGAAGTCGCGCTTCTCGTCGTATACAAGACCTGCCTTGATGGCTTCGCCGAAATCGTTCCTATGGGCCGGTTCGATCTCGGAATCCTCCCTTGATACCGTGTATCCGAACGTCATCACAGGATCTCCACCACCATAGACTGTGAAGAAATCGTTCGTTGTCAATGGCATCGTGGCAAGCTTTGCCGACGGACCGGTCCCTTTCACCTCGAGTTTGCTGGTGGTGCCTGCATCACCGGTCATTGAATATTTCAGGTCGGAATCGATATTGTCAACCGAGAAGTTTTCAATTTCCTTGCCAAGGAGCGCATTGAACACGTGCTTCGGATAGATGTCCCAGATCATCCTCATCGTTATCTGGATGAAGTTCGGATTATAGAACATGTCGGTGAATCCGGGATAAGGCATGAAGCCGGCCACCATCACCTTGCCACCATTTATCTCCCTGACAGCCATCACAGGATCCGACGATCCCTGCAAATAGAGCCTGCCATTCGCTCCATTTTGGTTCTTGATGGTGCAATATTTGAAAAGAGATATCGACAACGGATCGAGATCACCTTCAGCCATGAACGACAGATATGTCCCCTTCAGGAGCTTTACATCAGGTTTCGCCATGGACTTTATCACTTCTCCCATCTCCACCCCGATGCCCTTGAGAGTATACGTCTCGCTGCAGTCGGAGAAACAGATGAGGCTCTTCCTTTTCGATAGGAAATTCTTCACCGAAGTTGCAGTCATGCTGTTTTCAGGTATCGGTATGCCAAAGAAGATGACAATGTCGTAGTTCTCCAGGTTCTCCTCTGAAAGCTGTGTGACATATGTCCTCTTGTATCTGAGAAAATCCTGGGGACAGAATGATTTCAGTGCACCTGCTAGGAATATGTCGAAGTCAAAAAGCTCCTCACCTTTGTCCTTCATAACTGCAAGAATGCTCAGCTCCTTGCCGGGGCTTATTACGAAGTTCAGTACGTTGTCCGGAGCGAAGTTGTCGGGGGGTAGCGTGAGGCTCGCTTTGCAGTCCTTAGACTCAAGCGCAGTGATGCTCAGCTTGACGGTCTTCTCCTCCTTGGGCTTGAGGTTCACTATCGACCTGTCCTGTTTCTTGCCGTCTATCGTCAGCGTCATAGGGAGCGAATCCACCGGTTCAGCGGAATAATTCTTCACCTTTACTTCGATCTCATTTTCACACCCGGGGAAATACCCTTCAGGTTCCGGTGAGAACGATACTATGCCACAATTCACAAGTCCTGTCCTCGTGTCTACGGGCACAAATACCAGGTTTCTTCCCTTGCCGATCCTGTCCATGGCCTCCTTGGTCGCCTTTGCATCCGCGAAGAGTGACTTCTGGAAGTCGCTGATGAAATAAATGTTCTGGATGCTCTTGGCATCAGGGAACGATGATATTGCATTTATGAAGTCGCCCATGCCGGCCGAATTAGGGGAGATGTCCATGCCTCTCAGCGCGTCAGGGGAGAGCCCCTGTCCTGCGCCGACCTTGGCGACTGTGTTTATAACCCCGTCGAAGGAACAGATTATCGTCGCGGCATCCGGTGTTGACATTATCTTCTGTATGATATCCTTGGCGACCTCAAGCCTGTTCTTTGCGTCGATTTCTGTCGACATGCTGAAGGTAGTGTCGACTATTATCAGCCTTGTACCCTTGCTGCTTGTCGATATCGCACAGCGTGCAAGGAATAGGACCAGGAAGAGAATCAGGAGGAGTTTTGCGATCAGCTTTAGTATCTCGTTTATCTTGACGTTCTTCCTCTTGACTACATGCGCGTTCTTCATCCATTCGTAGGCGGCCCAGTATAGGACGATCTTCTTGCGGTTTATAAAAAACTGCAGGATGATCGGTACCGACAGGAAGGCCAGGGCACCAAGTATGAATGGATTGATGAAACTCATGACATTTTCGATTTTCGATTTTTAATTTTCGATTTTCGATTCATTGATCACAAAACACACAGATTATGATTTACAATCTTTGCAAATTCCCAATTTTATTTCAATATCCAGCATCCAGTATCCAGCATCTTGAATCAAATGTTATGCCTTCCTGTATTTCCTCGCGCTCAGGTATTCCGCAAGATGGAACCCGAAAGGCCTGCCCATGTCGCAAAGTATGTAATCAACTCCCAGCATCCTGGCCTTCTTTTTGAACTGCTCGAGGAACCCATGGAAATTCTTTTCATAGAGATCCTTTATGCTTGCTCCGGAGATTTCCAGGCGGTTTGGGCCTTCGAGCTCGATCAGTTCCACTCTGCCAAGTATGTCGAAGTTCATCTCAAGCGGATCCACAATCTGCAGGAGCACGACCTCATGCTTGTCGTCCAGCAGGCGTTTCACGCCCGTGAAGGTGTCCTCTATGTCACCGAAGAAATCGCTGATCACGAAGACGATCCTGCGCCTGTTGATCTGTTCGGCGAGAAGCGAGAGGATTTTCCCGATGGCGGTCGGGTTCTTGGGTTCAGTACCCTTGAACTCCGTCGCTATCTTGGAGATGATCTCCTCGCTGCCGATCGCCTTGATCGTCGAGAGGATCTTATTGTCGAAGAAGATCGCACCCACGCTGTCCGACTGGTTCACTATCACGTTGCTGATGGCTGTGGCCATGAATGCCGCATAGTTGATCTTCTGTCCGTGCTGATATTCGAACTTCATGCTTTCGCTGACGTCGATCACGATATGGGAAATGAAGTTGGTCTCCTGGGCGTACTGTTTGATGAGATACTTGTTGATCTTGTAGTAGGCCTTCCAGTCGATATGTTTGACATCGTCACCGGGAACGTAGCCACGATGACCTGCAAATTCGATCGCGAAACCATGGAAGGGGGATTTGTGATCACCAACAAGGTTTCCTTCAACCATACCGGAAGGCTTAATCCCGATGTGTGACAGCTTGGCAATTGTATCGGCGTCAAAATATTTCAACCAGATTTTTTCTGAATCGGCCACAAATACGCTCTCCCCGTATTATAGAAAACGATAATCTAACCTATATACAATAATATATAAACAAAGGGAAATGTTTTTTCTTAATTTTATTTGTTTTATCGGTTTCACTCTTTTATGAGGCGACAAATGCAATCCGGCAATTAAAATCAATACACTTGATATAACGTATTGAAATAATGTATCTATCCATGCCTAATACGCAAGCCGACAATAAAAATTATCTTGATTAGTAATCATTTGTAGGAGAGCCAGGTTTTGCTTGAGATAAATTTGTCGGAATTGGGAATGCTAAGAAGGAGAAAAGGTCATTCAGGACTTCCTTTGCGGAATTTTTAAAAAATTAGCATAAGGCATCACGCTACTTTCCTGTTCCAGCTTCCATGAGTTTCTTCAGTTCGTCCAGATGCTTTTCATAGACTACGCGCGGAGTTGCGTTTTGTTTCTTGCATATCGATGCGGCCATTCCGACAACCTCGCCCATCATGCCAGTCGTACGCATTACCCTCACGGAACCGAGTGCGACATGCGTCACGCTTATGTCACGACCAGCCATGAAGAGGTTTTCAATGTTGCGGGAATACAGGCAGCGGTATGGAATTGCATACGGTTTGATCGTCGTCTGTTTCGCCGTGGACAGGAATTCTCCGCCGGGAAACTCCTTGGAGTTGGTCTTTTCAGGAGTGTGCAGGTCGATGGGCCATGTAGTCACCACGCAGGCGTCAGGATATTCCTTCGCGCTGTCAATATCCTGTTGGCAGAGTATCACGTCCCCCAGCAGGCGCCGGGACTCTCGCTTTCCTGCGACATACGCAAGCCATGAGAGCTCCATCTTTGCGAACTTCGCATTTTCGCTGCTACCATTCTTGAGAAAGGACCAGTTTCCGTAGACGACGCGCAATGCATAATCACGGATGGTTTCGAAATCCTTTATCTGGTCGAGGTTCATGCCGGTCTCCCAGTTCCATTCACCGACGGTCTTCTTCTCGCAGGTCTTCTCATTGAATTGCACTGCCCACGGACATTCCGGAAACGTAACAGGATTTTTCTGCTCTGTGGCATACCACATGGTCGAGGAGCCCATTGTCATCTTATCGCCCTTTGCAATTGCAAGTCCTTCTCCTGTTTCATCCTTCCCTTCCCGTCCCATCCTGAATTCAGCCCCTGCAAGAAAACCAATGGTGCCATCTCCGGTGCAGTCTGCAAAAAAAGGTGCTGAAAAACGGAATTCAGAGCTGTTCCTTGTATCCTTTGCGATGACCGACGTGATCCTATTGCCTTTCTTCTCAACCTTAAATGCATGCATGTTCAGGAACAGTTTGATGTTCTTCTCATCCTGCACCGCTTTCAGCTTCTTATCATCCTCATAATTCGATGCTGGTTTTGCATTTCCTTGTTTGGAAGAGGCCACCTCCTTGACAACCATACCCAGTTTGGGATAAGGGGGAAGCCCTGTCTTTCCGGTGGCGTGCACGCGGATCTCCGAACTGTTGTTCCCACCGAGTAAAGGCCTGTCCTGTATCAAAGCCACCTTCAGTCCCAGCCGCGACGCTGAGATTGCCGCGCATGACCCCGCTATCCCTCCACCAATGACCACAAGGTCAAAAGTTCCCGCATCTTCAGGAGTATCCGGAATCCCGAGAGCTTTTTTCCTGAACAGTGACAGGTCTTCACCCTTTTCCGGTGGGACAAATGAATCGTCTGATGAGAATATTATCGCATCGCATCTTCCATCGAATCCTGTAAGATCGTGCAGTGAGAGCTTCGGATTTGTATTTTTTATTTCGACAGTTCCACCCGACTGCCAGTGCCAGTCCGCTCCCTCCGTTCCGAAAACAGTCTCAAGTGGTTTCCCATCGACCAGCAGCTGGAATTTTCCAGGAGAGCCTGTCGCCTTCCACTGCGCCACCCAGTCCTTGGTGCGAATCCATACGCGGTATTTCCCCGCTTCTGGAAATTTTACTGATTTGACTGCGTCATTGACAGGTTTCCCGAGACCGTGCGCAAGAAGATAAGGCGATCCCATCTGATCCATGAACTGCTGGTCGACCGCCCAGCCTCCCATGTCATCAAAAGATTCTGCTTCTATAAATACAATTTTCCTGTTGGTGTTGTCCGGTGGAGCTACAGCAAGCGACAGATGAATGCTTGCAAGAATTAAGATTATAATTGGCAGACAAACGAAGTTTTTCGAGGATATCATTATTGAAGTTCTCTTTGATAAGAGAGTTATGTTGCCATTTTCTATGTTTATAAAGATGAAGATGCCATTTCCTGGCTCAGAAGTCAAGTATCAGTATTGTGGCCCAGGATACTGAGTTCATGTATCATAGTTAATTATAAGAATTGCGTGTGCGGAAACACCCAGTGATGCAGTCTTTGAAATTTGTGTGTACCACCTTCTTGCAGGCTGTCGTTTATGATGTAGTTTAGAAATGTAAAACTTATCTGAAGGGTGGAAATAATATGGCTGAATTCGTACATAAGCATAAGTATGGAAATACTGCTGAAGCGAAGAAGATCATCCAGAAGGCGCTCGATGATTCGGGATATTCGGAATACATCGAATGGGACGGTGATGCTTTCAAGGCAGCGGACGGTGTTGGAATGATGCTCGAGCTTGAGGGCCGTGTAACCGATACTGAGTTCATCATCGAAAGGACCGGCGGTGCATTCGGTGATAAGGCCCTGGAGGAATGCCAGAAAATAGCCGAGAACCTCAAGTAAGACCCGTCAGGACTTTTCCAGAGATTGACACACTTTGGATTTTGATTATAGTAAGCAGCAAAGATGGAGGTGAATCATGCGTAAAATATTTCTTGCCATTGCTGCCATTGCTGTTTTGTCCGTTTTTTCCGGATGCGGTTCTTTGGTGGGTACAAGTGTAGGCGGCCCCCAGCTTTCAGAACAGGCAATGAACTTTGCAAAACAGATGCCTGCGGATTCGTCCTACATGTCGATCTCCTATGAGGGCAAGACCGCGACAACGAATAAATGGGCTTCGAAAGCCTATCCAGTTTTTCCTATAGTCTGCTATTGGTCAACCCTTGGAAGCTTCAATCCTCCAGGACCCAGCTATGGGGTCAGGACACAGAGCTTTTTCTTCCCGCTTCTACTTTGGGTGTGCCGCGACTCAGTTTATAACGAGCAGGGAAAAAGAACTCGTTCTGAGATAGACTTCAACATGGCTCTGGCTCTTGGCTATGAAGACTGGCAGACTCCGTCGGATGGCAGCTTCAAGGTAGGACTCCTCTGGATCCCCGGTATCGGTCCTTTCTTCGGGGCAGGTCCCGAATTTTTCCAGTTCCTATGGGTTCCATTCACTAACTTCAAATGATCTGCTTCGGAGAAGGCTATATCTTTTCCGCCAATATCCGCTATATTAACCTTTCTTGTTTTCAATGATAGGAAAGACAATGCGCTGTTTCTTCTGCAATGATATCACCGGAACCGGTACGTTTGTAAAACTTCCCGACAGGGAGGAGCGCCATCTCTTCAATACCATCCGTGGAAGGCTTGGAGACACGGTTCAGCTCATTGATGGAAAAGGCATCCTTGCCACCGCAAAAGTTGCTGAAGACAAGAAACTTTGTGTGCTGGATGTCAGGGAATTCAAGGAACCTGGAATAAAGGTTCATCTTTTTGTATCGCCGCCGAAGCACAACAAGATGGACCAGATGCTTACCCAGTGCTGCGAGATCGGCATATGGAGAATCACTCTTGTGATCATGGAACATTCTGTTGTCCGTCCCGAAGAAGGAATTGTCTCCGAAAAATGGAATGTGCATTTGATCGAAGGATGCAAGCAGTCTAGGAATCCGTTCATCCCAATCCTTGAGGAAGTGATCACGTTCCCGATGATGCTTGAACGGATTGCGGAAGGGAAGCTGAGTGCGTTTTTTGGTGCCGTTGAAGACGGAACTGTTGGTAATGCCATTTCCACTGTGGCAGGAAATGATATCGCATGGATTGTCGGACCTGAGGGCGGTTTCAGTGAAAACGAGGAGAGCCTGATGAAGGATGCTGGGTTTACTCCTTTCAGGATCGGTAAATGGATATTGAGGACTGAGACAGCCGCGGTCGCTGGCGCCGCTCTGCTCATGAATGGCGGGAATAAATGCTGAATACCAGACTTACCATGCACGGGATAAGGCACCTTTCCAAGGGAACGCTCATCATTGTCTTTCTGGTGCTCTTCATCCTTGCACCGCTCTGCTACAGCCTTTACACGGCTCATGTATGGGAAGACTTCTTCATAACTTTCAAGTTCAGCAAGAACTTCTGCGAAGGCAACGGTCTTGTTTATGTTCCCGGGGAGAGAGTGCATGGATTCACTTCACCGCTCGGAGTGATCCTTCCTGCATTCTGCTATCTTGTCACAGGTTCGGAAACGGTTGAGAACGCCATCTGGCTCTTCAGGTTGCTTTTCTGCATTCCAGCTTTCGTCGGTGCAGGCATTTTCCTGATTTCCATGCTTTTTGATGAGGACTCCGACCACAAGATGATGCCGGTGGTGTTCGCTGGGCTTCTTTTCATCTCCGAGGCTAAGTCAGTGATGTTCTCCGTGAATGGAATGGAGACCGCCTTCATGCTCTTCTTCCTGGCCTGGGCATTCTATCTGATGAGCAGAACGACGTTTGACTGGCTTCAGATCGGTGTCGCATGGGGCGGACTAATGTGGACACGGCCGGACTCATGCGTATATGTGGCCGTGCTGTCAATCGCATTTCTATCATGCAGGAAACTTCCAGTCAGGTCTTTGCTGATCCCGATGACAAAGGCGGCCGCAGTTACAACGATCATATATCTTCCCTGGTTCATCTGGGCATGGAGCTACTACGGTTCTCCTGTACCCCAGACAGTCTTGGCAAAGAATGCCATGAGTGGTGCATTTGATCCTGCAGCATTGCTTATTCAGATTATCACTCATGTTTTCAAGGCGTCATCCTGGGTATATGCACCGGTTTATCCGCAATTCCCTGGATGGAATCCCCTTGTATATGTCTTCTCCGGTGGTGCAGGTGCCTTTGCTGCCCTCTATTGGGTTTTTCCTTGGGCGAAAAATGACAGGCTCGGAAGGATGGCTTCGATATGCTTCCTCTGCCTGACAGTTTATTTTTCAGCGATGTCATTTCCTTATCCCTGGTATTTTCCACCGGCGGCCATGCTGGGGATAATTGTCTTCGTCAGGGGCATATTCACCCTATCGGATCATTTTTCAAAACCGGAGAACAAGCTTGCCGTTCCGGTCATTGCTCTCTCGGGGATCTTCTTGGTGATGATGACAACGCTCCTCCTAAGCTCATATGAGATGAAGCTACAGCAGAAATACGTTGAGGATGGAACCCGCAGGAAGGTCGGCGAGTGGCTAAATAAGAACACCCGGAGGAGTGACAGGATATACCTGGAAGCACTCGGTTACATCGGATATTTCAGCGACAGGAAGATACTTGATTTTCCGGGACTTGTATCACCTGAGGTCGTAGAACTCGTAAAGAAGGAGAAGCTCAATTTCGTAACTCTCGTCGAGAAGCTGCGCCCCGAATGGATAGTTGTCAGGGAAATCGATTATATCAATCTTGCTACCAAATCGCAGTATTTCAACTTGAACTATGAATTGGTTACTGTCTTCGACTCCTACGAGAAGCTGGATAATCTTGGTTATATTCCGGGTGAATGGTATCTCATCTACGACGCCTTCTACTACGTTGTCAGAAGGCTTGATGTGCCTGTGCCCAAAGACGCGAAGATAGAGCTGCCTTTTCTCCAGGGAGAAAAGAACGATCTAAGCGTAAGAAAGCTGAAATAAGTGTTGAACACCATGAAATATTATCATTCGCTCAGGAGACGTTTCTCAGGGGTTCACAGGGACATCTGGCTTTTTCTTGCAGCAATTGCGATCATAGGCTTTTCCGGTCAGATGATTGAATCCGTGTTCAACAATTTCCTGAATGAGACATACAGCCTCCAACCGCTTGAGAGGAGCGTGCTTGAGTTTCCAAGGGAGCTTCCGGGATTTGCCGTCGCATTTGTCTCGGCGTTGCTGTTCTTCCTGCCGGGCCGGCGTCTTGCGGCATTCGCAATGGTCCTGCAGGCGATAGGATTATTCCTTCTCGCATTCTGTGCCTCGTCGTTCATGATCATGCTCGTCTGGCTTTTCATAATGAGCCTTGGAATGCACTTGTTCATTGCACTGCAGAACAGCATAGGGATGGAGCTTGCGAAGGAAGGGCAGGAGGGCAGGCGTCTCGGCCAGTTCAGCAGCATCAGGAATTTTACTGCAATCACCGGTAGCCTGCTTGTCTATATCGGGTTCAAATATCTGCACTTCACCTTTGCTATGACATTCGTGATATGCGCAATTGTGCTGGTGATTGCCGCAGCCTGCTTCATGGCAATGTCAGTTACTCCTGTGCACAAGGCGCATATGCATTTGAAGCTGCATAGGGAATACAGGCTCTTCTACTGGTTGAGCGTTCTCTACGGTACCAGGAAGCAGATCTTCATAACGTTTGCGCCATGGGTATTGGTAACCATATATGGAAAACCCACCCAGACGATCGCTTATTTCTTTACGGTGGGCGGCATAGCGGGGATTTTCTTCCAGCCGCTTCTGGGATGGATGATAGATCATGTAGGAGAACGTTTTGTCCTTGCGTTCGAAGGGGTGAGCCTCGTGTTCATCTGCTTTGGATACGGATTTGCGAAAGCAATGTTCCCCGAGGGGAATACTGCATATTATATCGCTGCCGCATGTTTCATGATAGACATGATCCTGATAGCAGCCAGCATGGCCCGTGCGACCTACCTGAAGAAGATCGCCGTGCATCCGTCTCATGTCGCTCCGACCCTTACGATGGGCGTGACAATCGACCATGCATTTTCCATACTGATATCAATTGCATGCGGCTTTGTCTGGTATAAATTAGGGTTCCAATATGTGTTCGTGGTTGGAATGCTTATCGCGGTAACTTATTTCTTTTCAGTCCTGGCAATCCGGGTTCCGCTTAAGAAGAAGCATGTCGAACTTGAAGGGAACACTCCTGTTGATTGATATGAGACCGTTACATAATTACAAAGGAAATCAATCATAATGAAAAGATACGATGTGATCGTTGCCGGTGCAGGTGTGGCGGGTATTGCTGCCGCGCTTGAATGTGCAAGATCCGGCATGAAGACGGCTCTGATCGAAAAGACAATCCTCCCGGGCGGACTTGCAACTTCAGGAATGGTGAACATATATCTGCCCCTATGCGATGGGAAAGGAAGACAGGTAATCCACGGAATCTCCGAGGAGCTTCTGAAAGCGAGCATCAAATACGGTCCAGGGGAGATCCCAAAAGGATGGGGCGGAATACGCGGGGAGAGGAAGGAACGCTACCGTGTAGCCTTCTCACCATCCGCATGCGTCCTTGCCTATGATGAGATTCTCGAGGAGAAAAATCTCGACGTATGGTATGACACGCAGATATCCGGAGCATGCGTGAAAGGATCGAGGCTTACTGCAGTGGAAGTCCTCAACAAGAGTGGCAAGATCCGACTGGAGGCTAAATGTTTTATCGACGGTACGGGTGACGCAGATATTGCGAACTTCGCTGGGGCAGAATGCGAAGAGGGAGAGAATTCGCTTTCGATCTGGGCCATGAATGCCTATCCTGAGAAAAATGGTACCACCGTGTCCATGATAAGATTCGGTGCTGATGACGCCGGCAGAGGACATCCAAAGGGAGCTCCGAAACTGAAGGGTACCAGTGGCAGTGATACCACGACATTCGTCCTCGAAAGCCGCAGGCTCCTCCGCAAACATTACGCCAACCTCAAGGAAGGGCGCACCCGTGCAAATGAATATCCTGTCTCCCTTCCGACCATGGCGCAATTCAGGACCACGAGGAAGATAAAGGGGCTCTCGTCGATCAGGAACGACGCATACAACAGGAACATCGATGATTCGGTCGGAATCATTCCTGAATGGCGGTTTGCGGGAAAATGCTGGGAGGTGCCTTACGGTTCGCTCATACCGAAGAAGATAAAAGGAATACTTGCTGTCGGCAGATGCATGGATGCCGAGACGGGTGATGCCTGGAACGTGGCACGGGTGATCCCATGCGCCGCACTTACAGGACAGATTGCCGGAATATCCGCAGTGATGTCGGTCAGGCGAAAGACATTTCCGGACAAGATTACGCTGAAGGACATCAGAAAAAACCTTGACAAAAGGGGCATCCTGTACCATATATAATACTTATGGAAATAATATAACATTTAGGAGGGGCATCATATGATCAGGAAAGTGTGTTTTGGGATGATGGTTGCGTTGGCTGTGTTCGTTGTTTCCGGATGCTGCTGCGGAAGCAAGGTTCCAGGCGTAAAGACGATTGGCACTGATGAACTCAAGACCATAGTCGAAAAGAAGACTGCCCTCATCTTTGATGCCAGATCGGTCAAGTATGATACGGGAGAGAGGATACCTGGTGCCAGGGTGATGACTACAGAGACTGCTCCTGATGACGTTGCAAAACTGATTCCCGGTAAAAACGCAGCTGTCGTAGTGTATTGCAGCAACACCAAATGCCCGGCTGGCGGGAACCTTGCCGCCTACCTCAAGAAGCTTGGATATACGAATTTATCAGAATATCCAGAGGGAATAGAAGGCTGGAAGGCTGCCGGAAATAAGATCGAGAAAGCTGATTAATCATTGTTATTTTGTAAAAAGCACGGGACTGAAAACCCCGCGCTTTTTTTCTGCTAAAGGTATCCTTGAGAATTCACTGTCCTTCAGGTTTGTACGTAGTCCTGAAGAACAGGAAAGTTCCCTCAGGATAGAAATCCTGATATTTTTCCCTGCAGACCGAGATAAGTTGGTATTTCTGGGGATTGCGCAGAATATGCTGGGCGACTATGCGGCTCAGGGACCAGCCTGCAGGTTCATCCTTTGAAGGAATAAGTTCCCTGTCAGTCAGGACTATTACCTGTATCCGATACTGGGAGATGAGTGTGTCCAGTTCATCGGGATTGAACGGGATTGCGACAACACGCTTGCCTGTCAGATATGCGATTTCAGGAGTAGACCCCACAGGCCCCATTATCCCGATATCGCCCTGAATGTCATGCAACCATTGCAGTGACTGCTGTCCACGGGTTACTGGCTGTCGTGAAAATAAGAACGATAGATGGTCGGTAGGCTTCCATGGAGGAGGATTATGGAGCCAGAGCAATGCGAGCAACAAGCAAATTATTGAAAGCATCATGGCCAGTCGGCGTTCCCATTCAGGTCGGAAATCAAGCAGGACAATCCCTTTTCCAAGCATTGCTGAAAATGGGATCAGGTAGCAGATGCCGTACCAGACAGGCATATTTATGAGTACCGGTAGGTAGAACAGGACGCTCAGCAGTCCGAGTTTGAGAACGCCCTTGTCACGTCTTATGATTCCCGTTGCAGCAGCGAGCAGGATCAGGCTTCCGACGATGATTTTAGACAAGGTTGGGGGTACGACGAAAAGCAGGAACGGGACGGCACAGTTCATGTTTGCCATAGTAAAATCCATGTTTGTGCCGATACCCATGTGATGTGACAATACTCTTGGCAGGAAATTGGGCTGGATGATCCCGACTACTGGAAATCCATTCATGTTTTCGATGATGCCGTCCATTCCTGCGGCATAGCTCTGATATGACATGTATATGCATAGCCTCACCAACGGCCATGTGATATACGCAAGGAATGATGCCGATAAAAGGATGACCAGGTTGCGTAGTTTCGCCTTGCCAGGTTCCATTACATAGACGATGACAAGGGCCGGCAGAAGGGCAAGTGCCTGGTCTGAGATCAGCATGCAGATGATGCTTGAAAGCAATGCAAGCAGGAATTTCTTCCGTCCACCTTCCCTGAGGAAGCTTTCAAATGTCAACAGGGAAAGCACGGTAAAAAAAAGCAGGACAGATGTCCTGCTTATGGTTGTATCCATCATCACTGATATAAGTGACAGGCTGACATATGACAGCGACAGAATCTGTCCCGAAATGTTAAGTCCCTGCAACTGGCAGTATCGGCAGAGTGTGAAAAAAGCGAGTATGGCCCAGAAGATGGTGACTGCCAGGCCTGACTGGAACAATGGCATTACATAAGAGGCGATTCCGATTGAGAATCCGAAGAACGGCTGATGGAGCAGATATAGTGAATCGTTCCAGAGGAAGTGCCATGGGAAGTTCCTTCCGAGAACCAGATATTTGCATTGATCGCCATGAAGGTTGAAATATGGATTCCCGCAGAAGAATCTCAATGTCAGAAAGAGGACCAGCACGGAAAGGAAGGCTAGATTCCGGCCTGTAAATATCTTGTCGGTCTTTATCTTGAACATCTAACAGTCTTCCCTTCAGCAATGGAGTTTCAGACATGGAATGCCGGATATTCTGGAATCCGAGGACAAGTCAAAGAATTTCCCTGAAAGCTGTAAACAATAAATTTGCTGAATGAAATTCAAGGATTTTCCTTGATCGATATCCTCACCTTGAACTCGCATGTCTCACCGGGGCTGAGGACCTTCAGCGATTTGAATTTGTTCTTTTCGATGGTCTGTCCTTCTACATGGCAGTTGGCGGGTTCGAATCCTACGACATACTCACCTTCTCCAGTCATTTTCCATTCTGTGAAGAAGGGAAGCTCCTTCTTCCTGTAGGCGACCTCGAATTCGAGCCCTAGTTTCTTGTTTGACAGTGTACATCTTGCGAATCCGTCACGGTCGGCCGGAATATCATGGTAGAAACACTGCTCCTTGTATCCTTTCACCGGAGGATCGAACTTATTCCATTCCCGGACACCTTTGGCAGCTTCAGCATCGCGTGGAACAACCTTGTGTCTTCTTGCTTTTATTGTCGCGGTCTCGGAAAGCATCGGATATCCGATGTTGACATGGTAGAGAAGCATCAGTGGAGAATTCTTGAATCCTTCGTTCCTGACGGAATCCGTGATTTCAAATGTATTCGAACCGAGGGCTGTAGAAATTGTACGTTTCAGAAGAAGATTTTCTCCGAACATCCTCGACTCCCGGACTTCGCCGGAAACTGAAAGCACATATTTGCCTCCAATCCATTCCTGACGGCAGACGATGTTCTGGGCGGGAGTATTCGACAACAGTCCGTGCAGTGAAAGCTTCTCAACAGGATCAGGCGCGCCTGCCCCGATCATTCCACAGCCGGTGACAAGGCCTCCGCCCCAATTTCTCAGCCAGCCCATCGGGGCCGGATCATAGAATGAAGGATGCGAATATCCTGTCGGAGTGATGAAAGCGAGGTTGATTCCTTTATAGCTTGCCTGCTGGATATCCATGCCGCGGTCCGGTACGACTGTGAAAGCAAGTCCGCTGCCTGTATGGACGTCAGCGATCCTGATACCACGGCCTTTTCCATCGGATAGCACCGATTCCCTGATGCCGGCTATCTGTGATAACGAGCCGGTCCTGCGCGAAAGATCCTTTGACGATAACGTTGAAAAGTCCATGCTTGCCTCCAATGAATATCGAGGAAATGATTGAGTTGAAAAGATAAACTACTGTAATTATCATAAAACTCAAACGCAGAGCAGATGCCTCAGTGTTCTCATGGCTGACTTCAATATCATGACAAAAAAAAGCCTGCCGGTTAGGGCAGGCTTGTATGTTCAACATGAAAGGCCTGGGATTATCTGTCCCTTCCGAAACCACGTCCACCGCCTCCACCGCCGCCTTCGCGCTTCTCGCGGGCCTCGTTCACTCTCAGTGCGCGTCCGCCCATGTCTTTTCCGTTCGTTCCTTCGATTGCCTTGAGGGCTGCGTCGTCGTCCATCTCGACAAATCCGAATCCACGAGATCTGCCGGATTCCTTGTCCTTGATGATCTTCACTGAGTTGACTGTTCCGAACTGCTCGTACAGTGCGCGGACTTCCTCTTCAGTCGCCGTGAAGGGAAGATTTCCTACGTAGAGGACCTTCATCTTTCTTTTCTCCATTAACTAATTGACTTTTACATGTTCTCATCCCATCCCCCCTCAAGTAACCACCAAGGCAGTAGCTTGTCGGCACATGGGGCTGAAAACACGTTTAAGGGAATTAATATAATCTGTAACATCCTTTTTCCAAGCACTTTTCTTCAAAAAAAATACAAATCGAATATGAATTGGACGAATAAAGGTTATTTTATCGAAATTTTTTCGATTTGAATTCTGGGTGACAAATGCCTTTATGCAGACATTTTGTTCTGGGAAACGGCAAGTTCAGGTGCGTGATAAGTTTCAGGAAGGACTACAGGAGTCCTCATATAACCACCTATCTTCCGAATCCTGGGAACAGCGAAGATACGAGAAACCTTGCTCTTAAGGATCTCGATCTGCCGATCGCAGGAGATCCTGATTTCATAAAATCCACTGAAAGCGCATTCCCTGGAAGACACATAAAGATAAACCTTGAACTTCCAGGCAAGGGTCCATTTTCCTGGGAGCTATGGGTGAATGAGGGTGACCAGCTCCTCTTCTTCAAGAATTCCGCAGGCAGGAACTACTCTCTCAAATGCGATCGTGACAAGGCGACGTTCAGACAGGCCCTTCCATTCCTGGGCAATCCTCCGGCAAAGTTTCCCCAGAGACATGATTGTGCAATTGTAAGCATGCAGGATGCGGAAATTGCGGCGATAACAAACTCGCTTCCAAATCTGTTTTCTGCGGTCATAAGGGAGGACGGTCGGTTTCCCGCAGGCGCCCATAATGCATACGGTGGCGCATGGATCCGCGACGGAGTGATGTCCGCAATCGGATGGGCATATGCCGATTACCCCGAGATTGAGAAGCTGCTCGAATATCTCCTGCTCAATGTTCCACCTAAGGAAGGTCAGCTCGAGGAATATGGCATGATGATCTGGGGTATCTACCAATACTGGTGCCATTCGGGCAATGACGCATTCGTCTCGAAGTATGCCGACAGGATCAGGGAATTCGTGTGGAAACCCTTTGAGAAACTTAACAACGGGCTCCTTCTTTCAAAGGTCGAAGGATACTGGGAACGCACATATCTCGGTGAAGGATATTCATTCTCGCAGAACTGCTGGGCCGTGCATTCGGTGGACTGCTATCTGAAGCTGGCTGAACATTTCCGCTGGCAGGACGACTTTGAAAAGCTCAAGGAGAAATGCAGTATCGTCAAGTGCAGCCTGTTCGACTTCAGGTTCAAGAGAAACGGTCATTTCTCCAAAAGGCTCCTTCCGGATTTCAGCATGCAGGATTCAGTGCCGGTGGAAAGGCTGCTGTCGATGGGCATACATCCATACAAGAATGAATTCGCACGTCCTGAAGATCTCCTCAAGGGGAATGGCATGTTGAATCCGGATACACAGGCATGCGCTTCATGGCTGCTTGGCCTTGTTGCACCTTCGGCTCCTGAGGCCATAGCAACCGGACACGATATCTGGAAGCTCTGGAACCAGGCATGGGATTTCGGCGGAATGGAAAGATACAATGTCACGAGCGACTGCGACAGGGAGGTGGCAGGGCCCTGGTTCCTTTCATCATTCATGATGGCAAGGGCTTATCTCCTGCAGAACGAATATCTGAGAGTTTCACAGATCATCGACTGGGGCAAGAAGGAATTCAACGGTTCCGGTTGGAGCGAAAGAATATCCCGTTCCCACAATCCCGTTGATCCCAACCGCTATGTCCACGAAATACTAAATTGGCCTGCTGGAGAGTGGCTGATGATGCTCTATCGCGAAGGCGCCGGACTTTATCCAACCGGTGACGGACTCAGGATTGCTCCACATCTTCCAAGGAAGTTTGCGGGGCTTAAGATACAATACTACAGATACCGTGGAGTGACTTACAACATAAGCTATATCGGCGCCGGTTTCGAGGTGCGCAGGATTACTTTCAACGGCAGACAGCTCAGCTCTGACCTCCTGCCGGTTGAGAATGGTGACGTTGAAGTGCTCATGAAGAACTGAGAAGAAGTGACATTCAATTGAAAAGGTGCAAATGACTGATTTCAGATACAGCTTCAAGGGCAAGGGATTGAACGAGCAGAAGGGTGACAATGAGGGCGGTACCGGCCCGGCATTCTGGATCATCCTCGCGATCGTGTCTTGCGTGATGATAGGCCTAGTATATCTCTTCATGAATTCGAACAGGCAGGTGCCTGCACCGGCACCAGTCAATGAGAAGCCTGCAAGCGGTGACAAGGACAAAAAGACTGCATCACCTCTTCCTGGAGATGAGAAGAAGGATTCAACTTCCAGGACCTCATCGAAGAATCCTGTTGAATACAAGAAACTTTCTGAAGACTGCAGCCTTGCCGAGGAGCTCCTGAAGAAGGAGCAGATGGTGCAGGCACGCGATGTGGCCCGGAAGATTCTGAAGTCGGGCATAGAGGTGGACGACCCTGTATGGAAAAGGACGGCGGCAGTCCTGAACAAGGCACATGAGGATATTTTGTTTTCCAATATGCCGTGTCCGGAGAAGCAGATTTATAAGATAGAGAAAGGTGACAGCCTTATAAAAATCGCCCAGGAATTCAATACGACCATAGATGTGCTTCAGAAAGGCAACGGCATGAATCCCTCAAATCCGATAATTCATCCCGGAAAGACCCTGAATATCTTCAAGGGCGACTGGAAGATGAAGGTCAGTAAAAAACATTTTATACTTTACCTTTACGATAATGACAATATATTTATGGCCTTTAATATCGGTATAGGAAAGCAGGGAAGGACTCCAACGGGCACATTCACGGTAGAGGCCAAGACAAAGGAGCCCGTCTGGTACAAGGATGGTAGGAAAGTACCTTACGGTGACAAGGAGAACATACTGGGCACAAGATGGATGGAGCTTAAGCCGACCGGAAGCACCAACCCGAATTACAAGGGGTACGGCATACATGGGACCTGGTTGCCGGACGAGATAGGAAAGGATACCAGCAATGGGTGTATCAGGTTGGCAAATGAAAACATTGAAGTGCTTTATACCATAGTTCCATTGAAAACAACAGTTCTTATCGAGGATTAAACATGGCAAATACAGTTCTGGAATTTGAGAAACCAATAGCAGAGCTTGAGAATAAGATAGCTGAATTCGAGAAGCTTGGGAATTCTCACAGCCTCGATGTGGAAAAGGAGATAGCCAACCTCAGGAAGAAGATCGACGACACCAAGAAGACGATATATGACAGTCTTACGCCATGGCAGAGGGTGCAGCTTGCCCGTCATCCTGACCGCCCTTATCTTCTCGACTATCTTGGAAGGATATTCACTGATTTCCTAGAATTGCATGGTGACAGAAGGTTTTCTGAGGATCCTGCAATTGTCGGTGGCTTCGCCAAGCTTGATGGCAAACCCATACTTGTCCTTGGAACCCAGAAAGGCCGCAATATCAAGGAGAATGTCTTCAGGAATTTCGGTTGTCCGCATCCGGAAGGCTACCGCAAGGCGCTGCGCCTGATGAAACTCGCCGACAAGGCCAAAGTTCCAATCATATCGATCATTGACACACCCGGAGCATTCCCCGGAATTGCATCCGAGGAAAGGCACATAGGTGAAGCGATAGCTGTGAACCTCAGGGAAATGTTTGAGCTTTCGGTCCCGTTCCTGGCAGCAGTCATAGGCGAGGGAGGGAGTGGTGGTGCTCTTGGAATTGGCGTCGGCAACAAGATCCTGCTGATGGAGAACGCCTATTATTCCGTAATAACCCCTGAAGGCTGCGCTGCCATCCTGTGGAAGGACCGCTCATTTTCCGCGAAGGCAGCCGAATCGCTCAGGCTTACTGCCAAGGACCTCAAGGATCTCGGTATAATTGACGAGATAGTGAAGGAGCCTCTCGGCGGAGCCCACAAGGATTATGATTCGGCCGCGGATTCACTGAAGAAGGCCCTGAAGAAGAATCTTGCCGACTTCGAGAAGATGTCCGCCAAGGAGATAAGGGAGAACCGCTACAACAAATACCGTAAGCTGGGTGTTTTCACTGAATGAAAGAAATCCTAATCCGCGCCGCCCTCAGAAAAGATGTGGTGCCTATCCGCAGGATACTTGCCCTGTATGCAAAACAGAAGATAGTCCTTCCGAGAACCTCTGACGAGATCTCAAGACATATCTCAAATTTTCGTGTTGCAGAAAAGAACGGCAAGGTTATCGGATGCTGTGCGTACCGTGATTATGGCAACGGCCTCTTCGAGATCAGATCCCTTGCCGTCTCCCCTCACAACAAGGGCCGCGGTGCCGGAACCGAACTCGTCAAATACATGATCAAGGACATCTCCTCGAGGGGAAAAGTCAAGATATTTGCGTTAACTACCAGTCCGGCATTCTTCAAAAAATTCAGATTCAAGCTCGTTGGGAAGGAAATGTTTCCGCAGAAGATCTGGTATGACTGCTCAAAATGCCCGAAACTGGACAAATGCGACGAGGAGGCATTGCTCCTGGTACCCTAATGCAGAAAAATACCTCCAGAAAGTCAGCCCGTGCCGCCTCCCCAGAAGAGATCAAGAGGGCTTTTAAGAGCGGTAAGGAGGGCAGGGCGGAACTTTTTGTCTATGGCACGCTGATGGACGACAGCCATGTCAAACTCCTTCTCAAGCGAATTGTCCCGTCTGTTCCCTCCAAGCTGTTCCACTATATGCGCGTTGCTCCGGTATGGAGCTTCCCTTTCATCGTCAAACAGCACGGAGCCGTCACCGAAGGCAGGATCCTCAAGGGACTGACGCCTGAGGAACTCAAGGTGCTCGATGACTTCGAGGTCGAAGGCCAGCTCTTCAAAAGACAGGTGGTCGTCGTCAGGACGTCCAGGGGACGCCAGCGTTGCATGACTTATGTCGGAAACATCAGCGCCCTGGAGAAATCGTTCGGCAGGGAAGTCAAGTTCGAGGACAGGTATAGCCGCTTCATCGAGAGGAAGGTAGACGCCATAATCGACGAGATGGATACTGAAAAATCCGAGATCAACCGCCGTGTCGTCCACGAGCTAATGGGGTCAGCGGTGGATGAGATAATCCAGTCTCATTTCGAAGGAAACTACATATGCAACTACATAATGATCCAGGCGCTTGAGGATGCCAGGCCTCCTCATCTGAAGGATCTCCTTAAGAACCAGGAACTGCTCCCATATGCCGGCAATTACCTTAGGCTTGCATGCCAGCACATAGTATTCAATCAGATCGTCGAAGCTGTCCGGCATGAATACCTGGACGCGGTGCGCATCGCGCAGCCTTATTTCAGGCACGGTCTCGCGATCCTCCTCGGGATGCTCTACTATAACAGGCACTCGAAGATCATAAACCAGATGTTCAGGGAAAAGTCGCTTGATACCGTGGTTCCAGACAGGAACTACAGGGATTATGCGAAATCCGCAATTGAAATATCAGACAGCATATACAATTCCAAGTCGATGCAGCCTATCATCGAATATGTCGAGGAGAACTGGTATCCTACGCCTACGCCTCTCGGTGCAGAACTGGAGTTCAGCTGCCTCGGAAAACGGGCCGTCTACGCCCAGCCCGGAGAAGACAAGGTGTACGATGGATTCCACTGGTTCAAGGATTTCGACATGTTCCGAAGGGCATGGCGCCTCGGCGGACACGTCGATTCACACCAGCAGATAACTGTCGGACAGGAAAGACACCGCGGATTTTTCGAATACGCGCTCGGACGCTACCAGATCGTCGGCGATCTTTCTCGTCCGCTCTTTGCATGCCCATGGGGGATGTCCGAACTGATAAACGAGGCGGTGAAGTTCACGGACATCCCACCTCACAGCCTTCATATCTCCATGGAATTGGCAAAGGGCAGGCGGAGCAATATCAGTGAGAAGGCTCATGATGAGGATGATCTGGTATGTCTACTTCTTCTCGGTGGTGACATAAGACCGGATACAGACGGGAAACTCCGCGAATGGCGCATATATGACGGCGAACTTGATACCAACATGAACAAATCGTTGAACTTCTCAGATCGCAAGTTCCATTTCGCCAAGTCGGATCAGGAGGAAAGCGAGGCCGCCGAAGTCATGGAATACAAATACATCAGGCTCAACCGCGAGACGACTGACTACGAAAGCCTGATAATAGCCCTCAAGGGATATCAGTTCGGCACAAGAACTCGTCCGATAAAGACACAGATACAGGAAAAGGAAATGCCGGAACAGACTTTCCTGAGAACCTGGGCGGCAAATCCCCAGCCGATCGATTCGTCTGTAATCAACAAGTTCATCGGAAAGGTGGAGAAAGGCCTTCTTGAGGAAAACAATATCGCCCGTCTACCCTCCAAGAAGCAGACCGCTCTCCGTCGTGCCGAGGAACGACTGGTCGAGCGTAGCGAATACATCTCGAAATTCATTTCGTCACCGCAGAAGGCCAAATGACCTGGAAATGCAACATATGTCCAAGAAGATGCAATGTTGACAGGACAGCACATCTTGGATTCTGCGGTGCCGCTAACAAAATCAAACTGAACACATGCCAGCTTCATTACGGGGAAGAACCGGTCATCAGCGGTAGTAATGGCAGCGGAACGATCTTCTTTTCCCACTGCAACATGCGGTGCATATTCTGCCAGAACTTTGAATTGAGCGCATATGGCTGGGGTGATGAATGTTCGATTCCGGAGCTGGTTTCAAAAATGCTATTGCTGCAGGAAAAAGGGGCGCATAATATAAATCTTGTGACGCCAACGCATTACTCCCACCTGCTGAAGGATGCGATTGCCGATGCCAGGAAGAAAGGCCTCCTTATACCGATCGTATGGAACAGCAGTGGATATGAACTTGCCGGGACATTGAAGACACTTGAAGGACTTGTTGATATCTACATGCCGGATTTCAAATATTTTGATCCGGAAAGCTCAATAAAATATTCAGGAACCGCGGACTATCCAAAGTATGCAATGGAGTCAATGCTTGAGATGCACCGCCAGGTCGGTTACCTGAAACTCAATGACGGGGTAGCCATGAAAGGACTGCTTGTTAGACTGCTTGTGTTGCCCGGGAACGTCAACAAAATCGAAAAGATACTTGAATGGATCCATGACAATCTCGGAAACGAAACCTATATCAGCCTGATGGGGCAGTATTATCCGACGCATCAGGCGAAGAAGCATCCCGAGATGAACCGCTGCATTACACAGGACGAATATGATTTCGCCCTTGACCAGCTTGAGCGACTGGGATTTGAAAATGGATTCATCCAGCAGGTCGGCTCGAATAAATGCTATACTCCAGATTTCTCGAATACTCGGAATAAAACTAAAAACTCATAAAACACAAAATGTATAAATCTTCAGACCTAATGCTTCCATGTGAGATTACCGAGGCAAGTCAAAAGTCATCATGCGCCTTTATTCCCGTTTCGCCGGCGTTTGAATGGCACAGCTATCATCTGCCTTTGGGAACTGATGCGCTCATCTCCGAGGGAGTGGCAGAGATGGCCGCAGAAATTACAGGGGGGATTTATTTCAGGGCGCTCTCCTTCGGGCTAGATCAGTATCGGAACAAGGAACAGCTCAATATGTGGGGATTTGATGAGAGGGACAAGGTGTTCGGCATGCGTTTTCCGGAACTGCCAGTTTCGAGCGAGTACAGCCAAGTTCAGGAAATGAAACTGGCTGTGAAGAACCGTCTTGATGCGGTGAGGATGTCGGGATTCAAATACGCCTTCATATTGTGCCATCATGGGGGCGGCGGTCAATGTGAGACTCTCGCCAAAATTGCTGAAGAAGAGACAAGGGATGGTTTCAACGTCTTTTTCATCAAGACAGGTGCTCTTGTAAAGGCATTTCACGAACACATGAAGGTTGGCGGGCATGCAGGCATGAGTGAAACCCTGATGCTCATGGCATTCAGGCCGGAACTGATAGATCTTTCCAAGCTTCCCGAAGGAATCCTGAGCGTAAGGAAGTTTGGCATCCTTCATAATAAGCCGGAAATAGAATCTCAATACAATCCCCGCAATGTCCTGGCTCTTGCAGCCTGCGAACTCCGCAAAAGACTTGCCGATGCGGTTTCAGCATTTGTGAAGGAGAAGATTTCATCAGTCGGGAAGAATAGAACTTAAGCTTTTCACTAAGATATTAGAGCTCCTGATATTCCAGATAATCTTGCGGCAAGATGAATTGCCCTATTCATTGTCATCTTTGTTTTTCTTGTTTTTGGATGTTTTCTTGTGGGATTCGGAGATATCCTTTATGAATTGCCTGACTGCTTCCTTGTCATTGCGTTTAACAAATATCTTTGACGCCGGATCACTGGTGCTGTCCAGCAACTTATGGAGTTCGGCCCGAAGGGCATCTATCCGCTTTGCATATGATTTGTCATTGATGAGATTCGTCCTCTCACAGCTGCCCTTCAGGTCGTCATAGTATTCCTCCGGGACACGATGGAGATAGAAATCAACGCGTTTCTGGATCTCAGGATTCGATTTTCCCGCCTCGACCATCGCGTTCCAGGAGAGCCCTGCCATGTTCTCGGCCTTATACGTCGTCTCCCCGTCGCTCCAGGCATTCCAGATATATGAGTCGTTCATGGTGCGGACTGATTTCATGAGGAAGCATTTACCGGCGGAAGTGTAATAGTAGCATGTATAGACCTGATCGCGCTTGTCCTGTTTCTCTCCTTTGAGAATAGGAACGAATGAACGCCCGTCAATTCCGGGGATGGCCTCAAGTCCTGCAGCTTCCAGCAGTGTCGGAGTGAAGTCGATAGTCGAGACCATGTGCTTGTCCTCGACTGTTCCCGGCTTGGTGACACCAGGCCAGTTCACTATCAGTCCACCGTGGTTGCTCTGCTCATACATGTTCGATTTCGCGAAGGGGAATGACATGCCATGGTCGCCGCCATAGAACATCACGAGAGTATTGTCTGCCATCCCGCTCTCCCCAAGGGCCTTCATTGCCATGCCTATGCAGTCATCTAGACGCTTTACGCAGTTGAAATACTGCGCCACCTCCTTCCTGACATCAGGTAGTTCTTCAAGAAACTTCGGAACCGGTACTTCTTCAGGAGTGATTATGCGGCTCGGTCTGGTGTTGTTGCCACCAGGTGCGCCATAAAATGGCCTGTGGGGATCCCCGCAGTTTATCTGATTGAAGAAGGGCTTTCCATCCTTTTTTGCCTTTTCGAGGAACTCCTTGGTGAAATCATAAATCTTTTCCGGATTCCTGTTTCCCTGTTCTGCCTGCCATTCGAAATCGACATGGTACTTCGCGTGCGGCTGGTAGTGTCCATTCTTGCCAAACATGGAAATGAGATATCCGGCCTTATGGAAAATCTCATTTACTATTACTACGTCGGATTTGACAGGTTCGAATCCTTCACAGCCGCTGCGATGCGGGTAAAGACCGGTGTGCATCGTAGCCCTGACAGGCTGGCATACTGCAATTGTGGAATATGCGTAGTTGAACCTCGTGCCCTTTGAAGCCAGTTTATCAATGTGCGGGGTGATGTCTTTGATCGGGCAGCCGTAGACACCCATCGAATCCCAGTTCAGATCATCAGCTGTTATGAGCATTATGTTCAAGGGCTTCTTTGCTGGATCCGCGGCAAATATCCTATGTGGGAAGAACGCTCCTGCTGCGGTTCCATACATGGTCATGTTCAGGAATTCACGCCTGCTGAAGCTTTTCATGCCAGAACCTCCACTTAATTGCTTAATGGAAAAGTACGACCGAGAGTAGTTGACACAAGCTTAATATCTACTTCTCGTGAGAGAACTTTTCAAACTGGAACAATTGGAATAAGGGCATTATTCATGGAACTCCAGTTGTATCTTGGGCAATAATATTGAATCTCCTTCCATGCCGTACTATTTTACATGCACTATGAAATCAAAAAAAGTATCGGCTTCAGCGAAATTCGACAACCGTCCAATCGGTATCTTTGATTCTGGACTCGGTGGTCTGACTGTCGTGGCGGCGATGAAGAAAGCGCTTCCAAATGAGAATATAATCTACCTCGGTGATACTGCCCGTGTGCCATATGGCGACAAGTCGCCTGCTAATATCATCCGGTTTGGAATTGAGGATGCTTCCTTCCTTGTTTCAAAGGGGGTGAAACTGATCGTCGTCGCATGCAACACCGTATCAGCAATCGCCCTTCAGGAGATCCGTGCGAAATTCGCAGATGTACCAGTGATAGGCGTGCTTGAGGCCGGCGTGTCCGCATGCCTCAAGGCAAAACCAAGATCGGTTGCTGTCATTGGCACCAGGGCGACTGCCAGCAGCGACTCATACCGGCGCGGTATACATGCCGTGGACCATGGGATCAGCATAAGGACGATTGCCTGTCCACTTTTCGTGCCGATAGTGGAGGAGGGGCTTGCCGACAACGAGATTAGCCGTCTGACAATTGAGTTCTACCTGAAACCGCTCAAGAAGGAACTTCCTGACATGCTGCTTCTTGCTTGCACTCATTATCCATTGCTTAAGAAATCCCTCCAGAATTTTCTTTCCAAGAAGGTGAGGATTGTTGACAGTGCAGAGGCTTGTGCGAAGTTCGCAGAGGAATATTTGAAGAAGAATTCACTTTCGGCAAGCAAGTCATCCACTGGAACTGAAAGGTTCTATGTGACTGACATGCCCGACTCGTTCTTCAAGCAGGCAAAGAAGTTCCTTGGACGAGACCTCGAACACTTCCAGAAAGTCTCGATCTCGGAGAACTGACGGCCGGAAAATCCGGACTTATGGCTTCTTCTCATCCTTCTTCTTCTCTTCCTCTTTCTTGTAATCCCCGATTATGCCTTTGAGAAAGCAGATTTTGAAGAAGATGCATTTCTTGCAGCCGGCCATAATTGCGATTGGACATAGTGTCATGGGGATACTCCTTTGATTTACTCACCACAAGACAATAGCACTGCAATCGTGAAATGGCGAATTCTGGAACTTTATGTTCCTTATATGTTTATCTTTCAGCCATTGCCCTGAACTTTGCAGGATATGTTCCAGCATGCCTTTTGAACCAGGCGCAGAAATGGGCGTCAGATGAAAATCCGATCTTTGCAGAGACCTCCTTTATAGACATCTGAGTTCCATGCAGCAGCTGCTTTGCCGAGTTCACCAGGCGCCTCTCAAGATATTTCCTCGGAGTGGTGCCAAGTTCCCGGACGAATAGCCTGTCGATCTGAACCTTTCCTAGTGAAGCCGTGCTTTCAAAATAATCATACGGTATTTCTCCTGTGAACGACATGCCGTCGAGAATCTTCATTATTGCCTGAACCCGTCCATCTACGGGCGATTGGATTGAATAGGCGTATCCTTCTGCTTCCATTATGGTGGCCCATGCTCCAAGCCATTTCCAGAACTTCTCCTTTATGGAAGTGAAGGTCATGAAATCGATATCCAACCCTTCCTTCTCCTTCCTGACAGGGATGCTGAGTTGCTTTTGCGCAGTGTCAAGAAGGGATTCCGCACACTTCTGCAGAGCAGGATATTTCTTCGAACCTAAGTATACGAAGCGGTCATAGGATATTAAAGGTCTGCCATCAGGCCATTCCGCGAGGAAGTTCAGGGAGAGAATCCGTGTGCCTGGAGAGAATATCTGGTCCTTGCGTTTTCCAAGCGGGGGGAATACCCAGTAACCCTTTTCTAGCCTCATCAAGGACTCATCTGAGAGTCCGAACTCAATGCCACCTTCCTTGATGAGCCAGGCGGAATATCTGGAAACGACACCCTTTCTTCCGGAGCCGACAGCCGGAACAAGATCATCGTAGATCCAAAACAGACGACAGTTAAGCTGGTCCCAGTCATAAAGTCCCAGTTTATTGATCTTTTCTGTAATTCTAGAGCTTTTGTTTTCCGTATAGCCGCCTTTAATGACAAATATAGACAATTATATGACAAATGCGGAATATCCGTTGATATTGACATATCATACTGCGAGGATAATGTAGATGCCATAAGAAAATAGATATTAAATGGAGGAAATATGACAAACAGGTATAAGATTGATAAAATGGGAATTCCGATTGCAGGTTCATGGGATGTAATAGTCGTCGGTGGCGGACCAGCTGGTTGCACTGCTGCAGCCTCTGCCGCGCGCGAGGGATCAAAGACTCTCCTGGTAGAAGCGACTGGAACCCTTGGTGGAATGGGAACTTCCGGCCTTATCCCTGCATGGTGCCCTTTTTCAGACAAGCAGAAGGTTGTTTATAAGGGAATGGCGGAAAAGGTCTTTTCCTCCGCCAAGGAGGGAATGGCTCACGTGGCCAAGGAGGCGACAGAATGGGTTCCCATCGACGCTGAAAGGCTCAAGAGGGTCTATGACGATCTCCTGAGGGAATTTGGTGCCGAAGTCCTCTTCAATACGTTCTTCTGTGGTGTCGATGCGGACGATGAAGGCAAGGTTGCAGCCATTGTAGTTGCAAACAAGAACGGACTGCAGGCGCTGAAGGCGAAGGTGTTTGTTGACTGTTCTGGCGATGCGGATCTCGCCGCATGGGCCGGTGCGGATTTCGAGAAGGGCAATCAGTCAGGGGAAATGCAGCCTGTTACCCTCTGCTTTATGCTCAGCAACGTTGATGAATATGCCTACAGACATGGCCCCAATCTCCATCCCGGAAACAAGAACAGCCCGATATACAAGATTGCGGCATCCGGAAAATATCCCCACATAAAGGACACTCACCTCTGTTCGAATATTGTTGGTCCTGGCACCGTGGGATTCAACGCCGGGCACCTTTGGGACATTGACAATACAGATCCTCTCTCAGTTTCCAAGGCTATGTCGGAAGGACGCAAGCAGGCGATGGAGTTCAGGGATGCTCTGGCGGAGTATCATCCCAAGGCCTTTGCAAATGCACATCTGGTCGCTACCGCCCCGTTGATCGGAACCAGGGAGACTCGCCGCATAATAGGAGACTATGTTTTGACAATTGATGACTATGACGCCAGGAGGACATTCCCCGATGAAGTATGCCGTAACAGCTATTTCATCGATGTTCATACGGCAAAGAAAGACATCAAGGAAGCCCTGAAGGGGTTTGAAAAGTTCGAAAAGACCAGCAGACGTTACGGTCCAGGCGAATCCCACGGGATACCTTACCGCTGCTTCACTCCGAAGAAGCTAAAGAATGTCCTTGTGGCTGGAAGATCCATATCAACTGACAGGCCTGTCCAAGGTAGCACGAGGGTGATGCCGGTCTGTCTGGCAATGGGTGAAGCCGCTGGAATGGCCGCATGTCTTGCGGCGAAGTCCAAGTCCTGCGACGTTCACAAGATCGATGTGAAGCTCCTCAGGAAACGTCTTAAAGAAGAAGGCGCCTATATTGAGTAAGTAGGCACTGTCTTCTTCACACTTATGGAAAATGATATTGTCTTCTGGAAAGATGGCAATTCCATAGTACTTTATTCTGCAATCGGTTGCATGGAAATCTTCATGAAGGGAAATTCATATGCCATATCCAAAAGATTTCGTATGGGGAGTTGCTTCGGCTTCATATCAGATTGAAGGCGCTTCAGAAGAGGATGGAAAAGGTCTGTCCGTATGGGACATTTACTGCAGGACACCGGGGAATGTCTTCCATGGGCATACCGGCGATGTAGCCTGCGACCACTACCACCGCTACAAGGAGGATGTGAAGCTCATGCGAGATCTCGGTGTCAAAGGATACCGTTTCTCCCTCAGCTGGCCGCGTATCATTCCTGACGGCGACGGCAAGGTCAACAGGAAAGGGCTTGATTTCTACGACCGTCTCGTTGATGAACTCCTCAAGGCGAACGTCCAGCCATGGATTACCCTGTTCCACTGGGACTATCCATATGAACTTTTTCTCAGAGGGGGATGGCTCAACCATGACAGCCCCGACTGGTTCGCATATTACACGAAGGTCGTTGTCGAGAAACTCGGTGACAGGGTTGCGCATTGGATGACCCTCAATGAACCGCTTTGCTTCCTCGGGGGCGGGCACTTGCAGGGCTGGCACGCGCCCGGACTCAAGCTTCCAGCTCGAGAATGTGCGATGGGGGCTCACAATGTCCTGCTCGCTCACGGGAAAGCCGTCCAGGCAATTCGGGCAAACTCAAAGAAGCCTGCGCTAATCGGTTTTGCTCCATGCGGACAGCGTCCTGTGCCATACACTAACAAGCCTGAGGATATCAAAGCCGCTGAGGAGGCTTTGAATAGTGCCGCATATAATCCCATTATGACAAACGCATGGTGGATGGATCCGGTATTCCTCGGAAAATATCCAGAGGACGGACTCGAATCACTGGGTAAGTTTGCTCCTAAAGTAAAAGCTGGTGACATGAAACTGATCTCCTCACCCGTGGATTTCTGCGGTATGAACATCTACTACGGCGACTATGTGCGAGCAGGAAAAGATGGAAAGCCTGAAGCTGTTCTTCCGCCGGCCGGCTACAACCGTACCTCCCAGGACGACTGGTTCGTGAATCCGCCGTGCATGTACTGGGTCTCCAAATGGTTCTACAAGCGCTACAAGAAACCGATCGTCATCACCGAGAACGGACACCAGAATCTTGACTTCGTCTACCTTGACGGCAAGGTTCACGACCCGCAGCGCATCGACTATCTCCACAGATATCTTGTGGAACTTGAGAAGGCGATCGATGAAGGTGTACCGGTAAAGGGATATTTCCAATGGACAATCATGGACAACTTCGAATGGGCGATGGGATACAAGGTGCGTGTCGGACTTGTATATACAGATTACCAGACGCTGAAGAGGATTCCGAAGGATTCATACTACTGGTATAAGAAACTGATCGCTACAAACGGGAAAATACTGCGAGAACCGGTAAAGTATAATTTTAATTAAGGAATATTTCTCAATGCCTAAGAATGTTGAAAGATTTCTGGCCGAGGAGCCTAAGCCATGGCTGAAACGACCGCTTGCAAAGCTGCAGCCGGTTCTCGCGAAGGAAGGCAAGCCAAACGTGGATGTTGCGAAACTCGCAAAACGCATTGAAGGCAACGGCATTCTCAACGAAATGATTGCGATAAAATCTCCTGAGCATTGGGAAAGGGTTATTAAGGGGCTTGGAAAAGATGCCGACGGAATCCTCCCGGTCAGCATTACTGCATATCCCACTGAAATCTGGAACTCGCATCCCCGACCGCTTGTTGCCCGGAAACTCCCATTCATCTTCTGGCCGCTGATCGAATATGATGAACCAGATTTCTGGAGATGGTCGGCACGTGATTTCCTGCGTGCACTTGGCGTTGATGTCCATATCGTGAAGAACCAGCGCGAGGGAATCTCACTTCTCCGCGCACTCGCGATGAAAAGATTTCTGAAGGGATCTAAAATAGTAGTCTTCGGCGAGCAGAATTTCCCCTGGAACGCGAATGCCGCAGGACATCTGATCAAAAAGGGGCTCGGAACGGAGATCATTGTAAGGCCGATTGACGATATCAGAAAGCTTTATGGCAGATTCTCGGAAGCCGAAGTTGAAAAGCTTTGGCAAAAGCGAAAAGATCGATACAAAGTTGCAACCGTGAAACCTGCAGACCTCAAACAAGCATTGCGTACTTATCTGGGAATCAAAGTTATTCTCGAGGAAGAAAAAGCTCTAGGGTTCGGTGTCAACTGCTTCGGTGATCTCATCACAAAAGGCGGACGCGATGTCCCATGTCTGGCCCAGTCGCTCCTGCGCGAGGACGGTTACATCGCCTCCTGCGACGGTGACTTCTGTGCAATGATGAGCATGGTGCTCACGACGTATTTCCTCGATAAGACCTGCATGATGTCGAACATGTATCCTGTCTCATATATAGGCGCCCTAAGCGATCATTTCGGAAATCCTCTTTCACCCGACAGGAAATATCCGAAGAAGGATTGGAAGAACATTGCGAGACTCGCACATTGCGGATTCATCGGTGTGGTTTCGCCGGAAATGACGCCCACCGGCAAGGCTGTCCTCAAGGACTGGGGCGGCACCTATGAGATTAAACGCGATGGCAGGGGGTGTGGGATTGACAGTGACATGAAGGGAAAGCAGAAGATCACAGTGGTAGAGCTCAAGTTCGACGGCAGGACCCTGCTGATCGCAGATGCTGAAGTTCTTGAGACAACACGTCACAAAGGGATGCCGCATTGCGAGTCCTCCGCGCTGCTTAAGTTCAGGGATCTTGAAGGATTCGTTGCGAATATTTCACGTGAACACACCGCGATCGTCTATGGCGACCATGTCGATGACATGAAACTCCTTGGGCAGGTTCTAGGTCTGGACAGTAAGGTGTTCTGACAACTTTAGTAGGGCGGTTTTTAAACCGCCAGAATAATGTCGGGTTAGAACTCAACATACTTTTACTATTTCAGCTCCGCAATTCCAATTCCACTTTCCCCTGCAACCGAGTAAAGGAGATACCGTCTCCCATCCTCCTCGAAAATTGCAGGATCCCGGAGCTGTCTTACTGTTCCGTTTATCTTGCCGTAATCTGAAGGCATGAAAGGTTTATGCGCACCTTCATATTTCTCTGCGGGCTCAAGCAACAGCTGAGGTGATGACGGTTTCCATTGGAGCCAGTCCTGTTTCAGATCGATCTTCGACAGGTATATCCGTTCAGGAGTGTTCTTCTCGCCGACAATCGTATATGCCAGGTTCAATGTATCACCTTCCACCCAGAGGGCGGTATGGCGTACACCTGGAAGATAGCTCGGACCTTTCTCAAATTTCGAAAGCCCGTCCTTGGAACGGTAGATCGTGCCGTCTATGTTGACATTCTTTGCGAATGCATAGTACCAATCGCCATATTTGAAAACGCGGAAATAGAAGGAACCGAGAACCTCAGGTCGTTCTGTGAAATCCAACCCATTCTTGGAAAGCGCCACGAAGGATTCCTGAAAGCCTTTTACCACCCCGGGCCTGTGGAAGTACATCCGGATTTCCTTCTTTTCCATGTCTACATGGACATCAGGCGATGCGACATGGCTCTTCATGTCGTTCACACTAAGAACACCTCCCTTGTAAATCGCCCAAGGGCCTGCCAGTGAATCGGCGTAGGCAAGCCGTATATATTTTCCGTTGTGATGGGCGAAGTAAAGATAGTATTTGCCAAAAGGCTTTTCGACCCAGTCCGGAACACGAATGAGCGATGGACCATTTATGTTTGCACCATCTTCGCCCTCCAGGCCTGGCATTCCAGGGCGGATGATAGGGTTCTCCTTGAATCTTATAGCCTTGAAAGTTGACGGCAAGATCGAATCAGTGGAATTTATCTTCATAGGTTCCTTCTTTAGAACGTGGTACAGGCGTCTCGCCTGTAATTATAAAGAAATAAATACAGGCCAGAGGCCTGTATCACATTGTTAAATCCCAAAATGCCCTGTTACCGCCGCCAGCAGGAAATAATAGTTGTCGGCTAGGTAATTGTATCCGCTGGGATTCCCTTCCTTTGTACGCCAGTCGATGCTCTTCATATATCCGGGCATCAGGCCAGAATGCGTCGGTTCGTTCTCGAAAGTGTCCAGCATCGTGAAAAGTATCCTGTCAGCTTCCTTGCGAAGTCCGCAATTATTGAGCGCCTGGATGAAATGGAATGCGGTCTGCCCGCATAGTCCGCCATTTTCGTATCGAGGCCATCTCCCCATGAAATCCCAGCTGATAGTATCCTTTGTAGCGACAGGGATGCAAGGGCCGGGAATCCCATATTTGAAATCGCCGAAACCCATCTCGTCGAGTTTTCGTAGAAGGATCTTCATTGCCCTGACTGCCTTCTCCCTTGGAACTATTCCTTCGTTTATTGCCATTGCAGTTGCGAATGTGAACATGTAGTCGTGGATCTTTCCATCACGACTGATCCAACCTGCATACACTCCGGTCTTCGGATTGAAGAAGGTTTTGTCGAAATTAGCATCGAACATTTTTAGGAAGTTCCTTATCTCTTCTTGAGCATCCACTGAGTTGAGGTTTTTCTGTAGCTCAAGCAGAAGACGCAGGGCCTGATGGCAGAGTAAATTAAAATAAATATCCTTGTGCCCGAATGCGAAGTTATCCCACCAGTTCCTGTTCCGGCCATGAACCTCCTCGAAATAATTCCCGTGGAAAGGAACCTCGATTATCCCGTCGCCATCTTCATCGAGTTGCATGAGAAACTTTGCCGCTTTGACAGCCCTGTCTATATATCTTTCTGCGAACTTCGCATCCTTGTCCCAGGCGAATGAGTTGCATAGAGAAATGATTGCACTCGGGGTTGAATCAATGAACGAGGCCATTTTCTGCTTCTTATGGGGATTGTCCTGGTATTCCCAGTTGATCTCTCCAGATTCCGACCGGCATTTCTCGAAGCTGATCATGATGGCACGTTTCAGGAAATCCTGCACCTTTAATCCGTTTGGCAGGGCAGGGGTGTGCAGAAGAAGGTCGGATTTGAAATGCATTGCGAGATGCGCAATCCCTCCGAGTGCAATATTGTCGCCCATCGTCAAAGACTGCTTCTGAAGAGTGAAGTTGTTCATCCAGCAGCGCTTCAGTCCGTTCCATTTAGGGGCACTAAAGTTACGGCCTTTTATCTGCGGATAATTCTCCTTTTCAACTGTGAGTGTCAATGAGACTTTCTTGATTTTATTCAGTGAACGGAACTTCAGGACAGTTGCTCCGTGGTGGTAGGCGAACATCTGGTTGTGATATCCATTGTTCTTATAACCGAGACAAAGCCCTGTCATTTCTTTGAGCTTTATGAGTTCCTCGACGCAGATGACATCCTCGTTGTCGCATTCAATCTTCAAAAGGCCATGATCGGGAAAGTGCAGGAGAAGGGGGAACCGATATCTGTTTATGACCTTGCCATCCTTGTCAGGTTTTCTGTCTGCGCCTTTAGTTGACAGGATTGCGAAATCCGCAGGCTGTGCCCAGGTTGTCACTGGTGCGACATCGTTCCCAAAGGAGAACTCGAAGAAGTTTCCTGAAAAAGGCTTTCGTGTATTTATTGTAATTTTTAAATTTTTCTCATCCTTGCTCTGATAACTTAAGCTTCCAGGCTGTTTCCCCTTGCATATATACTTTATCCCATTGCTATCGGACTTTGATGAGAAAAGAATATCACTGAGTTCTTTCCATATGAATGGGGCCGCGCCAAGCCCTGGCTTTAAGAGGTTGAAGTCCATTTGCCGGCGCGTCCTGCCTCCGGACTCGATCCCCAGATGTGCGATTCTTGGAAACTTCGTTGAGAAGCTTACCGCAAGGAACCTGCTGCCGTAGCATGCGTAATTCCCAATGTCTGAGTATTTCATTTTCATGATTTATTGTCTTTTCAGCTGATGACCGACGACCGTCTGCTGACTAGTATTCCCTCACCGCCTCATGCATGGCTATGATGTTTTCCAGCGGTACATCGGGATTTATCGTATTTGATGTGAACATGACAAGAGACGCCTGATCTTTGCACACCTCGATAGCATGTCTAACCTTCTCCTTCACTTGTTCAGGACTGCAGACAGGAAGTTCCGTAGTTACTGCGAGCGGTCCGAATATTATAAGTTTTTCTCCGTCAGTCGTCCTGCGTTTCACGATCTCCTCCAGTTTCATTCCGCATTCCGGTTGGAAACCCTGGAATCCCCGTACGCCTGAGTCTATCAGGAAATCCATCAGTAGCCTGATGTCACCATCGGAATGCCAGACAGGCCGACAGCCTGCCTCAAGCAGAGGTTCGAGCCCATACTTGAGCTGAGGGGCGTAATATTGTTCAAGGAAATCGACGGAGACCATCGGGCCACGCTGGGTGCAAATGTCCTCACCGAGGAATACTGCATGCGGGAAAATTCCCTCTTTCACTGCACGGGCGATCAATTTTGAACGGCAGCGTCCCTGGGCGCCTCCTATTTCCATGAGTTTCCTGGCGTGATCCGGATAAAGACCGATGACACAGAAATAATTTTCGTAACCGAAATTGAAGAACCATGTGACTTTGGCTCCCGCTTCCCACTGTGCCGGCATCCAGATCATATCACCACAGCGCTTCTGCATCCTGATAAGGTCTTCCTTGAACTTGGCGTATGCCTCTTCGTACTTGAAATCAGATTCGATCTTTTCAGGTGAGGGCATTGCTTCGATTTCAGAGACAGTATCCTCGAGGCTTTTGCCTGAATCACTATGGGCATAGCTGTGCTGGTCGACGATACGGTAGCTGCCACGTTCCTTTGGAACAAGGATGTTCGCGAGGCCATCGGTTCCGAGGATCTCGTATGCACGTATGCTCACTCCCTGGGGATCCCGCCAGTACTGGTCTTCGGTTGTCCTGGTTATAGTCATTATGTGTTCCGGACAGGCGATCCACCCTCCGAGTATCGGTGTCCTGTCGGGTTTCTTCAATGTGAAAGCTGCTTCAAGGCGTTCCTTGCTGGTCATAAATATTCCTCAAATTAATTAATAAGGTAGTACCGTATATTTTATAGGGCTAAATGGCAAGAAATATTTAAAAGGCTGTCTCTTTTCAAAGATTTTACTTTTCAGGAAGAGGTGCTATGATATTTAGTAGATTGGTAAACATTAAATTTTTCATGGGAGGGTTGAAAAATGAAAGTGTTTGAAATCCTGAAGGAGAAGGGGGACAAAGTCCACTGCATCTGTCCTGAGGCCACATTGATGGATGCTGTTTCAATGCTTTGCGAGCACAATATCGGCGCCCTTGTCGTCATAGACGAGAAATCTGGAGTCAAGGGGATAATCACCGAGCGCGATATCCTGAGGAATGTCGCGTCCTGCCAGAATGACAGGATAAAGGTGAACCAGGTGATGAGCAAGGATCTGGTCATCTGTATTCCAGACGACGAGATAGAATCCCTGATGAAGACCATGACCCAGAAGAAAATCCGACATATTCCGATCATGGACAAAGGACGGCTTGCCGGAATCATTTCCATCGGTGACATCCTGAAGAGCCTGCATGATGAGAAGACCGCCAAGATACGTTATCTCGAGAACTATATCGCAGGTGGATACATGTGATAAGGTGTCATTTCCCGAAGGCACCTATGTCTGAAGATGTGAGAGGCTTCCCTGAGAAGTCTTTTCCACCATTATCATGGATCTTCATTCCCGCACCGATGCATTTTGAGCCTGCCTCAGGGCGGAAGAAAGGCAGTTCTGCGAGTTTCGCAGGATCTGTCGGAAGAAGATTTACGTTTGCCGGAAGTTTAAGCTTGGGATCCGCAAAAATCCCGAGAACTTTGCCATTGGAGATCTCCTGTCCTGTCGCCTTGCTCCACTCATCGAATGTCTTTGTGGAGTTTTTCCCTTCAACGAGGAAAGATATCTTTGGATCTGTTGACCAGTATAGGTTGTTCTCGAACTTGGAGTTCTTCAATGAACCCTTCAGGAGATTGCTGCCTGAAATGAATATGTTGTTGCGGTATACGATCCCTTTTATATCATGTGTCGCATAAATCGCATGCTTGGGATTTACGATGATATTGTTGTATACATGGGCATCGGAGATTCCCTTGTCCCCTTCCCATAATCCGATACCGCTGTTCATGTTCTTTGAACCGTCATTGTAGCTTATGTTGAAGCGGACGATGTTGTTTTTCCATGGTGGGGCGCCCTTGTATTGGCATAGCAGGTATCCACAGCCGACGTTGTTGTAGGATAGGTTGTACTGCATGATGCAGTTGTTACATCCGCCATCAAGATCGAACCCGCCACCGTCCGTTCCCGGACTCTTGTTGTCGTGCGAAATGCAGTTCTGTATGATCAGCTTGTCGCAGTTCCAACCCCAGATACCGACCGGACCGTTCCCCTTGCGCGGCATGTCCCATCCATTGTTTGACGCTTCGCAGAACTCGATCAGGCAACCGACAAGTCCCCCGACCACGATCCCGTTCCCACTATGGTTGTCCTTGTTCTTGGGATCACCGGCATTGTTGTCCGCAGTGCAGTAGCCAATGTAAATGTTCTTTGCAATGTCCTTCTCCCAGCCGCATACGCTGATCCCAGCGGAACCGTTGTCATGCGCCGACACTCTCGTGATCCTGGTATTCATGTCGGCATAAGTATTGACGCCGGCGATCCTGAATCCTGAAGCTTCTACCGAGTCTATCATGACATCCTCGGTTTTCTGAAGATCTATTCCGCTGCCGTCGCTGCCGTCTTTTCGTCCGCATCCCAATAGCACAATGTTTGAAATGGATATGAATTTACATTTATCCAGGGAGATTGCATTTCCGGCACCGGCATCGATTGTTGCGCGGCCTTTACCGAAGCTGGAGATAAGTATTGGAGCTGTCTTGGTTCCGCTACTTTCGGCTGCAAGGATGAGATTACCCTTTATCTTCTGTCCGCCAGCGAACAGGAGCTTGTCACCAGGTTTCAATCCGGCCTTGTTGGCCCTGTCGATCGTCTGCCATGCCTTGTCGGGAGATGTTCCGGGATTTGAATCGTTCCCATTATTCGCATCGACATGGTAAGTGCTGGCGGCGAGTAGACCTGCGCCTGCGAAGTTCGCAGAAATCGCGAGCAGTGTAGCAAACGACATTATTTTAATTCCTGGCATGGGATCTTACCGGTCTGCTTGAGTATCTCGTGAAGTTCCAGCGCGTGCTGGTAGCGTGGGTTTCTGGACGTCCTCCTGTGGGATTTGTCCCTTAGCAATGCGGTCTGCAGCTGGATCGTCATTACAACGGAGAATATCAGGCGTTTAGGGAAGGAATGCGGGCGGAACATGTTGAGGACGAGCTGTCTGATATCCCTTTCAATCCTCGGATAATACTTCCAGAGAGGCGAATCATCAGCCTTCTCCAAAGCCGAAGAGACGAACGGGAATGCCATGGCTGCGACAGAAAGGGAAAGGCTATTTCTGTAAATGCCGTTGTCTACCCTTGCATTCCTGAGTTCGAGAAGCCTGAACATCTCCTCTCTCTCAGGACTGTTCCAGTGATGGTGCAGGTAAGGAAGGAAATACGAGAGGAAATTATATTCGTAAAGAACCTTCAGGATCTTGTCGCAGGTGGTCTTCTTGAGGATCTTCTCCAGTTCAAGGCTTAGCCGTGAGTGCGAGCAGTTTGCGATAAGGGGCATTTTCTCGATGAGCTGCTTCTCGGTTCCAAGTTCAATCCTGAATCCATACTGTCCGACAAGCTTCAGCGCACGGAGAATCCTGACCGGATCTTCTATGAACCTTTCGGCAGGATCTCCGATCATCCTGACCAGTCCGCTTTCGAGATCGGTCATGCCCTGTCCGCAATGGTCGACTATCTGGTTCTTCACCGGATCGTAGAATATCGCATTTACCGTGAAATCCCTGCGGAATGCGTCCTCGTAGGATGTGCCGTAGGAGTTGTCATGGAACATGAGCTTCTTGCCGGGCGTTACGACCGGCTCGAGCTTGTCCGGTTTCCTGCGGAACGTGCTTATCTCGACGATTTCATGGCCATGGTAGTAGTGCGCAAGGCGGAAACGCTTGCCAATGATCATCACTTTCCTTCTTCCGAAGAGATGCTTGATCTGTTCCGGAGTGGCCGATGTCGAGATGTCATAGTCCTTAGGCTCGAGCCCGATCAGTAGATCCCTGACCGCGCCGCCGACAAGATAGCTTTCAAAACCGGCCTTATGAAGGCTTTCTATTATCCCCACCACATGTTCAGCTATCTTGTATCGTATTGGCATTTTTAACAGTTGTCAGTTGTTGGTCGTCGGTCGTCGGTTTCAGGGAGAGGATACTGATGGCAAAGAGGACATTGAATATTCCTGTGTTCTAATCGCCGTTTCTCCGATTCACCCATTCTCCGATTCCTCTTGGTGGTTTTCCCTGTTTAATTCTCCGTTACGCCGGTTCTCCGACACTCCGGTACTTCCTCATGTATACGGCTTCTGTATTACGGTATCGACGAAGTCCATTCCTTTCTCCCTCTGAGGGTAGTCTGCGTTGAAATGGAGGCCGCGGCTTTCCTTCCTGGAAATTGCCGAATCAATGATTAATTCTGCGACAGTCGCAATGTTACGGAGCTCGATCAGGTCGGGAGTTATAAGGAAGTCCCAGTAGTACTTCTCGATCTCACGCCTGATGTTCATGATCCTGTTCTTCGCGCGTTCAAGGCGTTTGCTGGTCCTGAATATTCCGACATAGTCCCACATGAACCTCCTGATCTCGTCCCAGTTATGGGCGATGACGACCAGTTCGTCTGAGTTCGTCGCGTTTCCGCTCCTCCATGTGGGGATCTTTCCTGTCGGGCGCTCATCGGCGAACTTCTTCAGGCTGGATTTAATATCCTTTGCTGCGAACTTCGCAACCACGAGTGCTTCGAGCAGGCTGTTGCTTGCAAGACGGTTCGCGCCGTGCAGACCAGTGCAGGCGACTTCTCCTACTGCATATAGTCCGGAGATGCCTGTGAATCCGTTTACGTCGGTACTGATACCTCCACAGCAGTAATGCGCGGCAGGTACGACAGGTATCGGATCCTTGGCCATGTTGATGCCGACCTCAATGCACTTCTCAAAGATGTTCGGGAAACGACGCCTCAGGAAATCCTCTTTCTTGTGCCTTATGTCGAGGAAGACGCATGCCTGGCCGCTGCGTTTCAGTTCGTTGTCTATCGCCCTGGCGACAATGTCGCGCGGCGCAAGGCTGGCCATCTCATGGTAGTTATCCATGAATTCCACAAGATTGCCCTTGGCGTCAAGACGTTTCAGGACTGCGCCTTCACCTCGGACGGCCTCGCTTATGAGGAAGGATTTCACCGTCGGATGATAGAGGATCGTCGGATGGAACTGCAGGAATTCCATGTTGGATATCTTGGCGTGCGCACGGTAGGACATCGCAATGCCGTCACCGGACGCTATGTCGGGATTGCTGGTGTATAGATAGACCTTGCCGGTACCGCCTGTAGCGATGGTGATGGTCATGCTGTTGAAGGTCTTTACAAGATTTCCCTTGATGTCGAGTACGTATGCGCCAAGGACGCAGTCGTCGCCCATCCAGCCCAGCCTGCCGGACGTTATAAGATCGATTGCTATGTGGTGCTCGAATATCCTAATGTTCGGTGTCGCCTGGCAGGTCCTGACCAATATCTTCTCAACTTCCTCTCCTGTGATGTCTCCTGCGTGCAGAACGCGCCTGCGGGTATGGCCACCTTCGCGCCCCAGGTCGAAATCCTTCTCGTCCTGCTGGTGTCCCATTTCCCCACGTGTAGTGAAGTGGGCACCGAGACCGATCAACTCCTTTATCGCAGCAGGGCCATTCTCGACTATGGTACTGACGATCTTCTTTTTGCAGAGGTGGTCACCAGCTGTCATAGTGTCATTCAGATGCGCCTCGAAGGAATCCTCCTTCGTGTCCATCACGCATGCAATCCCCCCCTGCGCATATTTGGTATTGCACTCGTCGACGGCCCTTTTGGTGATGACCGCCACAGTGCCCAGCTTCGAAAGCTGTAGCGCAGTGAAAAGCCCGGCAAGACCGCTGCCGATCACCACATGGTCGAAATTAAGTATTTCCTTGCTGCCCATCGTATTTGTCCGAATTAAATGAAAACACATAAAATACGCCGGAAGAGACGCATTTTCCATTGAAAATAACAAAACCTCAAATAGTTTTAGGGCACCTTTAAAATGGACACTAAAACTGAAAATACAGACAAGACGATTTCCGAACTGCGCGAAGCGGAACTTGGAGCAAAGTCCGCCAGACCCGGAAATGAGTGGTGGGAGGTCAGCCTGAAAAGGACCTGGCTCCGACTGATCCTTCTTGCTGCGTCAGCATTGCTCTATGCAGCCGCGTTTCCCCCGCTGAACTGGCATGCTGTAGGCTGGTTCGGACTGATCCCCTTTTTCCTGATGATCCGGGGAAGGACTGTCAAGCAGGCATGGATCGAAGGATTCTTCTGGGGATATGTCTGGTCGTGTGCGGCATTCATCTGGCTCAGGGAGATAGAAGTGTTCGTGCCGTTCGCAATCGCTGCGATACTTGCCTTATTCCCTGCCTTTTGGGCTGTGGCTGTTCCATTGCTCAGAAGACATATGTTCGTTCCGGTTGACATACAGCTCAAGGGATATGACGCGGAAAAAGAATTCTATTATAAGGAAAAGCATAGTCCCTGGAAACAATGCCTGTTTGTGATAATCCTTTCGGCATGGTGGTGCGTGCTGGAATGGATCAGGACCTGGATAGGAACAGGTATGCCTTGGAACCTGCTTGCCGTAAGTCAGTGGAGAAACAGCGGTCTGCTCAATATATGCGAGTTCACCGGAGTATACGGTCTCAGCTTCGTATTGATACATTTCAATATCTCCCTGGCTATGGCGATGGATATCTGGAGAAGGATTATCGTCGAAAGGAGATATGAGCGTCCCGCGCCATTCTATGTTTCGATACTATTGCTTGCTATCACCTTCATTTCGGGTTCGTATTCGGTGCTGAGGACTTCCGGCAAGCATGAGAAGATGACTTTAGATGCGGTCGTTGTCCAGGCCGACATCCCCCAGTGCAGGATGGCGACGGACCAGCAGGCGAAATTCGCGCTCGATGAGTACATGTCCCTTTCCGAAGTGGCGGTGATGCTTAAGCCCGATGTGATCATCTGGCCCGAGACCGCAGTGCCGATCCCGTACAATCTCGCTGATGATTTTGGATATGAATACAGGACCAGGCTCGGTAGCCTCATCATAAGGAACAGGATTCCTTTCCTCATTGGCACGATAGATTTCGGAAAGGTCTATGCCCCGGTCAGACCGGAGGACATACCGATCCATAACAGTGCAATCCTGATCGATAAAAATGCGGACATAGTCGACAGCTACAACAAGATCCATCTCGTACCCTGGGGCGAGTATACACCGCTTGGGGAATATTATCCTTGGATCAAGAAGAAGTTTGGGATGGGCAGGAGCCTGACACCCGGCAAGAGACATACCATCTTCAAGCTGAAGGAGGGCGTCAAGGCTGGAATGAACATCTGCTACGAGGATGTATTTCCAGAACTTTCCAGGAACTGCGCACTTGCCGGTGCCAATCTTCTTGTAATAATTAGCAATGACGCCTGGTATCCTAATAGTTCCGAGCCGGAACAGCATCTCGCGCATGCCGTGTTCAGGGCTGTCGAAATACGTCGTCCGATCATAAGGGCCGGGAACAATAGCGGAAGTTGTGTGATAAGTTCCTTGGGAACGATTGTCCAGTCCATCTCCGAAAGGTACGACGAACAGAAGAAGATGAGCATTCCTGAGCCACTACAGAAAATGAAGGGATGTGCCAACTTCAGGGTCGAAGTACTCGTCGATGCACCCCTGACATTCTACACCAGATACGGGAACGTCTTCATATACTTCTGCGTCGTCATATGCCTCTTCGCCGGAGCATCGCTGCTCTGGTCATGGCGCGAAAAGAAACAGAAGCTGCTCGAGGCGTTCGATAAAAAATAATCCTGTCTGGATGATTGATTAAAAAGCACTCATCCATTCATCCAACCATCCATCCACGGCCTTATTTCTTGTCCAGATACCTGATTGCCTTGCCGTAGACGTGAGTCGTACAGACAGTGTAAACCACGCTGAGAAATCCCTCTATGTGGGTGTCGACCTTGACGTCGATGATGTCGTCAGCACCCTTGACAGTCGAGAGCGCGTTCTGGTAGGCGGCGTTGATCCCGTTATCGCCGACCAAAACAAGGAAGCAGTACTGTTTGGACTGGCTTGTGCCATGGACATTCCCGATGACCTCATACTTCCTGGTTGTCGGGTTGATCGGTTCCTGCATGACGCTGGGATAAGTGGTGTCAGCGTAGATGGCTCCGCCGAAGTTGGTGCTGAAGCCTGTCGGCGTCCTTCCGCATGTGCATCCAACGAGCATCATGATACCGGCGGCGAGGACTGAAAACAATGCGATTCTTTTCATTCTGGTTCCCCCTTTTATTAATTGGAAAGGGGACTAACTTATGCACGTCTTTTGAAATTTCAAACATTGATAGGGAAAGTCCTACATGAAAATCAGGGCTGACATGCTTCTGGCCGGACAGGGACTTTGCGAAAGTCGCGAGCAGGCGAAACGCCTGATACTTGCCGGAAAGGTCAGGGCAGGGGCGGACCGGGTCGTCCAGAAAGCCTCGGAACTTTTCGAGGAAGGTGCAGTCCTCACCATCGAAGAAAAATGCCCGTATGTCAGCCGTGGCGCCTACAAGCTGCTTCCCGCAATAGAAAAGCATCTGCCGGAGATGAAGGGAATGATCTGCCTGGATGTCGGCGCTTCAACCGGTGGATTCACCGATCTCATGATCCAGCGGGGCGCGATCAAGGTCTATGCAGTCGATGTCGGTACCGCCCAGTTACACCAGAAGCTAAGGGATGATCCCCGCGTCCTCTCACGCGAGAACGTGAATGCCAGATATGTCGATGAGAAGTTCCTGCCGGAGAAGGTGGATGTAATGACAATGGACATTTCCTTCATTTCGGCGACGAAAGTTCTGCCTGCGGTCGACAAGCTGCTGAAGCCGGGTGGTTGGGCGTTCATACTGGTGAAACCCCAGTTTGAAGCAGGTCGCAAGGACATTGAGAAGGGTGGCGTGGTCCGGGACGAGAATGTCAGGAAACGCTGCGTTGATGAAATTGCAGAATTCGCAACCAAGGAGCTTTCATATTCGCTGGTAGAGATCATGCCGTCTCCCATCCTCGGACCCAAGGGCAACCAGGAGTTCATGGTTGTTTTTAGGAAGAAATAGTTAAAAAGGAATTCAGATAAAATGTCAAAAGTTTCAATAATCAAGTGTAATGACTACGACAAGCTAAAGGTCGAAGAGGCCGTTGCAGAAAGCATGAAGCTGATCGGAGGGCTTGACAAGATCATCAAGAGCGGTGACAAGGTGATGCTCAAGGTGAACATCACCGACATGTATCCTGTTGAGAAGGCAGTCACGACCCATCCTACCGTTATCAGGGGCGTGCTGAAGCTCCTCAAAGATACCGGCGCGAAGGTCTGTATCGGGGAGAGTTGCGGCTCTGCAAGATGGAATGCAATGGATGAGCTGAGGACCAAGGCGAAGGGCAAGATGATCGGCAGGGATTTCGATGCTGCAAGGGACTTTCTGAAAAACATGTATACGCTTGAAAACATCAAGGACGTCATGAAATACAAGCTTCCTGGTGAAGACAAGCCGATGTTCAGCAAGGATGAGATTAATTTCACGAAACATTTCCAGGAAGCATTCTCCAGCGTCGGGATCAGGGAAGTTGCTGACGAGTTCGGTGTGCCGACCATCTCCTTCGACGACGAGGAGTGGATCGAGAAACCTAATCCCGATGGCAAATTCCTGAAGAAGATCTGGTTGAGCAAGACCACACTCGAGTCAGATGTCATTATCGACATGCCTAAGCTGAAGACGCATGAGCTTGTGCTTTTCACCGGTGCGGTCAAGAACCTGCTCGGTCTTGCACCCGGATACCACAAGAGCTTCTATCACAGGACTTCCAGAATGACAGGTAGCATGGGTGACATGCTTGTAGATATTTATGGGCTTGTGAGGCCAAAACTTACCGTGATGGACGGGATCGTCGGCATGGAAGGCAAGGGCCCCCTTGAAGGTCCGACGAGAAACATCGGAGTAGTGGTCTCCGGTTTCGATTCCATTTCCGTCGATGCCGTATGCTCCTCGATCATAGGCCTTGATCCGATGGAGGTTCCCACGACAAAGGTTGCCACCAGTAGAGGGCTGGGCGAGGGGAATTTAAAGGATATTGAAATTCTGGGAACACAGATAGGTGAGGTCAGGATCCCTGACTTCAAGATACCTGATCGGACGAAGGTCGATATGTTTGATTGAGCAAGGATAACCTTTCTGTTATGATACTAAGTTAAGACTGTTTCAATCATGGAACAGCCTAAAGGCTGGACTCCAAATTTGGAGTTCACACTTTAGTGTGTGGTTTTGTGAATTTATATGTAAGGCATATGCTTGGATTTAAATTATGAAAACAAAAATATCTTCAGGAAAAGTCGAGATCGAATTCACCGGAAACAAGAATCAGCTCTGGACGTACAAAAGACAAGGGTGCAAGCTCTCCATTCCTGCGCCAATTTTCGAGATCGACGGGTGCAGTGCTGCACTTGTCATAAGTTCTTTCAGGGAAAAAGCAAAGCGAAACGTCATGCCTGATGTCACCGAGGATGTGATTGAAGGAGAAATCAAATCCAGGCCTGGCCTGAAGCTCCAGCTAATCCTGCGAACTTCGCAGAAATCACCGTTCGTCAGGTTTCGCTATGTCCTCTCAGGAGATGCGAAGCTGACAAGGAAATCCGGACACGATTCGATCTCTTATCTGTCACTCGATATGAAACCTGCCGATGAAGTCATGGAAGTCAGGCTCAGTGACTTTGATGAACTGATCCACAGCTACGTTCCAACGGAGGGAAAAGTTTCTAAACAGGCATTCAAGGACAAGATGACCTTGATGGGGCCGATACTCTGCGGAAGTGATTCAAAAAGTTCCTGGCTTTGCGCTTATGAGCACGGTTCTCAGCCCCCGTTCCGTTTCCTTGAATACGCGCTCCTCCCGAACATGAAGATGGAACTGCGCGCGGTCCGTGGAAACTACTACGATGGTTATGATTTAAGTAAAGGATACGAAACCGTATGGTTCGATATTGGTGCCGTTGACGGTGACATTGACGAACTTGCAAAGGAATGGCGAGAATTTGTCCTGCGCCGGATGAGCCCGAACGCCGAAAGCCGCAAACCCTACATATTCTATAACACCTGGAACTTCCAGGAGCGCCATCAGGCCTGGAACAAGGGCAAGTATTTAGATCACATGAACGAGAAGAGGATGCTCGAGGAGATCCATGTAGCTCATAAAATGGGCATTGACGTATTTGTGATCGATACTGGCTGGTACGGCAAGACCGGAGACTGGGAAGTCAACATGAAGACATTCCCTCATGGACTTGAGCTCATCCGCAAGAGGCTTGCAAAATACAATATGAAGCTTGGGCTCTGGTTCTCACCGACGCATGCGGCCCGGACAGGCCGGCTCACGAAGAAACATCCCGACTGTCTCATGTCATGGAAAGGGAAAAAAAGCGAAGCGCATCCGGTTTGGGAGACTGAGGAAAGCTTTGCATATTGCCTATGCAGCCCGTACTGGGAATCTTTTGCCGACGAACTTATCCGCTGTGTGAAGGAGCTCGGTGTGACTTATTTCAAGTGGGACGCAATCGGCCAGTTCGGCTGCGATGATCCGGGACACCTCCATGGCACTCTGCGAAATTCGCAGGAGGAACGCGCCGACTGCTACGCCTTCGAACAGGTCAGGTTCATGTCGAAGATAATCGACAAGGTCTGCGCGGCGTGTCCGGAGGCCATTGTGGATTTCGACATCACCGAAGGACACCGTTCCGTCGGGCTTGCTTTCCTCGCATCCGGAAAATATTTTCTGATCAACAACGGACCGTATTACCGCAGCTTTGATGATCCTCAATACGCGCCGGGCGGCGGAATGGGGAGCAACGTCTTTGTATTTCCCGGACCGGCCCGCGCGCGCCTCTGCCGGAAGCCTCTTGGCATCGACAGATGGATTCCGTCGGTGCTCTTTCTGACCCATTACCTTCCTGACGATCCGGAATCTTCGCAGGTGATAAACATTGCCTCGATGATCCTTGGACAGAACGGAATCTGGGGCGACCTCCCGAAGATTTCTCCGGAGGGCGTGAAGCTCTACGGAAAACTCCTCGGATATTACAAGCAGGTCCGGGAAGAGGTTACCGGGGCGTTTCCTGTCCGTTCAGGATTTGTCGGTTGCAATCCGGAGATCCACGAGAAGATCGGGAAATCGGGAAAGGGAATTGTCTGTGCATTTACCGACAACCGCGGAATATATCGTTATGTCACTGCCAACCGCGTCAGCAGGAAAATAAAGACAAGCGACAATGCCATGAAGATCAAAATCCTGAAGGACGGCCGCGCGGAATTAATCTTCAACTTCGAGCGCAGCGGTGCGAAGATCGCATTCTTCGGGGCGGAGTAGGGGAATAAAGCGAAGCGCTACTATTTGCTGTTGTTTTTATTCGAATTGTCGGCTTTTTCAATCCTCATTGATTGGATGATTCTTTTGAGTTCTAGCTCATCGCTTGGGTGCGAGTAACTGAATGTAACTTGAACAAAATATGGAGGATGCCAATAAGCATATTGATATTGATTGATAACTCTATCGGCTAGAGTGATTTGAGATGAATAGTTATGGATATCAGGATATTCTGACAATGGAAAAAGCCCACTCGTTACTTTTACATTGGGAATGGATGCTTTGATATCCGAGATTTGTTTTGGAATCAATACATCCAAATTAATGTCCTTCAATTCTCCTTCGGGTACGCGTAAGACAAAGACATTGATATTGGAATTATAGTTAACGCCATCGATCTTCTGAGGTTTGCCCAGGGTAAGGATTACAAAAGGGGCAAATGTCTTAGCAGTGTCTATTGCTTCCTGAGGGAGGCCTTTTTTATCTTTTACATTAACAAGCGCATCTTTCAAAAAGTCTTTTTTCATAACCTGCCAGTTATCAGGATAGGTCAACGTCAATCCAATAGTAGGATTTTCATATTTTTGGAATGTGGCCTGTTTCGAACAGGAACAAGAAAGAGCTATTACAAATAATAAAAAAATACTTTTCATTTCATTGCCCAAGTCAACTATGATTAGATGTAATTCCTGTTTTACAGAAATTTACAGCGGTGAAACTGGGAAATCAAGGGGATTTTAATTTTACGTCAGGCGCGCAAGCCTGACCTTGGAGTGCTGAAGCAAAGCTTCAGCCTTGTTCCCTGCGAAGCTAGCTTCGCAGAAGAAAAGCGGTATCTTCGTTTCACTTCGCTACCGCACTCCAAGGATTCGTTCTCCATAGGAGAACGAATCAGAATTCATTCAAAAAATATTTAATTAAGACAAGCTGAAGCTTGTACTCCAACATTTAATTAGCATATAACGGTTAATCTCGGGAATAGTCGTTGGAGTACAAACTTTAGTTTGCTTAAGTTGCCGGCAAGATGTTTACCCGCCTTTGGCGGTGCCGAAGGCGACCAGGGCCGGCGCTCCGATAAGAACAGCTCTTGCGAGCTTAACTACCAACGAATGCATTATTGAATATGTTTATAGTCAACGTCGCAAGACGTGTTCTTGATTGTCAGAAGTTAAGTTTGCTGGGTTATTCCTGTATTTGCTTGAAAGTTGGAACTTGTTTGGATTTTGGAGCTTGGAATTTACTTTGATTTCTTCCTGTATATCTCCAGCGCTCCGGGGAAGGGGCTGAGGGCGCGTTCACAGATGCCAAGGGAGTAGGCGATGGCTACCCCATAATTTGTAATCGGCACTCCGGCCTCGCGGCATTTCATTATTCTTGACAACAGAAGTCTTCTGTTGAAGGTACAGCTTCCGCAATGGACGATCAGCTTGTATTTGGAAATTTCTTCCGGGAAATCGCAGCCCTGGGTATGCTCGAAGTTCAGCTTTCCGCCAACGTATTGTGTCAGCCAGCGTGGGATCTTTATCCTGCCGATGTCTTCGCCGATTGGATGGTGTGTGCAGGCTTCGGCCATGAGGACATTGTCACCCGGTTTGAGCTTTTCTATCGCCAGTGCACCTTCGACGAAGGTGTCAAGGTCTCCCTTGAACCTGGCGAAGAGGATCGAGAACGAGGTAAGAGGAATATTTTTCGGTGTATCTCCTGCGACCTTGAGGAATCCCTGGGAGTCGGTGATGACGATATTTGGCGGACGTTTCAGGCGTTCGAGGGCATCCCGGAGTTCGCGTTCCTTCACGACCATGCAGTAGGAATCGTTGTCTAGGATGTCGCGGATCGTCTGGACCTGTGGAAGGATCAGTCGTCCTTTCGGAGCCTCGAGATCGATCGGCACGACAAGCATCGCGAGGCTTCCCGGTGGAAGCAGATCGCCAGCGATGGACTTTTCGGAGATGAATTCCTCCGGAACATTTTTAATCAGGAGGTCACGGAGCTCATTTATCCCTTTGCCTTTTGTCGCCACCGTTTCAACATAAGATATCTTTAAGGCATTCAGGCGGCTGATGAGTTTCTGCGTTGGCTTGGAAGTGTCAGACTTGTTGAGGACAGTGATTACTGGAATTTCTTTTTCCTTGAATGCCTCAAGAATATCTTCTTCGAAGGAGCCCCATTTATCCGCGACGGCTACTATGATCGCGAGGTCGGTACGATCGAAGATCTTTTTGGTCTTATCAACGCGCTTCTTTCCAAGTGCGCCAGTGTCGTCTATGCCTGCGGTATCGATGAATAACACAGGTCCTATCGGCAGGAGCTCCATGGGTTTCTCGACAGGATCTGTAGTCGTTCCGGCGACATCTGAGACGATCGACACCTGCTGGCGTGTCAGGGTGTTGAGGAGCGAGGATTTTCCGACGTTACGGCGTCCGAAGATCCCTATGTGGAGCCTAAGGCCTTTTGGTGTGGATTGCATAAATTATCAAATTCCAAAATCCAAATTCCAAACAAGTTCCAAGCTTTAAAATTAAAATTCCAAACTGAGATCTTCTTTGGACATGTTTGATGATTTAAAATTGTTTGAGGTTTGGTGTTTGGAATTTGGAGCTTATTAAACCTATGGTTTAATTTCCTGCGCCAACACTATCCTGAATCCGATATCTGCGGCTTTGAAGTCAGGTGAGTCGGCATATCTTGCAGAAGAGCGGCAGCGTTTCGGATCGAAGCACCAGCTTCCTCCCTTGAGGAGCTTGTTGTCTCCTTTTACGGAACATGGATTTACCTGGCCTTCCTTGAAAGTGTCATTGCTAACACCGTTCTCGCCGTAGTTGCAGGAGTCCATGCACCATTCCCAGACGTTGCCGTGCATGTCGTAGATGCCCCAAGGATTCGGGGACTTTGTTGCGACATCCTGGGTGCTGTTCTTGCTGTTGGTTCCATTCCAGGAGATATCTTCGACCTTCCCGGAATAGTCACCGGTGGTTCCGGCCCTGCAGGCATATTCCCATTCAGCTTCAGTGGGCAGGCGGTATGCATATCCGGCGGGAAGGCTTCCAGCCTTCTTTTCGCTCTCAGTCAGTTTCCTGCAAAATTCCATGGCCTCCTTCCAACTGACCTGTTCGACAGGTGAATTGTCTCCGGCATACAGGCTGGGATTGTTTCCCATGATCTTCTCATACTGGGCCTGTGTGACTTCGGTCCTGCCTATCCAAAATTCATTTGTAATCCTGACCTTGTGTGCGGGTTTCTCGTCTCCGGCCCACTGGTCCGAGCCCATGACGAATTCACCAGGTTGCACATTGATCATGACCAGGTTAAGATCCTTTATCGTTCTGCCGTTGGCACCTTCAGGATTGGTGGTTAGGCATCCTGCGGCGATGAAGATGGAAGCGAGAGATGCGATGAAAAGATATTTTTTCACTTGGACCTCCGTTTATAGTTTGTAAAGTTTTAATTTACTTCGATAAGCATATTATTGCAATATTTATGGAGTGCTGAAGCTTGCTTCAGCTTTTCTCCAGCGGAGCTTGCTCCGCTCTATCTAAAAATCATCTTCTATGTTTATTTTCTCAGAATTAAAGCTCATGACTTTGTTCCTAAATGTCTTATCAGTATGTGTTTCAATGAATGAAGCTGAGCAGAATTCATATTCCGATGCTGTCCTCATCAGCTTGTGGTGGACGGGATTGTTATTGACGTAATGCAGCCTCGCCAAATAGCTCTTCTCATAAGTAAGACAGGTATCCCAATATTCAAACCATATCTTTCTTCCTGGTTTGCAGTCAAGCTTGTTTATGTTAATGGAGGTAACTGAGTGAAGCTTTTGAATCATTTTCTTCAAGGTGTCTGAATTTTCCGGGGATTTGGCGATAACATGATAGTGATTTGAAAAGATAGCCCAGCTTTGAAGCTCCCAATTAAATTCCGAGGTGACAGCAAACAGATTGTCTTGAAGGAAGCTGAGTCTTTCCCTTCCTTTGAAGAAGTATTCCTTGTTCATAGTTCCAGCGGTGATGATATACGTTGTTTTAGGCTCGAAAAGATGTACTGGCCTGTGATGCCATCTCATGAAACACCGGATTTTAAAAAGTTTGATTTAGATTGTTTTTATTAATGACGCGGAGCAAGCTCCGCTATTTAAGGCTGAAGCAAGCTTCAGCACTCCATATTAGCTTCCGAGCCGCATCACGGCTTCGGCAGAGGTAAGTTCATCGAAGTCTTTACCGGAAAGAATTTTCCTGTATATCGCAATCTCCCTGAGCGATTTTCCTGTCCTGCGAAACTCGCAGGTTATCCCCTGGGCCTTTTCATATCCGATCCTGCCGACGAGGGCGGTCAGGGTGGCGGTTGAGTTTTCAACATGCCTGCGGCATGCCTTCTCATTCACCTTCAAACCTTCCACGCATCGGTTGCAGAGCATGGATGATGAATTTATAAGGAGATCCAGACTTTCAAGATAGGTGTCGGCGATCAATGGCATGAAGGCATTAAGTTCAAGGTGTCCCATTGCGCAGGCATGAGAGAGAGTAGAGTCGTTGGACATCACCTTGAGTGCCGCTTGGACCACTGCTTCTGGAATTACAGGATTGATCTTGCCGGGCATGACGGTCGAGCCGGGCTGGCAGGATGGAAGGATCAGTTCGCCAATTCCTGCGTCAGGTCCTGAAGACATGAATCTCAGATCGTTCGAGACCTTCATGAGGTTCACGGCGCATGCCTTCATGATCCCGCTGACCTCGGCGAAGGCGTCGGTGTTCTGGGTGGCTTCGACCAGATTTTCAGCACGGGCGAGCCCATAACCTGTCAGGTCCTTGAGATTCTCAACGACTTTGAAGATATACTGGCGCGGAGCGGTAACCCCGGTTCCTATCGCGGTTCCCCCGAGATTGACGACGCGCAGGCGTTCCTCGCATTTGAATACACGCCAGCGGTCGCGTCCGAAGGCTTCGGCATATGCCGACATTGTGCGCCCCATTGTCGTGAGTACGGCATCCTGGAACTCGGTCCTTCCGACCTTCACGACATGTGCGAACTCCTTTTCCTTCTTCTGGAACGCCTCGAGAAGTGCGACGAGTTTCTTCTCAAGCATTCTCTGCTGTTTTATTGCGGCCACCTTCAGAGCCGTGGGGTAGGTGTCATTCGTGGACTGGTGCAGGTTGATGTCAGCGAGCGGGTGGACGAACTTGTAGTCGCCTGTTTTTTTACCGAGGATAATCAGTGCGCGGTTTGCAAGCACCTCGTTGATATTCATATTGGTGGAGGTTCCCGCACCACCTTGAAGGGCGTCGACGATGATGTGGGCATCAAGTTTTCCCGATGCCATTTCCTCGCAGGCCTGTTTGATCGCCTCGAATTTCCTCTTGTCAAGTTTCCCGAGATCACGGTTTGTGATTGCGCATGCAAGCTTCACAAGCCCGTAGGCATGTATCAATGCCGGATTTACGTGCCGGTCTGACAAAGGAAAATTCTCGACGGCACGCAAGGTCTGGATGCCGTAAAGCAGATCCGACGGCACCTTCATTTCCCCAAGCAGGTCTTTTTCTGTTCTAAGTTTTGACATGCTATATTATACCCCGAAAAACGGCAAATCATATGGTAAGATTTTCAAAGAAAATATTTTCGACACCCAGAATGTATCCGGCGAATGGTTTCGAATATCCCGGTGTAAAAGCTGTTTTCTATGACGGTATGCCTTATCAGGGACGGAATACCAGGATTTTCGCGTGGTACGGGTTCCCGGATAGATTCAGTGGAAAAGTTCCCGCAATTGTTCTCGTGCATGGCGGTGGCGGGACTGCGTTTCCGGACTGGGTCAGGCTCTGGAACTCGCGGGGATATGCCGCAATAGCGATGGATACCTGTGGCGGAGTTCCTGCCTGGTTCAATTCAAATTACTGCCGGAACCCATGGCCGAGGCACGAATGGTCAGGTCCACTTGGCTGGGGATTGGACAAGGTTTCATTCGCTCCTGAACTTCCTCCCGAGGAGCAATGGCCGTATCATGCAGTTTCAGCGGTCGTGCTGGCACATTCCCTTATACGATCTTTTCCGGAAGTTGATGCAAATCGAATTGGAGTAACCGGTGTTTCCTGGGGAGGATACCTGACATGTCTATCGGCCGGCATTGACAACCGCTTTGCGTTTGCCGCACCTGTCTACGGCTGCGGATTCCTAGGTCGTACTTCCGTCGGGCTTACCTTCGAATCAAAAGGCCGGAGAGATGAGATTCGCCATAGGAAATGGCTTTCAATGTGGGATCCCGAACATTACCTTCCTGACGCGAAGATGCCATTCCTATGGGTTAACGGGACAAACGACTTTGCCTTTCCGATGGATTCTATGCAGCTCTCATACAGGCTGACAAGGAAACGTCATCTTGCGATCCGTGTACGGATGCCGCATGCCCATGGTGGAGCCGGAGAGAAGCCGGAGGAAATCCTCATGATGGCGGATCATCAATGCAAAAAGGGACCAGTTCCTGCAATATTCACTGCCCAGGGAAGACGAAAGCAGAATGCCTGGGCCCGGTTCAAATCTTCACTGCCAGTGAAGTCCGCAGAATTGAATTACACTAGGGCGCTTGGCCACTGGACGGACCGCACTTGGAATACTGTTCCTGCCGAGATATCTGGCAACTGTGTTTCAGCGGTACTCCCCAAATCAGCAACAGTCTATTTCTTCAATATATTCGATGAAACCGGAAGAGTGGCGAGTTCGGAACACGTGTGTCTCGGAAAGGGATGAATCAGTTTCCCAAAAAGGCTTTCCTGTATTGTTCAATCCGGAAATCGTCCGCGTCAAAATCCGGGCCGGCCTGCGATTTCCGCAGCTTGAATGCGGAACTGAGCCTTATGCCCCGCAAAGCCATGTTCGATGGAGAGTAGAGAACTGCGGTCCTTATCTTCCTTCCGTCATCCGGCAGGATGAAACTTCCAGTCCTTTTATCTTTTTCAGTGGATGCGGAAAAAGATTTATAGAATATTCTTTCAACAAAGGAACTCGTAAAGAGGATTGTACTTATTGATCTGTTCTTGGCAAGCAGTCTGTGCAGGCCGTTGTTGAATTCGATGTCGCGAAGGTTCTGGTCGAGGGCGCTTCTTGCCGGAACACGCCGGCAGCGGTGGACGACGTCGGACATAGCAATCTTCCTCATGCGGAGCAATGCTTTGATTTTTCCGGAATTGTCAAGTTTCCCTGCATTGAAGATCGCCGAAATAATCATCCAGAACCTGTTGCTTCTGCTGCCGTAGTAGAAGTCGATGTCACCGGACTGAAGCTTTTTCAGCCTGTTTATGGAAGGGGAATCATCAAACGTGAAACGCCAGGGTGGAAAGCTGCCGAGGACCAGCCTTGTGGCGCCACCGGGAACGAACGGCTTGTAGGGATGGGTTTCCATTCACTTCCCTATGCAGAACCTGCTGAAGATCTCGTCGAGGATGTCAGGTGATGCGTCTTCGCCGGTGATCCTGCCGAGTGCAGATATTGCTGCGCGCAGATTCACGGATGCCAGTTCCCATTCCTGGGATCTTATCTTCTCAACTGCTCCTGGAACAGCTTCAAGAGCTTCCACCAGAAGGGCGGCATGTCTGCTGCTGACGGCGGTCTCCGGTTCGCTGGCATGCGGATAGCCCCAGATCATCTTCTCGATGTGGTCCATCAATTCATCAATGCCCGACCTTTCTTCTATTGAAATCTTCACAGTCTCAATTCCTGTCGCTGGAAGCTTTGCGGATTTCGCAAGAAGGTCGGTCTTGTTCCAGACGGCGATCACATTTTCCTTTCCGGAAGCATGTTCATTCAATGTCTTGATTTCCGCGGTAGGATTTGCGGAAACATCAAGGAGCCAGAGGATGATCTGGGCCTGTTTTATGGAAGCGAGGCTTCTTTCAATTCCCTTGTTCTCGATGATGTTGTCCGCTTCGCGTATGCCGGCGGTGTCGATGAGCCGGACAGGTATGTTCCTTATCGACGCAAGTTCCTCGACCGTATCGCGTGTTGTACCGGGCAGGGAGGTGACTATTGCCCGGTCATAACCGAGAAGAAGGTTCAGAAGGCTGGATTTTCCGACATTCGGCTTGCCTGCGATCACCACCCTGACGCCCTCCCTGAGCACAGCGCCTTCAGTCCTGTATTTCAGTAGAGCGGAGATTCCCTCGGAAGCCTTGTCGATTGTTGAAATTAATTTTTTCGGGCTCTGCCAGTCGAGGTTCTCTTCTCCGAAATCCATGCGAGATTCGCATTCGGAAAGGACGTTCACAAGCAAACTGCGGATTTCGTGGACATTTCTTCCGAGAATCCCAGCGGCCTGTCTTTCTGCAAGATTGAGGGCCATTGAGCTCTGTGCGGAAATGATGTCGCAGACCGCTTCGGCCTGGGTGAGGTCAAGCTTTCCGTTCATGAAGGCCCGGAAGGTGAATTCACCGGGGGCGGCTTGCCTGGCGCCGGCCATCAACGCAATTTCCAGGACTTTCCTCGTCACAAGGGCGCCTCCGTGGCATTGTATTTCGACGACGTCATCACCGGTATACGAGTGTGGAGCCTGATAGAAGATTGCTATTGCCTGTTCGGAAAATAATGGGTTGCGAGATGTACATTTTCCGAGAATGGCCTTTCTCCTGTTCCGGGGGGACAGCTTGAGAGCTCCATGCCAGATTGAATTTCCTATGGCGAGAGAATCCGATCCAGAGATGCGGATTATTGAGACGGCTCCACCGGTGCCGGTTGAAATTGCCGCGATTGTATCTTCAAGATTTCCCATATGTCTGCACTGATTTAAAAAAGTTTTGCAAGTCTTGTAATTTAAAGGAAATAAGTGTAAATTTCGGTTTAATCGTCTTATTACTATATGTTGTTTGGGATAAAATCAATAATTCACACGCATTCCGGAGGTTGATTTTTATGGATAAGAAGTTTTTCAAAGACGTCCCCCCCGATATTAAAAGCAAATATCAGACGGCGCTGACTGCAAAGGACATCGAATATGGAATAATGCTTCTCAAGGGAATCCTTGTGAAGGAGCCTGCTTTCTGGGAAGCCAGGGAGCAGCTGAGGAAACTGGAAAGGCAGAAGACCGCCAGCCTCGGATTCGTGGCCAAGCTCACTAGTGGATTCAAGATTTCCGGGATAGTCACAAAAGGAAAGACCCAGCTTGCGATGAAGAAGCCTATGGAGGCGCTGAAGCAGGCCGAGGAGGCTCTCTCTCTCAGCCTGGCCTCTCTACAGGGACTCAACCTGATGGCTCAGGCCGGCAGGGATCTGAATGCCCGCTTCATATCGATTGAAGCCCTGGAAATAGCTACAGAATACTTTCCGAAGAACGTGGTAGTCCTTGACTGGCTTGCTGAAGAATATGCCGCCGACAAGCAAGGCAGGAAGTCCCTTGTAACCAGGCAGAAGATAGCAGCCCTGAAACCCGGGGATCTCGATGCCCAGCAGAAGGTGCGCGCCGCCGCTGCTCTTGCCACCATGGATGACAACAAATGGGAGGACAAGACGGGTGGAGATGAGCAGTACCGCAAGCTTCTCAAGAGCCAAGATGATGCGAAAAAGCTTGAGCAGCAAGACAAGATTGTCAGGAACGTGGATGACGTCAGGGATCTGATAGGGGATCTTGAGAAACAGATGGCTGCAGGCAAGGGGACTCTGGAGACGAAGCGCAAGCTGGGAGACCTCTACCAGAAGGCCGAACAGCATGACAAGGCGATCCAATATTTCAACCTCGTTGTCCAGGAGATGGGCGTCATGGATCCTTTCATTGACAGGGCCATCGAGAAGTCCACCGTGAGCAACTATGAAAAGAGCATAGAACAGTGGAGACAGTACGCCAATGATCCGACGAAGAAGGCGGAAGCCGACAGCAATATCGCGACGATCACCGGCCAGATGATGAACTTCAAGCTCACCAGGGCACTTGAGCGTGTAAATAGCTATCCCAACGATCTCCAGCTCAGATATGAACTGGCAGTCATTTACTTCGATCTTGAACAGTATGAGAACGCGCTGCACCAGTTCCAGCTTTCCCAAAAGAATCCACAGAGAAGGCTTTCTTCTATCGTATATCTTGGCCAGTGCTTCCACCAGATGAAGCAGTATGACATTGCCATAGAGGAGTTCAACAAGGCGATCGGCGAGATGATACCGATGGACAAGCAGAAGATGGATGCCATGTATTTCCTGGCGCAGACCTACGAGGAGCTGGGAAGCAACGACAAGGCCCTCGACAACTACAAGCAGATCTACAGGGCCAACATCAAGTTCAGGGATGTGGCGGACAGGATAAACAAGATGACAGGCAAGACCTGATCAGCAAGTTTCGCCAAAAACTGAAATTTCATACGGATCCTTTATGGATATAAATCCCCTTTTCCAGTCCGCACAGCGGCTTTTCACGAGGATTCAGAAGCCTTTGGAGAGCGATCCGTCGCTTGAAACCACGCTTCCTATCTCGGAAGGCGACAAGGAATTCGAGTCTCCAGATACATTGCCCGTGGAGGTCCTGAAGAGATATATAATAAGGAAGCCCCTGGGCAAGGGCGCTTTCGGAATAGTTTATCTTGCAGAGGACAGGAAGATAGGGCGCCTCGTGGCGGTCAAGCAGCTTGTGAAGCAGGCCGACAAGGCTACTGAGATCTATGATAGATTCATGCAGGAAGCGAGGATCGGCGCACAGCTGGATCACCCCAACATCGTGAACGTATTCGCGCTTGAGGAGGATGAGAAGTCCGCCTGCATCATCATGGATTATATCGGCGGTGGAAGCCTGGCTACATACATCAAGAACCAGAAGAAGATCGATCCTCAGACCGCGGTCAGGATAATCACCGGTGTGCTGACAGGACTCGATGCCGCGCACCATATCATGGTCATACACCGTGACATCAAACCGCAGAACATTCTTTTCGGTCCTCAGGGGGAACCGAAGATCTCTGACTTTGGCGTGGCCCATCTGCCAGTCATGGCCGGAGGTATTGTCGAAGGTCCCGAACAGCAGTCCCGGATAATCGGAACCCCTCTCTATATGGCTCCGGAGCAGATCTCGCAGAAGTCATATGACCACAGGGTGGATCTTTACGCCACCGGAGCGGTCCTCTATGAGATGCTTGCGGGCAAGAAGATATTCAGACCGCGCGGAGATATCAGCATAGAGACGATGAGGAACCTCATACTTACGATAGAGCCGGATCCCCTGGACAAAATACCCGGAGTTCCCCAGCCTCTTGCAGCGGTCGCCATGAAGCTGCTTGCAAAGAAGCCGAATGACAGGTTTCCTGACGCCAGAAGCACGATCATAGCCTTGGAAAGGATCGATCTCTCCGAGTCCGGCATGGTTCATGATGCCGGTTCTGAAACAAGGGTTGGCAGCTACGGTCCGTTGATAAGTTCGCCTGCGGCGATGCTTGAGGATGTGATAAGGCTCTTTCTGATCGATGGAAGCATCTCACCCGCCGAAAGGCGAGAGCTCGAACGCCGTTCTGAACGTCTCGGAGTAAACAGGCTCTACTCAAGGGCTATTGAAAACAAGATCAGGATGGAACTTTCCTATCCTACACTTGAAGCCGTAGATGAATATTCGGAGACTGTCAGGATACTCCTTCTTTCATCACCCCAGGGAAAGATGAGCGATGAACATCGTGCAAAGCTTGAAAGAAAGCGCAAAAAGCTCAAGATATCTCCAGAGGAAGCAGCAGAACTTGAAAAGCAGATGACCGAGAAGATCAAGTATGATGCACTCAGGGAGCCCAGAAAATAAAACGCCTGGAAAAACTTCCAGGCGCTTTTATTATGGAGCATGGATCTTATTTCTTCAGGAAGAACTCCACTACAGGAATCGCCACCTTGGGTTTCATCTGTGGAAGCGTGATGGATACTGTCTCACCTCCACCGAGAGAGTGCTTGGCCGCCTGCCATGGTTCAAGCCCCTTGAGCGCGATCTCCGAACCGTCATGCAGGAACTGCGCGTACTCGATCCGCTTGAATGCATCTCCGACCATTGTGATGTGCTTGTAGGGCCAGTTGAGGATGTGCAGGTAAAGCCTTTTGTTCTCTTGGTTGTAGGTGAGTTTGCATCCCGCAGGACACTTGAACTCCGCCGGAGCCTCCTGGCATCCGTAGATCGAGCGAGCATGGCGTTTCATCCATTCTGCGAATTTCGCAAGACGGTCCTGGGCCCTGTAGTCGAATTCACCACGGGCGGTCGGACCGACGTTCAGAAGGAGATTTCCGCTCTTGCTCACGCAGTCGATGAGCGTCGATATGAGCTCTTCCGGTTCGCGCCAGCTCATCTCGTCACGGTAATATCCCCATGAACCTGAGAATGTCTGGCATGCCTCCCATACGATCGGCTTTCCGTTCTTGTCCTTGAGTCCCTCGGTCGGCTGGAACTGTTCCGGGGTCTCGAAGTCGCCGGAGCCCGGCAGGTCGAGTCTGTTGTCAACCATAATGTCTGGTTGGAGCTTCCTTACAAGTTTCAGAAGCTTTTCTGATTCCCAGTCCTTGTGTCCCTTGCCGTCATCTCCTGGATAGGAGAAGTCGAACCACATGATGTCGATCTTGCCGAATTTTGTCAGGAGCTCAGTAACCTGGTTGCGCATGTATGCTGCGTATTTGCGGACATCGCGGTTCTTCTCCTTCTCGCGGAATTTCTTGTCGTCGCGCTGCGGATGGATCCTGTCGACAGGGAATTCGGGGTGATGCCAGTCGAGGAGCGAATAGTAGAATCCGACCTTGAGCCCTTCGGCCCTGAACGCTTCGACCATGGGTTTCAGGAGGTCCTTGCCCCAGGGGGTTTTCGTCGCCTTGTAGTCGGTGTATTTTGAATCCCATAGGCAGAAGCCCTCATGGTGCTTGGTCGTGATCACGAAATATTTCATTCCTGCGGCCTTTGCCATCTTAGCCCATTCCTTGGGTTCATAGAGATCCGGTGAGAAGCGCTTGAAGTATTTCTGGTAATCCTCATTGCTGATGCATTCCCTGTTCCTGATCCATTCGTGCCTTGCCGGCATCGAGTAGAGCCCCCAGTGGATGAACATCCCGAAACGGTCGTGCGTGAACCATTTTGTCTTTGCAGCCATGAATATGTCTCCTTTTTTTGAACTGCACCTACCTTATTGCCGCATGATCAGGTCTTCAATGAATGAAAACACCGAATATATGTACAGAACTAACATTTGAAAACAATGGGCTTATGCTAAATTATGTTAATTTTATAAGGAGTCAGAATCCAGGAGTCGAATTCAGAATATACTTAGTTGTGAATGCAAATATCCTTCTGAATCCTGTATTCTGTCTTCTGAATTCCTGTAAAATATGAGTTTTGTAATTGAAAAAAATAGACATTGCCATGAATGAATATTTCAATCCTGACATAAAGATACTAAACATCGAGTTCCAAGCACTGGGGAAATACTGGAACATGCCTGATCTTTCCGCACCATACTGGCGATTTTATTGGAATGAATCCGAGGGTGCTGTGGCATGGTTCCACAAGAAGGGATGTCCTTTGCTTCCAGATGAAATTACCCTTATCCCGCCGAACACATCTTTTTCCGCGGCATGCAAGGGAACACCGCGTCAGTTCTATGTGCATTTCACCGCAGGACCGCCCTTCGATGCGATCGCTCCCCAGATAATGACGATTGCACCCGGCGAAGAGCTACTGCGTCAGATCAAGCTAACGGCGAAAACCATCGAAGAGGGAAAAGCTGATCCTGTCAAGCTCTCAATGGAGGTGATAATGTTCATCCTTTACGGGCTATCGAAAATCCCGGAGAGATTCATCATGCACAGGCAGACTGATCCGAGGATAAGCCGTGCGATGAAGATGATAGACGACAATCTTGCGGAACCCCCATCGAACACATCTATCGCCAGTGCTCTGTGCATGAGTACGAATGCGTTCCTTAGGCTCTTCAAGCAGAACACAGGCGTCAGCCCGCAGTTGTATTCCAGGAACAGGAGGATCGACAAGGCCTGCATCCTTCTTCACTATTCTGATCTTGACATAAAGCAGATAGCGGCTGAGACCGGGTTCTGTGATAGGTTCCATTTCAGCAGGGCATTCAGGAAGTTGCGCGATTGCGGTCCGGCCGAGTTCAGGAAGATGCTTTCCTGAGCTTTTCTATCTCGGAGATGACCTCCTTCATCGACCCCGGTCTTTTTGCAGGATCCTTTGCAAGGCACTTTTCGACAACGAGGTTGTTCCAGTCTTCAGAAACATCCTTCCTTATCTCGTGTATGGCTGGAGGTTTTTCCAGCTTGTGCTTCTTGAAAAGTTCCAATGATGATTCGGCCACGAATGGCGGTGAACCGGTTATGAGATGGTAGAGCGTCGCGCCAAAGGAATATATGTCCGACTGAATTGTCGCCGGTTCCCCGAGGAAAATTTCCGGGGCCAGGTAGATAGGGGTTCCGACAATGAATCCTTCCTGGGTGGTGCTCATGGCGTCCGGCAGCTTGGCGATCCCGAAATCGCTGAGCTTTGCCTCTCCGGACTTGATCTCATACAATATGTTCTTGAGCTTGATATCTCGGTGGTAGATCTTCCGGTTATGCAGTTCATCGATCGCCGAAGCGATGTCAAAGGCGATATGGCTGAACGCCGATAACGGGATCTTGCCCCTGGTGACGAGATATTCCTCCAGGTCGACGCCGTCCACATATTCCATCACGAGATAGGGGCAGTCGTTATGGAAGCCGCTGTCAATAAACTCCACGATGTTGGGATGTTTCACCTTGGATATGATATCAATTTCGTTCTTGAATCTTTCGACGGTGTCCTTCTTCTCGATGGAACTCTTCGAAAGCATCTTCATGGAGTACGTCCTCTTGTTATCGGCCTTGACGACCTTGTATACAAGGGAGTTCTTCCCCCAGCCCAGGGAGTCGATGATGATGTATCCGTCTATATTGTCGCCGATGAACGGGACGTTGTGGTTCATGTTGAACTTGACCCTGGTGGTCTCCGCCAGGTCAGGATCATATGCTCTTTTCTTCTTCCTGTTAAGGAGCATCTTCACCCTGGTGGAGAGCTCCGCCGGACTGAAGGGTTTCTTTAGGAAGTCATCGGCCCCGCATTCGATGAGCTTGTTCTGGACCTCCTCGATGTCATAGCCGGATATGAGGATCACCGGCATTTCCCGGTTGACACCCCTTATCTGCTTGCATATCTCGAAGCCGTTAGTGTCCGGGAGGAGTACATCGAGCACAACCAGATCGATTTCGGTATCGCCGGTTTCGCCGTTGTCCTGCGGGATAAGCCCCAGATGCTTCAGGGCCTTCTTGCCGTTGGATGCAGTCTTTATCTGCTTGAATCCGGAATCAATAAGGATTCGCTCAATGAGCTTAAGGACAAAGCTGTCATCGTCGACGACGAGTATGGTCTTTTCCTCATGCAGTCTGATTCTCTGTGTCTTCAAGATTACCGCCCCTTGTTTTACCAATCAATAATCTACACTCTTACAACATATTTTGATATGGGAATTGCAAAAAATTATTCCTTGTATATCGTAGAAGGCTGACTTTTCAAAAAAGGTACCAATATGTCAAACAAGGAATATGATTTTTCGAGGATAGAACCGAAGTGGCAGAAATACTGGGATGAGAACAAGACTTTCAGGGCGGATGACTTTTCCGACAGAAAGAAGTTCTACTGCCTGGTAGAGTTCCCGTATCCGTCCGGGGACGGACTGCATGTCGGCCATCCGCGTTCCTATACCGCCCTCGACATCCTCGCCCGAAAGAGGAGGATGCAGGGCTGCAACGTGCTCTTTCCAATGGGATTCGACAGTTTCGGCCTGCCTTCGGAGAACTATGCCATCAAGACCGGAATACATCCGAGTATAATCACACGCAAGAATGAGGAGAGATTCACAGCCCAGCTCAAGTCGCTTGGTTTTTCATTCGACTGGGACAGGGTGCTCTCTACGACCGATCCCGACTATTACCGCTGGACTCAGTGGATCTTCATCAAGTTCTTCGAGAAGGGGTTGGCTTATAAGTCGAAGATGCCCATCAACTGGTGTCTCTCCTGCAAGATAGGACTTGCGAATGAAGAGGTGGTAGATGGAAAATGTGAACGCTGCGGTGGAGATGTCGAGAAGAGGAACATCGAGCAGTGGATGCTGAAGATAACCGCTTACGCCGACAAGCTTATCAAGGATCTTGATACTGTTGACTTCCTCGACAAGATAAAGGCCCAGCAGATCAACTGGATCGGACGTTCCGACGGCGCAGACGTCGAATTCAAGATTGACGGGACCGACAAGAAGATAACTGTATATACAACGCGTCCGGACACCCTGTTCGGTGTGACATACATGGTGCTTTCACCGGAACATGCCTTTGTTCCCGAGATAACAGCTCCAGACCGAAAGGAAGAGGTGGCCGCCTACTGCAGGCATGCCGCGAGGATGAGCGATCTCGAAAGGGCTGAGGAAAAGGAAAAGACAGGTGTCTTCACTGGAGCGTATGCCCTCAATCCCGTAAATGGCAGGAAAATTCCGATCTGGATAGCGGACTACGTCCTTATAAGCTATGGAACCGGTGCGATTATGGCTGTTCCGGCCCACGATACCCGCGACTTCGAATTTGCAGTGAAATTCGGACTTCCTGTGGAATGCATAATTTCTCCGGACCCCAGGGAAGCTGCTTCTGAAAAGGCCGATGTCGATGCTATACTCAAGGGCAACCTATGCTGGCCTGGCAACGGCAAGATGATCAATTCCGCCAACAATGACGGCCTCGATATAAACGGACTTGAAGTTGTTGATTCAAAACGGAGAACGACAGAATGGCTTGAGAAGAAAGGAATAGGCAAGGGTGCCGTAAACTACAAGCTCAGAGACTGGGTTTTCTCAAGGCAGCGCTACTGGGGCGAGCCGATACCGATGGTGCACTGTGACAAGTGCGGCTGGGTTCCCGTACCGGAAGACCAGCTTCCAGTCCTTCTGCCCCAGGTAGAAAGATATGAACCTACCGACACAGGTGAATCACCTCTGGCGGCAATAACTGACTGGGTCAGGACAAAATGCCCGAAGTGCTCTGCCACGGCAAGACGTGAGACCGATACTATGCCCAACTGGGCCGGTTCATCATGGTATTTCCTCCGATATATAGATCCGAAAAACGATAAGTGCTTTGCCGACCGCAGGAAACTCGACTATTGGATGGGGGTCGACTGGTACAACGGTGGCATGGAGCACACTACATTGCATCTCCTGTATTCGCGTTTCTGGAACAAATTCCTTTTCGATTGCGGACTGGTTCCCACCAGCGAGCCATACATGAAAAGGACATCCCACGGCATGGTTCTCGGTGAAGGCGGGGAGAAAATGTCTAAGTCTCGTGGGAACGTGATCAATCCCGACGATGTGGTCAGGGATTACGGTGCCGACGTGTTCCGCCTTTATGAGATGTTCATAGGTCCCTTTGATCAGGCGGCGGCGTGGGATACCAAGGGGATTGCCGGAATCGACAGGTTTGTAAAGAAGGTCTGGAGGATGATCGCGGAATCAGAAGTTACCGGAGAACCGATGAGCCGGGAACAGCTCAGGATCCTGCATCAGACCATAAAGAAGGTCGGGGATGACATAGAGACATTGGATCTCAACACTGCCATAAGCCAGATGATGATATTCACGAATGAGTTCTCGAAGGCTGGAAAGATTCCCAGGGAAGCGGCAGAATCGTTCCTCAAGGTACTTGCTCCATTCGCTCCGCATATGTGTGAAGAGCTTTGGGAAATGATAGGATGCAAGTCTTCAATCGCCCATGCACCATGGCCTTCGTACAAGGAGGAACTGCTCAAGCTTGACGAGGTCGAGATACTGGTCCAGATGAAGGGCAGGCCCAAGGCCAGGATGATGATGCCTTCAGGTGTATCACAGGAAAAGATGCAGGAGCTGGCTCTTGCAAATCCGGAAATACAGAAGGAGCTTGCCGGGAAAAAGGTCGTCAAGGTGATATGCGTGCCAAACCGGCTGGTCAACATTGTTTCAAATCCATAGTGTGTTAACAAATAAAAAGAGAGGTGAAAGATGGGTCAGCAGTTCAACAAGGTGGAAAAACGCAAGCGTCGCAAGGCTTATCTCCAGAGGAAGAAGGCAAGGATCAGGGCCGCAATTAAGAAGAAGCAGTAGGATAGTGGTTAAAGCAAGCAAAAGTTGTTTTAAGAAATGTTCCTGCGGCGTGGTCTGGCCAGACCGGCTCAAGTTTCTTTCTGATCCTGAGGTTGAGATTGTAGGATACCAGATCCATTTCGAAAACCTTGAGCTCGGACTTTTCCTGTTCAATCACATGAAGTGCGGAAGCACCATTGCGATTGAAGCGAAGAACTTCACGGACCTCTACAAGGGGCCTGTGTTCAAGGAGAGGAAGACAGGGAAAAAGGGATGCCCCGGCCACTGTCTCCATTCCGAGGAGCTGCGTCCATGTCCCTCCAAATGTGAATGCGCCTTTGTCAGGAATGTGATAGTGCTCATAAAGACATGGAAGAAAAATGACGGCATGAGCCATGCTGAAGCTTGACTGGATTACATGCGCAGAAACATAAAATAAAAGTTTGTTCCGGACTTGACAAGAATGCTATTCATGATAAAATATGTGCCTCAAACTTATATGCCGGCACGTATAAAGTTGTAAAAGGCAATTAAAAATATTTTTGGAGGGATTTTAAAGATGAAGAAAATGATGTTTGTTTTTGCTATGGTTCTTGCTGTTGGAATCTATGCCGCCGACGAGAAAAAGGCCGCCGCCCCGAAGGCTGAAGAAGCCAAGGTTGCTGCTGAAATGAAGAAGGCTGATGCTGACAAGGACGGAAAAGTGACTGTTGCTGAGTACGTTGCCTATGCCAAGATTACTGAAGCCGATGCCAAGAACCTCGACAAGAACGCCGACGGCGTCATCCAGACCGAGGAATTCGTGGTCGTCAAGGCTGAGAAGGCTGAGAAGAAGGGTGAAAAGAAAGCCAAGGCTGAATAACCTTTCTTAAGGTCGATTGATATTCAAGAACCTGCCATCTCTGATGGTGGGTTCTTTTTTTTATCAGCATTTCAACAGGATCCTTATCGGATAGTCGAGTTCAATCTTCGGACGGCAGTATAGCTGTGCCTTCAATGAGATCACCCAGTGGCAGTTGTCGTCAACTGGAACGTTTTCTGGAAGCACGAGCTCCTTGCTTCCTGAGGACATCCACAGCTGGTCGTCCGTTTCGACAATGGGTAGGCTTTGCAGCACTGCATATTTCGTCCTGGCATTGTCCGACGAACCCGCTCTGCAGAGCAACGTGATTGATAGATACTTGAATATCCTGGCCGATCTTTCATTGATATGCCACTGTATTTTGAATTTTCCTCCCTGGGCTGGAGTTCTTGTGTTGACAAATATTTTGGGGCGCGGGTTGAAAAGAGAGATGAAGCTGGTGAAAAGAAGGAAAATGAAAAGGAGACCGAGTGCAACAAATGGTAGGAGGAATATTGTCAGGAACCATTCGGGTTTACCCTTCATCCAGCTTAGTGCGCACTGCCAGATGAATATTGAAACTATGCCGTTCCAGAATACCGCGAGGAACAGTGAACCGAGGAAGGCGTTGAAAGGTCCGTTTACCGGTTTGAGACAGATTTCTCCTGTCGAATAGTCGTTGAGGGACCTGTTATCGTAATCCCCGAAGCCGTCGCTCCTTCTTCCCAGCTTCCTTATGTTGTAGATGATTCCTGAAGCCCCGATTATCACGAAGACTAATGGGATGAGAGCCAGGAGGAACTGAAGGGAGAATCCTCGGTATAGTACGGAATCACAGGGATCTTCAGGATTCACATAGCAGGTTCTTTCGCTTCCTGCTGGATAGTTGTCGACTACTCTTTTCTTGCCTTCGTATCCACTTGAGCTTCCGGACATGAAATTATATCTATTGGATCTGTATTCCTTTCCGTCTATGACATATGAATACATTATGTCGATACTGTATGTGGAGCCCTTCCTTGCATGATGCCTGCCTACCTCGCTTGAGATGATCCTGCAGGTGACCGTCTTCCATTCCTTGGCGGCGAACACTCGCATTGTCGGAACTATCCCGATGAAGTAGAATACTGCAATCCCTATTATGAAGAATATGGAGAATAGTGCGAGAATGCCGTGTTCTCCCTTGAGCATGGAACTGGAATTATTTTCTCTGCTGGAAGAAAACGGGCTCCAGCCTGTCCACGTCGAATATATGCCGCCGGCTCCAACCAGCATGAATATAAATGGGATCAGTGCGAAGGGAAACATGTAGAAGGCTGTCCTGTTCATTTCAAGCACCGCCACCGAGGGATTACCAGGATTCACAAGGCAGCTTCCCTGGGAGCCGGCGGGATACTTTGCAAGCAGTGCCTGCTCATTGTTGTAGCTGGATCCGCCGGAGTATCCCCGTGATACAGTGCAGGAATTATAGCTGGTCCCATTGTATTCATAGGAGTAGTTGATCCTGAATATATGTTTGGCATGACCTCTGTCCTGCTCTGTTTCAATCCTGCTTGATATAATTCTGCACGGCATCTTCTTCCAGAACAGCACGCCCAGCTCCCCTAGGGAAATATAGGCAATAACGGAGAATATTGCACCTCCGATCACAAGAAATATGAAGAAGAAAATCGAAGAAAAGATTTTGCCTGCAAAAGTCTGTGGCTTCTTGCCGGAAAATTTGACTGAGGCGTTCATGCTTTTCTCTTTGAAGACGTTGAGAAATCCTGTTGTGGCTATCTCAATTCCATTAAAAGGCTCCTCATCCTGGGATGGGATATCCTCTCATTGATCTTCATCAGGTATTCATACTGGTTTTTCGAATACATGAACGGTTTGAGAGCGATCTTCTGGCTGATGATACATTCATGTCTGTTCCCGACAGTTTTTTCAAACGAACTTATGTCTATCAGGCTGCCTGACTGCCCGGGGAAGTCTATGATGTCGCTTGAAGGCCGTATGCTTGTACCGCTGTAGTTGGACGGCATTGTTATAGTGAACTCCTTGTCAATGTCTATTTCCCTAGGTGCATAGAGCGGGTTTTCCCTTTTCTTGGAAACTGTCTGTACCAGCCCGTTCAATGCTTCAGGAAGGTTCATATACAGGAGTTTTCCATCCCTGACCGCATATTTGTCAACATTGACGGTGAACTCCTCTGTTCCTGGATACCTGCTGAAGTTAGTAATAAGATCCCCATCCGGTTTTGCTGATTGCGATACCGTGGCGACCAACTCCTGGAAATATCGGCTTCGAAGTTCAGGAGTCATCTCTTCAAATTTCATCTTGTTCGCCGTGAAATCATTTCCATAATATGTCACGGTCTTCTTGATTTTAGCCCGGCCATTCTCGGAAAGGGCTATGTCGTATGATACCGACATCTTCGTCTTCTTCGAGGAGATGATCCTAAGTTCCTCCCCTGTGCCGGCGAGGATTGCGAATTTGTTCTCATGTGTCGTGGAACCGAGTTCGGCATACTGGTTCGTGTCGTTGAGATAGATCTGCTCCCTTCCAATCTTCAACCTGACAAGAACGGAGTTGAAGAATTCGCGTTTTGGGAAGATCGAGATCTCGTCGGTGACCGAGCCTATGCATGGCAGGTCTGATGCAAGCACGAATTCAGGCTCATATCCGAGAGACTTCAGCATCGAATAAATGACGATCGCAATATCCGCGCTGTTACCGTAGCCGTCAGAAAGCGTCTTGTCGGCCATGGTGATATTTGCAACGGGCAGTTCGGTGAATGCCGGACCGGCATGCTTTATGTTCTTCGAGACATGATCCCTGACAGCCCTTATCTTCTCGAAATCTTCCTTGAGCCCGGAAACGACCTTTGTTGCAGTCTCAGCCGTTTTCTGCTGGCCTTCGGCGGCTTTCACGAAGATCTTGCAGATGTCGGTGGCATATTCCTTCCAGTCGGTCCTTGTTGTAATTCCTACATATGGCGAGAAGCACCAGGACGGTGGAAGATTGTCCTCGCGTCTTAATGGTTGCTGGTTGACGGCTTTGAAAAGTTTTGCCGCAGGATCCTTGGATTCAGTGGCGAGATCCCTAAAGTCGCCGGAATAGATCAGCTTCAAGCTGTTTGGATTTCTTATTACCAGATCTGCTTCAAGAACTGGTTCGAAGAACTGGAAATACTCCATTGTTGAAAAGAAGGGTCTGTCCTTGTGCTCTGAAACGACCCGGTATTCAATCACACTGCCGATGTCAACACCTGGAAGGTTCGCCACCAGTGTCTTGCCGGAGGGATAACGGGGTGCAGAACCGCACCAGGGCTGGTCCATTATATTGATTTCCTTTTCGCTTATCTTCTTCACGGAGCCGTCCTTTGCCGTGACATTTGCATATTCAAGCTTGACGCTGTCCCACGCAGGATTGTAGTTGAACTTCAGCTCGGAATGGGATTTCTTGCCGGCATATGTCAGTATCTTCTGCTTGATAGTCCTGGTAGTTTTCCAGGTGTGTTCGTCGATGATCTCATATTCGGCCTTGTCGGACAGGATGGCGAGGTTGACATCAGGTCCATAATTCTCAGTCGACATCTGCAGGCTTTTTCCTGAACTGAAAAGCACCTTTTTCCTGCAGTCATATTCAATGTTCTTCAGCACTTCCTTGAGCTGAAGGTATTCGGCGGGAGAGAATTCAACCGCCTTTATCAGGAAAGTGTTCATGCCATTCAGGGTTCCATCCTTGAATTCTACCTCCTGAGCCCATTTGAGTGTAGGGCTGTCGGTCTTGGAATATTCAGGAATCGAATCCTTGCTCCATGCGACGTTGTTGAATTTGAGTGAAAAGCTTTCTTCGGTGCCGCAGGCGATGTCGGTCTCTAAGGGGTATTTGCGTTTCTCCAGCCCGGTCCTTCCTATTACAAAGTTGACGATGCCTATGTTCCTTCCGAACCAGGGCAGGGGAGGGATGACCTTGCCTCCTCCCTCGACAATGCAGTTTTCAGCGATGTATTTGACGGTGGCTTTGAGAGGAACCGATGTGTCCTGTATGTTTGCAGGAAGAAGCTTCAGATCCAGAAGCTTGGCGCCTGGAACGGCATTCTTCACGAGCGATTCGAAATATCTTTTAACTTCATCAGGTTTCTTCCTGGCGAAAGAACCTCGATAGGCATTGTCATTTATCCCATCGAAATCAAAGACTGTCTCCGCCACCACCGTTCCTGAATCATCAATCTCACCTTCGGTCCTGATATGCATCAGGTTCTTATCTGCAGGAATTATCGGAGATGTCAGCAATACATCTCCTTCAGGTTTTGCGACCAGGAAGCTCTTGTTGCAGAGGTAGGCCGGACAGAATTCCTTCGTGCTCTCGTCCGTTGAATCCATTAGCATGTATGTGCCGTCATCGTTTTCAACTGCGGTTATCGCATGGTTGAAGTAGGGGGTCGGTACTTCTTTGTCCTTCTTTGCTCCGGCCATTATCAGCACCGGATATGCCTTGAAGCCAGCAAGCTTCAGCATTGCAGCAAGAAGTGCGGCCTTGTCGCGGCAGACACCGTACTTGTTTTCGAAGGTTGTCTTCACATCGTGGGGTTCGTATCCGGGCGCTTCGGTTTCGGTGGTGATTCCCATATACCGGATATTCTGAGACACGAACTTGAAGATGTTTTCGAGTTTCGCCTGACGGTCCTTCGCCCCGCTTATGAGTTCATCAACCTTTGCTTTCATTTCCGGGGTCGTCTCAAGATGCGGACGGCACAGTTCAGCATACCATTTCGACAGGCTTTTCCAGTCGCTGATAGTGCTCAGCAGAAGACGTTGCACCACTGAATGAAGTTCGGGCATGTCAGGCTCTGGGAACATTCTCGGCACGTCCTTTATGTCCCATTTGTAGTTTATTATTCCGTCCTTCTCCGTCTGCTGCAGTTTCACTGTCCCTTTGATCTCATCGCGCAGGACTATGTGCTTCAGCGGAAGCTCCTTCGGTCCGCGTATCTCTACGATCAGATGTTTGATCGGGCTTTCACCCTCGATGGGGTATTCCGCATACCAGGTGTTCGGTACCCTTGTCTTGAAATGGTTGTTGTAGGTAACGCATCTGATTATATCCCCGATCTCAAGGCCGGGCACATTGACCGTGAGAATCTTGTGGTTGGGATCATAGATGTTGGAACCCATCTGGCTGTTGTCGACCATGACTTTGCTTTGCTTTGCGACATCTACTGGAACGATCGAGCCGTCCTTTTTGATTATCTCCAGCAGCTTCACCTCGATCGTGTCGTATGCCTGGTTGAAATGCATTCGCATTGTCAGGTTCTCGCGCTTGCCTTTTTCAGTAAGGACCTTCACGAACTCGTCATCCCACACGGAAAAGGTTCCATCGGCCTTGTAGGTGATGAGCATATGGTCGTCGAGAAGCACTTCGTCGGCGTCGGGATATATCTCGGCAGTTGCAAGGCTGGTGGTCTTGATGACCGCGGACCTGTCAAGCAGTCCTTTCGAATAGTCAGTTTCCTGTGCAGCTAAAGTTATAATCAGAAGAATGAAGGTGCAAAATAGACATGCAAGCTTTTTCATGGGCACTCCGTTTTTATTCACGGCACTGGCCGTTGCCATATACGATATATTTATAGGATGTAAGTTCCGCGAGACCCATCGGTCCCCTGGCATGCAGTTTGTCGGTGCTTATCCCGATCTCCGCCCCCATGCCGAACTCCCCGCCGTCGGTGAACCTGGTAGATGCATTCACATATACTGCGGCGGAATCGACTTCGCTCAGAAATCGTTTGGCGGTCATCTGGTTCTTCGTGACGATCGCATCGCTGTGCTTGGACCCATACATGTTTATATGTTCGATCGCAGCATCAATGCTCGGAACGATCCTTATTGACAATATCAGGTCAAGGTACTCGGTAGACCAGTCCTCTTCGGAAGCCGGCTTGGCATCAGGTACGAGCTTGCGGAATTCGCTGTCGCCCCTGAGCTCAACATTCCTCTTCTTCAGGATCTCTGCTGCCTTCGGTGCGAATTTCGCAGCAATTTCCTTGTTGATCAGAAGCGTCTCCATCGCATTGCAGACCCCGGGTCTCTGGCATTTTGCGTTCTCGACGATCTTCAGGGCCATGTTCATGTCGGCTTCGGAATCCACGTAGACATGACAGATACCCTTGTAATGCTTTATCACCGGGATCGTGGAATTTTCGACGACTGTACGGATCAGTCCCTCTCCACCCCTCGGAATAACAAGATCAATATACTTATCCATCTTGAGCATGAGGTTGACCGCCACCCGATCTGTCCAGGGAATTAGCTGTACAACTCCTTCTGGCAGACCTCTTGAAAGACTGGCCCTGGTCAGACAATGGGCAAGGGCGAGGTTCGAATGTATGGCCTCTTTGCCTCCCCTGAGAATTACCGTGTTACCTGCCTTCAGGCATAGGCCGGCTGCATCTACTGTCACGTTCGGACGGGATTCATAGACAATCGCAATGACACCGATCGGTACTGTGACCTTGTGGATATCAAGTTCATTCGGACGGATCCAGGCTCCGAGTTCCTTGCCTACCGGATCTTCGAGTTCTGCGACATCACGCAGACCTTTGGCCATTGACTTTATCACCTTGTCGGTGAGTGCGAGCCTGTCGAGCATCGCCGGGGAAAGTCCAGCCTTTTTGCCGGCTTCGAGATCCTTTGCATTCTCTTTTTTTAGATTTTCACTTTCAGCCTCTATCGCATCAGCCATAGCGCGGAGGCATTCATTCTTCTCTGAAGATGTCATTATTGCAAGCTTGTGTGCGGCAAGCCTCGCCTTCTCGCCCATCTCCAGGAGCTCTGTTTTTATCTCATCATCGGTATACTTCTTGTTCATCGTTCTCTACCTTAGGCTATTGTGAAATATTGATTAAATTCCAAATCCCAAAATCCAAATTCCAAACAAGCTCCAAGTCTCAAACAGGGAAGATTTCAAACAATTCATAATCTGTTTGAATATTATAAATTTCTTCATTGTTTGGATTTTGACAGTTTGGAACTTGGAATTTCTTGTGTTATAAACATAACACAAGGTTGTTCCTGTGTACGACTTCCTCGTCACCGTCATAACCGAGTATGGAACTTATCTCAGTGGTCTTTTTCCCGAGAATCTTCAGGACTTCCTTTTCATTATAATTGCTCAGGCCCTTGGCGATGTCATTGCCGGACTTGTCGCAGATCGTGATTGTATCACCACGTTTGAATCCGCCTTCAGCGCCGGTTATTCCTGAAGGAAGAAGGCTGCGGCCTTTCTGTGAAAGTGCTTTGGCCGCCCCGTCGTCCACAATTATTTTTCCGGATGCCTTGGAGAAGAAGGTAAGCCAGCGCTTCTTCGAATCCATCTGTTTCTCTGAAGCAGGTACGAACAGCGTGCCTACATCATGGGCGTTTATTATCTTTATGAGCACCTCGGGATCTTCGCCGTCGGCTATCCACATGTATTCGCCGGCACGTGTGACGATCTCGGCCGCGCGGAGTTTGGATGACATGCCACCCACCGACATCGTGCTGTCATCGGTCCCGACAGCCATGTTCTTTATATCCTCGGACAGGTTTGTGACAAGTGAAATCCGCTTGTCAAATTTGCCGTCCTTGATGGAGAAAAGACCATCGACCATTGTCAGGAGGACAGTGAGTTCCGATCTTGTCATTGCGGCAATCAGCGCCGCCAGCACGTCGTTGTCGCCGAACTTCAGTTCGTCCACCGACACTGAATCGTTTTCGTTTATGATAGGGAGGAGGTTCTCGTTCCAGAGCGAATAGATGCAATTTAGGACGTTAAGGTGGCGTTCACGGTCCTGTATGTCGGCGGCAGTAAGCAGCAGTTGCGCGGCATGGAACCCATGCTTCTTGCATTCAACCTCATATAGCGACATCAGCTTGCTCTGCCCGACCGCGGCCAGTGCCTGGATTTCGGAGAGTTTCTTGGGACGAACACTCATACCGAGCGTCTTCATCCCGAGACCGACGGCTCCGGATGATACCAGCAGGACATTGTACTTCCTTTCGCGGAGCTTCGCTATCTGCGCGACAAGAGTGGCCATTCTCGAAGTGTCTGTGAGCAGGCGGGTACCCGCCTTCACGACTATGCTCGAGGCCTTCTTGACCGCCTTTTGCCTTGACGATATGTTCATTGGTCCCTTATATACGTTGATAAATAATAAAGATACATTTCCTTGAATATGAATTCAAAAGAAATTACTGCTTTCATCGGGGTTTGTTTATTTCGGGGGAAATGGTATGATTTCGAAAAAGTAGGGATAGGCTTCAGCCTGAATCTTAAATTTTTCTTTGGGTAAATCAAATCATCAATCAAAAATCAAAAATGTCCCCATGGATTCCATAGACAAATTAAAAGTCCTGTCAGAGGATTCCCAATACGATCTGGCATGCGCCTGTGGAACCCGCGACGACGACCGCCGTCACCGCGGAGACGCCGGCAAATGGCTTTATCCTGTCGCCCTTCCAAACGGTGGATATTCAGTCCTCCTCAAAACCTTGATGTCGAATGCATGCTCCAACGACTGCAAATACTGTCCGCTCCGGCATGATTCAAATGTAAGGAGGTGCACCCTTCATCCCGAAGAGGTTGCCAAGGTCTTCATGGAATACCTGAGACGCAAGGAAGTCTTCGGGCTCTTTTTGAGTTCAGGAGTGATAGACAATCCCGACCTTACGATGCAGAAGATGAATGATACCATCAGGCTTATCCGGCGAAAGTATGGATTCAGGGGATACATCCATCTCAAGATCATACCTGGTGCATCCGATGCAGCAGTAGAGGAAGCTGTGTCCCTCGCAAGTGCGGTATCTCTCAACATCGAGACACCCGGAGAAAAGCATTTCAGATTGCTTTCGGACCGGAAGAACTACCTTAACGACATCATCCGACCTATAAAGCTGATGAGCAGGCTGACTTCAAAGGGCCAGCGGTTCTCCCGGGTCAAATGCACGACCCAGTTCATTGTAGGCGCTTCCGATGAGAAGGACGCGGAGATCGTTGACTACATGAACGGACTCTACAAGAAACTCGATTTCAACAGGATTTATTTTTCAGCCTACCAGCAGGGACTCGGTAAGCCGGAGATTCCAGGAGAACAGAAGCAGTTGTTCAGCACGGAGGATGTCTTCATGCGCGAACACCGCCTTTATCAGGTGGATTTTCTCCTGCGCAAATATGGATTCGAGAAGAACGACATAATCTATGACTCGTCAGGGAACTTGAGCTTGGAAAAGGATCCGAAGGAGCTCTGGGCAGAGTCACATCCCGAATCATTCCCTGTGAAGATAAATTCCGCAGACCGCGAATCCCTCCTGCGCGTGCCCGGCCTCGGACTCGGACGCGTCGAGAACATCCTGAAAATGCGGAAGGAATCCAGGATCAGGGAATTCACCTCCCTGAAAATTAAAGGAAAGACCCTCGCCAAGGCCAGGAAATATGTAGCTTTTGATTGAAGCCAACCACGGAGGCACAAAGGCACAAAGTTTCTTTGCTTTTAGTTTGATAGCATTTCGTTTGTAATAGTGCAATTTATTGCGAATTTTTCAGGACTTGCAGATTCAGTTAAGAACGCTCGAACACGAAGCACTATTAACGAATTACCTTATATCTGACAGGTTCCGCAAGAGGAGTACCACAAACAGGGATATCTCCTCTCCAATAAAAAACTTTGTGCCTCTGTGCCTTTGTGGCTACTTAACTTGGTAGCTCACTTCATCCCAAAAGTCTTTTCCTTCAGGTCGAGGTAAAACACATAGTTCTCCCAGCTGACGTCCGGCGGACAGCGGTGGTCGCAGAACGGGATATATCCGCCACGTTCGACAAGAGGGATAAGGGAATTCATATATTCGGTGATGGCCTTGGGGCCGGCGATCATCTTTGTCTTGTCGAAACCTCCCATGATCCTGAGATCCTTGCCATATTCCTTCAGCAGTTCTCCGGGATGACAGCAGCACATGACCTCGAACGGGAAGAGGCAGTTCACGCCGCCCTCGAGGAAATACTTCAGTATCGGCCTGACGTCGCCGTCACAGTCGATCCACCAGATGTCGATCCCGTGCTTCTTGAGCTTCGAGTTGATGCGCTTGTAGCGGGGCATGACCTTCTCCTTGAAGAACTCGACTGATACTAGCGGGCCGTTCTTGAAGCAGATGTCTTCCCAACCGCTCGCATAGTCGAACTTGAAATGGGGAAGAATCTGGTCCAGGTAATTCTCTATTAACACGCACTGGTTCTCGATCATATCCTCGACCATCTCAGGATAATCGTAGATCGCATATGCCAGCCCTTCAACTGTCAGCAGGTCACGAACCTGTCCGATCATGGAACCGCAATGTACCCCGAGTGGATAGTCGCGGTTTTCGGGATGCTGGGCCTTCATCTTTGCTATGTCAGGCTTCCTTCCCGGATGGTCGGGGTTCAGGTGTTCCTTCTTGACTTTCTTCCAGTCGTCTGGTGTCTGGATCGAAGAACCGATGTAATGCGGGATCGTGCTGTGTCCATCCTTCGGGATTTCACAGATAAGGCCGTTATGGTCGACAATTGTCTTGGATGTCGCGGTCTCCGATATCACCTTGCGCTCGAATGAGGGACAGAGCCATGGCGTGCCCATGCCGTGGATTTTGTCGAAGTTGAAATAAATGTTGGCTTCACCTTCGTTCGTGATCTTATTTTCGATGAACGGCTTCCAGAGACTGTAGTTTTCCTGCCAGTATCCGAACTCCATGTTGAAGCAGCGGTCGATCGGCTTGTAGTGCATCTGGTTGTTGAAGCGTTCGCGGTCGCTTATCTTGCTCTTCCATTTCGGACGGCACGGAGTGATGTTGCTCATTTGTTTTGCCTTTCGTATTAGCATTATCTTGTTATGATATTCATTTCAGCGTTGATATAATCGCCTATGAAGGTAATATTATCAATAGGTTTATTTTGCTATAAACTGGAATATATTGCTAAAAAGGCATTTTTTATGAAGAGAAGAAATTTCAAGATAGGGATACCGAGTTCGCCCACCCAGAAAGAACGCCAGATGGGGATATGGGTTATAAGCTCGGGACACTTCGACACGACCGATCACGTGCTGAAGTCCAGGACCTTCGAACAGTCCCTTCTATTATATTGTCTTGACGGACTCGGTTCATTCAGACTTGGAGAGACGACATACAGGATTGGTTCCGGCGACATCTTCTATACGCCTGCCCATTTCAACCACGGATACGAATGCGATCCTGCTGTCGGCTGGAATCTCAAGTGGCTGCATTTCTCCGGAAGTTATGCTGAAAACCTTCTGCGCATCGCCGGTTTCAGTGCGGTCAGCCCGGTCAGGAACATCGGACACAACAAGGAGGTTGAAAGAGGCTTCGACAATCTCCGGCGCATCCTTTCAAAAAAGAAGATGAACTACAGCATCGATGCTACAAGGACATTCATGGAATTCCTTGTCGAACTCATAAAAGTTTCCGAACCTCATGACAAGACGAAGCACCTGCTCGAGGCCGTGACACTTGAAAGCACTGATCTGGAAGCTGCGGCAAGGAAGGCCGGATATTCGAAGTTCCACTTTTCACGGCTCTTTAAGAAGGCAACCGGGGTCACGCCTTGGACGTATGCGGTCAACCTCAAACTCGACAAGGCAAAGGAACTTCTTATGAATTCCGATGTCTCCGTCAAGGAAGTCGCCATATCTGTCGGTATTTCCGACCCAAACTATTTCACCAGAATCTTTGCGAAATACGCAGGAATGTCGCCGGTGAAATACCGGAAACTGATGTCGGAAAGATAAAGGACTATATTAGATGTCAGTTGTGAATCTTTTCTGCTGAGGTGTTCACACGTTTCATCGCCTTCATGAGTTCCGAATATGGATTGTCTTCGATTGTGACAATGCCGTAGTTGGAGTTCTCACCGTCGGGATTCCTGCCTTCCTTCGGTTCATCTGCATATTCGAACCAGTGATATCCGACGAAAGATGAATTTTCGAGTGCGGCGGTCGTGAACTTCGCAAACATGTCCGCGCGTTCGATCTGGTTTTTCACCCACATGCCAGCGCCCTTTGTGTTTGGCAGGCCGGAGTCCTCGCTCCTGAATGAATACTCAGTAATCATGCATGGCTTGCCATGGGCTGAATACTTTGCCAACGCCCCGGCTGGTTCCTTTGCATAGCAGTTGAACGAGATCACGTCGAGATGCCTTGCTGCCGCAGCGATCACTGGCTCCTGGGGTACATACGCGAAACGGGCACCGAGGTTGAGATGGTTTGGAGCCGCCTTTTTGATGGCGGCAGATACTGCACTGAAATATTGTTCAGCGACAAGTCCTGCGAATGATTCGCAGTCGGCGACAAACGCAGCACGCTTTGGATCAGCTTCGTTTGCCTTGCGTTCGACCTCCTGGTTCTGCATGTACATCGCGTCCCTGCCGAAAGGTTGTTCGATCTTGCATGACTCAGCCATAGTCTTCCAGTCGACGAATGATGTCTTCCATACCGAATTGAAATCGTTGATAGAAGTATATCGACCTTTTAGATGTTTATTTGCGGCTTTGCGGCCGAAACTGTCAGTGGGCATGGCAAGGAAGAGTGTCAGCAGTTCTTCCGAACCTCGCCAGTCGGGGCCCCAGCGGAGCTCGTTGTCTGCGAACCAACCGATGATGTTCTGCCTGCTGACATGCGGTTTGCATTTCTCCTTCATCGAGGAGACTGCGAATTTCGCAAAGCGAGGGTCGAAGACGTCAGGGAAAATTCCATGCAACCAGGCGTTATTCCCCTTGTTCATCTCTGCAACAAAGGAAGATGCGGTGTTCAGGATCGGCGTGATTGCCATCTGCCTGCCGTCAACTTCAATTTCAGCCAATGCCGGATCAGACCAGGCCCCGAGGGTGTTGAACCCGAGATCAAGTAACTGTCGTACCGTGGCATCACGCCATCGTTCTTCAGTGCCATATATTTTGAGGCAGTTTTCTGCATAAGGGATACTGTCGGAATTGATGACACGGTCGGCCTTGAAGCTGACATGGCAGACAGCCTTGCAGATGAACTTTTCTCCATTGGGATCGATGAACCACCATTTGCCATCCATATTCCTTGTCTTGAAGAAACCCATATGCAAACTCCTTATTTTTTCAAAATGCAGAACCTGATTTTCCCGCAGAGATCCTTTTTGAATTCAATCGTGGAATATTTTTTCGAGTCCTTGAAAAAACATATGATCTGTTTTTTCTGCTCCGGGCTGATTTCAAGGATCAGGTGACCGTCTGGCTCAAGACTTTTATGAGCTGCAGCAATCAGTCTGCTGATGAACTTGAGTCCGTCCTTGCCGGCTATAAGCGCCGACTTCGGTTCGAATCTGCGAATTTCGCGGGGTAGGGCGGCGTAGCTTTTGGCGCTTATATATGGAAGATTTGCGGTTATTACACAGAATTTTCCCCGGATATCCTTGAGAAGATCTGACCTTCGGAAATTGATTTTACAGGTCTTGTTGAGAAGCCTATTCTTCTTTGCCAGCCAAAGGGCGGCAGGACTGATGTCGGAGGCATAAACTTTCAGGTCAGGACGTTCCTGGGCAAGTGAGAGCGCAATCGCGCCACTGCCTGTCGCAATGTCGAGGACTTTGGAGTTCTTTGGTGCAAGCTTCATCGCTAATTCGACCAGGAGCTCGGTCTCAGGTCTGGGGACGAGAACATCGGGACCTACTTTCAGGACCAGGTTCCTGAAATACGCCTTGCCGAAGATGTACTGCAGGGGTTCATGTTGAACACGTCTTAGAAGGAAGGAAATTGCTTTTCTGGTTTCATGAGGCTTTAATATCCTGTCCCTGGCAAGGAGCAGTTCAAGTCGAGGAATTCCTGTGGCTTCGGCAAGGATAAGTTCGGATTCAAGGCCGGGATCTGGTGTTCCTGCACGATTCAACTTGTCCTTGATTTCGGCGAGTACGGAGGAAACGCAGGTATGCGGCTTCACTTCGAAGCCTCCATGATGATGTCGGTGAATTCGTCGTGTGAAACCTCTTCGAGCTTCTTGCCCTTCGATTTGAGCTTCTCATTGACCTTTATGGCGGTCTCTGTCATCCGCTCGTGGGTTTCCTCGGAACCGCCCATAAGATAGAAATTGTCGCCCTTGGTGACCCTGGTGTGCCCGTCCTTGTTGTCAAGGCCGAGTCCCAGCATCAGCGCCTTGGGCTTTGGATTGTTTTTTTTCTTTTTCTTGTTTTCCATAGTGTACTATTAGACATTTTATCCTGGTAAATCAAGATGGGATTCTGCATACCCATATTATTTTGCGAGGAAATTTCTCACGAACTCAGTGATCTTCTGAGGTTCGTCCTCATAGAGATAATGACCGGCGTCATACAGCGGGAGGACCGTTGCGTGCGGATAGATGCTCTTCCACTTTTTGAGGAATCCTTCATGGAAACACCAATCCTTCATGCCCCAGGTTATCGCCACAGGATGGTCGCGGAACATCCAGAGACCATGCTCAATTCCAACAAGCACCTCGTATGATGGATCCTCAGGTATCATGGGGATGTCCTTGACGAAATTATACACGGCTATCCTGTTCTCGTACGAATCGTAAGGCATTATGAACCCCTGTTTGACTTTCAGCGGCATCTTCTTGACCGTCGTCATGCGTAGCGACTCCCTGCAGAAAAGGTTGAAGTTCCTTATCAGTATCTCTCCAAGCCATGGAATCCTGCACAGGGCGATGCGGGAAGGCAGACGGGTATCTGTGAATGCAGCGGTATTGGTGATTATAAGTCTTTTGATCCTTTCGGGATATCTTATCGCAAAGCCAAGTCCTATCGGACCGCCCCAGTCGTGAACAAGGAGGTTGATGTTCTCCAGGTTCAGTGAAAGGAGCAATTCCTCAAGATTGTCGATGTGGGTCTCGAGCCTGTAAGGGAAATTTTGCGGCTTGTCGGAGAGTCCGCAGCCAAGATGGTCAGGAACTATCACACGGTTTGTCCTGCTGAGTTCAGGTATGAGCTGCCTGAAGAGAAAAGACCAGGAAGGATTGCCGTGAAGCATCACGAGCGGTTCCCCGCGCCCTTCGTCAAGATAATGGTAATTGTAATTCTTTATCTTGAAGAAATTGCTCTTGAAAGGATAAAGATCTTTTATTTCCGAAATGTTCATTCAGGTTTCACCTTTATCTCAAATATTTCGGATTTTAATCCGACGAACTATTGGCGGTTTAAAAACCGCCATACTTTAATATTGCTCTTTCTGCCCAATCATCCAGCCATCCATTTATCCATCCACGCAGTCTTCCAATCACCATTCAACTCCCAGCATCGTGCAGTTGATGCCGCTGCCAATACCGAGCATTGCCAGTTTCTGTCCAGGTTTGACTTTCCCTGCTTCAATCGCCATCGCAGTTGTTATCGGGCAGGATACCGAACCAACGTTGCCAAGGAATGAAAGCGTCGGGAAGTCCTTCGACATGTCGATTCCCAGTGTCTCATACATCAGTTTCCTGTGTGCTGAACCGACCTGATGCGTGCAGAAGCAGTCCGGGGTCCCTTCTGTCCAGCCAAGCTCCTTCTTGAAAAGTTTCCATGTGGAAGCTGCAACTTCGACTCCCTTGAGCATCAATTCCTCTGAGTCAGTGCTCATCAGTGTCTCGATGTTGTCTCCCATCCCCCTGTCGGCATTTCCCCTGCATAGTTTGTTGTGAGAGGTTACCGCCAGCGAGTAGCCGCCAATGAACCTGTGGTTTGCATGGCTTATCCTGCTATCGGCAAGAACCACTGCCACCGAGCCTGAACCAATTGTCAGCGACGAGAAATATTTCTTGATGGACTGCCTTGTCAATTCCTTGTCATCCAGCATCACTTTCATTGTGCTTTCAAGGAGCGGACGGCTATTTTCTCCGGCCACTAGCAGAGCCGCCTTGATCTGTCCGAGCTCTATCATGTTGGCCGCCGTGATCATACCTGTCATGATACCGAGGCAGGCATTTGAGATGTCGAACACAAGGGCATCTTCCGGCAATCCAAGAGCGCTGTGTACCACTGTTGCACTGGCAGGTTCCAGGAAATCCCTGCATACGGAACACATTATAAGACAGCCGATATCCTCTTTCCTGATCCTGGAGTTCTGAAGGGCTTTTATTCCTGCGAGTGTTGCAGCCTCACTTGGCATGGTGCCGTGCTTCCATAGTCGGCGTTCCCTGATCCCGGACATCATTTCCAGCCTTCCGGCAGGAAGCTTAAGCCGCTTATATAGCGGTTCGAGCCTTTTCTCAATATCATCAGAAGTGATGATTTCCGGAGCGAGCTCGTAGCCGAATGCCTCTATATTTACTTTCTTGTAGATCAAATTCTTCTCTTCGATAAAAAATTATATTACATTAATATCCTAACCCAGTATCCGAAGTTAAGCATTGGATGTTCATTTTCTCAGTTCTTTTTTCAGTACGTCCAGTGCTCCAACCTCGGAATATACGCCCATCATCCTTCCTTTTCTGAAAACCGCTGCTTTGCCTTTTTTTCCACCAGCGATCCCGATGTCGGCATCGCGTGCCTCGCCAGGACCGTTTACCACGCAGCCCATTACTGCAATCTTCTTGAGCTTTATTTTGGCTCCTGACTTTCTTATTCTGGCAATCTCAGCTTCAACTTTCCTGGTTAGACCGAGAAGATCGATCTCAGTCCTTCCGCATGTCGGACATGAAACCAGTTCGGGTTCGGCCTTTCTAAGTCCGGCGCATTCCAATATCATAATCCCAGTTCTCACCTCTTCAACAGGATCAGCAGTAAGGCTTACACGGATCGTGTCGCCGATACCTTCCATGAGCAGAGTGCCGATGCCGACAGCGGATTTGATCATGCCGCGTTCGAAGGTTCCTGCCTCAGTTATACCGATATGCAGAGGATAGTCAGATGTTTCAGCGAATTTCCTGTATGCCATGACGGTCGCCGGAACACTTGATGATTTAAGTGAGACTTTTATCAGGCGGAAACCATATCCCTCAAGGAGTCTGCATTCGCCAAGTGCACTTCTCACAAGTGCGTCTGAAAGCATTTCGTCAATACGGGGCATCCCTGGTTTCAGCTTCTTCTGATATTCCCTGGGAAGGCTTCCAGAATTAGCGCCCACCCGTATAGGTATCTTCCTTTCACCTGCGGACAGGGCAATTTTCCTTACCCCGGCTTCATCACCGATATTTCCAGGATTGATCCTTATTCCATGGACACCTGCCTCAATTGCGAGGAGTGCAAGCCTGTGGTCGAAATGGATGTCTGCAATGACGGGTATCGGACTTCCAGGGACGATCTCCCGCAGTTTTTCGGCCGCTGTCTTGTCGGGAACAGCTATCCTGATTATTTCGCAGCCGGCTTTGGCAAGCTGTCGTATCTGTCTGAGGGTTGCCGAGACATTCCGGGTATCGGAATTTGTCATGGACTGGATGGAGACAGGTGAACCGCCACCGACCGGTACATTCCCAACCATTATCTTTCTTGTTTTATATGACCTTGACATAAGACATTAAAATACACTATAAAAAGATTTTTTCATAAAATAATTGTTTTCATTTGTGTTATTGCCATATAAATGTTAGATTTCGTCCCAATTTACTTATAAGAAAACCAATTTGGAGGGATGATAGATGAAAAAGATGCTGGCACTTGCAGGTTCCGTACTTGCACTCGGTTTACTTGTCGGCTGTGAAGACAAGCAGGCTGAAGCGCAGCAGAATTCAAACATTGAAAGCCTAAAGTCGAATGTTGCCAGGTTGGAGAGCGACATTCAGCAGCTCCAGGGCGACAACAGGGATCTCTCCAGGAAGATCAATCTCGTTACCGACTGGCTGAAGAAGAAGGTTGAAGAGGAAAAGGCCAAGGCTGCCGCGAAAGCCGCAGCAGATGCAAAGACAACCACTGCGAAAACTTCCACCACGTCAAAGACCACAGGCGCGAAGACCACGGATACCAAGAAGAAAATGTTCCCGTAAGAATTGCTTCGCAGATTTGAGTTTACAAATAAAAGGCGGCTGTTTCCCAGCCGCCTTTTTTATTTTCCAGCAAAGTATCTCTGCGCTCTAATGACCGATGACAGTCGATCCTCTTCCTACGGTATTTTATTCGGACGCAGCATGTCGTTCACAAATGAGGTCGGTGTCAAAGACTCGACATGCCAGTCAGCGAAAAGGCAGTTAGTTTTCAGTGCGCCAGTTGTTCCACTGACACCTGCCTCTCGCCAGCGGATCTGCTGTTTCCCGGAAGGATCCAGTGCATCGGCGTTTATGCCGACATTCACAGGATCGTTGAGTGTTGTGCTGGATGGATTATATGTGCAGCCCCATACTGCAGCGCTGTCTATGTTCTTCGCCATAGGTTCAGCGCTCCAGTTGCTTGTAGACCTGTATTGGACACCGTCCATGAGCACGGCAACTTTGCTGAACCGTCCAATATCATAATAGGATATTGTGTCATGAACAGGAGTGTTTGGCGGAAGATCGGTAGTCCTTATTTCCCGCATGACCGCAGGATTGCAGCTGTAATGGTAGCCGTTTGACACCGGATGTGTAGCATTCGGGCACATTGATATCTCAGGCTTGTTGATATATTCGTTGATCACGCATTTCCTGTATTCCGTCTGGTAACTTCCGGCGACATCCCATGCACGGGGAAGACGACAGTTGTTGTCGGACAAATACAATTCGAATGCCGTACCCATCTGCTTGAGATTGCTCGTGCACAAGATGGATTTTGCCATGAATTTAGCGTTCCTTAGCGCAGGCAGTAGAAGAGCCGCCAGGATTGCGATGATCGCAATCACTACGAGCAGTTCGATTAGTGTAAAAGCCCCAAGAGCTTTTGAATTTTGAATTTTAACTTTCATTTCCTATAATATGGCCCTTAAAATCAAGATTGAAACAGAATCTCTTGCTGTTTTATTCTTATCAAGGATGAATTGCGAGCTTCTTGTGATCATTGACTATCACCAGCATGGTCTTGATCTTCCCGCCAATTTCAACCGATATCTCATAATCACCCTTGAAAACACGAGTCTTGATTCCCCCTTCTTTGTCCGTTTTGACGGTCTGATCCGTCCACCAGTCGCCAAAGACAAGCTTCTTATAAACCTCAAGCCCGGGTTTCGGATTCCAGTTCTTGTCAAAGAACGGTGTATTGTTCTTCCAGTGCCGTCCGTCCCAGAATCCCCAGAAATTTACGCTTTCCACTGATGGATGGCTGAAGAAGACTGTCAGGACATCCCTCAGATACATCGCCTGGAGTGCCGGGTCGTCGGAGATCACGTCCAGTTCAGTTATGGCAATAGGGATCTTATATCGCGAAAGCCTGTTAAGAGTTTCCATGATGCTTTCCGGAGCTGCTGTCCCGACGCTTAGATGCCCCTGGATACCTATGCCTCCAATCGGTGCTCCGTCCTTCACAAGCCTGTCAAGCCAGTCTTCCATGCTTTTCAGCTTTGTTCCGGCGAGTATTGAGTTCTCATTCAGGAAAAGACGTGCATCCGGGTCGATGCCATGCACGCGGCTGAACCATTTTGCCGGTTCGTCATCGCCAAGGATCCTCATGAAATCGACATTTACAGTAGGTTCATTCAAGACATCCCATTCGAGAAGCTTTCCCTTCTCCCTTGTGATTATCTCATCTATGTGCCTGTTGATTTCGGCACGGAGTGCATCGGGATCCCCCTTCAGCTTTTCAAGGCGTTTAGGAGAGTGCTTGAAACTGGGCCAGACAACTGTGTGGCCGCGGAGGGGCATTTCATGATCCTGTGCCCATTTCACAAGATTGTCATTTGCGCTCCGTCCTTTTTCGTCCTCCCATGCCTCCCACTTGAAACCGTTTTCAGAGACAGCAAAATTGAATAGCCTGACGGCTTCCTCCGTGTAACGCCTGGACTTCTCATCCTTCATGAAATCTCCTGAGAAGAACCAATGGTAGAGCGTCGTTCCCCAGAGGAAATGGTGCCTTGTCATCTTGACGTGAACCTTGACGTCCGGGAAAGGTTTTCCATATGGATCCGTGACCTTCAATTCCAGATCAACCTTGCGGAACTTGTCGATCCGCTCATCCGCCGCCTTGCGCCATGGGGCATCCGCCTGATGCCCCTCATAAAGTTCCTCCTTGATCTGCGGTAACGCAGCTGTGTCGATCTCAGGTCCATATTTGTAGATGCTCAATCCGCCTATTTCGAAGGACTGCGGGATGAATCCAAACTGCAGGCTGACAATACTTCCTTTGGCGTCGAGACTGGCCTCAGACACAAATACTTTCTGGAACTTCTTCCATCCTTTTCCCGCGATGGCACGCGGTCGGAAACTGAAAGCGACCGATCTTGGGGGACGGTTCAGCTGCCATAGGATGACAGTTGATGTTTCAGCAAATTCCGTTTCAGCCGACAATCCTCTCATATACAGGGTTACGAGCAGCTTGTCACCTTTGTTCACGGGGACTTTCGGGTTGCCCCTTACCTGCATTTCCCATACAGCATTAGGCTGTTTGTTCACTGTTATCTGCATGGCTTCCTTGAACGGTTGCCCTTCGACAGAGACGAGTTTTGTCTCGAAGTCCTTTGCATTCCAAGGCGTGAGCAGCTCGAACGGCTTGTCTCCCAGCACGCTGGTTCCCTTTATTCCCGCACATTCCGAACCGTCTTCCAGATAGTTCTGGACTGGATTTCGTGGAAGCTGCTGTGCATATGATGCAATAGTGAAGAATAAGAGAATATGCAGAGCTTTTTTGAAAATGCCCTTCAAGTAAGCCATATACTTTTCTTCCTGTGTTTTTGCATGGAACCTTTCAGCCGCAAACCTATTTTCCCCAGTTGCTGATAAGTTCGGAAACCGTAACAAACTTGAAACCCTTTTCTTTCAGGCTCTTTATTATCTCCGGCATTCCCTCGAGAGTCTCGTTCCGCCATGAGTGCATTACCACAATATCTCCGGCCTTGGCCTTGGAAACGACAGTTTCGACTATTTCCTCCTTTGTCTTCTTCTTGTCCCAGTCCCCAGGTGAAATGCTGGACATTATAGATTTCATATTCAGCTCCTTCAGGACCGCGAGGACCTTGTCATCCTGTTTCAGGTTCGGCGGCCTGAGGAGCTTAGGCTCCTGTCCGGTCGCATCCTTGATGGCGTTCTGCGTGTCCACAATTTCTTTTTTTATCTCTTCCGGGGTTTTCTGCGGGAGAAGGGCGTGCGTGTAGCTGTGATTCCCGATCTCATGTCCTGCTTCCGCGATCTTTTTCGCGATCTCCGGGTTTTCCTTGACTTTCTTGCCGACGACAAAGAACGTAGCCTTAACGTCCTCCTTCTGAAAAAGCTCCATCAGTTTCAGGCAGTTGTTGTCAGGGCCATCATCAAAGGTCAATGCGATCAGCTGCTGTTTGGTTGTCACGTTCCAGAAGGTTCTTTTTACGTCGTCGGCACTGAAAACCGCAACACACAGAAATAATCCTGCAACGAGCATCATGCAATGTCTCATCTCGATTCGTCCTTTCATATTTTTCTTAATTTTTGTTTCTCTTGTAATACCAGTCTGGGTCACCGTTCTTTCCAGCAAGAAGATCCATCTGGCTCATCCATGAGACATGCAGGTCCGCCCATAGGAGGTCGATTCCTCTGCGGTGGCGGTTGCCGACCTGAGGAGTGAGAGTTCCTCCGGATGCGGAAACTGACGGGAAAAGATAAGCGACCTGCCAGGAAATTGTCATCCAGTCGGTCGTGTCACCTACGATTATTGTTTCAGCCGGTCTCGGGATGTTCCCCATCTGCTGTCTGCCGACATCGAATGAAGGACGTTTCGGATCGTTGTAGCCCATTATGCGGTTCCAACCGTATCCGCCGTCGAACTTCGCAAGTCCGCCTTCCGGACGCTTGTATGAAGGGCAGAGGAATACACCGCGCGTAAGGCTTGGCGACATCATACTGGTGGCGTTTTCAGCTCCGACATAAGGGGCGATCGAAAGGCGCCATTGAAGGGGCGTATCGCCACCGGTACCATCAGCTCTGACAGGATCATTCGATACCGGAATCCACATCTCATTGTCGGCCGCATAGAGTCCCACGCCGGCGCCAATCTGCTTGAGGTTGCTTAGGCAGACGACTTGTTTCGAAAGTTCTTTTGCGCTGGTGAGGGCTGGGAGGAGGAGGGCGCATAGGACTGCGATGATTGCGATCACCACCAGAAGCTCTATTAACGTGAATTTGCTCTTCATTAATAATTCCTTTGGCTTTGCATATATTATTGCATCTTGAGATTTAATTATGAATGGATAAAAACACAATTAATGATGCCAAAATGTTTGTGCAACAGCTTCTTGTTGCTATAGTATATCAGTCTGATATGGAGGTGCAAATGATTAATAAAAACACACAGAATATTCCACAGGTTAGGAAGCCAGGATACAACATCCACCAGTGTCCTAAGATTGGATTCAGGGAGATACACAAATCATACGGTCTCTGGATCATATCATCACGCCGCAGGCAGTCGCCGAATCCCCTATGGCTTCCAAAGCTCCGTTATTTTGAGTTTTATGCCATCAGCCATCTGGTTGAGGGCAGGGCGTTCTACTGGGAGAAGGATGGTGGCCCGAAGGCCCAGTATGATCCAGATGACGGTGTAATCATGATCCCTAACCACCTTCACTATTATGGGCGTGACAAGACGGAATTCTTCGAGGATACGATCCGTTTCACAGGGCCAGTTGCAGATCAGTTATGCCGTACCGGTATCCTGAAGCCGGGAATAATCCACATTGGCCATTATCGTCGTCTCCTGCCGATAATGGAACTTGCTGACGATCCTGCCGACAGTTCCCAGATCAAGGCGAACATCGCCCTCCAGAACCTGCTGGTCGAACTCTATTTTGAAAATCTGGACCTCAACCGTAAGAATCATTCAACCAAGATTTCCGAGTTGCACAAGATAATACAGTCCGAACCAGCGAAATGGTGGTCGCTTTCCGAACTTGCCGATATCTGCAGACTCAGCGTCAATCAGTTCAGGAATGTGTTTAAAAGGGAGACCGGGATGAATCCCAAGACCTACATCGACAGGATAAAGATGTCAAAGGCCGCCGAACAGCTCTGCTCGAGTGAAAGGAGCATTGCGGAGATCGCACATGTATTCGGGTATGAGGATCCCTATCACTTCAGCCGCCGGTTCAAGGAGATCATGGGCGCCGCCCCAGAACACTACAGAAGAGGAAATGCGGTGTAATGAAGAGAGCTTTGGGATGAACGCATTGGATTATCTATCCGGTTCCTCTGGATTAGATAAATCAATTTTGTTGTCATTGACTTGTTTATTATCCGATTCATAAAATAAATAATGGATGCTGTCGTATGGCAAGAATAAAGTATCAAAAATTACAGATCCTGTCATATCCCAGATAGACAGAGGGATGGCCCAAGCACCAATCAAGCTTTTCCCTTCCCTGTATTCTTCAGGACCTTGCCTTGTTGCAGGATATAAGCCTTTTGGCATTTCGACATTTTTATAAAATCTATTTGCCGTTGTACATCCTAATATAAATAGGGCTGAAATTAAAATTAATAATATGCGGTTCATAACCAATGATAACTATGATTAGATTTAATTCCTGTTTAGCAGAAATCTACTGTTGTAAAGTGTTAAAGTCAAGATAAATGCGCTTAGGGAAGGAGTTATGGAAGTGCAGAAAAATGATTGCTTGACAGTCTCGCCGTTACGCCGATACGCTGGATCGATTACTCGGGCATCCACCTTCGATAAGAGGCTAAAGCATAGGCATAGAGGCACTGAGTAAATAAAATCTATCAACCGACGACTAGCTACCGACGACTGACGACTTCCCTCACTCCTTCGTCCCCGTCAGGGCGATTCCCTGGATGAAATATTTCTGGGCGTAGAAGAAGAGAATGATGATCGGAAGTGTCATCAGGAATGAACTCGCCATCATGAGGCCGGTGTCCGCGCCGCTGACAAGGTTGAACTTGAAGAGACCGAGAGCCAGCGGGAAGAGACGTTCATCGTTGACGTAGATGAGAGGGCCCATGAAATTGTTCCAGGTCCCGGTGAATGTGAAAATTGCGATCGTCGCAATTGTCGGCTTGATCAGCGGCATTATCACGTGCCAGTAGATCCCGAAGAAACCGCAACCGTCTATCTTCGCCGCATCCTCCAGGTCCTTCGGTATAGTCATCATGAACTGACGCAGGAGGAAAATGAAGAACGCAGACCCGAACATCGAGAACAGCCAGAGTGGCAGAAGCGAGTTGTAGAGACCAAGATAGCGGTTTATCAGGAAGCCGGGTATCATCACGACCTGTCCCGGAATCATCATCGTCGCCATCATGACCGCGAAGAACATGTTGCGTCCAGGCCATTCCAGACGCGCGAAGGCGTATGCGGTCAGCGTACATGAGAATATCGTGAGCACTATGTTCAGTATGCAGAGGGCAAAACTTGTCATTATGTATCGCGCGAACGGGACTTCACGGAATACGGAAAGATAGTTGCGGGTGATCTTGTCATACCATGAGAGCGATTTGCTGCTCTTGGCGATTTCAATGTTTATCTTGAAATCATCTCCCGCAGGAGCCGCTTTGCCGGTATCCTTGAGCACGAAGAACGTTCTTCTCGCTATCGGATCGATCTTCTCAGTGTCCAGACGCAGTTCCAGTTCGGTCCATCCGGGCCAGCTGCAGGTGATAACCTCGTCCGTCCTGTATATCTTCCCGTTTCTGTTTATCTCGAAATAAAGCCTTGCCCAGCTGTCGTCGCCCCTGAACCCGACATAGTAACGGTCGGCTTCTCCAGCCTTCTTGGGAAGAGGATGTGTGAAGACCGCCTTATCCTTTGAGGCATAGTTGATCTCCGACTGCCTGAACTGCATGTCATGGACTGCGCGATCTTCCAGTTTTGCTTCACCTGACAAGACTTTCCAGCCGTCCTTCGAATCTACGACCTCGATCTTATTGTCTACTCTGAGCTTCACCTTGCTGAGACAGAAGCGCCGGAACACCCGGTCTAATGTATCCTGCATCAGATCCTCTGTGACGAGTTTTTCAGCATCCTTTGCTATTGCAGCTGCTCCGATGTCGATGGCTTCCGGACGCAGTTTTTTGGGAATGGAACTGAGGTTGGGATTCTCCTTCTTCCAAAGCTGTGCATTTTCCTTGGATGCAGCTTCTCTGGCATCATCGCTGATGCGGTTGGATATCACGAAGAGCAGTCCGCGCACCATAGCCTCCTCGTAGTCCGTTGCGAAGTTCGCAGGGATTGACACGGTTTCAGGATCTCCAGGGACTTTCGGTGTCCAGGTTTTTATTTTCGTGGAGAGCATCTTCTCGATTTCAGGACGTGCTTTCTCCCATACCTGCTTGTCGACCTGGTCAAGATACTCGACCTTGTCGAACTCCTCGGGATCGAAATAGGGAGTTGAATCCTTTACGTGCGGTGAGGTCGGCAGGAGCTTGAACTTGCTGGATGCCATCTCCCTCTGGACCTTCGCGCTGTTGCAGATCATCCAGACGAACGGGAACACGAAGACAAGGCTGAAGGTGATCAGGAACCCGTGAAGCAGGATCCTCTCCGGAATGCCTTTTCGATTATACGCAGCCATTATTCCTTGAACAGTTTCTCCATGCCTGGATCGGTTTCAGCTCCAAGTTCCTTGGCTTTCTTGTACCATTTGCGAGCTTCGTCCATCCTTGGCTTTTCGCAGGTGGCGTAGAGGACTGCAAGGTTGAATGCTGACTCGGAGGACTTGGGATCAAGATCGAATGCGGTCTTGAACTGCTTCTCCGCTGCTTCGACCCAACCGAGGTTGCTGCAGGCGACCCCGAGGTATCTCTGGAGTTCAGGATTCTTCGGATCCTGAGCAGCTGCGCGGCTGAGGACTCCGAGTGCAAGGTAATATTCACCCTTTCGGATGTATGCGAATCCGGCGATCAGCAGCTTCTGTACGTCATAAGGCTGGTAGCAGAGCGCGCGTTCAATGTATTTCAGGGTAAGGTCGTCGTCGCCCCGGTCGGAATACAGGAAAGCCAGTTTAGAAAGGGCCTGTATGTTCTCGGCATCCATCGAAAGCACCTTCTCATAATGCCATATTGCGGCCTCCTTGTTGCCTTTCTTGTCGGCTTCGTCGCCTGCCTTCATGAGCATGTCTATCTCGGCCTCATTAACAGGTTTGCCCTTGACAGGTACGGTTTCCTTGACGATCTTTTCCACTGTTACGGTCTTTTCCGCCTTGAGCTTGTCCATCGCCTTTTTCAGGTTGTCTACCTCAGTTGTTTTCTGTGTGAGGCGCGCCTTATAATCATCACGTTCAAACTTGAGCTGCCCTGCAGAATCAGCTTTTCCCTTAAGTTCATTGACTTGGGCATCGAGTTTCGCCAGCGCATCGTCCTTGACAGCGAGTTGCTTCTTAAGATTATCTACATCCTTTGCCGAAGAGGCGGTCTTGAGTGCCGCTTTAAGCTCCTCATCCCTCTTGGCAAGGGCATCTGTCTTCTTGCTGATCTCGGAGGAGAGTGAATCAGCCTTCTTCTTCAGGTCATCCTTTTCCTTCGATACGGCATCAAGGTTCTTTGTCAAATTGGCCTGTTTTGCCTGCAGATCCGTGTTTGCCTTGGTAAGCTCGATGTTTTTCGCAGAAGCCTCGGCACTTGTCTTCTGCAGATCCTGGTATTTAGTGAGTTGTTCATTGAGCTTGGCGATCTCCTTCTTG
>CAZRKP010000001.1:112701-117277 GCA_964600895.1 uncultured Victivallis sp.
GTGATCACTCCGGTCTGTTTGGCCTGTGCTTCAAGCTTGGTCTTCAAGCCCTTGGTTTCCTCGAAGAGCCTTACGGAGTTCTTCCTGGCATTGTCCAGAGAGACTTCAGTTTCTGATATCTTCTTGTTAGCAGTCTCCACGCTTGCCGTAAGCTTGGCTTTTTCCTGTGATTCCTTTTCAGCCTTGGCGCTTGCCTCCCCAAGATCCTTCCTGATCTTCTCGTTTTCAGTCTGAAGCTGCTTGGCCAGGGCGCTGGATGCCGGATTTTCCGCAAGGTCCTTCAGCTTAGCCGCAAGTTCGTCAGATTCCTTTTTGCTCTTGTCGAGTTTGTCCTGGAGATCCTTCTTCTCCTTCTCAGCCGACGTCTTCAAGGTGTCTCTTTCCTTCTGCAGGGCCGTATTGGCCTCATCAAGCTTCCTGCCCTTGTCTTCGAGGGAGGCATACTGCTTGGAGAGTTCGGTGAACTCCTTTTCCTTCTTGACGAGTTTTTCAAGAGTTCCGGCGAGGGACTGAACCTCGTTCTTCAAGGTCTTGTTCTCGTCAGAAAGCTGGGTTATGTTCTTCTGGTAGGTTGCAGTTCCTGAGTCAGTTTCAGATACTTTCTTCCTGAGCTTCTCAGCTTCTGAGGAGTATTGTTCGTTCTCCTTCTTCATGTCGATGAGTATGGCCTCGACCTTCGCGAGCTTGACCTCGACTTCCTTTTTCTCCTCCACAGCCTTTGTCCTGTCGAGGGCATCCTTCTCCGACCTGGCCTTGCTTTCTTCCAGATCCTTCTTCAGCTTCTCGTTGTCAGATTGGAGCTTCTTTGCAAGTTCACTTGACTGGGGATTATCTACTATTTCCTTCAGTTTCTTTGACAGGTCGTCGTTTTCCTGCTTCTGCTTGTCAGCTTTTTCCTTCAGGGACTTGACTTCCGCCTCTGCGGCGTTCTTGAGCTTCTCGGAAGCATTCAGCTTTGTACCAATGTCGTCCAAGGTTCTTGCGGCAAGAGCAAGCTTGTCGTCGAAGGTCTTCTGAGCATCGGCGAGCTTGGTCATCTTGAATTCAAGCTCCATCTTGTCGGAAGCGGTCTTCTGGTATTGGGCCTTCAATTCGTCGTTCTTTGCGGAAGCAGCAGTAAGGTCTTCCTTGAGCTTCTGGGAATTCTTGCGCTCAGCTTCAAGCTTCTCATTCAACTTGGAATCATCGATCTTCTTTGTCTTTTCCTCCTGAAGCCTTTTGACCTCGTCCGAAAGCAGAACAACTTTCTTGTCCAGTTCGCTTTTCTCCTTGAGGACTTCCTGGATCTCATCCTTGGACTTGCTGCCAAGTGCGGCCTCCTTCCTCGCCTCGTTGAGCGACCTCAGCGTGAGTTCAAGACGTTTCTGAGTATCCGAAAGTTCCTTTTCGGTCAGGCTCAGCTTTTCCTTGACCTGTTTGAGCTCCTTGTCGGCGGTAGGTGCGACAGGTATGGCGGGAGCCGTTGCTTTTCCGGGAACAGAAGGTGTGGGGGCAGGTGTTGCAGTTTCAGTTGTAAGCGACTGTATTTTTCTGTCACATATCTTCAACCTGTATTCGACGAGGGCGCTGTTCCATTTAGGATACTGCATTTTGACCTTCTGGAAGTAGGACAGCGATTCCTTGTAGAGCGAAACAGAACTTTTGGTGTCCCCGCTCTTCTCGGCGGATTCGGCCTTTTCAAAGACCTCGAATCCCTTCAGCCACAGAGTTCTGGCCGCATTTCCCTCGTCAGTGGAATATTGGGCGAAGAGCGGAAATGAAATAAGGCAGAAGAGGGCAAGCGAGGATACAATCATCTTTTTCATGGGATGCCTCCTTTGAGAGTTTATACGCAATATATAATTTACCACGACAATCGGCATTTTCGAGCTGAAACGAGTAATTATCTGTCAAGAGAATCGTCGGCAAGGATTTCCTTTGCAAGGGGGGAGCTGAGAACCTTCATAAGTTCGCGGCGGCATTTCTTCTCAGTTCTCTTCCTAACCTTGAATTCCGGATTGAGCACCATGGTGGCATGGGCAAGATGGAATACGTATTTGGACATGGTCAAAGCTGAAACTTCAATAGTGCCGTAACCTAGTTCGCGAAGCCTGTAATAGAGTTGTTTACCGCAGGTGAAACCATCATCTACCCCCATCGCAAACTGGAGCTTCTCTTTTCTCAGTATCTCTGTCCTGTATAAGGCACATATGGCCCTTACATAGAAACGGCTTTTCTTGTCGCCGGTGAGTTTCTTGTACCACTGCCTAACATCGGTGGCATGCTTCAGGAGGAGCTGCCATTTCGGCTTAAGCTCGATCTTTCCAGCGCCAGCACATGCGATGTCCGGCTTTGCGAGATTCGCAAGGAATGGCAACCATCCCGCCTTGTGCACAAAGGTGTCGGAATGCATCGCAACGAAGAATTCGGTCTGCGCCGCATCGAGACCCAGATCGAGGGCGGTTCCGTGCGCCCATGAACCTGACTTCATCACCTGTCCCGGACGTTCGATAAGTTTGATCCATTTGAGGGAACGCAGATATTCCAGGGAGCCGTCACCGGAATCATTGTCGACCACTACGACCTCATATGGATAATCCTTCGTGAACCTGCGGATGCTCCGCAGGCAGAGGCGGGTAAGCTCCTCGGTCTTGTAGTTTACAATACAGATCGTTGCTTTGGCTGCTGTTAATTGCGACATCATATCATTTTTAGTTAGATTAAATTCACAAATAGGGAAACACAGAGGGCTCAGAGAAAATCTTTCTATTCAAAATATTTCGAAGAAAAACGGGATGTTTCATGACTTGCCGTTGCTCTGTGTGCTCTAATACATGAAAAAAGATTATTTCTTGTGTTTTTGAGGGCACAGAGAAAACTCCCTGCGGCCTCTGTGGTTCCTCTTCCGCTAAACATGAAATGTCTGATCCCTGTTGGGCCCTACGGATATTATACCAAGCTTCGTTTCTGTGAGCTCCGAAATCCTCTTCAGGTACTTCTGTGCGTTCCTGGGAAGGGATTTGAAGGAACGTGCGTGACAGGTCGTCTGCTGCCAGCCGGGCATTGTCTCATAGAGTGGAACTGCCACTGAGATCTCTTCTGTGTCGGAAGGCATCGACAATGTCTTCTTTCCATTGATCTTATAGGCAGTACAGATCTTTATTTCCGGAAGCATGTCCAGCACATCGAGCTTTGTTACAGCCAGCCTATCAACACCATTGACCATGCATGAATAGCGTGATGATACGGCATCGAACCAGCCGCAGCGACGCGGCCTGCCGGTGGTTGCGCCGAACTCACGTCCGGTCGCCCTTATCTGCTCGCCGAGTTTGTCGTTGAGCTCGGTCGGGAACGGGCCTTCGCCGACGCGCGTCGTGTATGCTTTGATTACGCCGACAACATTGTCGATGTATTTCGGAGAGAGTCCGGAACCAGTACAGGCACCGCCTGTAGTCGTATTGCTGCTTGTGACAAAAGGATATGTGCCGTAGTCGACGTCCAACCACATGCCCTGTGCGCCTTCAAAGAGGATGTTCTTCCCGTCTTTGGCGGCCTTGTTCACGGTCACAACGGTGTCAGTAACGTATTTCGCGAGGAACTTCGAGGCGGCGGAGACCTTCTTCCATTCTGCATTGATGTTTATTGTCTCCATCTTTGCGGCTCTGAATATCTTATTGTAGTACTGGGCATGCTCCTTGAAGTTCTTCTCAAGGCGCTTTACATCGAGCATTTCCAGCGCACGTATGCCTATGCGCGACATTTTGTCTGCATACGCCGGACCGATTCCGCGCTTTGTCGTGCCAATCTTCTGTCCGGACGACCTGGATCCCTCGTGCATGGCGTCCATCAGGCGGTGGTAGGCGAAAATGAGATGACTTCGGGTGCTGAGCTGGAGGCGCGAACCGATCTTTATGCCTCGTTTCTCGAGATCTCTGATCTCCTTTTCAAGGGCGAGTGGATCAACGACGACGCCGTTGCCGATTATGCACGTGGCATTCTTTCTGAATATTCCGGACGGTATGAGGTGGAGGACAAACTGCTGCTTTCCTATCTCAACGGTGTGTCCGGCATTGTTTCCTCCCTGGAAACGGGCCACGACATCCGCGTTTTCAGTAAGCACATCTATGATCTTTCCCTTGCCTTCGTCCCCCCACTGGACTCCGACCAGAACTGTTATAGCCATTGTTAAACTCTCTGTTATGTTGTTTGGGAAACCATGGTTTGCATGTCTCCAAAATGTTTACCATAGATATTTACGAGGCAAATGTCAAGCGGGGGTCTTGAAGTAGGGTAGGGGAAAGTTGAAGATGGAATCTTATATCTGGAGTTATCCGCGATTCAAGCTATGTGGAGAATCGATATGAAACCTGCCCTTGGGCAACGGGATTAACGTTCCTCGGAGACTCGTCTCTACCATGCTGGCGCAAGGTTTATCGCTGCGCTCTCGAACCCAGGGGTTCTCATCCCGTTGAGATCTACTGCCGATGTTTGGAGATTGGTGTTTGGAATTTGGAGCTTCTCTGCTTGCAGAGCTGGCATCCCCAACGGGATTAACGTTCCTCGGAGACTCGTCTCTACCATGCTGGCGCAAGGTTTA
>CAZRKP010000001.1:117377-158361 GCA_964600895.1 uncultured Victivallis sp.
GGTGTTTGGAATTTGGAGCTTCTCTGCTTGCAGAGCTGGCATCCCCAACGGGATTCGAACCCGTGTTACCAGGATGAGAACCTGGTGTCCTAGGCCTCTAGACGATAGGGACACAAAATTTAGAAGTGGGGCATAATATAACCGGTTTTCCCCCATGTCAAAACCTGGAAGGCCAAAATCGACTATTTTTTCTCCTGGGTCTCGACGAATCTGGAGAACGACCTGTCCCAGCTCTTCTCGACTTCGTCCGGAAAGGCGCAGGCCGGCAATTCATTGTTGGACAGATGATACTGCAGACAGGCGCAGCAGTTGCCCTTCCTGTCGCACGGCTCATAGGTGCAGTTGCATTTCGCCTTGTTCGCCGAAAACTTCTCGCATTTTACTGGCATTTGCAGCTCCTCGGTTTATTTTCATAAAAATAATTTCAAAACAGGCAAAATCAATGGACAAGATATTCCTCTCCAAATGTATAGCTGAATTATCCAAGGGAAAAATACCGGCAAAGGTTCCTTCCATATTCAGGATCTCCTGTGGCATTCCCATGAAACCCTCATTCCTATGGTTCCGAAGGCAATGGACTAAGAATTGTGTTCCTGTCCAGAAATCTATAGCCACGCTCTGGATTGAAGGTGATCACCTCTGTGTCTTTGCACTGATGGATGACAGCGACGTTTTTTCGCATGCCAAGGGCAGGAATGAAAGTACCTGGCTCCTGGGAGATGTGATGGAATTCTTCTTCCAGCCTGCCGGTCGCAGGAACTACTATGAATTGCATGTCGCTCCGAATCTGGCGACCCTCGAACTCTCAATCCCTGACGCCAGGAAGCTTGTAAATGAGAAACTTGCTTTCAAAAGGCTTTTCTACAGGTCGGGGATGAAGAGTTCTACAGGGCGTTTCAAGACTAAAAAGATATCCGGTTGGTGGGGGCTGATGAAAGTTCCGGCAAAGGGAATAGGATTGAAGATCCGGAAAGGCCGTCTTGGCAAATTCGCCGTCTGCCGTTACAACTACAACAGGACCGGGGGGATCATCCTCCAGGAATCCGCAAGTGCCCCATTCCCGAAGTTCCGATTCCATGATCCTGACAGCTGGCATGAGCTGGTAATATAGGTATAATATCCACCTTTATATAAACCAGTTCCGCATAATTTTTCCCTAAAGGCTTTACTCCGGCCGGATTCAATATAAATTCATTCCTTCAACTCAAAGGAAACTCCCCCTATGGATACCTTATCATATAACGACTACAAACCTGTGCAGTTGTCGGACAAACCTCTGCTCATGGATATCTTTTCAAGGCTGGATCCCTTGCCTTGCGAATATGTTTTCGCAAACCTGATAATGTGGGGCAAGATATATGATGCAAGATATGCCATATACAAGAACGCCCTGGTCATACGGACTGGTCTTGACAAGTGCCTTCTGATGCCCGTCGGCAACACTTTTTCCCCGCAGGAGCTCAAGGATATGCTGATGGCCGCTTTCCCTGACGACAAAGAGGACTGCACCATAATCCAAGTTCCTGATGAATATATCAACCAGAACATTGCCGTAAACGATATTTTCGATATAGAAAAAGATATCGATTTCGCCGATTACATATATTCGACTGAAAAACTGTATCTCCTGCGTGGTTCGAAGCTCGCAAAGAAGAAGAACCTTCTCTCGCAGTTTACCCGCAACTATCCGGGATATGTCTGTGCGCCTCTTGAAACATCGGTATTTGAAGAGTGTTCTGCACTTGCGGAGAAGTGGTGCGAGGATAAGACGTGCAAGCTGATAGGCATTACTCATGAGAAATCGGCAATGAGTGAAGCATTTAAGCTCTTCAGGGAGCTCGAGCTTGATGGTTTATATATTACTGTAAATGGAAAGATAGTGGCATTTTCAATATTCAGCTTCCAGAACAGCGAGACAGCTGTCGTTCATTTCGAGAAATATGACAAGGAGTTCAAAGGTGCAGCCCAGGCGATAAACTGGGAGACCGCAAAATATCTTCTAGGAAGAACCAAGATCATAAATCGTGAGCAGGATATCGGGCTTCCAGGATTGAGGAAAGCCAAGCAGTCCTACGATCCGGACAAGCTTCTCCTGAACAATATATTGTCCCTGAAGTAGGACATCTGTTTAATTGTAGATAGGCGGTGCTTGAATCTTTGAGTGCTTGATGCGACAGCCGCGTTCATAATCCATTGCAAATTCCAAGCTTCAATTTCCATAATCCAAACAAGTTCCAGACTCCAGATTCCAAAAAATATTTATTTTCTTATCCTCAAATGAGTTTGTTTGAAATTTTCTTCTTTTCCCATATTTGCTTGGAGCTTGGAGTTTGGGATTTGGAACTTCACCATCACATCCTTCCCGCAGCCGGCATGCTGCCGATCTCCGGAGCAAGAACGATCCTGAATCCGAGATATTTGAAGGAAACTGAAGGTTCCCAGTAATTCCTGTAGGCACACCGGCAATGGTTAACATCGTTGACCCAGCTGCCTCCGCGTCTGACAAATACAGTTCCGGTCTTGGGGCCATAGGGATTGATGCAGGATTCGGTCTTGTATCCTTCATAATGATCATTGCACCATTCCCAGACATTCCCGAGCATGTCGAAAAGCCCCCATTCATTAGGGCTTTTTGTGCCGACTGGATGAGTTTTTCTTCTGCTGTTGCCGTCAAACCATGCGAAATTCGCAAGATCGCGCTCATCATCGCCAAAGTAGAAACGCGTGCTCGAACCAGCCCTGCAGGAATATTCCCATTCTGCTTCGGTCGGGAGCCTGTACACATATCCACCGGAGGGAATGCGTCCGGCGTTGAGCTCTATTTCAGTAAGCCATCTCGTGAATGCCTTTGCTGCAGGCCATGAGACCTCGACAGCTGGCTGTGCAGGATCCTCCCAGAATCCTCCATCAACGTCGGATCCTTTCCCGGCTTTCTCAATCGGACAGTTCTTCGAGGTCCATTCTATCTGTGGATCCTTTGTTTCAGACAGCATGAATCTCATGTAGTCAGCAATCGTGACAGGATACCTTCCCATCCAGAACTTGTATGTCAGCCTCACTTTGTGTATTGGTCCCTCATTGGTTTTCCTGCCTTTCTCACCGCCGATGCCCATTATTCCCGGATTGGAGCCCATCTGGAATTCGCCGGGATTTATCGAGCTGAATTGCAGTTCAGTGTCAGGAATCTTCCATGATTTGCCATGTACGGGGCCCTTGTAATTCTGCTTCCGGAGTTCGTTTATGGCGCGCTCGATATCGTTTCTATGCTTACCCGACGGGAACCGCTTGAGATATTTCCTGTATTCTGCAATGATCAAACCTGAATTTTCATTCTTTGACGTGAGAGCTTCCACATGCCCTTTTATCTCATCGAAGAAAGCCTCATCTTCACCGGAACCGGCTTCAGAACTTTCCATGGGCTCAATTCTTTCAAACTTTTCTGAAGGAATTTTCTTGTCGGATGCTGCAATGCCCAGGGTCCTGTCAAGATCTTTCATGATCTCCTCTGCATTCTGGTATCGCTCTTCAGGCTTCAGCTTCAGGCATCTGAATATTACATCTGAGACACCTGGGAAAGCAGTGAGCTTGTCGGGGTCGACAACGTCAGGAAAATCTCCGGTCAGGAGTTCATAGAGGATCTTTCCGAGTGAATATATATCAGTAGCGCTTCCTACATTCTTGACATCCCGCTGCTGTTCTGGTGACATGTAATAAGGGGTGCCCATGACCATTCCGGTGATTGAAACGTCACTGGCCTCGCCCTGACGTGCAAGACCGAAGTCAACTATCTTTGGCACAAGTTCACTTCCATCAGGAAAGAGCATGATATTCGAAGGCTTGAGATCCCTGTGGATTAGGTTTCTTCTGTGCGCAAAGGCAATTCCGTTGCATATGCCCCGGAAAATCGAGACAGCATCTTCAAGCGGGATTTTTCTGCCAGAATCGATGCGCTGGCGCAGGGAGCCGCCTTCGATGAATTCCATCACGATGTAATCACCGTCTTCGTCGTTGTTACAGTCATAGACCGTGACAATGTTCCTGTGGTTTAGCGTTGCGATGACAGCGGACTCGCGCCTGAACCTGTCAACGATCCTTGCTGCAGTGTCGTTTTGCAGATGCTGTCTCAGCAGGCGCTTTATGGCTACAGTACGGTCTCCCAGTTTCCTGTCCTTAGCCTTCAGGACTACGGCGAATCCTCCTTGTCCGATCTGTTCGATTATCTCATAACGGTTCTCGATCACCCTGTTGAATATTTCATAGGTTTTTACTTGGGCCAGCATAGCAGGATCGATTGCGATTGTGCCTGTCGATTCAGCTTTCTGACGGATGTTCGTCTTGTCCGGATCAACTGGAGCAGGGGCGATATCGGTTCTGGTATTTCCGATTATGGCGCTGCCACATGACGGGCAATGGCCCCATCCGTCCTTGATTTCAAAATGGCATTTTTCACATTTCAAGATTCGCCCCCTTGACGCTTCGATGAGAATTAGTTTAACAATAAGTCTGAACAGAATTATTTTCAATAGCTGCCGGGAGGTTTGACGTGACTGAATTGCTTATGGGCACCTCTAAAAATTCACAATTGGCGCGTCGCGGAAGATTTTTGGAAGCTCAAGAAGAATTTCTGAACGGAGGTGTATCCAAGGCGATACACCGAGAAAAGAATATTCTTCCTTGGGCCAAAAAGATCAGCAACCCGAAGGGCAAAAGATTCTTATGGATTCTGGCTTCGTCAACATCCGCTCGCTCATACCGCCTTGGGTATGCTCTCGTGATATTTTCTCGCCATCCCCCCATAATTTACTTTTGCGCGCCATTTGTCAATTTTTAGAGGTACCCTTATACCTGTTTTTTCCACGTCATGCTTGCAAAACAATCAATCACCTCTATTATTATGCGTTCATTTTAAAATTTATCTTCTGGCAAACAGCTCGCCCTTCGCAAGTTGTTTACCGACAAGTTTCCGGAGAGGTGCCTGAGTGGCCGAAAGGAACGGTTTGCTAAACCGTCGTACGGGTTACACCGTACCGAGGGTTCGAATCCCTCCCTCTCCGCCATTCGATACAACTTCCTATTAGCTATCCTCACAGGAAATCACTCATTGCAGGCCAGGAGATGCAATTGATAACACGACAGCTTGTATTGAATAGCGTCCTGAGTCAGAGCGAAGCGAGAGTATCGAAGGACCTTCAATTTGCCTTATTATGTCTACATTCTAAAGTGTGGTGATGGTTCTTACTATGTCAGACATACCAAGGATTTGCCTTCAAGACTTCACCTTCATGTGGCCGGGTTCGGAACCAAGTATACAAAATTGATGCAGCCTCTTACAGTTGCATATTCAGAACAGCTCTCATCACAAAAGGGGGCTCTCCGGAGAGAAAAGCAACTCAAATCTTGGAGCCATGCCAAGAAGGAAGCATTGATTACCGGTGATTTTGACAAACTCAAGCAGTTAGGCAGGAAGAATTTCAAACAAGAATAATTTCCTGCACTTTTTTAATTCCAAATTGCGCCTCTCCACCATTTTTTGCCATTGGCAAAAAATTTCACGCCGTAGCATCCCGGCGGAAGTGGACAAAAGCACAATAAACGAAGCCTGCCTGGTTATTTCCAACTTCGTTTAAATCGCAAATCCACTGTTAGCCTTATGGAGGAGCCTTATCCGGAACTCAGCTCTCCAGAAGCAAGATATTTCAAAAATAATCCCTAATACCGCTTGTAATTCAACATTGTTGAATAATAGTTAATCCTGTAAACATAAAACAGGGGATAGCCATGGATTCAGGAATAGGAAGAAGGATAAGGAAGGCGAGGAGGCTCCAGAACAGGACGCTTCAGGACATTGCCGATGTGTGTGGATTCACAAGAAGCTTGCTCTGCAAGATAGAAGCAGGAAAGACCATTCCACCGGTTTCGACACTTACCAAGATAGCTTCCGCACTCGGATTACAGGTTGCCAACCTCCTTAGCGACGGCACAAGTGCCGATAAGATTTTTATATCTGCTGACAAGACCAGTGATAAGACGATGACCGACAAGGGGTATTCATTCTTTGCGTTTGCTTCCGAGAAACAGGGAAAGATCATGCAGCCTTACCTTTTTGTAGCGGAAAAAGGCAGAGTCAGGGGAAAACCCTTGTCGCATCCAGGCGAGGAATTCGTATATGTTCTTGAAGGGAAGATGAAATATAGGGTAGGGGCGGTCGAATACTTGATGTCACCCGGAGACAGCCTGTATTTCGATTCGATCGAGGAACACGAACTCCAGCCGGTGACCGCCAAGGTGGTGTATCTGGCGGTGTTTACGGATAATAAGTAAGGCGGTGTTTTAACCCGCCTGTAAACGTCGGATTCAAATCCGACATACTAAAGAGGAAACATGAACAAGACAATATTACTGAAGGCGAAGGATGCGGAGAAGATAGAAGGCCAGTGGGGGAATCTGACTTGGTACGCAAGCAGGAAACTTGGAAACTCGACGGAGATGACTGTTGGAAAATGCGTGATCAAGCCGGGCTGCGAAAATCCATTGCACAGTCATCCGAACTGCCATGAGATCCTGACCTTGCTCCAGGGGAAAATATCACACGTGATCGAGGACGGGAAGGAGGTCGAGATGGAACCGGGTGACACGATTTCAGTGCCCCGAAATATTCCACACAAGGCGAGGAATATCGGTAACACCGATGCTGTCATGTATATCTCGTTCGATTCTGCAGATCGGGAAATGGTCAAAGAATAGGAAAAACAAGAGAAGAACAACCACAGAGGGCACAGAGCAAAGACATCTCTGTGTTCTCAAAAGAAAACAAGAAAAGATTGTTTTATAGTTTATGAGAACTCAGAGTTAAGGATTATACATGAGTTTTGTCTGAATTTTATAAAAATATCATGAAATTCTCCGTGTTCTCTGTGGTTGGTTTAAATATTAAGGAGTGATGAAATGAAAATAGATCAGTTGGTTGCGAGCCCGTGTTCATGCCCGAAGACCGGACTTGAACAGTGTCTCAGGGACTTTTCAAAGGCGGGGTACAGGAAATTCGAACTGTTCACGGAATGGGCGGAATCACGGGTGGATATCGATAAGTCGTCAAGCGAATATCTGGTATTGGGAAAGAAATATGGAATGAGTTATACGTCAATGCATCTTCCAGCAATTGCAGATGACCTGGATGCCGGAGTTGAACGAGCGATAAAGGCTGCGAAGTTCGCAAAACAGCTTGGTGTCAAGGTCGTTCTTTACAAGGCTAAAACCAGGGAGCTTTATATTGCCGGTGCGAAGAAGTTTCTTGATGGAATTGAAGGCCTCGGAATCACGCCTGTGCTGCAGAACCATAAGGGTACGCCGATTACGACCATTGGTGATTTCCGCGCGATTATCTCCGGGATCAATGACAACAGGATGAAGACTCTCCTTGAAGTGGGGATGTTCCATTCAGTCGGTGTGAAATGGAAGGAAGGATATGATTTTCTCAAGGGAAGCATTGCCCTTGTCCATATCAAGGACCAGATCGGCGAGGAACGGGTTCCGTTCGGTAAGGGAGAAGTTGATTTCAAGGGATTGTTTGCGCAACTGAACGCCGACGGTTACATGGGTGATGTCGTAGTCGAGATGGAAGTATGCAGGGATGATTATGCTAAGACAATATCCCTCCTTGAAGATGCGAGAAAGCTGTGTGAACAGATAATTGGGGAGCTGAGATGAACGACAAGGTGAAATTGTGCATGATAGGCGCGGGTGGACATTCCTCCCGTAACATATATCCATGCTTTCCGGTACTGAAAAACGCTGTAGTCCTGGCGAACGCCGATCTTAATCTTGAACGGGCCAGGGACGTGGCTGTCAAGCACGGGATTCAGAGGAGCTACGCAGACTACCATGAGATGCTGGAGAAGGAGAGGCCGGACGGTGTCATTGTCTGCGTCGGGCCTGATTTCCATGCGAAAGTCGCAATTGAGCTGATGGGGGCCGGATTCAATGTGTGCACTGAAAAACCTCCGGCAGCAAGTCTGAAACAGTGTCGGGAAGTTGTAAACGCACAGAAGCGCATGGGGAAGCTCTGCATGACAGCATTCAAGAAGAGATTTGCACCTGCAGGCGTGAAGATGAAGCAGGTGGTTGAAAGCGCAGATTTCGGCAAGCCTTCCACTATATCTGTTTTCAGGACCCGTGACAAGAAGGGGAAGGGGCTGGAGGATTGTCTGGCCTACATTCTAGATTCCGGCATACACATGTTCGACATTGTTACCTGGCTCTTTGGTCCGGCGGTCAGCGTCCAGGCAATCAGGAATGAGCCGACATCGGTTGCCGTGCTTGTGAATTTTTCCAATGGATCCGTCGGCACAATGCTTTTCCCGACAACATTGAGCAACCAGCGGATATGGGAGGAGATAACTGTTACCGGAAGCGGAGGAGTTCTTGCGCGCATGGAGAATTCGACGGAAATGATCGCCTTCAAGAAGGAACAGCCGATTGCGGCCTATAAGCCCGAATGGTGCTTTGCATCGTGCGACTCGTCTGTTGAGATGGGATTCATACCAGAACTTCAGGCATTTGTAGAAGCGGTCCGGAGCGGGAACAAACCGGAATCATCGGTGGAAAGCGTGCTGCCGGGAATGGCTCTTCTCGAGGCGACGCTGGAATCGCTGAGAAGTGGAAAGACTGAAAAGGTGGAGGTTTAAGATGAAGGTGGGGATATCGAGATTTTCAAAACCGGAAGATGCAAGGCAAGTCCTTGAAGCAGCGGAAAAATTTGGTTTCGAAGGAGTTCAGTTGAAGGAGAACCAGTATAGGATAAAAGGCTTGGATGCATCAGCATTCAGGAAGACTGTTGGAGATTTTGCGAAATTCGCAACCGGAGGTCTTATCTCATATCCGCCTGGCGATCTGGAGAAATGGATTGCACATGTGAGTCCGGTGATTCCTTTTGCGGCCGAACTCGGTGCCGGGCACATCTGCATCTGCTGCGGAGGACTGAAGAAGGATGAAAAGATGGATGAGAAACACCGTATTGCCGGGAAAATACTGATGGAGCTTGGAAGGGCTGCGAAGGCGCATGGCGTCGAAATATCCCTACACAACCATGCTGGAAGCATCTGGGAGACAGAAGAGGATATTGCGAAGACCGCAGAATATCTTGATCCGGAATTTGCCGGACTTACGATCGATACCGGACATTGTGCAAAATGCGGGATCAAGGATATCCCGGCGATGATCAGGCGATTCAAGAAATATCTGGTGAATGTCCATCTGAAGGACGTTGACGCCAGCGGAAATTTCTGCGCTCTTGGAACCGGGACGCAGGATCTCGGGCCTGTAATAAAAGTCCTTCCTGAGATTGGATTTGCCAAATGGCTAATAGTTGACGAGGAATCAAAGAATGTGCCTGTCGAACAGGCTTTTGATATCTCGAAAAAATATTTGCAGAAGGAAGGAGTCTTCAAATGAGTTTACAGAGAATCTGCATTGTCGGAGCGGGTAACCTTTCCACAAAGAGGATATATCCTCTGATAGGCGCGGCTGGCGCCCAGCTTGTGGGAGTCTGTGATTTGGATGCTGAAAAGGCGAAAAAGAATGCTGCTCTTTGGGGCGGAAAAGTCTATAATGACATGGAGAAGATGCTCGATGCCGAAAAACCGGACGGTGTAATCATCTGCATTTCCGCTGACATGCATGCGAAACTCGCACCTCTGGCGATGAAGAAGGGGATTCCTGTATATACGGAAAAGCCTCCGGCTGAGACAGCCGCAGCCGCCCTTGAAGTTGCGAAAGTCGCAAAGCAGACCGGCGTCCTCTGCACGAACGCATTCAAGAAAAGGTATAACGTCGCGTATTCCCGTGCGAAGGATTGGTTGTCGAAGTTTCCAGAGGCTGACCGTTATAGCCTATCAGTTGATTATGCATCGAAACAGTATGAGAACAACAGCCTGAGGCGTTCGTTCCTCTTTGATTTTACAATCCACATAATTGATCTGACCCAGTATCTCTTCGGGGATGCAAAGAAGGTGTTTGCCTTCGCAAAAGGGCCGGATGCGTATGCTGTCAGCATCCAGTTCGCAAATGGAGCTGTCGGTTCGCTGAATCTGACTGATGGACGCTCGTTCAATATTCCGACGGAGGAGGTGGAGCTTACGGTGAAGGGCGGGAATTTCATGACGATCCACAATTCATCGGTTTATCGGATCACAGAGAACGAGAAGGCGATCGAGTGGCGCGAGCCTCCGACCTTCACGAGTGCAGGGGACAGCGGAAACGACACCGGACATCTTGCGGAACTCGCAGATTTCCTTGCGGCAATACGAGAGAAGCGCACTACGCGTTCTAACATCTATGAGAGCTACAAGAGCATGCTGCTATATGAGGCGATAAAGAATTCTGCTGAGACCGGGAAAGTGGTCGAGATTTCCTACGAAAGGATCTGAGCAATGAATGGCCGGGAACGGTTCAGGGCGATAATGGAATACAGGGAGTTCGACAGGATTCCCGTGTGGTTCTTCGGCACATGGACCGAGACAAAGACCAGATGGGAAAAGGAGGGATTGGCCGGGGTGGCGAGGCTTGGAGGGTCAGGAGGTCCGCAGCTTCCTGAAATGGATCCTGACTGGGAGACGAACAGTTCCATCGGCGGACAGATCTGGAACAACCAGGGACTGATGAACAAGGGGGCGATTGCTCCAGGGAAGAGTTCAGTTGTCGAGGAAACGGATGAATACAGGATTGTAAGAAGTGCCCTGGGTGGTCTTGTGAAAAGCAGCAAGATTGGCAGTTCCATCCCGGAACATCTTGAATATGATCTGAAACCGACGCGCGAGGACTGGGATAGGTTCAAGTCGTATCTTGACCCGGATGATCCGGGACGCTGGATTGATGGATGGGAAAGGAAGATTGAGTTCCTGAACACCAGGACACACGCGACCTGTTTCAACGCCGGAGGGCTCTTTGGATATCTCCGCGAATGGATGGGTGTGGAAAACTTTTCGTGTCTGCCATATGATGATCCGGAACTTTATGGCGACATGATATCCTATATGGCGGATTACTTCCTGAAGCTAAATGCAAAGTTCCTGGGCAAGGTTTCATTCGACTTCGGATATTTCCACGAGGACTGCTGTTTCAATACTGGTCCTTTCATTTCGCCTGACATCTACCGTCAGTTCTATGACAAGCATTATAGGCGGATGATTAATGCTTTCCATGAGATGGGTGTGCCATTCCTGTTGCTTGACTCAGATGGCAAGCTTGATGATCTGATACCGTGCTGGCTCGATTCGGGGTTCGACATAATATTTCCGATCGAGGTCGGTACTTGGAAGGCAAATCCGGTAGAGCTCAGGAAAAAACATGGCAAGAGACTGCGCATGATGGGAGGAGTGAACAAGCATGTGATCCCATTAGGAGAAACGGCGATACGTGCAGAGCTCGAACCGTTGAAGCCGCTTGTCGAAGAAGGGGGATTCATTCCATTTCCGGATCACAGGATTCCACCGGACTGCTCGCTTGAACAGTTCAGGACGTATCTGAGTGTGTTCAAGGATGTGTACGGGATAAAATCATTAGATAGGTGATTCGATTCATATGAATTTCCGTGAAAGATTCAAGAGAGTGATGAACTTCCAGAAGGTAGACCATCTGCCGGCTATGGAATGGATATGCTGGTGGGACAAGACGATTGACAGATGGAAGAGTGAAGGTCTTACTCCAGGGCTGAAAAGGGAGGACATTTTGCGTCATTTCGGACTGGATGTCCATAATCGCATGTGGCTTTCACCCCGCTTCCATGTGAAACGCGATCCTGACAAACCAAGAAGCGAAGGGATAATTGAATCGGAGGCCGACTATGAACGGATGGTTCTGCCCTGTGCTTCCAATCCTTCGGTAGAGCTGGAGAGAATTAAGCGCATTGCGGAGGAACAGAAAAAGGGTGAAGCGATCTTCGAGCTTGCAATCGACGGATTCTTCTGGTATCCGCGCGAGGTGTTCGGCGTGGAAAGGCATCTTTTCGCATTTTTCGATCAGCCGGAACTGATGATGCGCATGAATGAGGATCTTTGCAACTACCATCTCAAATGCCTGGAGCAGATCCTGGAGATAACTGTTCCAGACGTCCTGCAGTTCGCAGAGGACATGTCATACAACAACGGCCCCATGCTCAGCCGCGAACAGTTCGAGGAATTTGTGGTTCCGTTCTACAAGCGCATCATTCCGAAGATGAGGAAGGCCGGCAGCATAGTGATGGTGGATACTGACGGTGATGTGACTCCGATGATCCCCTGGCTGCAGGAGGCGGGTGTAGAAGGATGCTCCCCCCTTGAATGTATGGCTGGTGTCGACGTGGCGGAGATACGCAGGCGTTTCCCGGACTGGAAGATGATCGGTGGATTCGACAAGACGATCACACATCTTGGTGAAAAAACAATAAGGGATGAATTCGAACGCCTGCTTCCTGTAATGAAATCCGGCGGATACATTCCAACAACTGACCACCAGACACCTCCGGACGTCAGCCTTGAAACGTTCCAAACATATGTCGGAATACTAAAGGAATATTGCGCGAAGGCGGCAGGCGAAATGGAATTAGGATCAAGGAATAATTAAAGGAGAAATAAAATGTCCTGTACAAAGACAAGAAGCCAGATACTCGCTGGATTGAGGAGGAAGATTAAGGAAGGCCAGCCGATTATTGGCGGTGGTGCCGGAACTGGAATTTCCGCAAAATGCGAGGAGGCTGGCGGAATAGATCTGATCGTCATCTATAATTCCGGAAGATATCGGATGGCTGGGCGTGGCTCGCTTTCAGGGCTTATGGCATATGGAAACGCAAATGAAATTGTGAAGGAGATGGCGCATGAGGTCATAACGGCTGTTAAGCAAGTACCTGTCCTTGCAGGAGTATGCGGGACAGACCCTTTCATGCTTAGGGATCATTTTCTAAACGAACTCAAGGAGCTCGGTTTCGCGGGAATACAAAATTTTCCCACGGTAGGTCTGATTGACGGGGTCTTCAGGGCGAACCTTGAGGAGACTGGCATGGGCTACGAGCTTGAAGTGGACTGCATACGTGCAGCTCATGATTTGGACATGCTTACCACGCCATATGTATTCAATATTGAGGATGCAAAGCTGATGACGAAGGCAGGGGCCGACATAATTGTGGCGCACATGGGACTCACGACAAGCGGCAGCATTGGCGCGAAGACAGCAAGGACGCTTGATGATTCGGTCAAGGCAGTAAGTGAAATAGTTGATACCTGCAAGGGCATACGGAGCAATGTAATCATGCTATGCCATGGGGGACCGATAGCTATGCCGGAAGACGCACAGTACGTAATGGACAGAGTGAAGGGCATAGACGGATTTTACGGTGCGAGTTCAATGGAGCGTCTGCCGACCGAGATTGCAATTACGGAACAGATCAGGAAGTTCAAGGCTGTAAAATTCAAGAAAACAAAATAGAGGTTCCGAAATGCCAAAGACAATCTGTGTAGTAGGTGCATTTGATACAAAGGAATCCGAATATGAATACGTGATAAACATATTCGTGGAAAGTAAGTTTTCTGTATTGACGGTAAATACCGGAGTGATGGAGAGTTCCGGAAAATTCAAGATCGATGTGGATTCGAAGGAGCTGGCTGCTGCTGGTGGCGGTGATATTGAAGCTCTGCGAAGGAACAGGGATCGCGGAGAGGCCATGAAAGTGATGTCCAAGGGGGCCTCTGTCATTGTGAGGAATCTTTATGAGCAGGGGAGGATAGATGGGATCTTCGGGATGGGGGGGACGGGCGGAACATCGCTCGTGACCTCAGCCATGAGAACGTTGCCGCTTGGAATTCCGAAAATTTGTGTGTCGACCGTGGCTTCCGGAGATACATCGGCCTATGTTGGTACAAAGGATATTGTCCTAATACCATCAATTGTTGATGTATCCGGGTTGAACAAGATCAGCAGGATGATTATTTCCAAGGCCGCAGGCGCTATATGCGGCATGATGAAAAGAGAATGCAGGGGAGCAGAAAAAGAGAAACCAATAATTGTCGCGTCGATGTTCGGGAATACTACTCCTTGTGTCGAGCATGCCAAGGTGATTCTTGAGAAGCAAGGATATGAGGTCCTGGTCTTCCATTGCACTGGGACCGGCGGGAGGACGATGGAATCCCTTGTAGAGGCAGGTTTTGCTGTGGGAGTCCTGGACATCACGACCACCGAATGGGCGGATGAGCTGGTAGGTGGAGTTTTCACTGCAGGGCCGACACGCCTTGATGCTGCGGCTAAATCCGGGGTTCCAGCCATAGTTGTTCCGGGTTGTCTGGACATGGTCAATTTCAATGCGCCTGAAACCGTGCCTGTGAAATTCAAAGGAAGGAGATTCTATCAGCATAATCCGAATGTGACCCTCATGAGGACGAATGTGGAGGAATCCAGGCGTCTTGGTGAGATACTTGCGGAAAAATTGAACATGAGCAAAGGGCCTGTAACTGTCCTAATCCCTCTCAGGGGCATCAGCATGATCGATCTTGAGGGAAAAGCTTTCCACTGGCCTGAAGCCAACAAAGCTCTTTTCTCGGTCCTGAAAAATAATCTAAAGAAGGATATCCGGGTGATAGAGATGGACTGCGATATCAATGCGCCTGAGTTTTCAGATTCCTGCGCAGATACGCTTTTGGAAATGATGTCAGCGGTATCTGGAGGTAAATAAGGAGGTATTATGAAAATTGATTTTCATGGGAAGCTTTCGGATGTGAAGACTATACGTGCGGGGTTCATCGGGTGCGGATCGCATTCGTTCAGGAATGTATATCCGGTGTTCCAGTTTGTGCCGGTAGAACTGGTGGCGGTCTGCGATCTGGATATCGGGAAGGCAAAGGCCTTCAAGAAACAGTTCGGTGCGGACAAGGCATATTCCGATTACAAGGAAATGATTAAGAAGGAGAATCTGGACGCAGTCTTCATTGTAACAGGATACGATGCAAAAGGACGTCCTCTGTATCCGAAGATAGCCTGTGACTGCATGGAAGCCGGATGCCATGTGTGGATGGAAAAGCCGCCAGCCGCATCGTGTGCTGAAATTGAGAAGATGAGGAAAGTATCTAAAAAGACAGGGAAGAATGTGCTTGTCGGGCTCAAGAAGATGTTCTTCCCTTCATCTCGCAAGGCGAAGCAACTCATGGAATCCGCAGATTTCGGAAAGGCAAAACTCCTTTCAATTCAGTATCCGCAGTACATTCCGACTGTAGAAGAGTTCAGGGCATGGGAGAAGGGGACGGACAGGAAGGCCGTGAGCTTTCTGGATCACCTCTGCCATCCGGCGTCGCTGCTGATCTATCTCTTCGGAATGCCATCGACTTTATTTTACCAGAGGAGCAGCAACGGATCAGGGATTGCTATATTCGGGTATGACAATGGGAAAACCGCGTCTATTACCTTTACTCATGGTGCTTCGATGAACTGCGGGATGGAACGGACTCTGATAGTCTCGGATAAGTCTCATCATATAATCGTTGACAACAATATCCGGGTCTTCTATCATCGCAATCCACCGCTTGGATACGGGGATAATCCGGATTACTACAAGGGATTGACGGAGGAGACTTCAAGTGTCTGGGAACCGGAATTCTCGCTTGGGCAGCTATACAACAAGGGATTGTTCCTGATGGGCTATTATGACGAGATTAATGAATTCGTAAAGTCTGTGATCGACGGGAAGAAGAATTCTTTTGGAACTCTTGACGATGCCATGAACGTGACAAAGATATTCGAGGCTTTCAAGGCGGGGCCGGGGAAAGTTATCAATATCTCAGCAAGTATGTAAATATGTCCCCTGTCATTGTATTCATATGGTTTTATAATAAATTACTACCTTAACAAATTATGACAGGAGGGGATAATGAGTGAGAAATTTCCGGAAATAAGTGCTCCCGGAGGGGGTGTCGATGCGAAACAATTCATCGAGCCAGGTACCAGCAGTACGGTCTTTTTTGCGTTCTTTGTGGCTATTGTTGCCACGCTTTTTGGGATACTGATTTCATATGGCATTTTGCTGATCGTATTGTTATGCTATCCATTAATCGCATGGCATACGCACAGGAAGGCTACAGCGTTGATCCATGGTTCCGGGCTTAAGCTTTCAGAGACCCAGTTTCCTGAGATCTACCGGTGCGCGATGGAATTGAAGGGTCGTCTTGGGATTACAAAAGATGTAGATGTCTATATCATCGAAGCTAATGTCGCAAACGCCATGGCGGTGAGGTACGGCAAGAAAAATGTCATCCTTCTTACAGATGATCTTATACATGGCTGTCTGGCTTCAGGATGCCCACAGGCTCTTTCATTTGTAATGGCCCATGAACTGGCCCATATCGCCCTGGACCACAATGGAATCATCAGATCCTGGATGTCCAGGAACCTTAAGAAGCTTGGTCGTCTGGACGAGTATTCAGCTGATTCTGTCGCTACAGCTCTTGTTGGCGACAAGGATGTGGTGTTCCATGGGATTCTCATGCTCACTGTAGGTTATGCCCTCCTGCCATATGTCGACAAGCAGAGCGTGATCATGCAGGCCCAGGAGGTTTCGCAGAATAAGTATTCCAAGAAAGCCGAGAAGGAGCTGACGCATCCTCTTCTTCTGAACAGGCTTTTCAGGATACTGAAGACCTGGTAAATATTCCGTAATATTAGATTAGCTTCTACTGCGCTCTGGCGCAGTTTATGCTTCTTTCCGGGTAGGGGACTGATATTAAATTATCACCTGAGGAAAGGAGGGCCGGGGCATGAAAAGAAGATTTACCATACTTGAACTGCTGGTAGTGATGGCCATCATATCGATCCTCGCATCGTTGATTCTTCCCACGATAGGCATTGCCAGGTTAAGGGCGAGGATCGCAGAAGCTAAATCCCAGATGAATGTCATTATCATGGCAGTCAACGAATATGAGTCGGATTATCTGGGAATGCCTTGGACCGACGGTGACAACGACAATCCTTCAGGCGATGGCACGATAGGCGATGCCGTGTGGTGCGAATGGGCGACAGCCTCTCAATGCAGGTATTATGACAAATTCATGGAACTTCTGATGTGCTCCAATGGACCAGGGGGATACGACCTAAAGAATGCAAGGGGTATAAGATACATCAAGGGAGGATTCGAGAAATATTCAGAAAGGGGCATCATCGATTTCTGGGGCGACCGATACGGGATTGCCATGGATCTCGACGGTGACGGTAAAATTTCAGGAACTGGAACCCCTCTTGATGGCATGCAAGGGAAGTTCTTCATGTGGTCTTTCGGTCCGAACAAGGTAAATGACTGGGGCAAACGCGATTCCCCTAAGGATGATGTGCCTTCATGGGAATGAATTTTTCGTTGAGCAGAAAATTTAGGGTAGCCTAGGAAATTCACAAGATGTAGGGTTCGCCGTCCCGGTGAAGAGCCTTGCCCGAGACGGGCAACTCTACATCTTTGGATTTGCAAGCACAGAAATATTTGTCAATTTTATAGGTATCCTATAGGTTATAGGGATTTCACGAATTCCCTGATTCCCTGAAGGAGCATCTGTACTGCGATTGCGGTAAGGAGAAGGCCTACGAGGCGTTGAACTGCAGTGAGTCCTTTGTTCCCGAGAAGCCTGCTCAGCAATCCTGACATCAGCAGGATCATGGCTGTTACGAAGCCAGCAATTGTGACGGCAATCAGCCATTCGAGCCATCTTCCCGGTTCACGACTGCTCAGGAGCATTACGGTAGCTATCGCGGAAGGTCCTGCGATATATGGGATAGCAAGAGGTACAACTAGGGGTTCGCCCTCATGAGTCTTGTCGAATATGTCCTCCGCCTTCTGGAAAATGAGTTTGAGGGCTATTATGAAAAGTATTATTCCTCCTGCGATTGAGAGGGATGGTTCCGAGAGATGGAACACCGAAAGGAAGACTTTTCCAGCGAACAGGAAGAATATCAATACGGCCAGGGCTATCATCGATTCGCGGATGATTATGATGTTCTGGCGCTTCTTGTCGTAATTGCCGATCGTGGAGATGAATACGGGGACGTTCCCGACCGGATCCATTACGAGAAGCAGAAGCAATGTGGCTGAAAGCAAAGTCATTTCAATTGAACTCCATGATTAACCACAGAACACACAGAATACACGGAAATATAAACCACGAAATACACTAATCACACAAAAATCTCACACATTAAATAAACTATTTCGCTATTGAAAAATCAAATATTCATGGGAATATATTGGCTTCGAAAACCTTGTGTCCTTCGTGGTGAAATAACAGAGGATTTAATTTTATGAGCGAATTCAATCTGAAGCCTCTCGGTAATTCGAAAATCTCCCATCTGCGTCCCGCCAAACTCGATCGTTTCTGGTTCGGGGCTCCCTATTATCCTGAACACTGGGATGAAGAAACCCGTGAAAAGGATCCTGAGCGTATGGCCGCAGCCGGATTCAACATGGTCAGAATGGGCGAGTTCGCCTGGGATCTCATGGAACGCCGGGAGCGGGAATATGATTTCTCATTCTTCGACGATGTAATAGAGCGGCTGGGGAAAAAGGGTATATTGACGATGCTCTGCACCCCGACCGCGGCTCCACCCCGATGGCTTACCGTCGGATATCCAAATCTCCTTCGTGTGAACGAGAATGGTGTTTCCATGTGCCATGGTTCGCGCCAGCACTGCTGTCATAACAATGAAGTATTCAGGAAGTTCTCATGGATGATCACGCAAGCCATGGCTGAGCATTTCAAGGACAATCCCTACGTCGTAGGATGGCAGACCGACAATGAGATAAACTGCCATTTCTCCGAGTGCCACTGTGAAAGCTGCCAGAAGGCCTTCTGGAAATATCTCTCATGGAAATACAATGGCGACATATCCCAGCTCAACAAGGCATGGGGGACTGCGTTCTGGGCGCTGACATATACGGCCTTCGAGGACATTGAGACACCTAAGCGCGGCAAACCGACATATGTAAATCCCGCCTGTGAACTGGACTACTACAGGTTCACAGCCTTTTCCGTGGCGAGATTCCAGCACGAGCAGATCGAGATACTGCGAAATACGCAGCCCGGATGGTTCATCACCCACAACGGCATCATGAGGCTTGTCGACTACCGTGGACTCTTCACGAAGGATCTTGACTTCCTCGGTTATGACAGGTATCCGATGTTTGACAATGATCACCTGAACAGGGATGCATCCGGAGCCTATCAGCTTGATCATGTCAGATCCCTTTCCGGCAACTTCATGATTCCGGAACATCAGGCAGGGCCTGGCGGGCAGATGCCATATTTCCATGATAATCCCGAGCCTGGTGAGATCCGAAACATGACCTACAGCGCAATTGCACGCGGTTGCGACAGCATCCTTTATTTCCGATGGCGCACATGCAGGTTCGGCGCTGAAGAATACTGGTGCGGGATACTCGACCATGACAATGTTCCACGCCGCAGATATGATGAATTCGTGAAGATAGGCGGTGAACTGAAAAAAGTCGGCAACGAGGTCCTCGGTACAAGCGTGTTCATCGACTGCGCTGTTGCGAGCGGGGATTTCGATTCAGGTTATGCACATGCCACATATCCTCTTGGACTTCCGGATCCCGGATGGATGGGCGGGGTGGCTCACAAGGTGCTTTACAGATCAGGTTATGCAGTAGGGTGCGTGCATCCGGAGGATGAACTTTCCGGTATCAAACTGTATATAGTTCCAAACTGGGCACTGTTCAATCCTGACTGGGTGCCTGCCCTGGAGAAGTATGTCAGGAATGGTGGAACTCTTGTGATATCTGCAAGGACAGCGACAAAAGACATTAACAACAATGTAGTGTCAGAAACTCTTCCTGGCTGCCTTCGCCAGCTTGCGGGGATTGCTGTCGAAGAATATGGAAAACTTAACAGGCCTGACCAGCGACCGTTCAACCTGAAGTTCAAAGACAAGAAGCTCAAGGCGGAGATCTGGTATGAGGTGCTGAATCTTGAAAATGCTTCACCTTTTGCCAGATGGTCAGGACGACATCTTGATGGAAAGACGGCCATATCCATCCGCACTCTTGGCAAAGGGAATGTGATCTATACGGGCACATATCTTACAGAAAACATGCTAAAAGTGCTGATGCCGGAATTTGCGAAGGTCGCAGGACTGAAGCCGTTATGTCCAGCGGCTCCTAAGGGAGTCGAGACAGTGATCAGGTACAATAATAAGAAGAAGATATGGTTCTTCATCAACCATAATGATGCCAAAGCAGTGATTAAGAGGACACCGGTTGGGGAGAATCTTATCACAGGGGCGAAAAACACCGGTAAGGCTCTGGTGCTTGGCAGGTATGATGTTGCGGTGATAAGGGAGTAACCTGGGCTTTCAATCCCGAGTTATTTCCAGTATTTCTCCAGACGCTTGATAATGACGTAGGTTACGACACCCATCACGATCATTATCAGTACGAAGAGGAAGTAGGCCATTGGCCAGTTACGGAATCCAACCATCTGTGAAAATTCCGACATGCCTCCTACGCCAGCGAAGAAACTCGGGATTGCGACAGCTATGACCAGCGCGTTCAGATGTTTCATGAGGACGTTGAGCCTGTTGCTGAGGCTTGAGAGATAGATGTCGATCATGCCTGCCGATATATCCCTTATGGCCTCTATCGAATCGATGACATGTATGACGTTCTCATAGAGGTCGCGCAGATAGATGTCGGTGGAGTCCTTGATAAGCGCAGAACCACATCGTTCGACTCCGCTTATCATGTCGCGGGTCGGCCATAGGATCTTCCTTAGGAAGATCATCTCCCTTTTTAGATGATGGATCTTCCTGAGGGTCTGCGGTGTTGGATTGACGAGGAGTTCCTCCTCGATGTCCTCAATCTTTTCGCCGATCTTCTCGAGGATGATGAAATAGTTGTCAACGATGGCGTCTAGAAGGGCATATGCGAGGTAGTCTGAGCCCATTTTCCTCACGCGGCCACGGCCCGTACGGATCCTCTCCCTGATTACGTCGAAGACGTCTCCTTCGGTCTCCTGGAATGTTATCACGCAGTCACCGCCCATGATCAGGCTTATCTGTTCACTGGAGATCTCATCCTTCTGTGCATCATAGGTGAGCATCTTGAAGACCATGAATATATAATTGTCGAAATCCTCGTATTTGGGGCGCTGTCCGGTGTTGAGTATGTCCTCAAGTATCAGCGGATGCATGTCGAAGTGGCGGCCTATCTTTTCGATTATCGACACGTCATGTATACCGTCGACATTGATCCATGTGTTGCTTGGAGTATTCTTGAAAGGAAAGCATTCCTCGACTTCCTGGGCTTCCTTCTCGACGAATTTGTTCTCGTCAAAGTCCATTATGCGGATCCTGACTTTCTTCGACACGGTCTCTCCGGTATACTTGACCGTCCCGGGAGGCAGTCCCTTCCTGGATGACATGCCTTTTAGAAAATCGAACATCTCGAACATATGGCAACCTCGTATTGAATACGCCAAAAATAAATCATGGCGGAATAAAAACAAGCACTAAAGATTAAAACTTTATTTTTATTCCGTCAAAAGGAGGATAGATTATAGGTTTTACTAAATTTATTTTTGGAGTGAAAATGGGTCCATTGTATCTTGGCATTGACATCGGTTCTACGACCTTGAAGGCGGTTCTCCTCAGTGACAAGGGGAAGGTCCGTCATTCCCTCTATCTGCGCACACGGCCGGCGAATGACGGCGACAGGTTGACCTGCACCGGCAAATGCCATGTATGCGGGGCATGCAATCTTGGCTCCCTGAAGAAGACCATCGGACTCTTTCTCGCCGAAGCGGGAACTTCGATGGATAAGATAGAGTGTACTGTTGTCACCGGAAGCCAGATAGTCGAAGAAACCCAGCGCTTCATCAAATATGACTTCCATGTCAGCGAGGTCTCAGCCCATGTCGCAGGGGCTCTCCAGTATTATCCGGACTGCAGGGCGATACTGGATGTCGGCGGACAGGACAGCAAGGCGATGCTCTTCAGCGGCGAAATGGAGCTATGGACCTCAAAGATGAGCGGCATATGCGCAGCTGGTACCGGAGCCTTCCTGGACAGCGTGGCGCTGAAGCTGAACATACCGGTTGAACTGATGTCGGACAAGGTCAACTACGATTCCGACCTCGAATTCTCATCCGTCTGCGCAGTACTAAGCGCGACATCGATCAACAAATTCAAGAACAGGTATCCGATAGGTGACATCATAGCCGGGGCATGCCGTGCCCAGGCGAGGACGATCATGTCAGGAGTCGGTGAGATCTTTTTGAACTACAAGGGGGATATACTGTTTCAGGGCGGTGTTGCCGCAAACAGGGCGGTCGCATATTATCTCAGGGAGATAACCGGGAACAACATAGTCATACCCGAGTTCCACAGGGTGATGGGAGCACTTGGTGCGGCAAGCCTTGCACGGGAACATGCCATGCACAAGGGCAATATTTCAAAGGTGAACCTTGAATTTGACCGGTCAAAGCTCAAATCCGTTCCGCTTAGGACGGCGCTTACCCGCAGGGAATTTTTCTCGAAGAAAGGCTCGCCTCTGGTATGGAGGAACTTGTTCTTTCCAACCGAGATCCTGAATGCGATGGGTTTCAGGATACTCACGCTCGAAACATATGCCGCGCTCCATGCCAGGAACCAGAAGAAGATCCGTACTGCATTCGATAATGCCGCCTACAAGGGATTTTCCGCAGAGACATGCTCCTTCCTAAGGGTTCTCCAGGGGATAGAGCTTCCCAAACCGGTATTTGCAGTCTCCACAACCGAGCCCTGCCAGCAGGGTGAAAGGATATTCCATGATCTCGCGCGTACATATGGACTGCAGGACAAGCTTTATTCCCTGCACACTCCTGCCGATTTCGACGACAGGACAATTGACCATGTCGCCGGCGGACTTGAGGAGTCTGTATACCTGCTTGAAAAATCCACAGGGATGAAGATGGACTTGGGACGTCTTTCCGAGGCATGCATCCATTCGAATGATGCCGCAGAGATCTCAAAGAAGTGCAATATGCTCAGGATGCTGAATCCTCCACTGATCAGGGGGAGCGAAGCGGTCTACTTCTCGACAATGTTCTCCCAGCTCTGGGGCAAGAAGGAACTGGTGGAGCTCCAGAAGCTGTTCCTCGAAGAACTTGAGGCCCAGGCGGAAGCACACAAGGGCAAGATTGACATTGCTGATACCCACAGGATACTTTGGCTGCATCTGCCGCCGTTCTACAACAGCCGTCTCCTGGACTTCATAGAACTGACCTGCAACGCGCCGATCGTGTTCGAGGAGGTCAACTTCGTCGGATGGGATCCCCTGGATCCGGCCGATCCTTACCGTTCGCTCGCGAAGAAGCTTCTCACTGTCGGATTCCTTGATCCGAAGTTCCGCGTCAGAAACATTGGTGAAGGCAGCAGATTTGGAAAATTCAACGGCTGCATATTGTACAGCCATGGGTTCGGACGCTGTTCTATGGCTGACAGCTGTTTCGTGAAACACCTGAGGGAGGAACTGACAAGCGCGAAGATCCCGCTCCTTGTTCTCGACGGGGACTGCATAGATTCGACGATCGATCCTTGCAGCACGTTCACGAAAGTCAGTGCTTACATAGAGGCCCTCAACCAGAAGAAATATGGCAATATATTCGGTGCTTTCGACGAGAGAGCCATTGCTCAAAAGAAGTCGAAGAAGCTCCCTGACATCATCCCATTCGAATCGGTGAAGGACGCCATGGGGGCGGGGTGAACAGCCGGATTTAAGTTTTAGGTGCTAAGTTTTAAGTAATAGACAATATTCTATCTTAACACTTAAAACCTAAAACTTAAAACTACGCCGTCTATCTCATCGTTTCGAGAAATTCCTTCGTGATTTTCCCATTCGTGGCGAGAATTCCATCCTCAGGATAATTCTTTTTTCCGCTAAGATCGCATACTTTCCCTCCGGCTTCCTCGAGGATCAGTATGCCTGCAGCTACATCATAAGGCTTCAGATTTAGTTCCCAGAATCCTTCAAGCCTCCCACAAGCTACATAAGACAGGTCTATTGCGGCTGAACCATATCTCCTGACACCTCGGAGCTTCGGGAGAATCTTGTTGAAGATTGGGAGATTATTGTCCTTGAGGTTCGCCCGTAGGCATGCAAAACCTGTGCACATTACGGAGTTTATGAGTTTGTTCCTTTCAGAAACATGTAGCCTTTTTCCGTTGCAGAAAGAGCCTTTTCCCTTCTCTGCCCAGAACAGTTCTCCAAGTTTAGGGGCGTTGACGGCCCCATAGATTGTTTTTCCATTCTTTTGAAGTGCGATTGATATGGAGAAGAAGGGTTGTCCGTGAACGAATGAAGTTGTGCCATCAATGGGATCGATTATCCAGCAGTATTTGCTGCCCTTGCTGGTCTTTCCGGTCTCTTCGCCGAATATGTCGTGGGAGGGGAATTTCCTATGGATCCTGGAAACTATGAATTCCTCGATCTTCCTGTCGGCATCAGTTACCAGATCCTTCTCATTCTTGAAGGATATCGACTGAGTTTCGAGCCTTGCGAATTCCGCAAGCGCGAGCCTGCCTGAATCCGATGAGAGCCGTAATATAAAATCTTTCATATGAAAATTAATCTCAACAGTTTTGAAATTGCTTACAAAAGAGATAATATATAGGGCATGTAAAAATAAAAAAGAGGTGGATCATGATTGACATTGGTACATGTTTTAACTACGGGATTGAACAAATCAAAAAGAATCCATCGTTCTACATCCTGTCGGCATTGATAATTTTCATTATATCAGGAATCTTCGGAGGAATTGCCGTTGCCATAAGCATGGTTGTAATAGGGGTAATGGCAAAGATAGGTCTCCCGGGGATAGTTATCATGATAGTCGGACCTGCCATGTATGTTTTTTTTGTCGTATTGTCCACGGTTCTTACAATTGTCCTCATGATAGGTTTCTGGAAAGGCATTATTAAGGAATATGAGGGGAAGACGGCTGAGGTGGCCGACATTTTCTCGGCTTTTGATTCTTTTGTTCCAGGGATACTGAATTACGGTGTCGCCGGATTAATGTTCGCAATTGGCCATATGATGTGCTATCTGCCGGGACTTCTTGTTGCTCCTCTCATGCCGATGACGATTTTTTTCATTGCAAAGGGCGATAAGGAAGGGTTCAGCCCCCTGAAGAAGTCAATAGATCTCCTCATGAAAAATCCTCTTCTCATAATCTTCTGCCTAATATTCAATATTATTGCATCTCTTGGATTGCTCGCATGCGGTGTCGGAATACTGGTGACCGCCCCATTCTCATTATGCGCAATGCACAAGATGTTCCAGCAGGCACTAGGACAGGACAATCCGGTTCCAACTCCGGTCCAGCAGAACTGACATTTGAGTAATGACTAACAGGGCCTCCGCAAGGAGGCCTTGTTTTTTTATGCCCGTTGAAATTTCATTTTAATCCTGTAAAATAATTCCATTATGGATGCGAATAAACTTGCTCCGGACTATTGTTTCAGGGACAACAGGGATTTTCTGCAGATTCTGCGGGGCTCGAATCTTATACTGATAAGACGATCGGCTGATTCAACTGCCCTCCGTGACTGCATCGAGGAGCCTGAAAAATACCTTTCCAAGTCCGAAGTACTCAAGGATTCAAGGAGTACAAAAGCTGGTACCGCAGTCCTTTCAGGAGGAAAGCGTGTCTTCATCAAGAGATACAACAACAAGGGACTGCGTTATACATTGAGATATATGTTCAGGAGCGCAAAGCCTTTCAGGACCTGGCGCGCGGCCTGGCATTTCGAGATGAATGGGATCCCGACACCAAGGCCTCTTGCGGCGTCTGCAAGCAGGACTGCCAGGATCCTCAAGTCTGCATATCTTGTCGCCGAATCGATCCATGGCATAATCCCGACACTGGAATTCTGCAGTGGAATGTTTGATGACAGGAAGCTCCAGCTCTCATATGCCGAATCGATAGCCAGACTTTTCGCGAAGATGCATAAGGCTGGTGTCTACCATGGTGATGCCAAGCTCAGCAACATATATGTAAGCAGGAATGCAAAGGGGGTATATTCATATGGACTTTGGGATCTTGACGGAGTTGATATACGCTCAAGGCCGATCTGCGGAAATCTCCGTGCTTCAGAACTAGCCAGGACCATTTCATCGTATGTCGAGATCGGGGGAAGGCTCGGAAGGAAAATAGACCTGGATGATACAATTGGAATATTCGTTGATTCATATGCGGACGCTTCGGGAATGAAATTCCCTCCAGGCCTGATAAGGAAGAAGGCGGGAAAGTATCTTGTAACCGGCAACTGGTAGGTAACTGTTACACTGATTACTGGCAACTTTTTGCTAATCACTGATTTTACTGCTGGGTAAAAATGACTGATGTAAGATGGGCAAGTGAATTTGACAAGGAACGCTTCCAGGAGGCGGGGCTTTACGATTTCGATTCTTTCTGGAATCTCGAACAGTCAGGTGCGAGCGTTGAATACAAACCGGTGAAGCAGCACTATGACCGCAAGACCGGACGGATGAAAAGACAGACGACAATTGTCCGTCTGAACAGAATCAGATACTACCTGAAGCGTGCCTCTGGTGATTCCTACAAGTTCCTGAAGAATGAATTTGACACTTTGAGGATCCTTCCCGAGTTTGGTTTTGATACCGCCAAGCTTCTTGCCTACAGCCTTGACGATGAAAAGAGGCGTGGATTCCTCATCTATAAGAGCCTGTCAGGATATAATTCACTCGCTGAACTTAACGGTCTTCTTGCGCCTCCCGAGGCCATTGCATCATTCAAGGTGCACAAGAAGGAGGTTATGCGGAGAATAGCCTCTTCGGTGCAGACGATACACGATGCTAATTATTTCTATCCCGACTGGAATGCAAGCCATATTTTTGTACGCAAGGGCTCCTCTGAAGTGGTGCTGATCGATCTTGAAAGATTTGTCCACCTGAAGAAATGCCCCTGGTACTACAAGTATAAGGTCATCCGCAACTATATCCGGATGAAGGAATGGAAAAAGCTGAGGACTGCGCTGGGATCCAAGATGTATACGAAGAAATTCCTCGGAAAACTGCTGAGGGAGAGGAATTAGGGTCACGATGCAGAAGAAATAGGGGCTGTATCCTATATTCCTATTCCACCGGTTTTGCCTTCTCGATCAGTTCTGCGGCTGCCTCACGCATCCTTCTGAAGTTTTCAGGAGATACATATTTGAATTTCGGCGTTCCGGCATCGTCCTCGTTCTTCTTGTAAACCTCGTAACCGAGCATGAGGTATGAATTCACAAATGCCGATACCTGCCAAGGAGAGAGGTTGAGCCTGTTCTTCAGTATCTCCAGATACTCAATGTCCTGCTGTGCCCGTCTGTAGGCCTTTAGGCGCAGTGAATGGTACACAGCTGGTTCCTGTCCAGGTTCCTCCAGGATCGTAAATATTGCTAGCTGATCACCTTTTTCCAGTGAGCCTTTTCCCCGTGAGATCGTCTGCCACGGGACAATCCCCTTTGCTCCTCCGAGATATGACTCAAGGGCCCAAGCCTGGATGAAATGGCTGGAATCCTCGACATTATTGCTGCTGCCATAGGTCCAGTATTCCTCGCCTGTGCGTTCGGATCGGTCAAGAAGGATCCTGTGATACTTCTTGAAGGCGTCAAGGTTTACAACCCAGAGCTTGGCCTTTTCATAAAGCTGGCCTCGCTCGAATTCCGGTCTGGAAATGTCTATGCGGTACTTGATCGGAAGAGGATTCTCTCCGGTATTGGACTGTTTCACCAGATCGGAGTAATATGCCAGTGCACGATAGTCCCAGAAGGATGCGGGTTCATCGAACACCCACGGTGCGAGCTTCGGATCATCGAGCTTGCCCTTGTTGTTGAAATAGACCTGGAATCCGGTACGTATCCAGCCGGCCACCTTCGCATCCTTTATGAAATCGCGCATCACGTCGGTGAAAGTCCTGACATACATCGGATTTTTCTTGAAAGCCTCATAGGCATCGGGATTGCCATCGAAGAAGGCTCGGACATTGAGAGGCCAGCTCTCGTGGAAGGGAAGATAGAATCCGGGTGCAGGTATGACGCCCCGGTGAGCATTCTTGAAATACTGCCCTGAAAGATAAGGTCCGAATACTGCCGTGAAATCATCCCACCAGATATGGCGTGTGCCGGGTTTGATGTCGTTGAACATCTTTTCATTCATGCGTGTGCCGTCAGCCTTGAGCATGTCCATGTTGCATTTCCTGGCTCCGGGAGCGGCAGTGCCGTGCGAGTAGCAGAGGATATTGCAGTGAGCCCGGTGGTCGTAGGCTATCTGCTGTAGCTGATAGTAGGTCTTGACTGCGTTAGGAAGTCCGTAGCTGTTCATTTCGCAGGAGAAGCTCGCTTCCATGGGAAGGGAGAAATCGCGGATTTTGATTTCAACTGGGATTGTCAGGCCGTTCGATAGTGAGAAGGAACCTTTCACCTCCTTGCTCGAAAAATCAAAGGGCACATATACATCCACGCAGACGGGTGTGGGAAGGTTTTCCGAGAGCTGCACTTCATTCAGGGGGACAAGCGGATCCGGAATTTTCCCATTCGGTGTTTCAACGTAGAGCGCCTGGTACAAGTCCGTGCGCATCTCGGGGATCTCGCATTTTGCGGTCACCTTGTCCTTGCCGGTGAGCAATGCCTGGAAACCCACGACCTCGCCACGTGCGGCTGACAGCCTTATGGTCTCACCGTCGAATACCTCATTGCATTTCAGATAGTCCTCCGGTACGTCACCGACTGCCTTGCCTGAAGCATTATATTTGTCTTCGAGCGGTATTATGCCGTAGACAGGTGCCTTGCCAGCGCTCTTATTCGGCCATCCGAGCTTCGGAGCCGCGATTTTCTCAGGTTTCGGATATGTGGTATTCACCATCAGAGGATCTGTTTTTCTACCTGTGCGGCTTATTGTCGAGATTGATATTGCCAGTGGTTCACCAGGCTTGAGGTCCATGTCGCGTATCGGGATGATCTGTGTGGTGATTGGAACGACAAACGGGATATTCCAGCGGGGAAGATCCTTGCCGTTGACCTTTACTTCATAAGCGAATCCATTCGAAGGTGCCTTGATGAAGAGGCGCAGTCCGTCCGGTGAACCGGTATTGGCAACCTTGATGATCTCAGGCTTGCCCGGTACCGGATCATCATCTGCGAATGTGACTGTCAGATAAGGCCCTTTCTTTTTTTCCTCCCGGGAATATATCGTCGGATTCCTGGAGTAGTCGACGCTGGATTCATGGATCGTCAGGCCGAACGAGGCGCCTACTGAGCAGGCATTTATCAGATCGGGTGCGACCTGCCAGTAATATGCGCCGTTTTTTAGCTCCGATGCAGACTGGCATACGAGGGAAAAGCTGTTGCCGTCAGTGACTGCTGGAAATCTTGCTCCTTCCTCGCCCCAGCCGGGCTTCTCCTGCATTCCCGAGGTAAGTGCATTGGATTTGTATTCGTCCCAGTCGGACTGGATCGTTGAAATGGTCACATGGTCGATCTTCTTTTCACCCTGGAAGCAGACGAGTGTCGCCGACTTGATTTTCCTCCCTTTGAGGGGAGCGGTGTCGAACGCCAATGCCACAAGATGCTGGTTGCCCTTGATGCGGATCTGGTTCTGCTTACCGGCATTTTGATCCTCTTCACTGGGATAGAGGTCTATGGAATTGTCGCGTGTCACAGTCAGCTGTGTTCCCTGGTCCGCGGAGAATGCCGCCAGGTGCAGACAGAAGAATAAAATCAATGCAGGCAGATACTTCATTGTTCATTTCCTTATGACTTCGATATTATTTGTGAAAAGCGATGAATTCGGGATCAGGTATATCTTCTTGTCACCCTGCAGAGTAGTGTAGCGAAGGTTGATCTCAATCACTTCCCCGCTGCATCCTGCTACGGTGATTGTATCTCCCAGCGAGAAGGGATGATAGATGAGGATCAGTGCTCCGGAAAGGAGATTTGACAACGCATCCTTGAGCGCAAAACCGATTGCGAAACCGCCAAGTCCCAGTCCGGCGATAAGCGCATTGACATTTATTCCCAAGGTTCCGAGGGCCGTTATGCTGCCAATTATGATTATGACTATCTTTATGGTGGCTCCCGCAAGCTTCAATACATGGTTCTTGCCAGCGTCGAACTTGCGGTCGATGCGGAAGAAGACCACCTGTACTATCTTTGCTATCATGATGAAGACTATGAAAATAAGCAGGGCCAGCCCCAGCTTGGGCAGATATTCGATCGTCTTGGCATGAATGCGCTCAAGCATTTGTGCAATATCATCGGCGACCTTGTATGTCTCATCCATCGTGAATTCCTTTCGCTCTGTGCCTTTGTAACCTCTTAATCTACTTCAGCAGATGCAGATTCGCAATCGAGATTCCGCTGAGCATCGAACCGGTTATCCCGAGGAATCCCTGGTCTGTGCCGCACAGGAAAAGGTTCCCGAGATGCGTCCTGCCATCTTTCACCTTGCCCGGGCATCCGTAGACTGCACCGTTGATGTGACCTGTGTATCTTGTGATCGTCCTGGGCGTAAATGTGTCAATCAGCTTTATCTTATCCATGAGTCCTTTTGCGGAAGAATATTTTTCGGCGATCGCCAAGGACTTTTCCGAGGTTTCATCCTTCATCTTCTTGTATTCGTCCTGTGGCAGTTCGCTCCATGAATGATTATTCGCAAGGACCGTGACCCTTATCATCGGAGCAGGCTGCAGATCGCCAGGCAGGAACTTGAAGTTGTTCGGACAGCATATCACACCGCTGCGGAAATCCACCGGATCCCTTGGATTCTCATAGTGGAATTTTTCGGAATCATTGAAGAAGATGATTGCGCTCTCATATCCTGAGATGGGGGAGTCGAGTATACCTACCGTCTCGATGAACGCCATCTGGCCACGGGGAATCTCTGCGAAGTTCGCAGGTTTCTGGTCGCACAGGGAGAGAGTTTCAATGTAACCGGCCGATGAAAGGATGTTCCTCGTGGAAATGATATTCCCGTCGGCCAGTTCCACTTCATGGGCGGAACCATCCTTGGAGAGGATATTACGGACTTCGCATTTTTTGCGGATCTCGCCGCCGGACTCGGTGATGCGTTTCTCCAGAATGTCCAGAAGTTTCTTGATCCCGCCTGCGGGCTTGCAGAATCCTTCCTTGAATATGCTCTGGTACATTATCGCGAACTGCGCAATGTCCATGTCTCCTTCCACAGCGCTTCCATAATACATCAGGGGGCAGAAAAGCATGTCGGTCAGGAGGGGATCCCTGAGATATTCGGAAACAACCTTCCGTGCGGAGATGAATTTTGATTCCAGGTTGAGGCTGTCATATGAGGAAAGGAAAGAATCCAGTCTTATAAACCCATCGAAGTCTTTGTTGAACTTCTCATTCACTTCAGCCTTCAGGAATTCGAAGTCGTTCGTAAATTTGAGGGAAACACCAGGGAAGCTGACAAGGGAATGGTTCTGTTCGCGGAGTTCGAGCTCATCGTGCTGGATGCGGAGCTGGCGAAGGAGCTTTGCGAGAGGTGCAGATTTCGGTCCGCCTTTTGGAGTGAAGTTGGTCATTGCATGAAGTCCGGAGTCGATCTCGTATCCGCCCTTGGTGTAATATGAGTTGAGGCCCCCGAGCCGGGAATGCTTTTCGAGGATGCAGATTTTCTTGCCGAAATGCGAAAGGCGTATGCCTGCCGCGAGTCCGGAGAGTCCGCCCCCGATTATTATACAGTCATAGGTCATGTGATATTCCTCATGCAAAACAGATAATTAACCACAAAGGCACAAAGAGACAAAGTCAATATCATTTTTTTTCAGAACTTGTCAATCTCGAAATAAACCGTAAATTTCCTATCCTGCACAAAATAGGAGATGAAGGTTATGAGCATAAGTAAATACGCATCCTTGGGCAAATATGTTTCACCTTGGCTTGGAGTAAATTCGCCTGGCAACTGTCTTCCTGGCCCCTACAGGCCTTTCGGAATGGTAAGACTGGGGCCTGACAAGAGGTATCCCCAGCCTACGCATGGATATCAGAAGGGCAGTTCTATTATCAGGTTCACCCACACGCATCTTGCGGGAACTGGTGGACCGGGACGTTACGGAAATATTGCTGTCAGCCCCTTCACTGAAGAGCCGAGGCGTACACCCATGCCTCCATATATCATGCCTCCGCTCCAGAGATATATTGATGCGATCCCAAATGATGAAAAAGCGGAACTTGGTCTTTATGGAATGACTATGCGCCCATGGGATGTCAAGGTAGAACTCACCTGTACCCGTCATGTCGGAGTCCATCGCTACAGATATCCCAAAGGCAAGCCGGCGTGGCTGATGCTCGATGCCGGGGCTGTGATCCAGACAGGTGCAGCGTCAACCGGGCACTTCCAGGAATGTGAACTCTGGGACACACAGCCGGCCTCAATTGGCGGATATCTGGAAATAGTAAACCAGCACGAACTGGTCGGCAGGAGTGATCTCAGGGGAGGATGGGGGCATGACAAGACATATTCCATCTATTTCAGTGTAAGATCCGACAAGCCGTTCACTGAATCAATGCTTGCTTCAGTTGGAGGACTTGTCCCGGAGGGGCAGGACATACAGGTTTGCGGTCCTGAATGCCGTGCACTGCTTCGCTTCAATTCCGGGATAGAGCTGAATCTTCATGTTGGCATCTCGTACGTTTCTGTCGCCAATGCCCGTGCCAGCATAGAACGCGAGGCCGCAGGGCGCATGTTTGAAGATATCAGGAACGAATTTGTCGCGGAATGGGAGGAACTGCTTTCATATTTCAAGGTTGACGGCGGGACAGCTGAACAGAGAAGCGTATTCTATTCACTGCTCCACAGGCTCCACTGCATGCCCACGGATCTCGGTGTCGACGAGGAAAATCATCTCTGGAAATCAGGAATCCGGCAGTATACAGACTGTTGCTGTCTGTGGGACAGCATACGCAATGCCAACTCCTTCTATCATATGTTCTATCCTGAGATCTCTGTCGACATGATGAACAGCCTTCTCGACATCGCCGATCATATCGGCTGGCTGCCTGATGCATATATCGCGATGCATGCGGCATACATGCAGAGTGCATGTGCGGCAGATATTCTTTTTTCCGAGGCAGCGCTGAAGGGATTGCAGGGCGTGGACTACGGGAAGGCGCTCAAGTATGTTCGCAAGAACAACGAGGTAGCTCCCAAGGATGTCATGGTTGAAGGTCGCTACATAGATGACTATAACAAACTCGGTTACCTTTCCACGAATGTCCCGAAGGGGAGTGTATCGCGTCATCTGGAATATACTTATCACGACTGGTGCATCGCCCAGCTTGCGGCAATTCTCGGAGACAAGCAGACTTCAAAAAAATATCTCGGTAATTCAAAGCGCATCTGGAACCTCTGGAATTCCACCAAGAAATCGTTCATCCCCAGGAATCCCGATGGCAGCTGGCTGAAGGACTTCGAGCCTTGGCAGAATGTGCCGGAAGGATGGAACAATGCAAGCTGCTATGAAGGCAGCACGATCGTATGGTCCATGAACGTCTTCCAGGATTTCCATGGACTTATTAGGCGCTTTGGAGGTCCGGTGAAATTCATCAAGGTACTGGACAGGATCTTCGATGAAGGCTTGTTCCATATAAAGGAGACAAGGATGCATATTCCTCATCTCTATACATATGCCGGACGTCCAGATCTCGCAGCGGAAAGGGTACTTGAGAATCTTGCAACCTTCAATACTTCACCGAATGGGCTGACAGATAATGAGGACATGGGATGTCAGAGCGGATATTACCTGTGGCAGTCGATGGGGCTCTATCCTATCTACGGACAGGCCATCTATATGCTGAGTCCGCCTCTTTTCAGTTCCGTAGAAGCAAGACTCGGTAATACCGGGAAGACATTGAAGATAACTGCTTCACGGAAGGGCAGGGGGAAATACATTGTCGGTGCAAGCATTGGAGGGAAGAAGATCAACCGTGCCTGGGTGACTCATGCGGAGATTCTCGAGTCCGGTGAGATCCATTTCGAACTGGCTGACAAGCCTACACGCTGGGGCACTAAGGAACTTCCGCCGAACGCAATGCTGCCGGAATGACAGCATTAAATTTCAAGTTCCAAAGTCCAAGCTCCAAACAAATTTCAATATGGAAAATTCCAAACTGGGAGAAAAAATAGAAACACGTCTTGCGACGTTGACTACAAGCTTATACAATTCAAGTCCCCTTGTTTTTCTTGAATACGTTCGTAGTTAAGCTCGCAAGAGCTGTTCTAAGCTTGTTAACTTATTTGGAATTTGAATATTGTTTGAACTTTGGATTTTGGAGCTTGGAATTTGACCGTTAGGTTTTTATTTCCTGAAGCTGCCCGGGGCTTGTTTGAGATATTTCCTGAATACGCGACAGAGGCTGGCTTCATTGCCGAGTCCGGTCTTTTCGGCGATAACCTTCAGCGGTGAGTCCGTTGTGATCAACAGATCCCTTGCAATGCTCAATCTTATCCTTCTTACATCATCGGCAGGGGAAGCTCCTGCAAGTTTCCTGTATTTTCTGAGGAAATGAAATTTGCTCAGGCCTGCGAATTTCGCAAGTGAGTCGAGGGAATGATCCTTTGCAGGTTCGCGCATGATAAGACTGCGGATGTTTTCGACGAGTGGGGATTCCTGATGGCGGACCAGCCTTATCATCTCCACGATGAACGCATCCAGATATCCCTGCATGAGTTCCTGTGATTCGGACAGGGAAAGGTGCCTGCTCTCATTCAGCATCCATGTGGCAATGAGCCTGAGCCTTCCTTTTGAATCAGCGATCTTGTCGGGGACTTCATCCGGCAGCTTTCCCGAGAATGAAAAGAAAATAGTTTCGAGAGGAGGGCTGTCCCCGCTCCATTCCTCGTGACCGACGCCAGGCCTGAAGACGACCACATCACCTTCCGAAGCCTCGAGTTCCTTTCCGCGCATCGATATCTTTTCCTTTGACCACATGACGACAATAATCTCGTGGAAGGAATGAGAGTGCCTCCCCATATGCCAGCTCCGCTTGGGGGAGTTTTGTCCTACATGTCCAAAAGTAAATTTATCCATAACAGCAATATTTGTAAATAATTGAGCAATATCGGTCATTTCGACATGCTTGATATGCCTCTTAATAGAGCATAACTTAGAGGAGTTTCAAAACAGCAATATATGAACAGGAGATATTTATGAGTGCCAAGGATGCAGGTAAGAAGATGAGGATTGGATTTGCAGGAGTCGGTGGAATGGGACAGTGTGCACACCTGAGGAACTACGCGACCTTGCAGGACTGCGAAGTCGCGGCGATCTCCGAACCGAGGATGGAGACTGCAAAGCTTGTTGCCCAGAGATACGCTATTGGCAAGGTTTATTCCGACGCCTCTGAAATGCTAAAAAAAGAGAAGCTCGATGCAGTAGTTGCGTCACAGCCGTTCACAAGGCATGGCATTCTTATTCCAGAACTGCTCGAAGCGAAGATTCCTATATTCATCGAAAAGCCGCTTTCCAGCACCATCGAATCCGGCGAGAAGATCCTCAAATGTCTTAAGAAGTCCGGAACTTGGATAATGGTCGGTTACCACAAACGCAGCGATCCAGCTTCAATATGTGCAAAGGCTGAAATTGAGAAGCTCAAGAAATCCGGAGAACTTGGAAAGCTGAAGTATATCCGCGTCCTGATGCCTGCCGGCGACTGGATATCCAATGGATTCTTCGATCTCATCAGGAAAGATGAATACCTTAAGGATCTACCGAGTGAGCCACCGCCAACCGACATGGACTCCGAGAACTACAAGAAATACATTGCGTTCGTAAACTACTATATCCATCAGGTTAACCTGATCAGGTATCTTATCGGTGAAAGCTATGATGTAACATATGCAGATCCCAAAGGAGTCCTGATGGCCGGAACGAGCAGTAATGGAATAACAATTTCCCTTGAAATGAGCCCGTACCAGACGACTCTCGATTGGCAGGAATCCGCTCTTGTCTGTTTCGAAAAGGGCTGGGTGAAGCTTGAACTTCCTTCTCCCCTTAGGATCAACACTCCCGGCAAGGTCGAGATATTCAAGGACCCGGGCAGTGGCAAGATACCCGAATCGACAACCCCCCAAATGCCATGGGTACATGCGATGAGGCAGCAAGCAAGCAATTTCATTGCGGCTGTCCGTGGTGACATGCCTCCGCTCTGTGATGCGACGGAAGCACTTGAGGACCTTAAGGTCGCAAGGCAGTATCTGAAACTACTGACGGGGAAGTAAGCCGTATCGGCGTGTCGGAGAAAAGGTGAACCGGCGAAATGGAGAAGGATAGAAACGCTGAACATCCAACTTCGAACTTTCAACATCGAACGAGGGAATTTGAATGATCCATAACTTAAAACCTAAAACTTAAAACCTAAAACCATTGGAGATATTTTATGCCAAAAATTGCGATGATAGGTGCGGGAAGCCAGATTTTCTGCAAGACACTTTCAATGGACATAATGGCAACGCCGTCGTTGAAGGACAGCGAGATCTGTCTTATGAGCAGGACGAAACCGAAACTCGTCAGGATGGAGAAGTTCCTGAAGAAGGTTGTGAAGGAGAACAAACTTCCGACATGTATCAGTTCCACGCTCGATAGAAGGGAGGCGCTTGATGGTGCCGACTTTGTGATCGTGATGATTCAGGTCGGCGGACTCGATGCATTCAGGATCGATTACGAGGTGCCACTGAAATACGGAGTCGACCAGTGCATAGGGGATTCACTCGGAGCCGGTGGGATATTCCGTGGGCTTCGTACGATTCCTGTCCTGCTGGACATTACTAAGGATATGAAGGAGCTTTGTCCGGACGCGCTTCTTCTCAACTACAGCAATCCGATGGCGGCATGCTGTCTGGCTCTTGGGAAGACCGCTCCGGATATCCAGTCGATAGGGCTCTGTCATGGTGTGCAGACCACGCTTGATCTGCTGAGTCGTTATGCTGATGTCCCGAAGGAGAAGATAGATTATCTGTGCGCTGGAATTAACCACATGGCGTGGTTCCTCCAGCTCAAGGACAGCAGGAACGGCAAGGACCTGAATCCAATAATAATGAAGAATATTGAGAAGCCGGAATATTATGTGAATGAGAAGGTGAGATGCGAGGTTGCACGGCATTTCGGATATTTCATGACGGAAAGCACGGGGCATCTTTCGGAATACATTCCATGGTTCCGGAAGAACAAGAAGGCTCTTGATCTCTATTGCGACCAGCCGGCGTTCGGCGGAGAATCCGGTGCATATGTCAAGTATTGCACTTATCTCGCTGAGAAATTCGGGAATGTGGATTATCTCGAATTCGAGGATACGAAGCTGGCAAAGCGAAGCGTAGAATACTGCAGCTACATTCTGGAAGCTAAGACGACAGGTGTTCCATTCAAGCTCAACGGAAACGTGAGGAATGATGGCTACATAACAAACCTTCCTGACGGATGCTGTGTTGAAGTGCCGGTTTTTGTTGACAGACAGGGCTTCCATCCTGTCAAGGTTGGAAACCTCCCACCGCAGTGCGCGGCGCTTAACATGACGAACGTGCTTGTCCAGCAGCTTGCAGTTGGAGCTTCACTTAACGGAAATCCAGACGACATCGTGCATGCGGTTGCGATGGATCCGTTAACGAGCGCGGTATCCACTCTTGCCGAAGCAAGGGAGATGGCTTCCGAGATGCTTGAAGCACAGCGCGAATGGCTGCCCCAGTTCGAAAACAGGAAGGTCACGCCGAAACCCATGATTAAAATTCCCAGGAACGTCAAGCCCGTAGATGTGCCGCTTGATCCTGCGCTCGCGATCGTGCACAGGTTCGGGAAACTTGCTGAGATGAAAGGGAAAAAGTAGTGACGGGCTTAAGCCTGTCAGAAGGATTTAAGAAATGGTACACCCTAAAGGGCGTACCTGCTAATTAAAAATATCCGAAGGAGATTATTATGCCATTAAAATGGAAAAAAGCATGGGTGTCAGACGAGACTTTTGAGTCTGCCGCAGTGATTGATGTGAACAATGATGGGGTTCCCGATATCGTGTCGGGAGGATTCTGGTATCAAGGGCCGGATTTCAGAAAGAAGCATGCGATAGGTAATGTGAAACAGTACGGCGAATATTACGATGATTTCTCGACGATACCTATGGATGTGAACGGCGACGGCAGGATGGATTTCATAACAGGTGGATGGTGGGGTAACACTCTCCGTTGGCGGGAGAATCCCGGAGAAGCGGGAAAGCCATGGACGGAACACGTCATTGCGGAAACTGGCAATATCGAGACGACGCGCGCCTGGGACATCGATGGCGATGGAATCGTTGAGATAGTTCCAAACACGCCCTGTGCGAAGGATGTGAAGATCTTCAAACTAAAAACGGACGGAAAAGGGAAGGGGGCAGGAGAGTTCGAGAAGATTGTCATCCATGAATTCGAGGGCAAGGAGACTCAGGGACATGGTCTTGGATGTGGCGACATTGCTGGTAACGGGAGGATGGACATAATACTTAGGAACGGCTGGCTTGAATGTCCAAGAAATCCCTGGAAGGAGAAATGGATATGGCATCCGGAATTCGATCTTGGAAATGCAAGCGTGCCCGTTATTGTTGCAGACATTGATGGTGACGGAAAAAATGAGATGATTGTCGGCAGTGCGCATGGATACGGACTCTGGTGGTACAGTTTGAAAGTTGTGAATGGGAAGAGAGAATGGACGAAGCACCAGATCGATCCGTTCAATGCCCAGTATCACGATATGAGATGGATTGACATAGACGGTGACGGCAGATGTGAACTTGTTACTGGAAAACGCCATCGCGCCCATTGCGGCAACGAAGCGGGGGAATGGGACGATTACGGGACATATTATTTCAAGTGGAACGGAGAATCATTTTCCAAGCAGGTCATAGATTACGGTCCAATTGGTGATGCGAAGGGGACCGGAATTTATTTTGATGTAGCTGATCTGAGAGGTACTGGACGTCTTGATATTGTAGCTCCCGGAAAGGATGGATTATACATATTCTACAATGAGGGGGAATGAGCAAAAGGTAAATATATAGACTGGTATATTGGCGGGTTTTTTTACATCTTACTATATTTTTCCGCTACTGTTGCTTTAGGACGGCAAGGAGGTATATTCCCCAATTCCGTAAATCAAACCCCGGGGGGATGATATGCAAGAGACAGAGACAGATAGGATTATAAGGAATCATTTTGCCTCGAATATCTTCTTCAGGACCCTTTTTGAGAAATCAACCGATGCAAAGGTCATTGTTGATCCCCAGACCGGGGAAATCATACTCTTCAATGAATTGGCATATGAGCAGCTCGGGTATACCAAGGAGGAGTTCAGGAAGCTTACTCTTTCGGATATAGATGTATATGAGAACAAGCAGATGGCGAAGGAGCATGTTGACAGAGTTATGGCGACAGGCGAGGAGGCCTTCCATACTAAGCATATGACCAAGGATGGTAAGATACGCGATGTTGAGGTGCTTGCAAAGATTGTTGAACTTGGCACGAACAAATTCCTCCTCGGGAGCTGGACGGACGTAACAGAGCTCTACGAGAGCATACGGGAGAAGGAGGAACTGATAAAGGAACTGAAGGAGTCAATGGAGGAGATCCAGAAGCTCCGCGAAATCCTGCCGATTTGCACCTTCTGCAAGAAAATACCGGATGGAAGCGGGAATTGGGAAACCGTTGAGGAATACATGCAGAAGAAGACCAAATATGACTTTTCACATGGCATCTGCCCAGATTGCATGAAGAAGAAGTATCCCGAATACGCTGACAAGGACTCAAAAAAGAAGGCTTGATACCCTTATGATGCTTCAGCATAAGATCAAACTGTGCAACCTCAGCTATTCAAATGTCTTCTACAAGACGCTTTTCGATATCTGTGCCGATTCCATGGTCGCTATCAGCGTCGATGTCGGCAGGATAGTTGACTTCAATGAGAATGCATATATGACCCTTGGATATACCCGTGAGGAATTCATCCATATGGACATGGGCGACTTTGACATAGCTGAGACACACACCGAACTCATGGCCCGCATAGAGAAGATAGTCCAGAAGGGCGAGGACATATACCTGACCAAGCACAAGACGAAGGACGGCAGGATACTGGATATTGAAGTAAGAGCGAAGTTTGTTGAGATAAACAAGGACAAGTTCATCTTCTGCGTGTGGCGTGATGTCACTGAACACCTCCAATACATGAAGGAGCGCGAACAGCTCCTGCTCTCCCATAAGAGCAATATTGATGAGCTTGAGAAGCTCCGTCAGATCGTGAATATCTGTCCCGGCTGCAAAAGGATCTGCGGTGAGGATGGAAACTGGGAACCGATCGAGAACTACGTTTCCTCTGCTGTGAAGCATGACCCGGCCCATCTGCTATGTCCCGACTGCAAGAAAAGGAAACTTCCCAGACAGCATGCCAGATGAAATTGCCGTTTGGAATTCCTGGATAATCAGACTGGCTCCGGCAGTAGGATTCGAACCTACGACCAAGTGGTTAACAGCCACCTACTCTACCGCTGAGCTATGCCGGAGTGTTTTTATATGTAGCGGCGCTTATTTTAACATGGCTTGTAATAAAAACAAGCATTTATTCATGTTTTTTAGGGAGTAAGGAAATTTTTATCCATTCTCTTCCCTTGCCAGACTTCAGCTCCTTCTCTCTTTTCATGGCTTCTGATCTTGAAGCATATGTTTCTGAATGGATTAGTCTCCATGGTCCACTTATCCTTTTGGTGTACCTGGTACCATGAAACTCAGGATCATTATGTTCAAAAAGTCTCCTCTCAAGATCATTTGTCTGGCCTATGTATAATCGGTTTTGAGGATTTGCGATGATATATACATGGAAGGTCATGGGGGAACCTACGATCCGCCGCGGCGGATTAACAGCCACCTACTCTACCGCTGAGCTATGCCGGAGTGTTTTTATATGTAGCG
>CAZRKP010000001.1:158461-223872 GCA_964600895.1 uncultured Victivallis sp.
GCGCTTATTTTAACATGGCTTGTAATAAAAACAAGCCAATATTCAATGATTTTTGTCTGCTGTTGATTTTTCTGATCCCCTAAGGCGTTTTAATCTACCGAGGGATATATTACCGGGAATGATAATGTCAGATTGTTCTGGAAGGAGCTCTGATGTTCCGGTATATCATGGAGAAGATATGGGGCGTGATCGCCTGGATCATATGCGCGGTGCTTGCGTCATACGGTGTGTTTGCAATAGCCTATGCTGTAAGACATGGCGATGGCGCCAGCCTTGCGACCGGACTTTTCTTCTGCATGATGGCGTCTTTTCTTTTCGCCTATCTGTTCATCCCTCCCGTTGCCGAGAAGATGGCGTTTGGCTTCTATACACCGAAGAATGTCACTCCCATGCCTCCGGAATTCCCTGAGATACAGGCCAAAGTGAAGAGGGAGGAGTATGATCAGGCTGTAGCAGACCTGGAGGCACTTCTTGAGGAGGATCCCGGGAACTATCATGTAGTGGCATTGCTTGTCGAGATATTTGTTGATAGGACCGAGGATCATGGCAATGCGATGGGGCTGATCAGTGCTTATCTCAAGAAGCCGGAGAGATGCCAGGAGGATCTTCCTCTTGTCATGAAGCTGGTGGACGTATATCTTGATATTGGAGAAAAGACCAAGGCACTTGAACTGCTTCAGAATGAGCTCGGGATGAAATACGGAGGGGCGGAAAAAAGACAGCTTACCATGCGACTGGAAGGCATCAAAAGGGAACCATGAAGGATTCGCTGAAAAACTTCTTTTATTTTTTGATTGTACTCTTCACCGGAGCTGTCGCAATATTGGGAATAGCACTGGGTATTGGCGGTATTATTTTCCTGACAGTCCCTTTCGGCCTGACCTGTGGACTGATCCTGGGGACTAAGTTCCTGGGACCTTGGTTTGGGGGCGCTCTGGTTGGGGAGATGTATTCCACAAAAAGCGCCAGGCCTCCGCCACCCGAATTCCCTTTGATCCGTGCGAAGATCGCAAATGAGCAGTACAAGGAGGCTGCGGCGGATCTGGAAGAACTCCTCAAAAAGGATCCAGGCAACTACCACGTCATCCAGCTCCTCGTAGATATCTTCGTGGAAAAGACAAATGACCACGAAAACGCCATCGGGCTGATAAACGCCTACCTTAAGAAAGAAGACAGGATATCGGAGGATGTTCCGATAGTGATGAAACTCGTTGATGTCTACCTTGAAATTGATGCAGCCGACAAGGCGAAAATCATGCTACTCGATGAGCTAAGGAAGAAGTATCATAAGGAGGATCTGCTTCGTATCCAGTCACGCCTTAACGGGATATAGGAGACATTTTGGATTTGAGAGGGGATGAAAGGCTTGAATTTCCCCCTCTCAAACCGTATCTTGTATGTTCATGCCAGTCTTTTTTAAACAATTACGACGGTGGTTCATATGATAATAAGCGAACTTCTCAGCAGGATGACATCCCTCAAAGCTTCCGATCTCTTCCTCTCAGCAGGAAAAGCTCCTTATGCAAGGATAAATACACTCATACAGACAGTTGATGGACAACCGGTCTCGGCAAAGGAGATAGAGGATTTCAGGACAAAAATACTCATCCCTGAGATGGAGGCCCGTTACAAGAAGACTGGTAGTATTGATACAGGCTATACACTCGGTGGAGCGAGGTTCAGGATAAACTTCCTGGTGCAACAGGGACAACCCGGCCTTGTTGCCAGGCTTGTTCCGTCAGGAGAGCTCGAATTTCCTGCATTGAACCTTCCGAAGGTCCTAGGGGAGTTTGCAGAAAAGCCCCGGGGACTTGTATTGATAGTTGGAGCCGCCGGCAGCGGCAAATCCACGACGATGGCGGCGATGCTGAACCACATTAATTCTACCTTTTCGAAGCACATTGTCACCATAGAGGATCCAATTGAGTTCGTACACCGCGAGAAGAAATGCCTCATCACACAGCGTGAGATAGGTGCGGATTCATCCAGCTTTTCAGAGGCGTTGAGGAACGTCGTAAGGGAAAGCCCGGACGTGATATTCATCGGCGAAATGCGTGACCTCGAGACCATGCAGATCGCGATATCCGCCGCTCTGACTGGCCATCTTGTCATTACCACCGTCCATACCGCAAACGTCATCCAAAGCATAGAGAGGATAGTCAACAATTTTCCTGAGCACCTGCGCGAGCAGGCAGCTGCTGACCTAGCACTCGCCTTAGAGGGACTGGTCGCCCAGAGGCTCGTGCCAAGGGCTGACGGAAACGGCATGGTTCCTGCGGTGGAGATCCTGAAAGCGACTCCGCTGGCGAGACGTGTTATTGCTGCGAGAAACTTTTCAGACCTTGAGGATCTCATCAAGAGAGGTTATGAGGAGGGCATGCAGACATTCTCGCGTGCCCTTGCCGATCTCTGCAAATCCGGAAAAATAACTCTTGCTTCAGGCTCTGCTGCGGCGACCAACCGTGAGGAGTTTGTGCTTCTTGTCCAGGGGATGGAAAGTGGAATCGACACCTTCCGTGACGGCCTTGAAAGTGAGGCGCAGGATGAAAAGATCATCAATATGAAACGCCTTCTCCACAGTGCTGTTGCAAACAACGCCAGCGATCTTCTTCTTACTGCCGGACATTGTCCATGCCTCAGGATCAACGGGGAGCTCAATCCTCTTGCAACTGAACCTTTGATGCCTGCCGACACAAAGAGACTGCTGTTCAGTGTGCTTAATGCAAAGCAAAGGGAGATATTCGAGGAACGTCGTGAGATCGACTTTGCCATGAGTGTAAACATTCAGAGGACGAACGATGCTGGTGTCACTGAAACAACACCATACAGATTCAGGTTGAATGGATTCTACCAGAGAGGTAGTGTTGCTGTTGCGATCAGGGTTATCTCGAGGAGGATCCCATTGCCTGAGGAGCTTGGTCTTCCGAAGGCGCTGGTGAACATGATGGAAAAACATCAGGGACTTATCCTCATTACTGGACCCACTGGCCACGGCAAGAGTACCACTATGGCGAGCCTTATCGACAGGGTGAACGACAGACGTGCTTGTCATATAATCACAGTAGAAGATCCTATCGAATATGTCCATGCCAACAAGAAAGCTGTAGTGGAACAGAGGGAAGTCTATGCAGATACGCTTAGCTTCTCGAACGCGCTGAAATATGTCCTGCGTCAGGATCCTGACGTCATACTCGTCGGCGAGATGCGCGATACCGAGACAATCGGCGCAGCTTTGACAGCCGCTGAAACCGGACATCTTGTGCTTGCGACCCTCCACACCAACGACGCCGCACAGAGTATTGACCGAATCATCGATTCTTTCCCGGCACACCAGCAGAACCAGATTCGCCTCCAGCTTTCAGGTACCGTACTCGGAATCATTGCCCAGAGGCTTGTCCCTCGCCGTGACGGCAAAGGGCGTATCGCGGCTTTCGAAGTGCTTGTCGGAACCCCGGCTGTCAGGGCAAATATCCGTGAAGGCAAGACTCATCTCATTCCATCAATCATCGAGACGATGGCAAAGGACGGAATGATCACAATGCAGAAAGCCCTTACAGAACTTTATACATCCAACATGATCAAGAGACAAGATGCGATGAGCCTGATGTCGATGCAGGCGAACTAAAGAGTGCGGGGATGGATTGATGGATGATTGGATGGATGGGTTATTAGAAATTTAGGAGCGCTAGCGTCCCGCCGGCAATCTTTTTCTGCTGAAGACTGACGACTAACAACTGACGACCGGATTAACATGCGTGTTTTAGTAAATGGAATAATAGCCGGGCTCGACGATGGGGAATACATCAAATCGGTCCTGAAATACGGTTCGAAAGAAGGACTCGGCATCGAATACTTCAATCTTGTCAAGGAGATAGAGAGCACCGGAAACAAGAAGCTTTCCATGCTTCTCGGGACAACCAACTACCTTTTCGAGGTTATACGCGAACGCGAATATCGCAAGATAGGCTACAGGCTACAGGAAAATAATATCAAAAACGCCATCATTCGCGTTCCTGCAACCGTCGAATGGAACAGGATCAACATCAAGTTCAAGGATCAGAAGGAGATCAAGGAATACATTAGGCCGGACGTGGTGGTGACTCTCATCGATGCAGAATGGATCATCAGGAAAAGGTTTGATTCTTCAGATCCGAAGAATGACTTTCTCAGAAGGATCAAGGAGCAGAAGCATACAATCCGCGACATTCTCAACTGGATGAATGAGGAGGTCAGTCTTGCAGAGGACTGGGCGAAATTCCTGGGAGTCAGACATTATGTGATACCGGTCGGACAGGATCCTTACAGCCTATACAAGCTTGTAAAGTATAAGGATATTCCATCGTTCTACGTTTCATATTCGATGACGCATGCAGATACAGAAAAGAGGAAAGAGGTGGATGCGGTAATCAAGAGGTTGTACGAATACGGGCTTGTGATCGATCCTCAGGCGATAGAGATCGGGTTCAATTACGATTCCGTAGAGGACAAGGAGGCGACCTATGCTTACACGGTCCACCGCGATCTGCACTGGTTCGTCGGCAAGGTGGACGCAGTTGTCGCGATACATCCATATTCCGACAGGCCTCCGCTCTCGACTGGGATGATGGATGAACTTGGTCATGCCAGGGACTATCTCAAGAAGCGCTATATGATATTCCCGCCGGAACACCAGAGCCCGTTCACGACCGACAGCTACATCGAGAAAGGCCACCTATTCAAGAGTGCAGACGAGTTCTTCTCCTGCCTTGAGTCCGAAGGCTTCAGAAAACTAGAGAAATAGTGATCCGGGGCGTGAGTGACTGGAGAGGAACCATATTCGGGAATTCAATCCAAATACAATCTTTAGGGCAGCCCTTTCGGAAACTACCATGGGAAGTATATTATAATTTACACTTATTCAAGGCGATTTTATGCGTATAGGCAAACAGAAGATAGAGAAGATAAGGGTTTATGGGGATCCGTTTCTGGCAAAGAAGGCGGATTCTGTTGGGAATATCGATGAAAAACTTGTGAAGTTCGCAGAGGTCCTCAGGAACACAATGATGGAATTCGACGGAGTGGGGCTGGCGGCGACACAGGTCGGGGTAAAATCGAGGATCATTGCCCTTGGAGTTCCGATTCCAAAGGACGAGAACGGTGTTCCAAAGATAGGGTCTCCGGGAGAAGCCCTGCTCCTGAACAGGATGCCGATGGTGCTTGTCAATCCGGAGATAGTTTCTTTTGGGAAGGAACTGGTCACCAGGGAAGAGGGATGCCTGAGCGTTCCGGAGATATATGCACCTGTGACGAGACCCTCAACGGTAGTAGTCAGTGCACAGATACTTGGAGGAGAGAGTTTCACACTTGAGTGCGGAGGACTTCTCGCAAGGGCCTTCCAGCACGAGATAGACCATCTCGATGGAATACTTTTCGTGGAACGGCTGTCTGATGAGGAGCTTGAGAAGATCAAGCCGGCACTTGCAAAGCTGAAGAGGCATTATGCCAGAATGAATTTCCTGCGGAGGTTGATCAAAAAAGACGATGAATAACAACTCAAATTTCTTTAAAACTGTCTTTTCAATATGCAGTGGTACTGAAGTGTTCACGCAACTGCTGAGGACTTCATGCCGCAAGGCGATCTTCTATCTGCTGCTTTTATCATTCCTCTGCTCCCTGCTTGCAGTTGCGCTTCAGTCTTTCCAGAGGCAGAAGACCATATCCAAGTATTGCAATGCTATTTATGCACAGTTCGGAGAAGCGAGGTTTACAGACCATGGACTCGTACCAAGCCTGAAGCCTGAGGAGGCCAGATTCATGCGTATCGAGGACAACAGGATTGACTACGTGCCAGACAAGGCAGGCGAGACAGTATTCAATCCTGATGACGGGGTCTCGTCGAAAGGGATATTGTGGCTGCCCACTTCAGTGGTACTCTGGATGAAGGCAAACAGCGATTTCTATGTATTCCCTCTCTTCTTCTCGTTGTCAAAGATCCCTGATCGCGAGAAGATTTCCGACAATCCCAAGGACAAGATAATCGCATATGCGGAGAAGAATTCATTCGAACCCGTAAAATACAAAGATGAGACACCGCTGAATTTCAGCAAAATGCACCTGTCGCTTCTCCTGGTGATGCTTACCCTGATATTTATAAACATCTTCCTGACCATACTTTTATTTATCCCTATGTCCGCGATATTCTTCTCGTTGGTCTTTTTCATGACCGGCAAGGGCGAGATGCCTGATGAGGTGACCTTCTCGAGTCTTTTCACGATCACATTGTATTCCAGTTTCCCCGGGATCATAATTGCGTCCATATATTACGGACTTAACCTGCCTTTCATCGATTTTCAGACGGTATGCCTGATATGCTTCCTTATCTATCTCATGGCGGTCCTCAACAGGATAAAGAGGATGAACAAGCCCGAGCCGGAAGAAAATGACGGCGGATATGATGACGATGATTTTTGAATATAACCACCAAGGCATCCTCCTTCGCTGATAAGCTATGGAGGTCGGGCGGAGGTACAGAATTTCCATGGTAAAAGAATCAAAAAGACGAAGTCCTGCCCGCGGATTTCATGAGCTTGATATTTATCTTGACAGGAACGAATCCCTTTCCCATGCCGTGGAGATCGTACGGAAACTGCAGTCCAAAGGATTTGTCGCGTATTTTGCTGGCGGTGTTGTCCGCGACATGCTGGTTGGAAAGATCTCTGATGACATCGACATTGCGACATCCGCAAAACCCGAAGAGGTCTTTGCTCTTTTCCCTAAGTGCTATGAGATCGGTGCGGCATTTGGAATAATCAATATAATTGTCGAAGGCATGCCTTACGAGGTTGCGACATTCCGAGAGGAGAGGGGATATCAGGATGGACGTCATCCGGACGAAGTCAAATACACATTGAATCCGGAAACTGATGCGCTCAGAAGGGATTTCACCGTCAATGGAATGTTCTATGATCCTGTCAAGAACGAGATCCATGACTTTGTCGGTGGGCAGCAGGATCTTGCAAGAGGCGAATTGAGGACGATAGGGAATCCCGTGGACCGCTTTTCTGAAGATTATCTCAGGATATTGAGGGCCATCCGTTTTGCTGTCAGGTTCGGATTACGGATCTCCGATGATATGCCTCCTGCTATGAGTAGATATTCCAGGGAACTGAAGAAGCTTTCCGCCGAAAGGATCAGGGATGAGTTGAACAAGATGCTAACAGGCACTGAACCGGAACGGGCGTTCAGGCTTATGGATGAATATGGGATACTCGACGAGGTGCTTCCTGAAATTTCCGGGCTGAAAGGGGTGACCCAGCACAATGAATATCATCCCGAGGGGGATGTCTTCGAGCATACGATGTTGATGCTTTCACACATGGCATATCCTGAGGAAAAGCTTGCCTGGGCGATTCTCCTCCACGATATTGGAAAGCCTTCAACAAAATCCATGGGGCAGGATGGCATTGAACATTTCTACACACATGAACACAAGAGCGCCGAAATGGCTGAGAAGGTTCTGAAGCGGCTGAAATTCCCCTCGTCTGATACCGAGGACATAATCAAGGCTGTGCGGGATCACATGAGGTTCGCCCACGTACGGGAGATGCGTCCGGCGAAATGGAAACGCCTTATGGCCGAAAGCACTTTCCCTCTGGAAAATGAACTCCATAGGATCGACTGTGTATCAAGCCACGGAAAGACCGATTGCTTTGTCTTCCTACTCGACAAGATGAACGAACAGGCGAATGAGATCAAGCTTCCACCGCCGCTGGTGACTGGGAACGATCTTATTTCGCTTGGGATGAAACCCGGACCAGCATTCAAGGATATCCTTGGAAAGATCTGTGATCTTCAGCTTGAAGGGAAGCTCAGGACCAGGGAAGAGGCGTTGGCTCTGCTCAAGGACATGTGAGTTAATTTTTAGAGAAGTCAGGAGTCAGAAGCCAGGATTAAAATAGGTAGGTTTCAAATTCAATTCTGGATTCTGTCTTCTGAATCCTGAATTCTGCGTTTTGAAATTACGTCTCAGGATTTATTATTTGCCTAGCACAAGCTTCATGAAGCCGTCGCCTTTGAGGTATCCGAGTCCGCCACTTGGTGCAAGTGTCTCAGAATAGGATTTCAGCTGATCAGGCCTGATGTGTTTGCCACATATTGAAAACGGTACCGGAATACGGGTATGCTTACGGAGCCTGATAGGAACAGGATGGTCCGGGATCACCGCAAAAGTCACATCCTTTCCTTTCAATGCTTTCATGACAGGACCGACTATCATTGAATCGAAATCCTTTATCGCCTGCATCTTCAGCTTGAGATCGCCCATGTGCGAGCATTCGTCGATTGCCTCAACGTGAAGATATACGAAGTCATGGTTTTCGAGGGCTTTTATGGCCGCCTCAGCCTTGCCTTTGTAATTGGTGTCTATGAAGCCGGTAGCTCCAGGAACCCTTATTATATCCATTTTTGCACAGAGGGCGAGTCCGAAGATCACATCTACGGCGCTGATGACCGCTCCAGTGACACCACCATATTTCTCGGAGAACGGTTGGAGAACGGGTTTGCGGCCCGGGCTCCAGGGCCAGATCATATTGGCAGGATGCTTGATACCCTTGTTCAATTCGTGCCCGGCAAGGAATTCAGAAGTGTCATCGACCAGTTTGTTGAGGAAATCGGTGGTATAAACAGATTCCTTTGAAGCGTCGCTGGGTATAAGCCGGAGGTCTGACAGTTTCTCCCCCTGTGAGGAGTCGGGCTTGTGAAAAAGTACCTTTTCGGAGAATTCCTTACCATGCAGTACCAGCAGATTCCTGTAGCTCACGCCTGCATGGAATGAAATCTTGGAGGAACCGAATTGCGACTGCAGTGCATCCATGATCCTCTTTGAACGGTCAGTGTCAATGTGGCCTGCTGAATAATCCAGAAGTTTGCCTTCAGACACCTCAACAAGATTGCATCTGAAGGCAATATCATCCTTTCCGAGTTCGAGGCCCATGCTTGCTGCTTCCAGAGGGCCGCGTCCTGAATAGCATTTTGCAAGATCATATCCCAGGACCGACATGTTGGCAACGTCCGATGATGTTGGAAATCCTTCAGGAAGGGAGAGGAAGGTTCCGCTTGCGCCTTGTTCCGCAATATGATCCATGGCAGGAGTCTCAACAGCCTCAAGAGGTGTCTTACCCCCGAGTACATCGAGAGGTTCATCGGCCATGCCGTCTGCCAGGAAAACAATTGATTTTGACATTTCTTCCTATATCATGCCCCGGATGGAGGCTTCTTTGTTAAGATTTCCCCTTGGTGGCTATTCCAGGGAAAACTAATTCCAGTATCATTTTGTTCTCTTCAGAACTGGAACTGGCGCTTACAGTTCCATTGTTCACTTCTATAAGGCCTTTGACTACTGAAAATGCCAGCCCAGTACCAACGTTCGCCAGCGGCAGGGCAAACGGTTCGAAGATCGCATCCTGTATCTCCTTTGGTACGGAAAAGCCGTTTACCAGGATTGTGCATTTTACCTTCCCATCAACCTCTTCACCATTTACCGTAAAGGATACAGGATTGACCGCGCTGGATATGATCTCGTTGAAGATCATATGCAGTATCTCCCGGGCATGATCGGGATCGCACAGGAATGACAGGTTTCCGGAGATGTTCTTCTGAAGTCTTATAGGCTGTGACTTCGGGGTGCGCTGCTGCATCAGCAAGTTCTCGAAAATTTCTTCCACAAGCATGTTGAGCTGTATCTCGGAGGTCTCCGGATTGCTGTCCTCGGTATAACCCCTGTTGGAAAGCCGCAGGAACTGCCTCAGCATGGTCTTCTGCCTTTCAAGGCTCTTCTTCAAATCGGAAAGGGCTTCCTTTGCGACAGGATTGATGTCATTTCCAAGCAGGGATTCAATAAGGTGCATGTTCCCTATCGATACCCCGATGAGGTTGCTGAAATTATGGGATATGCCTCCGGCTATCCTGGCTACTACGGCGTTCCTCCTTTCCTCAAGGGCGATCCTGAGCATCTTCTCCTTCTCGGAAACGGCACGGGAAAGGCTGACCTGGGTCCTGACACGTGCAATCAGTTCTTTGTGGTTGAACGGCTTTGTTATGAAGTCCGCTGCGCCGATCTCGAAACCTTTCAGCTTGTCTTCGATCGTGTCGACCGCGGTAAGGAAAATGATCGGAATGTGGCTGAGCCTCGGATTGGACTTGAATTTCCTGCATACGGAATATCCATCCTCATCAGGCATCATTATGTCGAGGAGTATCGCTTCAGGCAACTTGTCCTTTATCGAGGCAAGTCCCTCTTCTCCACTTTTTGTCAGGACTACGTCGAAGTCCCTTGACTTAAGGGCGCTTGATATGAACTGCCTGTTCAGCGATGAGTCATCAATCACAAGTATCCTCGCCGGAGGATTGAATATGACTTTTTCCTGTTCTTCAGCCATTTTTCCAATATTCTTTCATTGGTTAATGAACCGATAATATAGCCTCATGGAAATAAAATTGTAAGTGATTTCAGCAATTATCCCAACTGCAATAAAAAGGGACGGCTTTCGCCGTCCCTCTGATTAAACATGGATGTCCTGCATTAGCAGCCGTAAATCGCAAGATCACCGAGTTCCTCCTCGATGCGGAGGAGCTGGTTGTACTTGCAGATACGGTCGGTCCTGCTTGCTGAACCCGTCTTGATCTGGCCGGCGTTGACGGCGACGGCGATGTCCGCGATCGTCGCATCTTCTGTCTCACCTGAACGGTGGCTGATGACAGCCTTCCAGTTTGCCTTGTGAGCCATCTCGATGGCATCAAGCGTCTCGGTGAGTGAACCAATCTGGTTGACCTTTACGAGGATCGCGTTTCCGCAGCCCTGCTTGATTGCCTTGGAGAGATATTCAACGTTTGTGACAAGCAGATCGTCGCCAACGAGCTGGAGCTTTTTGCCGGCCTTGTCCGTAAGGATCTTCCAGCCAGTCCAGTCGCTCTCGCCCATGCCGTCCTCGATCGAATCTATGGGATAGGTGGATGCGAGCTTCACAAGGTAGTCGGCCTGCTGCTCAGGAGATTTCTTCACGCCTTTGCCGGCCTTCTTGTAGTCATACTTGCCGTTGATGAAGAATTCGCTGGCGGCACAGTCAAGGGCGATGGAGACCTGTCCACCTTCGGCCTTGCGTCCGGCCTTGTAACCGGCATCCTTTATCGCCTGCATGATAACATCGAGTGCGTCTTCAACGCCCTTGAGGTTCGGAGCGAAACCGCCTTCATCTCCGACTGCAGTGCTGAGACCGCGTTTCTTGAGGACGGACTTCAGCGAGTGAAAGACTTCAGTTCCCATCCTGAGACCTTCATGGAAGCTCTTTGCACCTATAGGACGGATCATGAATTCCTGGAAATCGATCGGGGCATCGGAGTGTGCGCCGCCGTTGATGATGTTCATCATCGGGACAGGAAGCACCTTTGAGTTTGTTCCGCCGATGTAGCGGTAGAGAGGGATGTCGAGGGAGTTGGCGGCCGCCTTTGCGCATGCCAGAGAGACACCGAGGATGGCGTTCGCACCGAGGTTCTTCTTGGTGTGGGTGCCATCAAGCTTGATCATCACCTTGTCAATCTCAGCCTGGCCGATGACGCACATGCCCTTGATCTTCGGATTGATCTTCTTGTTCACGTTCTCGACTGCCTTCAGCACACCTTTGCCGAGATAGCGCTTCTTGTCGCCGTCCCTCAGTTCGAGGGCCTCGTGCTCACCAGTGGATGCTCCGGATGGAACAGCAGCCCTTCCGATTATTCCGCACTCAAGGGTAACTTCAACTTCAACAGTCGGGTTTCCACGTGAATCGAGGATTTCACGCGCGTGCACATTGGTGATCGCTGACATCTTTCTTCTCCTTAGAGTTAATTATAATTGAACTTTAAATTCGTATATGGAGGCATACATTAAAGCTCTGCAAAAAATAACAACTTTAAGGGAACTTGCAACCGCTTATGAAAGAAATGTCTGCAAAAAACGGGATGAGATTGTTCTATCGTCAACCCGCAACATGCTTCACAGAAGCGCTACCTCTTGGCAATGGCAGCTTTGGCGCGATGATCTTCGGTGGAGTTGAAGAGGAGATAATTCAACTCAATGAGGATACGCTCTGGGCCGGAATCCCAGGTAATTATGTCGTCCCTGATTCGAAGACGGTCCTCCCGAAGATCAGGGAGGCGCTTTTCAACGACGACTTCCATGGTGCGAATGAACTCTGCAAGAAGCTGCAGGGGCCTTTCTCGCAGTCATACATGCCAATGGGCAATTTGAAGATCAAGTTCAAGGAACAGGCGCCAGCCCAGGATTTTATCCGCGAATTGGATATCTCAAGAGCCATGGCGAAAGTCGCATATGATGCAGGAGGAGCGAAATATGAGAGGAAGTATTTTGCCAGTTTTCCAGATAAGGTTTTAGCAGTTAAGCTTTCTGCGACTGGAGAAGGATGCCTGAATTTTACCGCTTCAATGGACAGTCTGCTGAAGTATTCCTTAACCCGTATGGATTCCAATACGATATCGATGTCGGGCAGGGCTCCGGTGCATATTGATCCGGTATATTACAAAAGGGATCTGGTCAGATACGAGGACAATGAAGGGGTGGGATTCGAGGTCCAGGTCAGGATCATTTCACAAGGTGGAAGCGTAAGCACAACTGATTCCTCCATTGAAGTAAAGGATGCCGAATCTGCAGTTCTCTATCTTGTATCCGCCACCAGTTTCAATGGATTTGACAAGATGCCGGGCAGGGACGGTCTGGATCCTGCGAAGATCGCAGGTTTGCGTCTTTCTGCGATAACCGGAAAAACATATGAGGAAATTGAGAGGGCGCATGTTGATGACTACAGGAAACTTTTTGACAGGTGTTCCATTGATCTGGGCAATTCGGAAAGGGCCTTGCTTCCTACGGATGAGCGGCTGAAAGGATATGACGGCAGTAATGATCCTCAGCTGGTAGCCTTGCTTTTCCAATATGGGCGTTATTTGATGATCGCATCTTCACGTCCGGGAACCCAGGCGACGAACCTCCAGGGGATATGGAACGATCTTTTCAGGCCTCCATGGAGTTCCAACTACACGATCAATATAAATACTGAGATGAACTACTGGCCCGCAGAACCTGCGAACCTCGCAGAATGCCACGCTCCGCTGTTCGAACTCCTTGAAAAACTTGCCGTCAATGGCCGGAAGGTCGCTTTGGAAAACTATGGTTGCCGCGGATGGGTGGCTCACCATAACACTGACCTATGGGGACATGCCTGCCCAGTCGGAGATTTCGGTCATGGAAATCCTCAATGGTCCTGCTGGCAGATGGGCGGAGCCTGGCTAGCGACCCATATCTGGGAACATTATGCATATTCACAGGATCTTGATTTCCTGAGGACAGAGGGATATCCGCTTCTCAAGGGGGCTTCGGAATTCCTGCTTGACTGGCTGGTGCCTTATAAGATCGAGGGTAAGGAATATCTTGTGACAGCACCGGCTACATCTCCTGAAAACTGCTTCATCGCCGCTGATGGGAAACAGGAATGTGTCAGCATATCAAGCACGATGGACATGGGTATTGTTCGCGAGCTTCTGTCGAACTGCAGAATGGCCGCAGAAATACTCGAGGTCGACATTGATTTCCAAAAGAGAATCGAAGCTGCGCTTCTCAGGCTTCTCCCGTATCAGATTGGAAAGAACGGCAGACTGCAGGAATGGTTCAGGGACTTTGGCGACTGGGAACCTCATCATCGCCATGTCTCCCACCTGTTTGCACTTCACCCTGGGAGCCAGATATTGAGGGAGAAAACACCTGAGCTTTTCAATGCTGCAAAGAGGACTCTGGAGATCAGGGGAGACGAAGGGACCGGTTGGTCACTCGCCTGGAAGATAAATTTCTGGGCAAGGCTTTTCGACGGTAATCGCTGTCTTGGCCTGATAAACCGGATGCTGCGGGTCATTGATGCCAAGGACATCAAGATGAGCGGAGGCGGTGTATACATAAATCTTTTCGATGCTCATCCTCCTTTCCAGATCGATGGGAATTTCGGTGTGACCGCAGGAATATGTGAGATGCTCCTGCAGAGCCATGAAAGAGTTTCCGTTGACGGGAAGGCTGTTTCTTTCATGATAAGTCTGTTGCCGGCATTACCTTCCCAATGGAAAGACGGTTCAGTTTTCGGACTTGTCTCCCGCGGAGCTTTCAATTTTGATATCGAATGGAGAAATGGCAGACTGCATAAGGCAGTTGTCCGTTCCCTGAAAGGAAATGTGATGCGGATAAGGTCTGGAACAAAGCTGAAAGTCAGTTCTGGAGGAAAGGAAGTAAAGTCTTCTTTCGATGATGGAATTGTTGAATTCGATACTTCAAGGAACATTTCATATGAGATAATTCCGGAATAGAGGGTGGATTATGAAGGCTCTGAAGGATGGACTTGGAAAAATCATGTGCGACACTGCCGTACAGCTCGGGTTCTGTGCTTATTCTATTCTTTCGGTTGAACCAAGGTCCATTTCTGAGCTTAAGAAAAGATTAAAGGAATCATACGTCTCTTCTTCTGCAGATTTGCGCGACTGGCCTGGATACATGCTCCGTACCGCCGGGAAAAGGGCGGATCCGCTCGTTCTTTGTCCCTGGGCCAGGAGTTTTGCGATATTCGCATTTCCGTTCAAAAAAATTCCGCTCAATAAGAATTTTCTTCCTGAAACAGCTGATGATTCCGTCTCCGGCCTTGTTGCCGGATATGCCGGTCGCATTGACTACCACATCTTCCTAAGGGAGAAAATAATCAGATTCGCCGAATCAATGAAGAAAAATCTTGGGAAAGATTTCCGGGATGAGGTTTTTGTTGACACAAAACCTGTTGCGGAGAAGTCGCTCGCTGCATTTTCAGGACTCGGTTGCATCGGGCTCAATTCATGTCTGCTTTGCAAGGGGCAGGGGAGCGGAACATGTCTTGGCATACTGGCACTTGATATTGAACTCCCTGCCACAGAACATGCAGATTATGCAGCCCCTTGCTCTACGTGCGTCAGGTGCGTAGAAAGATGTCCGACCGGTGCAATAACAGGGAAACCAGGGGAATTCATTTATCGGAAATGCCGGAGCTATATAACCATGGAAAAGAAAGGTGAGCTTGAAAAGAATGAGAGTGCTTTCCTTGGAGACTGGATTTTCGGTTGTGACATATGTACTTCCCTGTGTCCCGGAAGTTCACTGCCATCCCCGATAAGGACAAATCTTGAATGGCTTCTCCTTGAAAAGGACTCTGTTGTCAATAATATCATCAAAGGAACTCCGCTGGAATATCCCAGCCTGAAGCTTCTGAGGCGCAATGCCCTGGCTGTATTGAAGAATAAAAAGTCTTCAAGAGCTGGGGAATTGGCAGAAAAGTTCATCCGGTTGAATCCGTCCTGAACCGTGTGAAGACAGTATTCTTCAGGGGGATGGCGCGCCCGGCGGGAGTCGAACCCACGACCCTTTGCTTCGGAGGCAAATACTCTATCCAGCTGAGCTACGGGCGCACAAGATCAGTGAAAAGTAGCCAGTAATCAGTGATCAGTAAAATTCAATATAATTCACATATATGCTTCATTCAATGTCATTTCTGTATCCCCCTGATCCCAATTTGTCGCAGAGATAGAAAAATTTTATGATTTTCCACCAATAATGTATCTATGAGTCCGTTTTAAGTTATTAAAGCGAGAGATATATTATGATCGTGGCATTGTCTGACAACAATATTGATTTTCCTGTGGCTGGAGGGGATTCCGATCTGGAGCACTTTCGGAATTTCTCAAATGGCGATAATAACGCGTTCTATTCCATCTTTAGAAAATATGAACAGCCCCTTCTCAAATACATATATGGATTCACCTTGGATCCGGAGTTGAGCAAGGACATCTGCCAGGAGACTTTCCTGCAGCTCATCAACAGGCCTCCCCTGTTTCTCATGGGCGACTCCCTGAAACCATGGCTTTTCAAGGTCGCCAGGAACAAGTCGCTTGATGCATTGCGCAGCTTGCAGAGTAGGGGTGCCAGGGAAACTGAGCTTTTCAACCAGGCGAAGCCCCATGATGAACACCCATCTGAATTCCCAATCCATGAGGATGAACTCAGGAAACTTCATTCCGCACTAAGAGATATCCCTGAAGCATACCGTGAAATAGTTTCAATGCACATCTACGGGAAAATGACTTTCACTGAGATTTCAAAATTTCTTGGCATACCGCTTGGTACGGCACTGTGGAGGATGCAGAAGGCGCTTTCGCTTCTCAAGGAGCAGATGGAGAAAAACCAATGAACCAGCAGGAGAAATGCAGCAGGCTTGAAGAACAGTCGCTTTCCACTGCTGATTGCAGGGAATGGGAAGCGCATGCGGCTGCCTGTGAATATTGTCGTGATAGGATTCACCTGTTTAAATTGCTTGAGGATGATTCAAAGGCGATATCCATAAGACTCGGTGGAAACAGGATGGCGGCATTCGAAACCGCCCTTGCCAAAAGGCCGGCTGGTGGCAAGCTGATGCTCCTGAGACTTTCCTATGCAGCGCAATTCATAGTTGTTGCAGCGGCAATGATGCTGATAATCCATTATTCTACCTCGCTACATGCGAAAAAATCACAGTCTGTCAACAAGGAAATCCTCTCGTGGGACTCTAAGATATCGGCACAGGACATTTCACGGAAAATCAATGGCATAATCAAAGGTAACCCCGGCAAAACTACGGATCCCATCAGCAAGCAGACAGAATCCCTGAGGAGAAGAATGAACGAACTTAGAAAGAGTATTGATAAAGTATAACAAACATAAGGAGCTGAGAATGAAAATGATGAAAGTGCTGACGTTGATCGCGTGCATAGGCGTACTGGCTTCAGCGGTGTTTGCCGCGGAGGATGACAAGGACAATGAAGGCGGCAAGATGGACAACATAAAGACCATGGACCAGGCATGGAAGGCTGCGATGGAGCAATTCGGTGACGAGCAGGATGATGCGAAGAAGGCCATGGATTTCTACAAGGATAATTTTCCGGAGAAAATAAAATATCTGGAGAAGGAGCTCAGGGATGATCCGGAAGAAGTTGTGGATGAATTGTCAGAAGATCTTGAGGAATGCAGTGAAATGCTTGAGCTGAAGGTTGATAATCCTGAGGAGTTCAGGAAAAGGCTGGAATATATGAGGCTGGAAGTAAAGACGGACCTGACTGGGGAAAAAATCCAGGATCTGAAGGATGAAGATGCCGCAAAGAATAAAGATGAGATCGAGAAGTTATCCAAGGAGTTGAAGGAGGAGCTTGGAAAACTTTTTGACATGAAGCTCCAACGTGAGAAGGAGGAGCTTAAGAACCTTGAACAGGACATCGAGAAGCTCAGACAGCATATCAAGCAGAGGGAGGTCAACAAGGATAAGATCATAGAAAGAAAATTCAATGAGCTGATTGGCGTCGACGAGGATTTGGAGTTCTAGAGAAATCTTCGCTAAGCTGACAACTAGTTTATTTTTACGGGGTATGATGAGAAATCATGCCCCGTTTTTTTATTATGAATGAATGACAAATTATTCTTTTGACTGCATATTACGTAGATGCATGCGAAATCAAAGATGGAACTTCTGGCTCCGGCAGGTGGTCCGGATTCACTTCGTGCGGCAATCGATGCCGGTGCGGATGCAGTCTATTTCGGACTGAAGGAACTCAACGCCCGTCGTGGTGCAGAGAATTTTACTCAAGAAAATCTTATAGACAATCTCAATTATGTCCATTCCAGGAACGCACGGGCTTATCTTACCCTGAACATCGACATTTCCCAAAGGGAGATAGGCGAAGCGTACAGGCATCTTGAACTGGCGCGTCAGTGCAAGGTTGATGCTGTATTGATAAAGGATCCTTCCTTGCTGAAGGTGCTCCCGCTTTATCCCGAACTCGAATTCCATTTCAGTACCCAGGCGGGGATTTCTTCTTCGGCAGGTGTCAGGGCCGCCAAGGAACTTGGAATAAAACGTGTAGTACTTGCAAGGGAAATGTCACTTGATGAAATAAAGGCAGCATCCTCGGTGGAAGGCTTGGAAACGGAAGTCTTCGTGCAAGGGGCGCTCTGTTTCTCAGTTTCCGGACACTGTCTTCTTTCAAGCTGGATCGGCGGACGTAGCGGGAACCGCGGTCTCTGCGCGAGCCCATGCCGGTTTGAATGGAAGATAGGTGACAGCGGTGCCGGACGCTTCCTCTCAATGCATGATCTTTCCCTTCTTGAAAGGCTTGATGACCTGCAGAAGGCCGGGGTCCGTGCGTTGAAGATCGAAGGCCGCCTGAAAAGTTCCGAATGGATTTCAAGGGCTGTCGGCATCTACCGGAAGGCATTGGATACGGGGGTGGATGATGAACTGCGGAAGGCAGTAGGAATTCTCGGGGAGTATACCGGCAGGAAATTCACTGACGCATATGCTGGTGGCGTGAGAAAAGGAATGACAGGTGATTCTGGAAGAATTGCTGTGCAGGAGTCTGCAACGGTGAGTGCAGGTAAGTTAGGAAGGGATTCCATGAGTCCTGATGATGGTTTCAGCATGGAGTTGAAAAATGAGGATGGAAAGCTCGCATGCACTTTCACCTTCTGCGATATCAGCAAAAAACATCTCTATCCAATGAGCGTGGTCAGATCGGCTGACAGGGCGGTTACCTTGAAGCAGATAGGTGAATATTTCTCAGGTGAACTTTTCCAGGGAGCCCATCTCGCGGAATTCAAGGCTGATGAGCCGGAGATTACGCTCCAGAAGGGAATCCTGAGAAAAATTGAAAATGACTTGTCTTTCTTCCTGCGGACTGCGGTGAAGAAGGAGGACGGGAAACTTAAGCTCAAACTGCCTCCGCAGATACAGGAAATACTTGATTCCGCCAGGAATGACTTGAAATCTGGTCCTAACCGCAAACAGTTCAACGGAACAATTGACATAGCAAGGGTGCAGCGAATCTCGCAAGTCTGCGAAATTCGCAAACGTAATCCCAATTGCAGGATAATTATTGATGCCTGGCCTGGATTTTATGAAAATAACTCAATGGGGATTTTTCCCGCCTTAACGGAGGGCGGACTTTCTAGTCCGCTATTTCTTAAAGATAAACGCGGGTTGGAAAACCCGCGCTCCGTTAAAGATGAAACTCAACAGGACATCAAGTTGGAGGATGGTAAGACCACAATCGCACTCCCGCCAGTGTTTTTTGAGAATGATATCGGAAGCATCAAGGAACTTTTGAAACTTTGCAGTGAAAAGGGATTAATCGTTGAAGTCAACAGCTGGGATGGCTGGTTCCTTGCCCGTCAGGCCGGGGTTGATCTCCTGGCTGGTCCTGGATTGTCCGTGCTCAATTCTGTTGCCGCGGATTTCCTCCATTGCCATGGATGCCAGAGCCTGACGATTTCCATGGAGGCAGACGGCAGACAGATCGCTGAGCTAGCCCCGAGGAGTCCTGTGCCATTGATTCTTTATGTTCTTGGCAGGCCACCGCTGTTGATAAGCCGTGTTGAGTTTCCTGATGACTTCTATGGGAAAGTTTTTGAGGAACGCAGGAACTGCCGGATTAAGCTTGAGCGGGAATGGGGGCTCAGTGTCTTCAGGGCAGAAACGCCGTTTGATCTCCGCAAGGAGGTGAAGGGGAATATCGCAGTTGCGGATTTCGCAGCTGAACTGCCGGCAAGTTCATCGTCTTTGCCACCACTGTCGGAAAATCCAGCAACATTCAATTATCTAGGGAGACTAAGGTAGGAATACCGGACGGTGAAATGGGGAATGGGAACTGTTCACTTGTATATCAGATATCTGCTTCTTTTCTGGATGAAAGTGTTGAGGCTCTGCTGGTAGGCCTGGATGATCTGCAGATAGGTCCATCCGGCGTCCAGTTCTCTCCTGATAAGAGACGAACCCATCGCCTTGTCGAACATCAGCAGGCGTGACTGCTTGCCGTCTTCGGAGAACTTGAAATATCTTGGATAATATCTCTTCATGAACCACAGGATCGCGATCTCAGTTGTAGCCGGTCTGAAAATTGCAGGATTGGTCACAACGATTCTTACTGCATAGTCGCTGGCCATTCCCTTGCCTACGTTCTTGTATTTCACCGGTTGGAAATAAACACCGGGGAGACGCAGGGAGTTGAGAACGGTGGATGCATACTTGCCATCGAGCCAGGGTGTTGAAACTAACTGGAAGGGAAGTATGCCAATGCCAATATTTATTCCACCAGTCTCGCCAAGGGTTCCTGTTGCAGCATAGGAGTATGCGGATTCAGGAGTCGGTATGTTCGGTGATGGCGGAATCCATGGGAGGCCGGTCTGCGACCATATCATTCCACGCCTGTAGTTTGCCATTGGCACTACCGACAAATTACATCTTATCCTTTCTTCGGTATTAAGGTAGATGGCGAGCTCACCGACAGTCATCCCATATACTCTCGGAATCGGATAAAGTCCGATGAACGATTTGAGTTCCGGATCGACAAGAGGGCCATCAACAGTATAAGCACCATAAGGATTTGGCCTGTCGAGGACGATGAGTGGTTTTCCGGCAGCTGCGCATGCGCTCATGCATTCTGCAAGATGCCAGATATATGTGTATGTGCGGCTTCCGACATCCTGGATGTCGTAGACCATCACATCGATCTGGGCGAGTGCTTCGCGGGTCGGCCTGTGACCGTTCGGTCCGTATAGCGTATAGACCGGAAGGCCCGTAACAGGATCCCTGCCTCCGGGGACTGTTTCACCTGCCTTGAGATTTCCACGTATTCCGTGTTCAGGTGCGAAGAGGGCAACGAGTCTGATGTTGGGATTCTTGTAAAAGAGAGAAACCGTTGAAATGCGGTTTGCATCGACTCCGGTCTGGTTGGTTACAAGGCCGACTCTCTTCCCTTTTACGAGATAAGTGTATTTTGCCAGGAACATTTCAAGGCCTGTATAGACGCGCGCATCACTTTCTCCGGAGAGGGCAAAGGAAAGGATGGTGACGGCGGCAATTTTAAGAGGGAGCCTATTCGAGCTGCGCATGTAGGTCCTTGATGGAGTTCTGATTTTTCTTCAGGAAAATCTTCCTTTCCGTTTCGGCGACGATAAGGTTGAATATGGATGCGATGAAACAGGATACAATTCCGCCGAGGACGAAATAGTTGCTCGTGTCAAATAGGAATATGAGCAGATATGACAGCGAGAAGATGGCGAATTCGGTGAAGCTGTTCCTAAGGGTCACCCACTTCGGTATGGCGATGCAGCCGTAGAGTCCGCTGTCCTTCTTTGCCAGCGAGAACAGGGCGACGTTGCGGACATGTCTGAAATGAATGCAGGCCTCGAGCAACACAAATGTTCCGCATGTGAACTCGTAGATGTTCCAGCTTGAGAGCAGTCTGCATGAATAGAGTATTATCCATATGGCTACGGAGGATATGAGGAGCTCGGAGAAGAAGCGGATGATGAGCCTGGCAGGCTTCTTTATTTCCTCCTCGGAAATGAATTTCAGGTAATAGCCCTTCTCAAAGAGCCAGAAGCTTCTTACCCTGTTGTGGTACAGGCGTGCGCCGATATAGTTCATGATCCAGTCGGAACTGTATATGGCGATCCAAATCAGCACCATTGTCGAAGGCTGGTAGAAGAATGAGCTGTCGATGGCAGACGGCTGCAGGAAAAATGAACTGTCAGTCTCACTCATGTAAAACCTCCGCCACCTTTCAGCTTGTCCTCAGGAAAACGAGATATGCCAGAAGTATAGCACCTGTAAGGTATGTAAGCCAATGTATCTCTCTTCCTTTTCCGCTCAAAAGTTTGATCATGGGATAGCTGATAAGCCCCAGTGCAAGCCCGTCACCGATATTGGTGCAGGCTGGAATACCGATGAGTATGAGGAATGCAGGGATAGATTCGGTATAATCATCCCAGCTTACCTTTGATATGTTCTTGAGCATCATTGCTCCGACGATCACAAGCGCCGGGGCGGTGATCGGGTTGAATGGAGCGGGATATCTTATCATCTCGATTATCGGCGAGAAGAAGATCGCGACGATGAAGCAGAATCCTGTCACGACCGCTACAAGTCCTGAGCGTCCACCGTTCTCGACTCCAGCGGCACTTTCGATATAGCTTGTAACAGTGCTATGCCCACAGAGCGAACCGAAGACAGTTCCAACTGCGTCTGCTGCAAACGCCTTTTCGCAGTTCTCAAGCTTGTTGTCCTTCATGAGTCCGGCCTGCGTACCTACCCCCACCAGGGTGCCGAGGGTGTCGAAGACATCCATCACGGTGAATATCAGTATGAAAGGCAGAAGCTTCCCGAGGTGTGACATGAGGCTGGAGAAATCCATCTTCATGAACACCGGAGATATGTCAGGTGGAGCGCTTATGATTGCGCCCGGGAGATGGATTTTTCCGAACAAGAGGGCCGCAATGGCCCCGATAAGTATGCCCCACAAAATGCTTCCTTTCACCTTGAGAGACTGTAATGCTGCGGTCGACAGCAAACCTATTGCGAAGATCGCAAGTGTGACACTATGGAAGTTGCCCGTAAGAGAAAGGTTCTCGCTTCTTATAACTATGAGGCCGCTGTTCCTCAGTCCGAGAAATGCGATGAATATGCCTATCCCACCAGCGATCGCATATTGGAGACTCGGACTTATGACGCTCATTAGCAGTTTTCTGAGACGCAGGATAGTTATTACCAGGAAAATAATGCCAGAGACAAAGACTACCGCCAGGGCGGTCTGCCATGCGGAATTTCCCTGTAGGCCAATGCTTGTCGAGCATGCGGCCACGACCGAAAGAAAAAAGAAATTCTCACCCATTCCAGGAGCCAGTGCGATAGGATAGTTTGCGATGAGCCCCATCAGGATCGAGCCGACGGCTGCGGCGATGCAGGTAGTAACCATCAGTGCTTTGACATCCATTCCGGTCTTCTGGAATCCCGGCAGGAGTCCACCCAGGATGTCGGGCTGGAGGAAGATGATGTATGCCATCGTCATGAAGGTGGTGATTCCGGCGACCACTTCAGTAGGGATCCGGCTCCCGCGTTCCTCGAGCTTGAAATAAGAAATTATCCAGTCTTTCATGAAAATCCATTTCAAAAAAAAGCCTGCGGATTTCGCAGGCTTTTTGAAAACATTGTCCGGGAGCTATTTTCCGAGGTCGCCCTGGAGGGCTTTCTTGGCCTTGTCGGCGGCGTCAGCAGGATTCTTCCCATCCTGTGCAGGAGTTGCGGCGGCTCCACCTTTCTTCAGGGGTTCCGGATTCTTGCCGGCAGCGAGATCATTCAGGTAGTTGATCTCCTTGTCGAGATTGTCAGCCTGAGCCTGCTGCTGCGTTGTGTCTGCATCCTTGTTTTTCTCCTTGGCCGTATCTATCTGATTGAGGAGGTACTCCCGTTTCTTTTCACGTGGTTCGACAAAGGATGAAAGTTTCTTGTCCTTCTTGTCCTCTTCCTTCTTTATGTCCTCGTCAATCTTGTCTTTTTTCTTCTTGTCCTTCTCTTTGTCCTTGTCCTTGCCAAGCTTCTCTATCTTCTTGTCGAAGAGGGCGAATGGATTGCCTTCAGGGATTGGAGGGATTGGTGGCAGGGATTCGGCACGGCCTGCGACAGTTCCCAGAAGAAACGCCGCAGCAAGAAGCATGGACAGCTTTTTCATGTTCTCTCTCCCATGAATTAGTTTAATTTGAAAAAGAAATTTAGAGGTTTTTACAGCTTTGTCAAGTGAATTTTCCTATTTCTACCTATTGGAAAACGGGAACGAATTATCGTCCTGTAAAGAGAAGATGAGGATTTTCTCCGCAAGAAGGAGCTGATCTTTTTCCCAGTATCAGGGAATATCCAATCGCCGGCTATCTCCGCCAGTGGGATTAGGACGAAAAGGCGTTTCTGAGCCTCCTTATGTGGGATGGTAATCCTTTCATCTGCCCGGATCATATCACCGAAGAGTATGATATCGATATCGAGGGGGCGTGAACTGTATCTGATATGTTTTTCCGGGCGGCCAGCGGAAACCTCGATCTTCTTGCAGAGCCTGAGCAGCGATTCCAATGAACTGCTCCACCTGCCGGTGACAACGGCATTTATGAAGTCAGCGGTGCCAGGAGCGCATCCGACTGCAGGAGTACTGTATAGAGAGGAAACGCATATGGATGAAAGACCGCCGGACTTGAGTTTCACCAGTGTTTTCCTGAATTCATCCCGGACATTTCCCATGTTACCGCCCAGGGACAGGGCGATATCTGTCTGCTTATTTTTGCTCATATTTTGGGAAGAAAGCCTGTTATTTCGGTCCATGTGCGTTATATTAGCGCTTTAATTGATGAATTGCGACAAACTAAAAGTTTATTTTCTCGGCTCTGGTAGGATTGCTGTTCCGATTCTTTCCAGCATTGCAGATTCCCACAGGATTTCACTTGTCGGTATTGCTACGCAGATGGACCGGCCTGCCGGACGCAAGAAACTGCTTACTCCGACGCCAGTGGGCGAGTGGTGCAGCGGTAAGGGTATGCAGCCGGACAAGCCAGCTTCGGTCAATACTCCGGAATTTCTGGAAAGGCTGAGGGGGATGGATGGATTGGACATGATATTCGTGTCCAGCTTTGGGCAGATCCTAAAGCAGGACATCCTGTCACTGCCACGTCTGGGCTGCATAAACCTCCACGCATCGCTTCTTCCGCGGTACAGAGGAGCTTCCCCGGTGCAGGCTGCAATTCTCAATGGGGATGAGATGACAGGAGTTTGTTTCATGCAGATGGAGAAAGGGCTTGATACTGGGCCTGTCTTCTCGACTTTTGAATACCGGATCCAGCCGGGACAGAAGTCTGACGAGCTCGAATATGCACTTGGAGTGCTGGCGTCACAGAATGTGGAGGATGCTCTTTTGGGCATCGCCTCCGGCAGACTGAAAGCGATGCCGCAGGACAGTTCCAATGCGACGTACGCAGGAAAGATTAAGAAGGAGAACGGCGGAATAGACTGGAGCAGTTCCGCCAGTAAGATTGAACGGATGCTGATGGCCTACCACCCATGGCCGGGAATCTTTTTCAATCTGCAGACCGGTGTGAGGAGACAGAGGATGGCGATTACCGAACTTGCCTGCCTTGATGTCTCTGGAGCGCCCGGAGAGGTGCTGAGAGCGGACAACAAGGATTTCATTGTGGCCTGCGGCAGAGGAGCGATATCCCTGAAGAAAATCGTTCCAGAGGGGAAGCGTGAGATGGCCGGAACTGAATTCGTCCAGGGATGCCATGGCCTTGTGGGGAAGATAATGGGGAATGGGTGAACTGACGGGGGGAACACGTAACATGAAACTGACAACTCTTAACTTGAAAGATGAAATTAGAAATTGGAAAATTGACATTGAACAGCCAGTAATTTAAACTGGGAATTTGAAACATTGTAATTATAAGAACAAAGAAGAAATTGAAAACAGAAGACAGAACCCTGAAAGTAGAAACATATAAAATACTTGTAATTGAAATCTGTGTGTTCTGCATGCCGCGCCATAGCACTCACGAGGAGGGCGAAGGCGGGTGGTTGAAAATTGAAAATCAAAATAGAAGAAAATGATATGAACATCTTAATGAAATTATTCAGGCCTACAAAGAAGGCCAAAATACTGGTAATCAACTGTGAAAAGCTTGAGACAAGGGTCGCGCTTATGAACCAGGGCCGTCTTGAGGAATACCAGATCGAACGCAAAGAGGAGAAACAGCTTGTTAATTCTGTCTACCTCGGAAAGATCACGCACCTGCAGGATTCCCTGCAGGCGGCATTTGTCGACATTGGAACCGAGAAGAATGCATTCCTGCACTACAAGGACATGCTTCCCGCGACGTATGACATGATAGAGAAGGTGAAGAGCGACGGACATCGCCGCCAGCACCAGCATGGCAGGAAGAACCCTCTTGGCAACTTCACGAAACGGTTTGCCGAGATCGAGCGCAAACGCAGGAGCAGCAGAATAAGGGTTGAAGACATTCCAAGGCTCTTCAATCAGGGCTCGGAAATACTGGTACAGGTGACCAAGGGGCCGATCGGCACCAAGGGACCCAGGGTTTCAACTAACATCTCAATACCTGGCCGCTACCTTGTGCTTCTTCCTTTCTCGGACCATATTGGTCTTTCGAAGAAGATAGAGGATCAGGGCGAACGCCAGAGGCTCCGCAAGATCATGAACGATCTCGACATCCCAGAGGGGATGGGCTGTATATGCAGAACTGTCGGAGAAGACCGCAAGGACATATTCTTCAAACGCGATCTCGACATGCTCCTTGAGCTTTGGCAGAGGGTCGAACACATTCAGAAGAATCCCAAGGCCCCGTGCATCGTCTACGAGGAGCCCAGCCTCATATTGAGAACTATGAGGGACTTCCTTACCGAGGAGATTGACGAGATCGTCGTCGATGACGAAAATGAATACAACTACATCAGGGAGTTCCTTGCGAAGATCGCAAATGACATGGTGGGCAAGGTAAGCCTCTACAGGAAGCCTACGCCGGTCTTTGAGCATTACGGGATCGAAAAGCAGATCAGCGAGGTCTTCAACAGACGCAGCGATCTTCCTTCTGGAGGATATATATGCATTGATGAGACCGAGGCCCTTATTTCAATAGATGTGAACAGCGGCAGTACAAAAGGAAAGAAACAGCCCGAGATAATCCTCAGGACGAATCTCGAAGCAGCGAATGAAATAGCTCGTCAGCTACGCCTCAGGAACATCGGCGGGCTTGTAGTCATCGATTTCATCGACATGGACCATGCCCGTGACCGGGAAGCAGTCTATAAGCAGATGAAGAGCCTGATCCGCGAAGACAGCGCCAAGACAAGCATACTACCGATAAGCAAGTTTGGACTCATGGAGATGACCCGTCAGCGTGAGCATGAAAGCCTGAGCGATGCGGTTTATGATGCGTGTCCGTACTGCCAGGGCAGGGGCAAGGTGAAATCCGCCCTCAGCATGAGCGTTGAAATCCAGCGAAGCCTCCAGGAGATACTGAAGAAGAATAGGGGTGAGAAGGGACTTGCCATCAAAGTCATGATGCATCCGAGCATCCTTGCCCGGCTGAAGAACGAAGATGCCGCACATCTCAACGAGATGGAGAGCAAATATGGCAAGCAGCTGAGCTTCCGCGCCGATCCTGGGCTTCATCTTGAGGAGTTCAAACTTCTCGATCCGGTTACGGGAGTCGAATACAAATAGCTGGATCCGGCGTATGGGAGTATCGGCGTAACGGTGATCAAGATTTGCCGGAGCGCCGGCCTCTGGCCGGCTTATAGATAGTATTTCATGGTAGTCAGTGGACAGGTTTCAATTCGCTAATTTCTAATTTCAAATTTCCAATCGCTGGTTTTCCGGCTCTTTTCGTCAGTTCCCTACTACCGTTGCGATACTTGTGTCGCCCTGGAGTACGCGTTCAAGGCTTTCAGGTTCAGAGAAGTTGAACACGATTATAGGGAGCTTGTTGTCTCGGCACATGGAAAATGCGGTTGAATCCATAACTTTCAGCTGTTGAGACAGTGCCTCATCGTAGCTTATCTTCTCATATCTTTTTGCATTTGGATTCTTTTTCGGATCGTCACTGTAGACGCCATCAACCTTTGTTGCTTTCAGAACGGCTTCCGCTTCGATCTCGAGGGCCCTGAGCGTGGCGGTAGTATCGGTTGTGAAGAAAGGTGAGCCTGTTCCTCCGGCGAAGATGACAATCCTGCCTTCGGCGAGTGATTTCACCGACTTTTCCCGGTTGAAAAGCGGGGCTATGGGCAGCATTGAAATCGACGACTGTACTTCAGCGATATAACCAGCGGCATTGAAGGCGTCCCGTAGGCATATGGCGTTCATCACAGTACCGAGCATGCCCATGTAGTCGGCAGTAACCCTGTCCATGCCGGAACTGACTCCCTTTACTCCCCGCCAGATATTTCCACCTCCAATCACAAGCGCCAGTTCGATGCCGTTGTCGGCTACGGAACCGATCCTCTTCACCAGTTCACCTATCGCATCGGCGTCATATCCGCCTTCTGCATCGCCCTTTAAGGCCTCGCCGCTTAGCTTCAGTAGGATACGGTGATACACATATTTGGAATCCATGATTTTGCTCCAGCATTTGATTAAGGTTCCTACATAAGATAGTCATTAAATAAAAAAATTAAATATTTGTCGAAAAATTATCTTGTTGATGGTATATTATTGTATTGAAATACTTGGTTGGAAATAAATCCACTACCGGTAGGGTACAGGACTTATGGCCAAGGGCGACACTCAGATGATGGCAATCCAGCTCGTATGCAAATGCGGGAAGGAGTTCATTGCTTTTCAGAAAAAGGCGGGTGAGACTATCATCTGCAAGAAGTGTGGGGCTGCGGTTGTAATGCCCGACCTTGACAATATCGACGAGTCAGAGTTGAAAAAGGATATCACCGGACAGACGAAGATCCACCTCAAGGAAGCATCGGAAGAGAGCAAGACCGAAAAGTTCGGTTCAGCGGCGGCAAAGGAGACTTCTCCTGAAAAGGAAATGGAACCGGAAGCCCCTCCCGAAATCACATCTAACGGAGAAAGCAGGGAGCATGGCATCTCCGGACCTCCGAAGCAAAGGCGTAGGAGGAACTTTGGATTCCTGAGCTCTGCAAAGGCCATAATTAAGATAATCGCGTTCCTGGTTCTTCTCGGGGTACTGGTTTATGTGTTCCCGTATATGATGAAGCTCATTACAACCCTCATCAACAATATCAAGTTCTGAATCATTTTCCGGGCTGGATTATCGGGAACGAAATTGTGAAGATGGTGCCAGTTCCGGGGGTTGACTCGAAGGAAACCTTCCCGTTGAGGTATTTTTCCGTAAGCAGTCGTATGCTGTAGGTGCCTATCCCCCTTCCAGCCCCTTTAGTTGAAAAAGATCTGTGGAAAATCTGTAGCTTGACATCATCCGGGATAATCGCCTCATTCCTTGTCCAAAAGAAGTATCGGTCATAGTCCTTTCCGCAACCGAGGGTGACTGTCTGGTTGAACTTCGATGCTTCAAGCGCGTTCTTCAGCAGATTGCCGACAACCCTCGTGAGGAGAGGTTCATCGCATACAAATTCAAAATCGACGCTTGATTTGCTTATCTCGATCGACTTGTTCATCGCCAGTTCGTGCTTGCGGTAGGTCCCGGCAATGGCGTTCAGGAATTCAAGGGACTTGATCCTTGTCAGGTTTATCTGCAGTTCGCCGTTTTCTGCGGCAAGCAACTGGCGTTGGCTATTTATTTCCTCTATCAGCTGGCTTGTTGCGTTTGCAAGATCTCCCTTGATCTCTTCGACTCCCAAAGCACCGCCGTTGAGGAGTTCGGAAATGCTCCAGATGGTGCCGGCCGTATTAAGGACGTCATGGAAGAAGATCCTTTCAAGAATCTGCCGTCGTTTTTCATTGCTTATGTCCGAAAGTATGACAAGACAGTAGGTCTGGCCGTTCCAAACGAAAGGGCTGGTCCAGCTCCTCATATCGAGGGGCTCGAAACTTTTTCCTGTAAGCCTTATGATCCTGCATTCATCCTTGGCGGGTTTGCCATCAAGAGCTTGCAGTATCGATAGTACCGCTCCGCAGGTCTTGCATGCATCGCTTGTGCCACAGCCAGATTCGGCACTTAGGGCATGCTGGCAGGAAACAAGTTCTCCTGGTCTTAGCCCGAAGATGCACTCGCATCCCTGTTTTTGTGCGAAATCCGCAACAGCCTTGTTACCGAAGATTATCTGACGGTTGGGATTGAGTATCATCACGAAATCCGGCATGGCATTGAGTAGGTTGCAGAGCAGTTCGATCTTCGAAAGGGATGTTCGCTGCTGTTCAATCTCTTCAGCAGTGGATCTTGCGGGGGATGCGAATTTTGTCCCGCGGGACTCGAACTTGTACTGTGTACAGGTTTCCATAATAATACATTAACGCAATATTCGGGAATTTCCACTGTTCCCATGCAGAAGGGGAGTATGGTTCCTGAGGTGCCAAATGCTTCTCTTGCTGCTTGTTTTTGGCGGATTGAAGAATAAATTATTAATCCGGAAAGCAAACAAGAAACAAGGAGAATTATATGAACGTATCGATCGGACAGCTGATGGACCATGTGGAAGAGCATATGATGAAGACAGTCGAAGTCATGCAGGCTGACTTTGCCGCAGTAAGGACTGGCAAGGCGTCTCCTGCGCTTGTCGATAACATCATGGTCGACTACTACGGCACTCCTACCAGGCTCAAGGAGCTGGCTGGCATAACCACTCCCGAAGCAAGGCTCCTTGTCATCCAGCCATGGGATCCATCGTCCATGGGCGCCGTTGAAAAGGCAATCATCGCTTCGAACATAGGGATATCCCCGGTAAACGACGGCCGTGTAATCAGGCTTCCAATCCCTGAACTCAGTGAAGAAAGGCGTACCGCCCTTACAAAGCAGGTTAAGACACGCGCCGAAGAGGCCAGGGTCGCCATCCGCAACATCCGTCGCGATGGGAACGAGGTCGCAAAGAAAGCCCAGAAGGGCGGAGAGATCACTGAAGACGATCTGAAGCTCAAGCTCGATGCCATACAGAAACTCACCGACGACTACATCAAGGAAGTCGACAATACGCTGCTCAAGAAGGAAAAAGAGCTGATGAGCATGTGACGATATTTTTCCCGACGGGAAAAATATAACAGTATGATTAAAAAATATTTCTATATCCTGCTTGTCCTTCTTGCTTCGGCAGGATTTGCGCTTCGTCTGCAGGTGTGCAGGGAGCTTCTTGACAAGGACATCCAGGTTTCCCGTCCCTCTGCCGGGACCGACATGGCAACCTACAAGGAACTTTCCGAGAGGATACTCAAGGGAGAGTTCAACGAAGAGTATTATTACCAGCCTCTATACTATGCGTTCTTCCTTCCGATCGTGCACAAGGTGCTGGGCAGCGGTATCTGGCCTGTGATGATTGCGCAGGCATTCCTATCGGCACTCACGATCTTCTTTGCGGGATTGGCTTCGGCGATGCTTTGGGGGAGGAGGGCAGGGGTAATCACTGGAGTGCTGATTGCATTTTCTGCGCTTCTCATCCTATATGTGCCTTATCATCTGCTTGAGACTTTGCAGGCGTTCTGGATCACAATGATCCTTTATGTTGTGCTCCTCGCGTGGCGGAGCGGGAATTCCGCTCACTGGGGGATTGCCGGATTTCTTGTTTCGATGGCCATACTTACACGTGGCAATATCTGGTTCTTTGTTCCGGGGCTGGCAGTCGCAGCATTTTGTTCCGTGAAGCAAAAGGAAGTGAAAGGATTTTGGAATTTTAAGAACATAATCATAAGGATGATCCCTGTTGCCGTTTTTATTGCGATGGTCATTCTCCCCCAGGTACCCTTTGCCGCAAGGAACTCAAGGATCACTGGAAAGTTCAGCGGTCCTTCTACGGCGGCCGGTGCGGTCCTTGCACTGGGTAATACTCCGGAAGCACCAGCAGGCGGACGCAATCCCGGACTTCTTCCAGGACCAATGGAATATCCAGAAACATATCATGTATGGATGGGAACAGAGAAAGATATTTCCATAGGCAGCAGGATATTCTCCTGGTTCAAACGGGAACCTCTCGCGTTCCTTGAACTTCAACTGAGGAAGATGCTCCTCTTCTGGGATCACCGCGAGATCCCGAACAACATTGCCTTCGCATATCAGGGGATGATGAGCGGCACATTCAAGACAATGGCTTTCGTTCCTACGTCGCTCATATTGACAATGGCCCTTGCATGGATGTTCTTTTATTTATTTTATGAGGCCAGGAGAAAATTCAGGCACCTGACGGATCATCCAAAACCGTTGATCCTCCTTTATCTTGTATTAGCCTTCTGGCTTGCCGCTGCCGCTTTTTACATTCTGGCCAGGTTCAGGCTCTCGTGCGTTCCAATTCTTGCGGTTGTCGCGGGTGGATTTGCTGCTATGCTGATGATCGGGATCAGGAGACGGGTATGGAGGAAGCTGGTATTCATTACGGTCTTGCCTGCTCTGCTTGCCGGAATTTTCGTTTTCTTCGGATATGACTTCTACCGGTTCTACTATGAGCCCATGATAATGAAGATGATTCGTCCGGACGGAATCAGGACCGAGGCTCCGGGGAACAAGATACTCTATCTTGACAACGGGCCATTTACCTTTGGTTCGTGGACACCCATCGAGATCAAGGATGGCGATGTGGTCAGGAAGATATTTGCAGTGAAGGACTCGCTTGCTGGCAAGACAGTGGAATTTGAACTTCTTCTGCATGCCGAAGTTCCCGGCACGATGAAACTGGAAATAAACGGACAGCCGCATCAACTTGTCATACTGCAGGGGATGAACACTAAACTTTTCAAGATTCCGTTTGATTCGCCTTCTGCGAAGCTTGAGATCAAATTCATCAATCTCGATTGTAAGGTGTATCCCCTTTTTGACTTCCAGAGGAACTACGGCCGGAGCGAACTGAACGGAAAGAATCCCGGCGGCGAACTCGTATCCAAGCTATATCTTTCCAAGGGGCAGTGATCTGAGAATATGATTTGATATTTGTGAAATGACTTTTAGTTTCACTGGACTGGCATCAATAATTATTATCTTTCCTAATGACTTGACACTCGCAAAGCGATATTCTTTCATTTCCGATACTAAAAAAACTTTAAAATTTCTTTGTAATCCCGCTTGACTCTTGGAATAAATTGGACTATTTTGGAGCAAAATGGAATAAATCTGGTGCAAAATGTTGTCATTTTGTGGACAGGACAAGGCTTCGATAGATGCCAACGGACGAATCAAGTTCGGCCCGAGGTTCCTTGCCAATTTCATGGAGCACAGCGGAGGGGACGTTGTCATTCACTGCCTGCCAGAAGGTGCACTTGCCGTTTATCCGGAGGAGATATACCTCCAGATGAGGAAGGCAGAGCCTAAGCCCGCTGAAAAAGCCGCAACCAGCATGGTGTTCAGAAGGATGATGAGGCGATTCGGGGCGATGACGCAGCCCGACAAGATAACGACACAGGGAAGGATAACGATCCCCCAGATGTATAGGGACTATGCAGAACTCCATCCGGGGACTGAAGTGGTCGTACTCGGAACGGAACTGGGAGTTGAAATATGGAATGCCGAGAAGTGGAAGGAAGAGTTCTCGAAGATAAATACTCACCTCCGCGAAAAAGGTGAAAGGGAAATGGCAGCTGACCTACTGTTTAATAAGGAAGAAAAGGAAGAGATATAAAACAGAAGTCAGAAGTCAGAAGTCAGAAGTCAGAAGTCAGAAGTCAGAATGAGAAGATAAGAGAATAAAGAATAAGCAATAAGAAAATAATAAAAGATGGGGGATAAAATGAAATTCATGATTACAGCAGTGAACAAAAAGTTCCAGGAATCGAACAGGCACTCCCTGCATGGGAACTGCGCAAAATGCTCTCTTTGCATGGCGACCGTGATGACATCCGGTGAATCTGTTCCTGACAGCGAGATCGGCGGTATTGATGAAAGGACCGGAATCCTGATCTGCAGGCATTGTGTCGAGACCTACATGACGGAAAATCGCATGACGGCATAACCGGACGGAATGATGGAAGAAGTAATCAGTGAACAGTTATCAGTAAACATTAATTAGATGACGCGTGAAGACTAACGACCGACGACTTAATAATAAGGATTGATGGGATCATGGAAGAGAAGATCGTATATTCGGTGAAGCACATGAGGAAGACGGCATTTTTCGTCTTTCTTTTCCTCGTTGCGATGCTGCTGCTTGGCGCAGTGAAGGTCACCGCAGGCCTTGCTGAAAGGAACAACAGCAGGACGAACGAAGTGGAAAAGTGGACTGAGACCCTCCTCAAGCTTTCAGCCGAAGTGCCTGCGGAAAATGTCGCCGAATGGAAGGAGCTTGCCATGAAGGACCCACAGCTCATGATCATGGCTAACACCAGCAGCTTCCGCCATCAGGCGTTATCCAATGGCAACTGATTACCCTTGCGTAAAGGCGGCCCGTCGAAGGAGCCTTGAATCCGCGGCGGACCGCCTTTCCCTTAAGTCGACAGGATGACTTGATTAAGTATCTGGGAGATCCTGTAATCATGGCTGAAACACTTCAGATGAGAAATGTAGATGGTGGTGCCTGATGTTTAGAAACCGCAACAGGATAATAGTCATACTCTTTATCTCATGGGCATGCTTGATAACATTGCGGCTTTTCAACTATACTGTCTACAGCCGCGACCATTATCTGGAAGAGGGGAACAAACGTGCCCTCCGTGCGGGTGTTATCCCCGCTGCGAGAGGAAAGATACTCGACAAGAATGGGCAGACTCTCGCATGGACCCAGCGTTATTATGATCTTGTCGTAGAGACATATCCGGGGCTCTGCCAGTCAAATACCGAACTTGTGAAGGAACTTCAGGCAAAGATAAAGGGACTTGTGCAGGACAGGGATGCTGAGAAATACCTGAAGAAGAATCTTGATCCACAGGAAATCCTGCTACTGAAGGATTATCTAAACAGGTATCAGGGAATAAAAATCGTGCCACGCCTTGAAAGGCAGTACGTAGATTACCCGGAAGTTAAGAAGATGCTCGGTAAAGTTGATTCATATGAGGATAATGTCTCCGGTACGGTAAAGATGTTTGGAGTTTCAGGACTGGAGAAGAAGTATGACCAGCGCCTTAAGGGAATCGATGGCGAATATGAGGTGATGCAGGACAGGAACAGGAACTGGATACCCGGAACATGGAAGCTCAAGAGCGATATGTGTCCAGGTGAAGATGTCAGGCTTGAATGCTCCATCGAGGAACTCATCGGCAAGGACAGGAACAAGGATGCGGGAAGAACACTCTGAGAGCGTGACGGATTTCCGCGGAACGGTCACATTTCCGCTCTTCGTCCATGCAGTTCTTCTTCTTCTTGGCCTTTGGGGATGTCTTGCGATATATAACGCCACAGTATACAGCAATGCCCCGTTTCATTTTGCGGTACGGCAGTTCATCTGGCTTCTGACGGGATTCGTGATCATGTTCTGCGCTTCGAGGATCTCCTTTTTGCGATATGAAAGATACTCCTTATGCTTGGCCGCAGCTTTTTTCCTACCGCTTCTTCTGGTCCTCTTTTTAGGTGTGAGGATAAACGGTATGAGGGGATGGTTCGCCTTCGGTTCAGTGTTCATACAACCTTCAGAGATTGCAAAACCTTTCTACTTGCTTCTGCTGTGCTGGATATGTACAAGGACAAATGGTGATCTCCGGAGATTCATCTTGCTTGGAGGGACGGCGCTCATATGGTTCGTCATCATAGGAGCCCAGCCCGACTTCGGGACAGTCATCATATACTGTTTCGGACTGTTTGCAGTATATATGATAAGCGGAGGTTCGTATCGGATGTTAATCATCCCGACCTTGCTGGCGATGGCTGCAGCGGTATGGATAATCATGGAAAAACCATATGTCCTGATGCGCCTTAAGGGATTCCTTGATCCGGCGGCCGATCCGGGAGGTGCGGGGTGGCACATAATGCAGTTCCAATATACCCTTGCGAGGGGTGGATTCCTCGGAGTGAACTGGGGGAACTGCCTATGGGCCAACTCATATCTGCCATTGTCATACAGCGATTCAGCGTTTGCTTCCTTGACGGAGGCCATAGGATTCATAGGAGTCTTGCCTATAATTTTTGGCTTTTTAGCATTTGCATATGTTGGATACAGGCTTGCCGAAAGGACAGAGCCTGGATTCAGGAGGCTCTTCATTTCCTCTATGACGGCAATGATCACATTTCAGGCCTTCGTACATATAAGCGTGAATGTGGGGCTTATGCCTCCGACTGGTATCACTCTCCCAATGTTCAGTTATGGTGGCAGTTCCCTGATATCGACAATGCTCGGTGCGGGAATGATCCTTAGTGCGGCAAGGAAAGATCATGTGGATGACGAGGAAATGATACTACCAAACCAAGCTTCAGACAAATAAACTGTGGCGGGGGCTTGATATTTGTATTCCCTTGATGGATATTATATTAGATTATAGATGGCAAGGACAAGCGGGCAAGGAAGTATTAATGTTAAACGACCCTAAAAAATTCCAGGAAGTGAATGTTAATGGATGGGATTGGGCAATTACTGATCCGACCATTCTCACCTCATGGTTCGATAATTGGAAGCAGGTGGCCAAGAAGAATATGGTCAAGTCAAACCGCGTAAGGGCCGTCTTCAAGGTGGAGAACGCAGGGGCGACATATTATGTAAAATACAACCATCCTCTTTCATTCACCTCAAGGCTGCATTCCTCACTTGTCCCGAAGAGCAAATCGGAATTTCTTTCCGCAATGTATCTCGAGGAGAACGGCATTCCATGCATAGAGATATGCGGATGGGCCAGGAAGGGGCACGAGAGCATGCTGATAACGAAAGAGCTTTGCAATTCAGTCAATGCAAGGAACTTCTGGTTCACCGAGGCGTCTCTTAATCCTGGATTGAAGGAGAAGTTCCTGGATTCCTTCGCCGAATTCCTCAGGAAGATCATGTCTTCGAACTTCCTGCATCCTGATTTTCATTTGGGCAACCTCATGGTTAACAAGGAGGGCATGCGTTTTTCAATAGTAGATCCTTACGGTGTTGAGAAAAAGAATAAACTGACAGAGTCCCAGTTTTTCAGCATGATAAGGATTATCGGTGCTTTCAGGGGGGAGATCAGCGACAGGGAGGCCGGAGAGATACTACTCAAGGCGCGTCTTGCAAAGGATTTTCCAACTGCGGATCATATCTGGTATAGGATCCTTGAGATGGAGGCCCATGAAATAGAGGAGCTTTGGCCGAAAAGGCGTGAACAGGTGCTGTCTGGCAAGGGCTCATATACCAGGGTTTTCCTAAGTGCCATAGGGCAGGGAGTCAGCATAAGGAATTCCATGTCTGGGCAGGCGATGATTGACAGCCGCATACTCATGGATGCAGATTATGAGAAGCAATACATATCGGTAAGGCTTCCGGAGCAGGAGGTGAAGGATATATGGCTTATGTCTTTCCGTCTGCAGTTCCACAGGCTTGCACACAAGATGCCTCTGGCATGGATAAAGATAACTGAAACCGAGAACATCCTCGTATATCTGAAGAAGGAGTCGTTTGGGGGAATCAAATCCGAGACCGTGGGTGAGTTCCTTAAGCGTTGCAGGGCGTCCGGCATAAGGAAGGACATATCGAAGAGGATTGCCGAATCCGATGAAGGACGGGTATATCTGACCGAGATAAAAGATTTGCTTCCTTGAACTTTGTTAACCGTTTGACTTTCAATTCAGAAGAGCAATCTTAATGTCAAATAAAAATAATAAGCAGCCACGATGGCGGAGGAGTCGGAAATGAAAATAACGGCCATTTTTTTCTCTGCGGTACTTGTCATGCTGGTTTTCGCACCAGTCTCATACGGACAGAAGGCTGAAAGCGGTGCACAGAACATTACGACGACAATAAATACTGCAAGATATATCCTTTTTGGCGGTACGTATGTCGTCAACGGTGAAAAACCCGGGGAGAACAGGGAAAGCGGAGTTTTCAAACTCGACACTTATACTGGCAAGGTCTGGATGCTGAAGGTGGAAAAGAACGGTAACGTGCGCAACCTGCAATGGATACTGATCGAAGATATCGAGAATATCGTAGCCGACAAGGAAGTCAAGAAGGAAGACAACAACAAGCGTCCTGGTATGAAACTTAAGACCCTTGACGAGCAATAGCAGGAAACCTCATCATCATTTCTCTTCGAAGCGAGATACGGTCTTTATGACCTTTGGATTTCCCTTCAATTCCTTGACGGAATCGATTGCGAGTTCCTTTGCCGCAGTATAGACGATATCCGGGACAAGAACATCGGATGAGACCTCGCCATGTACTGTCTTCTCCTGTTGGAGCGTAAGGATTTTCTTCTCTCCGGGCTCCTGCAAGGTTATCAGCAGCACCAATGTGTAATTTCCGGCATGCATATCCAGCTCGGACTTGAATACGTTGACCTGAAGGGTGAATGCATCAACTACTTCTCCACCTGGTTGGTTGAATGCGGAATATACGGCATTGCTGAAAGTGTCCTTCAATATCTGTTTGAGCGGATAATGCGCCAGTGAGAACCATCCCAGTTCGCCAACCATGTCGTCGGGGCAGATCACCTCGACCCTGCATGGTACATTGCTCTTATGGGCTGCAAGAACTCCCCTCTGGGCAGCGGAGAATTCCGAACCCTGGGGCGCATGTTTAAGGTAGTAGGTCGAACCGCATCCAGTTGTCAATAGAACCATGGATAAGATAAAGCAGCAAGTGAAAAGTTTCATCAGTCAGCTCCTAATGCTCCCCCGCGTTTTATTTTTACAGCTGTCCCTTCTACGGTGGTCCATACGAAGGTAACAAGGAAAAGTGAAAGAGTGGTATACTCCTCTGTCACCTCAATCATGCCATCGGCATGTCTGGATGCAATCGCATTGTCCCTCGCATTCTTGGAAGGAGTGTCTGGCATTGTCGGGATGAAGAACCATATCGCTCCTGTTGCACGGCCTTTTACAGGACCTATCACGGTATATGAGTCTTCCGAGGTTATCGGGGTTGTGGATGGGGAAATACCGACAACTGTCGTGCATGCCGGGAGAAGGGTGAGGAGAAGGACGGCTATGATGATCCTGAGCATTTTTAATCAATCTTTCCTCTGTTGAATTTTATGGCGTCGCCGCGTATTGAGATCTTCGAATAAGTGATCAGTGGTAGAATGGTTATCCAGTAAGATTTGTTTTCAAGGGTTACATTTATCAATGCATCGGCACCGTAGCCCTGTTTTGCCGTTTGGAGGGCATCGTATGCGCTGCATGGCTTGAGCGGAATTCCACAGAGCACAAGTGTTCCGTCGCTGGCTGATGCGTCGGTCTTGATGATGGTATAAGAATCCTTTGAAGTTATTGGTACGGTAGACGGAGCTATCCCTCCGGGAGAGGTTACGCAGCCTGTGCCAAGGAGGCATATGCCGATCAAGAATGAGAAGAATGCAATATGTGCTTTCATCGGATATCCAGTTAAAAAAGCTTGTTCATGATAAAATATGGCTCTCTTTCAAATATACAAAACATTATTCCTGTCATTTTGGAATAAATCGAAGGTTTCTCTTCGTGGACTGGTCAAGGACATATTTGTCTCCGAGGTGCTTCAGTATCTCGTCTGCGAGTTTCGTGGAATTAAGCCGGGTCTCAACTTCAACGGTCGAGAAGAGACGGCTGTCGAACTCCCTGAGCCACACGTAGGATATCTGTGAATTTCCCTTCTGCAGTGATGCCATCAAGCTGTCGAGTGTCTTTTTATCGACCTGCTTCAGCTCGATCCTTAACTTTGCTCCCAGATCCAGTTCAGTGATCCATTTTGAGATGATCTTCCTGAACAGCTTGTATGCGTTCTCATCCTTGAGCTCGGTATCCTGCCCTTCAAGTATTTTGGCAAGATATTTTCTTGCCAGCTGGTTTGGCAGTGTGACGGGATCCATGCCTTTCGCCTGGAATGTGGCGGCAGGAAGTTTTGCGACGGCTATCATCTCTCCGGAGTCAGCCCATGTTGCCTTGAGGTTGAAACCAAGCGAGATATCCCTCGCCTTCATGTCCGGGAAAGGTTCTTCGAGAGGACCGATTTCTCCGGTTACTGTCCCTGTTATCACTATGTCATATGCAGTTGCGATGCCGGAACGCTTGATCTTGGCTGAGCGGTCATCGCCCAGTAGTTCATCTCTCCGGGCCTCTTTTTCACTTCTTGTATCGACGGCTTCCTTGTCAAGGACCTGGAAGCCGTTCTTCTGGGCCATTTCCGTAATTATATCGTTTGCGAGAGTGCTGCCCTTGCTGTCGAGTCCGATGATCTTCTCCTCGCAGAGTACCAGGACCCTTGGGGATTCAACCCTTTTGAGCAGGAGGCGCAGAGCCATTACATTGTCCATGCCCGGAGTACCCTTGCCGACAACGGCCTTTAGCTTTACCGTGTAAGTTTTAGCCTTGCTGTCGTAGTTCTGTTCGGTGATCTCATATTTTTCCACGTATCCGAAGGAGGATGTAAGCACCCTGTCGTAGTCAGTCTGGAAATTTTCGACTTTCGTCTCGCTCATGACATCTACGCCAGCACCTTTCCGTACGGCATCACGCAGAGCCTGGGCAAGGGCCTGTTCGGAAGCTGAATCGGGATTTCCCTCAGCGACCCCGATGCCTGTGACTTCCTTGCCATTTTGCGCAAGGATAGGCAAAGAAACAAATAAAAATATGGCGGATGCAGTTAAAAATGCGGATAATGATTTCATTTTGTATAAGCCTTGTAGTTCCAGAGGATTCGCAGTTCAGGGCATGACATTTATGTTTGTCTCTATCACATCGGTCTTTATCGCCGGTTTGCCCTCTGCCTTGGACTGTTTCTTAGGTGATTCAGCCTTCTGGGCGCCCTGGCCTTCAGCCTCGATGGAATCCTTGTCGGCATCAACGATCTTCTCTCCGATCATCTCGCTGAGCTCCTTGACGTTGATGCGGAGCTTTACAGTGGCGATGGCGTTGTCACCTTCGCCGTCCCAGGTGAATCCCAGGAAGTCTGCGCCCATGAGTGCACCTATTACCGATGCCTTCACATTTTCGGATTTAAGGACGAAATTCTCGATCTTTGTGTTGCTCTCAAGTGTGAATCCGCCTATCTTCTTGTAGAGATTCTTGTAGGCATCTATCTCGGCGGCCCTTATTGCTGCGATTTTGCGTGCCTTGTCAGGGCTGGATGTCGCGAATGCGGTCCTCTTGATGACCTTGTCCGGAAATTTGTCTATGTTGAATTTCTCCTTGTCGACGATGTCCGCTATGTTCTTCAACTTCAGAGTGGCGGTGGCCTGGGCGATATCCTTATCGGCATCGTATTTCACAGGCTCGAACTCAATTCCCTTAATAGTACGCTTTCCGGTCTTGGTCTCCACAGTTCCTTCGAAGGAACCTTCGAGGATATTGTTGACCTCCTCGGTGAATCTTAGCTTTATGCCGTAAACGGTTTCAACAATGTTGCGTTCGGCAAGCACCTTTGCACAGTTGATGGAATTGAGTTTCTTGTTTGCTGGGCTCATCTGTTCCTGCGAAAAAGCTCCGTTCGACAGGATGGACGCGATTATGATTAAGGCTGCAATTCTCATTTTGCTGTTTCCTTTTCCTTTTTATCTGACTTATCTGATTCCTTTTTTTCAGGAGGAAGCACGTGTTCAATGTCAAGGTAGAATGTCTTGTCGGTCTTCTCGGATATCTTAGCCTTCACGATTACGCTCTCGTCATCCTTCTTCTCTTCTTTTATTGCCTCAGATGAAACCGCCTCGACTTTCACATTGTAGTCATTCTCGGAGATCTGCTGGAGGCGGGCCTTGATGTAGACTGTCTGGTTGTTGTATTTCTTAAGGTCAATATTCTTTTCGACTACAATCTTATTCAGCTCGATAAGTTCCTTCACCCTCTTCTCCATCAGCTCCTTTTGTCCGGCGCTGAGGGGCTGGAGTGCAAGGAATAATACGGTTATTGATGTGATGATTGAAACTGTTTTCATTTTATAACCACCTCGGAACCCCGGAGATATTCCTCCGGGGTTCCCGATGGGTTTTCAGTTTAAATGCTTATTTCCCGTCTCCAAGATTGACACCGGAGTTGATCTCCGAGCCCTGGACAGCGAGGTTTGTGACGTTCTTGTTCTCGTTCACTATCACGGAATTCTTCACGTCAGCTCCATTGGCGCTGATGCCTGAATTGATCTTGGAGTTGCCGACCGCGAGGTTCGTGACGTTCTTGTTCTCATTCACGAGCACGGAATCCTTGATCTTGGCGTTGTTCGCTTCGATACCGGAGTTGATCTTCGAGTTGTCGACTGCGAGGTTGGTGACATTCTTGTTCTCGTTAACCATCACCGAGTTCTTGATGTCAGCGTTGTTCGCCTCGATACCGGAGTTGATCTTGGAGTTGCCGACCGCAAGGTTCGTGACGTTCTTGTTCTCGTTCACGAGGACGGAATCCTTGACCTTTGAGCCGTTCACTTCAATACCGGAGTTGATCTTGGAGTTGTCGACCGCGAGGTTCGTGACATTCTTGTTCTCGTTCACTAAAACCGAGTTCTTGATGTCAGATGCGTTCGCCTCGATACCGGAGTTGATCTTGGAGTTGCCGACCGCGAGGTTCGTGACGTTCTTGTTCTCGTTCACGAGGACGGAATCCTTGATCTTGGCGTTGTTAGCTTCGATACCGGAATTGATCTTGGAGTTGTCGACCGCAAGGTTCGTGACGTTCTTGTTCTCGTTCACGATTACAGAATCCTTCACAGTCGTCTGTCCGCCACCACCTCCACCCTGGTCAGGAAGTCCTAATACCGTGACCCCTGTGAGAGTTAATGCTGCTGCGATTCCCATCACCACGATTTTACTCTTCATTTTCTTCTCCTCCTCTTGTTAAAGTTAATTTAAGCATATCCTCAATAATATTCAATCGCCTAAATTCACTCCGGTGCTTACCGATGAACCGGGAAGCACGTTGGTAGTTACGCCGGAGTTGTTGTTGATGATTGGTGTGCCGTCAACTGTAGCGTTGTTGAGTTTAACTCCCGAATTGGCGCTTCCTCCGCCCCATGCGGCAGTAACCCCGGCGTTGTTATTTACTATGGTCGTATTCTTTATTGTCGCGTTGTTGGCTTCAATTCCGGAATTGGCGTGTCCTCCGCCGACGGCTATTGTGGCACCAGCGGTGTTGTTGACAACGGCTGCATTGCTTATGTTTGCGTTTTTGGCTTCGATACCTGAGTTGGCATGGCTTCCGCCAGCGGCTATTGTTGCCCCTGCCGTGTTATTTACAACAGCGGCGTTCTTAATGTTTGCTCCATTTGCTTCAATGCCGGAATTCGCCTTGCTGCCGCCAACGGCTATAGTCGCACCTGCTGTGTTGTTTATGACTGCAGCGTTCTTTATATTGGCGTTGTTGGCCTCGATACCGGAATTCGCCTTGCTGCTTCCGGCTGCGATTGTGGCACCGGCAGTATTGTTGAGGAGTAGGGCGTCCTTTACTGTTGCGTTATTCGCCTCAATTCCAGAATTAGCTTTGCTATTGCCGGCAGCTATAGTCGCTCCGGCAGTGTTATTTATGACTGCTGCGTTCTTGATGCTGGCATTATTGGCTTCAATCCCCGAATTCGCCTTGCTGTCTCCGACGGCTATGGTTGTGCCTGCGGTGTTGTTCAGCAGCATTGAATTCTTTATCTGGGCACCGTTCGCATCAATTCCTGAATTGGCAGAGCTGTTTCCGACGGCTATGTTTGCTCCGGTGGTGTTGTTGATTACAGCGGAATCCTTTATCTCGGCGCCCTTGGCGTTTATGCCGGAATTGACCTTGCTGTCCCCCACCGCCAAGTTCAATCCCGAAGAAGAATTGACAATTACCGAGTCCTTTACTTCGGCTGTCTTGCCGCCGGTATCAGAATTGCTGGAAGGTGGAAGAGCATAGAGGGCCAGAGCCAATGACAGGAGAATGGCTGTAAAGACGCTTTTCATGTGCAACTCCTTAATTTTAAATTGCCTCAATATATGTAAAGGTCCTGAAAAATCAAGAAGGCAAATACAAATAAGAATTTATCCTTCCATATTATCAAAAATGGCTTGAAAAAGCAAGTTGCGGCGGTTAAATTATTTTTAAATAATTGTTTTGTGAAATAGATATTCCCGGCATGAGTCAATATTTGGCAATCTCCCCTCTCTATATCTATAAAATATATCTTTCCCGATTCCATTTAATACCTTACGGTCTTCAGCCTGTTAAGGAGGTATTTTGGGGATTTTTCAAAATCTGGCATTGTTTATGCTTGAATGGAATCCAGGGTCATCATAGAGTTAGGGGCTGTGATAGAAAGGTGAGGTGATACTATGAAAACTGTAAAGTTAAACACCTGCTGTCGGACGAGGTTTGCATTCATTGAAATCACAATGGCCATCCTCGTGCTAGCCATCCTTCTGGCGATATTGATTCCCACTCTGGGACGTGCCAGGGATAGGGCGAAGTTCGTCAGATGGTTCGCTTTCAACAGGCAATGTGCGGATGACCCAACCTGCGTGGTCAATTTCAACATTCAGGAGGGCTCAGGAACGACCTTGAACAATACATGCGTGGGCGCTGACGTGGACAACTACCAGGCCAATGCCTATAACGGCACATTCATGAAACTGAATGGAGGCACCAGCAATATTAAATGGATCAAGTCCGGAGGTCGCTGGAGCAAATACGGCTTCAAAAGTGCAATACAGTTTAACGGTATTGATACCTACGTGCTCATACCAGGAACCCAGGGCCTTGACTTCACGCCATATGACGAGTTTACCATCCTGACATGGGTGAAGTTCGACAAGCTTGCCCTTGGTGACTGTGTTTTCTCCAAGTCCCTGTGGGGAACCGAACAAGATGCAGCATGCCAGTATGACATATATTCCAATCCTTACGCGGGTACCTTCGGGCAAGGATCCTTCGATGTGGACGTCTTTACCACCTGCGGAACCTGGCTCGATACACATGTTGACTTCAACAAGAAGGGCTGGGTCCATCTGGCCCTCCGCTACTGTCATACAGGCTTGGATGCGAATGGCGATCCGACCGGACAGATTACGACTTTCATAAATGGTCAGGCCCTTGGTGATTTCCTCAACACTACGAGTGAAAATCCGAATACGGCATCTGCTACCGGATGGAAGGCATGTACGGGTGGCAGCCTCAACGTGCCATTGGTCCTCGGAGCCGCCGGGTGTTACAGGAAATATTGGAGTCCTAGCACCTATGACAAAACAAAGGCCGGTATATTAAGCAATGAGCTTCTTCTCAAGTTCTTCATGAAGGGAAGGATGGACGAGTTCCTGCTCTACAAACGGGCTCTTCCGGATAAGGAGATACTTGGACATTACGAGATGGGGGCCGAATAGGATGCTAAAAAAACTGTTTGAAATTGTTTCCAACCGGAAAATCAGGAATGCATTCTTCCTTACGGTACTCGCGATAATCCTCTGCATAGTTTGTTATGAGGAGTTCTTTTCGGGACCTGCCAAGGATGAGGGTGATATGCGTGTTGTTAAATGCGCTGAATGCGGGCACCTGTGCGTGAAAAAGATAAAAGACATAAACAATCCCAATGATTCTATTAACCATTGTGAAAAGTGCGGCAAGCAGCTTGGATACGCATACAAATGTGAGAACTGTGACCGTGAGTTTTCAATAATTCCAGCCCCTCTTCCTGCACCACAGGATATAAAGAAGATGAAAACCATGGCTAAGTTCGAATATGCACTTGAGGGCATGAAGTGCCCCAACTGCGGTTCTACCCAGACCCATCCCATTCTTGTTGATTCACCCGAGGCAAGTGCCTGCAAATGATCTCATCTGATTGAAGATAACGTCCGGCTCCACAGGCATCGCAAGAGGACTTGATTCCGGATGCTTATTCTTGAACCAGGTTATCTGTCTTCTGGCAAACTGCCAGGTCTCTGTCACTATCCTGTCGTGCATTGTCCTAAAGTCAAGCTTCCCTTCAAGGTAGTTGGCGATGATCTTGTAACCAAGGGCCTGATGTGCCGTAGGGGAGGTGAGAAGACCTTGTTCTATCATCCGGCTAGCCTCGTCTATCCATCCGGCAGCGAGCATTTCATCGGTACGTCTTAATATTCTGCTCTTCAGGATATTCCTGTCCCAGTCCAGTCTCCGGGAAAATACCTCATATCTCGGACTTTGTGTTCCATCCCATGTCTTCTGGAGTTCCGTAATGGACTTTCCTGTCAGCTCAAAAACCTCAAGCGCCCTTATGAGCTTTCTCCTGTGCTGGTGCCAGCGTTGGAAATCCTCCGGATCTCTGACTGACATTATCTCCTTGAGTTTCTCAAATCCAGCCTCGCTGTCGAATTCCTTGTCTAGTTCCGCCCTTAATTCTGGATTGGATGGAAGGGGATCAAGTCCATAAAGCAGGGCTCGGATATACATTCCGGTTCCTCCGGTGAGTATTGGAAGTCTACCTCTGGAATGGATGTCACGTATTGCAGTCTCGGCAAGCGTGATATAACGGTATACATCTAGCCGTTCGGAGATATCAAAGAGATCAAGAAGATGATGGGGAACCCGGGATCGTTCCTTTTTCGTCGGTTTTGCAGTTCCGATGTCAAGTCCCCGATAGAGTTGCATCGAGTCGGCGCTGATGATCTCTCCATTGAGGCTGAGGGCCGCTTCAAACGCCAATCCGCTCTTCCCGCTGGCGGTTGGGCCACAGATCACCGCAATCTTCATTTCTTCTCATCCTGAGGCTGCGGTTGAGGCTGCGGGCGCAGCCAAGATGACAAAATGAACACGAAGACACCGACACATATTGCGCTGTCTGCGACATTGAACGCTGGCCAGTGATAATGGTTGGCTGCATGGAAGTCAAGGAAATCCACCACCGAACCACGGAATATCCTGTCAATGGAGTTTCCTGCTATTCCAGCGCATATGAAGGATATGGCGTAATATCTTTCCATCCATCCATCAGTCAGCTTTTTTATGAAGACGGTCATCAATATGAGGACTATTATTGAGATAGCTAAAAGAAGCATGCCTTTGCCAGCCATGATGCCCCAGGCCGCTCCTGGATTCTTAACGTAGACAAGATCGAATACTCCCGGAATCACTGGAATAGGGCTGCCTTGCGATATTAGGCGTTCAGTAAGGATTTTTGTGAACTGGTCGAGGATCAGGATGATCACGAATGCCGACAGGCAATGTGCCATCGGAATCGATGCCACCTGTTTTTTAAAGATCTGCTTCAACGGTTGAATTCAGGACGGAGTCCGTTGTTCTCCTCCCTGGCAGTCTTGCATTTTATGCAGAAACGTGCGTAAGGCTTGGCTTCAAGCCTTTGCATCGGGATCTGGAAGCCGCAGTCAAGGCATTTGCCGTATTCGCCGGCTATGAGCCTTTCAATGGCTTCGTCAATCATTTCGAGGACTTCTGCTTCACCTGACATCATTTCAAGTTCCATGTCATGGAGGAAGTTATCGCTTCCGAAGTCGGCCATGTGATTTGACATGCTGTTGGAAAGTTCACCTGCAGTCCCTGGGGCAGAAAGGGCTTCTGTAGTATGGAAGTTGACCTGCTGTTCAAACTGCCTTCTCGCTTCCAAAAGCATTTCATAAAACTTCTTCTTGGGGCCTTTGAAGGAGGGGATTTTCTGCAGAAGTATATGGGTTGGGATAGGTTTTGCCATAGGGACTTGCTTGAGTTTCTTCAGTCCACGTGGAAGTGTTTTCTTAATGAGGCTCTTCTGGATCTTTGCAGGTTTGGCAGTTTTGCGAGCGATCTTTTTAGGCGCCTTCTTGATTGCAGGCTTATGTTTCTTGGCAATAATTTTGGCTTTCTTCACCGGGGAATGGGCCTTCTTGGCCTTTCTGGCGGCTTTCTTCATCGTTTTTGCTTTTGCCATTTGGCACCTCTGTCATTAAATAATATGATAAAAACATTATGTTTTTTTAAATCAGGCGCAAAAACTACCATGTATTTATGATTAGTCAAGAGGATGAAATAAACTTTAATCAGGAATTGTTGAAGATTTGATTTTGAATATTGAATTCTTCCGAATAATCAGAAAAACAATGATGTTTTGGTTGAAAACAATGAACTGATATCTATTTTTTGTAAAAGTGTTTCGGCGGTAAGAAGGAAAAAATAAGGTCGGCCATCCGACCCCCATTTTTCAAGGAGTTCCATGTCCATCGATCTTCATACCCATAGCACGGCATCGGATGGGACCTCAAGTCCTGCTGAACTTCTTGCCCTTGCACAGGAGAAGAGACTGGCTGCACTCGCACTGACCGACCATGATACTGTTTCAGGCATTCCGGAGTTCCTAAGGGAATCAAGGAAATATTCCGCCATTAAGGCTGTTCCCGGCGTGGAGGTGTCCGTCAAGCACCATGAGTTCTCGATCCATATCGTCGGTCTTTTTATTGATTATAACTCGGAGCCTCTTGAAAAGATGCTCCGCGAAATTCGCAAAGGAAGGAACGATAGGAACGATCTGATCGTGCTGAAACTCCAAAAGCAGGGATATGACATTACAATAGAGGAAGTCAAGGCTCTGGCCGGAGGTGATTGTCCCGGCCGTCCGCATTTCGCGAGGATACTCGTCAGCAAGGGATATTTCTCGAGTCTGCAGGAATCCTTCGACAAATGCCTGAAGAAGGGGCGTTCCGGATACTGCAAACGTGAACTTCCTATGCCTGCCGAAGCGATTGAGAACATCCACAAGGCCGGCGGAATCGCGATATGGGCGCACCCAATGAGCTATGCCGAGGCCAACAGGAAAACCATCAACAAACTCCTGAAATTCCTTGTTGGAAAGGGGCTGGACGGAGTCGAGGCTTACTATCCACTATTCTCGAAGGAACAGACCACATGCCTGCTCGAGCTTGCCGAGAAATATTCGCTCGCTGTCTCCGGTGGTAGCGACTACCATGGCGTCAACATGAAAGGCATTGAGCTCGGAACAGGCGATGGCAACCTCGACATCCCATTCTCAGTCTACGAAAAGCTTAAGGAATTCTACGATAACTCCAAGATGTTTAGGCAGGCTTGAAAAATGCCCTTTTTTTACCCGATTGCACTCATCCGCGCAAACCATGATTTTGCCTGCTCGCTAGTATCAAAGGAACCATGGAATATGAATCTGGTGGTTGGAGGAGAATTCCTTATCAGCGATGTGATGGTCTTATCGTCAAGCCAGGCAAGTGAAAGGACAGGACCTTTGGAGTCGCCGAACGATTTGACACTCGGTTCGAATCCCTTCCCTCCGGCCCGGACTCGGTTGAATGCATAAAAGTCCGGAATCTCCTTGAATGCTTCAAACTGATGTTCGGCTGCCGCGCAGCAATGCATCCCGAGTCCACCGAAGGACTTCGAAAGAGCAATCAATTCCGGCAGGCAGAACTCCTGGAACATCTCTTCATTGAAGGCACCGCATTCGTCGTTTGAGAGCCATGGTCCCATTTTCGGTGGAGCCCAAGTCGTCGGACAGTGGGCAGGGCTCATGTTTGGGAACTCCTTGCGAAGTTCGCAGAGGAACTTACTAAAGAGAGTTGCGCATTTCGCAACAAGGCGTTTCACCGCATCAGGTTCGGATATCATGGCACAGAAGAAGTCCTCCTTGTTCCAGACTATGGCGGCAGTGTCGAAACCTGTTTGCATGTCCGGAGGTCCGAACGGCACATCCGGACCGAGTTCCTTCTGTAGAGCTTCTGCAAGTTCGAATATCCTGCATAATGTCGGTGATTTCCAGATGTCTGGTTCGGGAAGGCTGTCAGCTTCCTCAGCCGAATGCACAAGTGGAAGCGCCGCAGGATTGCTGCCTTCGAAACGGTGGACCTTGCAGCCGAAGGCCGCGGCATATATATGGGTACCGGTCATGAGCTTGACAGTTGGTACTGAATGATCGCCAACCGTCTCCACGAACTCCATATGTTTCCTGTAATGATCGACGAGTGGGGGTATCCATCTTGTTACCGGTTCACTGGATATCGTATAATCGTCCTTCGGGTAATCGGATCTCGTAAAGTAGTTCGGCATGCAGAAGAAGCCGTGCCCCTGGAAAGGACCTTTCCTGTAGATGTTCTCCAGATACTTCATGTTTCTTTCGATAATAGTATTCATATATTTCTCCATGTTGACATATTTGATTATGCAATTAATCTCATTTGTCCATTGATTATATATTCGAAAGTTCTATAGTAAATGGCGCTTTTGATTATTAATATGTCAAATATGATCATAGGGTCAGGTGTGAATTACTTCGATGACATTACATTCATAAATGGGGAGGAGATCCCTGAATGCCGGGCAGTCATAGACACCCGGTTCGACGATATGTATAATCTCCAGTTCCTTCTCTCAGGGAGGATGTATCTGGGGATAGATGGAGGGGAGAGGAGCGTCCTTGAGCATCCCTCGGTATTCTGGCATCATCCGAAGCACTCATACCAGTATGGGCCGTCCGAACCCTTGAAGAGCTGGCATCACCACTGGGTCACATTCCGAGGGCCGCGTGGCAGGCGTCTTATGGAAAATGGATTCATGAAGCTTTCAACCAGGGGATATGTCAGTGTCCAGAGGCCGAATGAATACGCCTCCACCTTCAGGCAGCTGATAATTCTTCTCAAGGACCATGATAGGAGAAAGCATCCGGAAATGGTTGTTCTTCTGGAGCAACTTCTGTCGCTTCTGGTGTCAGGATCTAATGAAGGCATTGATTCGGTACATGACCTCAACATGGACAGACTGGCTTCAGAGATACGTTCCAAGCCGTTTGCCGAATATGATTTTAATAGGATCGCGGGGAGGCTGGGGCTATCATACAGCCATTTCCGCAGGCTGTTCAGGGGTAGAATGAGGCTTGCACCACATAATTTTCTCCTCAACTGCAGGATGCATTCTGCGGCGAAGGCGCTTGCTGATCCTTTGCGGCAGGTCAAAGAAGTGGCTCTTGACTCGGGATTCAGTGATCCAGCGCAGTTCTCGAAATTGTTCAGAAAACAGATAGGACTCTCCCCGGCAAACTACAGGAAAACGATGTTCCATGGTTAACATGAATGACAATCATCTATGCTCAGATAGAAAAATGGAAAAAGTGTGGAATTCTTAATTATGTGGTTGTGTGTTTCGAAAAGATGCATTATTTTTAAAAAATCCGAAACACAGATTACTTCAAATGCAGAACCGTGACAGGACATTGCTCTTTGACGAGAAGAAGATTGCCGGTGACATCGAGAAGGTCGCAAAGGCGATATGTTCTGATTTTCACAGGGAAGAACTTGGAGACATAGCCTTCCTTGGAATACAGCTCAAGGGGCTTCCACTGGCAAAACGCATAATAGAATCGATAAAGAAAACCACAGGCCTCGAGATACCTCTCGGAAAACTCGATATAAGCATGTACCGGGACGATATCGGGATGCGCAAGACCCTTCCTCAGATCCATGAGACAGCCATTCCCTTCGACATCAACAACAGGACGATCATCCTTGTTGATGATGTCCTCCATACAGGCAGAACAATCCGTGCGGCGCTTGATGCAATGACTGATTACGGACGTCCAGCCATGATCAAGCTTGCAGTTCTGGTCGACCGCGGAATGCGAGAGTTTCCGATACAGGCCGACTATGTCGGAGAGAAGCACAATGTTACTGGAAACGAACATGTCTCCGTATCCTGGAGGGAGCTTGAAGGTATCGACGCCGTTTACTTGAGCCAGAAAAAATAGGGGTTTTATATATGATAAAATGGACGAGAAAAGATCTGCTGGCCCTCTATGACCTTACTGCCGACGAGATCAGGATGATACTCGACACGGCCCAGGAGTTCAAGAAGGTTTCGGAACGCAGGGTGAAGAAGGTTCCGGCGCTTCGTGGTAAGACCGTGGTCAACTTCTTTGTCGAACCCAGCACGAGGACGAGGGCCTCATTCGAGCTGGCGGAGCAGAGGCTCAGCGCCGATATCGTCAACATGTCCGCATCTACGAGCAGTTTGACCAAGGGCGAGACCCTCCTCGATACTGCAAAGAACATTGAGGCATTGCAGGTCGATCTCATTGTCATGCGCCATTCAGCCGCCGGTTCGCATAATTTCCTGGCGAAGCACCTCAAATGCGGAGTTGTCAATGCTGGTGACGGTGCGCATGAACACCCCACGCAGGCCCTCCTTGACATGTTCACCATCATACAGAAAAAAGGGAAGCTAAAAGGACTGAATGTGGCGATTGTCGGAGACATACTGCACAGCCGTGTTGCCCGTAGCAATATATGGGGACTTATAAAACTCGGGGCGAATGTAACGGTCGGTGGTCCCTCAACCCTCGTTCCGAAGGAGTTCAGGAATATAGGCGTCCGTGTATGCGATAACCTCAAGGACACCATCGAGGATGCGGATGTTGTCAATCTGCTGCGGATCCAGCACGAGCGCCAGCGCGAGGCGTTCTTTCCGAGCATATCGGAATACGCAAACATCTTCGGGCTCAATCGGGAGACAATAAAGTATCTCAAGCCTGATGCATTAGTAATGCACCCCGGCCCCATCAACCGTGGCGTTGAGGTTGAGGCTTGCATTGCGGATGGGCCTCAGTCTGTGATACTCGAGCAGGTCACGAATGGACTGGCAGTCAGGATGGCAGTCCTGTATCTGGTCGCAGGATGCCTGGAGAAGTAGTATGGAGCGCCGGCGTCTCGTCGGCATCAAAAAACAAGGTGCAGGAAATACCATGAAGACAAACTATATATTAAAGAATGGCAGAGTCATTGATCCCACGCGCAAGATGGACCGTAAGATGGATGTCGGGATCAGCAACGGGAAAATTGTTCAACCGACTAAGGCTAAAGATGCTGTTGTCATCGATTTGAAGGGCCTCGTCGTCGCTCCCGGTCTAATTGACATGCACGTCCATCTGCGCCAGCCTGGAAGGACTGAAAAGGAGACCATAAAGACCGGAACCATGGCCGCCGCCGCAGGTGGATTCACAAAGATAGTTTCAATGCCAAATACCACTCCCCCGATCGACAGCACGGCTACAATTGAGCTTGTCAACAGGATCGCCCGTGACGAGGGTGCTGTGAAAGTTTATCCATGTGCGTGCATCTCAAAGAACCAGGAAGGAAAGGAGATGACCAGCATAGGCAGTCTGAAGAAATCAGGTGTGATAGCCCTATCCGACGATGGGAAATGCATACAGAACCATGAACTCATGCGGCATGTGATGGAATATTCGAAGTCCTTCGGTCTTCCGATACTTGACCATTGCGAGGATGAGAAGCTTGGAAGCGGTGGGGTTATGCATGAAGGCACATGGTCCGTACTGCTTGGCTTGCGCGGAATGCCTGCCGCATCCGAGGAGATAATGGTCTCACGCGACCTTATACTGGCTGAGATGATTGGCTGCAGACTGCACATCCAGCATGTGAGCACCGCAGGAAGCGTCAGGATGATCAAGGATGCGCAGAAACGCGGCGTCAAAGTGACAGCAGAGGTGACTCCGCACCATATAACACTTATTGACGAGGAGATAAAGCATTTTGACACGAACTACAAGATGAACCCGCCTCTTCGTTCGGAAGCGCACCGAAAGGCTTTGATCGCCGGGCTCAAGGATGGTACGATATCAGTGATCGCCACGGATCATGCACCCCACACTGAGACAGAGAAGCTTGTCGAGTTCGATTATGCCCCATGTGGAATAATCGGTCTTGAGACTGCCGTCCCCCTCTGCCTGACAAACCTCTACCACAAGAAGCATCTGACTCTTCCTGCGCTTATCTCGAAATTCACTATTGGTCCCGCCGAAATCCTCGGGCTGAAGACGGGATTGGCAGAAGGCACTCCTGCGGACATCACGATAATCGATCCCGACCTGAAGCATAAGGTGGACGCCAGCAAGTTCTTCTCGAAGTCCCGCAACACGCCTTTCGACGGATGTGAAGTTCGCGGCAAGGCTCTGGCGACAGTGGTGGACGGAGTGTTCGTATACAGTGAACTACCGGAAATCCAGGGAACCATTGCCAACAGATGACATGAGGAATAAATTTCAAGTTCCAAACTTTCAATATCCAAACAATATGTAAGTTTCAGAAGGCCAGACAATACTAATTCAGTTTGGAAGTTTATAATTCGGGGAACTTGAATCTGTTTGAGAATTGGATTTTGAAATTTGGAGCCTATTATGAACAACCGTGTCTGGCTTGAAATAAACCTGAAGACTCTGAAGGAGAACTTCCGGAACATACAGAAGGCAGTCAGCCCCTGTGGTGTCATCTCCATCCTCAAGGCCAACGCTTACGGCCTTGGCGTCCATGAAATAGCCAGGACTCTTGCCGATGCTGGAACTTCATGGCTTGGGGTTGCCGAGTTGAACGAAGCGATGATGCTGAAGGACGTAAAGCTACCGGTGCAGATCATAGGCAGCATACTGCCGGATGAAATTTCCGAAGCTGTAAAGAACAAATTCATCCTGCCGATAACCGACCTTGAAATTGCGAAGCTCATCAGCAGGGAGGCGGTAAAACAGAAGAAGAAAGCTGAATGCCAGTTCCTAGTCGATACCGGCATGGGACGGCTTGGAATCCTGGATACAGATGCATTCGAGATTATAACAAAGGCAATGAAGCTCCCCAACATGTTCTTCTCTGGAATCTATTCCCATTTCCCGATGGCATACATGACAGGAGGAGAGTTTACCCTTAACCAGGTCTTCAAGTTCACCAGGCTTCTTGACCAGCTGAAAGACGAGGGGATAACTTTCAAGAAAGTCCATATGGCGAACAGTGATGCCATAAACAATTTCCCAGTTACCTACAAACCACCGTTCAACTATGTGAGGACAGGCATCAACCTCCATGGTTCGTTTGATTCACAGGGACAACGGGTGCTTCACTTGAAGTCCATCCTTACCCTTAAGACACGCCTTGTGTCAATCAGGGATCTTCCTGAAGGGACCAGCATCAGTTATGGTGGTACATATAAACTTCCGAAAAGGATGAAGGTCGGAATCGTTTCCGCCGGATATGCGGATGGAATGCCCCTAGCACTTTCTAACCGTGGATATGTCCTGATCCGTGGCAAGCCATGCCATGTCCTTGGCAGGGTGACCATGGATTATACTATCGTCTCACTGGACCAGCTGCCAAATGCAAAACGCGGAGACGAGGTCATTTGTCTCGGTGGTGAAGGTCCCCAGGCGATAACTGTCGAGAACTGGGCGCAGATCAAGGGAACGCATCCTTACGAGATAATCTGCTCATTCGGTTCACGAGTTAGGCGTGTCTGCGTCTGAAAATCAACTCTTTCCCCCTGCCTGAGCAAAATGCTCGTGAGCCCGTGCTTTTTATACAAACACTGATATCTTATGCCGATTTTATGGACATGCATTCTACACAGAAGGTCCATCTGGACGGTCGTCCGATGACCGAAGATGAAATAAAAAGGGGACTGAAGGTCAGTACATTCGCAGGTTTCCTTGGAATGTCATGGCTTGCTATCTCCATGGGAGTTCCACTCACCATGCTGATGGAATGCCTAACGGGAAGCGGGGTCCTGATAGGTCTTGTTGTAACCATCCAGCAGCTTATGATGGTTGTGCAGATCCCCTCTGCGCTATTTTTTGAACAGCTTCCCAGCCGAAGGAAATTGTGGGGTGTGCTTGCGATAATTCACAGGCTGCTATGGTTCATTCCTGCATTCATTCCGCTGATCTTCTTTGAAACCCCGTCAGTGGCGGCGACATTCATCTTGATAGGCATAGCCGTCAGCGCACTCCTTGCCCAGGTGTGCGGCCCCATGTGGCAGAGCTGGATGGCGGATCTCGTCCCTACGAGGATCAGCGGCAGGTTCTGGGGAATAAGGCAGAGCATTGTAACGATCTCATTCCTCATTGCCACGGCCCTGTCCGGATGGGTGCTTGACATCTTTCCTGATCCGCGCAAGGCTGGAGGCAGCTACATCGGATTCATGATTGTTTTTTCAATTGCGGCCGTGCTTGGGACGATTGACATAGCAGTGCATATGCTGGTACCTGAACCGAAACCGGGATTGTATCAGAAGCACCAGAGCCTTTCAGGACTGATTGACAGGATAATCTCCCCGTTGAGGATTGATGATTTCAGATGGATGACATTTTCGATCTCGATGTGGTATCTTGCCTGCGGAATAGCGGGCTCTTTCGGAATAGTCTACCTCAAGAGGGAGTTCAACTTTACCTATACTGAGCTTTCGATGCTTGCCGTAAGTGCATCCCTCGGTCCGGTAATCTTCGGGATATTGAACGGATATATAATCGATAGGATAGGAGCGAGGGCATTCACATCGATGATTATGTTTTTCGCGCCGATGCTTGGATTCTCATGGTTCTTCCTGTCGCATTCGAAGATTAACATCCTTGGATTTTCATTGCCCGAGGCGCTTCTTCTGCTTCTTGTTGTAAATTTCTTCGGAGGTGCCTTGGCTGGAGGTGTTGGCATCGCACAACTCCATATGATCAATCTGCTTTCACCGAAAAGCGGTCGTGGCATGGCGATTGCCGTACATTGGACGATCATCGGCCTTATGGCGGCCGCCGGCCCCCTGATTGGAGGAATGGTGATGGACTACATGTCGAAGAACCCGAGTAGCCTCAGCATATTCACTGGAATCCCATTCTCATATATGCACATGCTCATACTTGTAAATATTGCAGTGATCTCCCTGATAGGTGCACCTATGATGCTCAGACTCAAGATCAGGGCCGGTGACCTTCCTCTGAATGAGGTCTTTGCAAGCATCAAGGTCGGAAATCCTTTACGAGGGATAAGCGTCGTCTCGGACATATACCAGACTGCCCTCGGGCTGGTACCGGATAACATCGATGATAGGGAGAAGAAACACAGGGAACACAAGAAAAAGTAATTTGTCAGTATAACTGGATTTTCTGGGATTCATAATTCAATTTATCATTTGAATTCTCGGATACTTTCAAAAAATAGATTGGTGGAAACTATGATTATAAAGTTCGATGAGGATTATTTCATGAGGAAGGCCCTCCGTCAGGCTGAAATCGCCGCAGAGGAGAAGGAAGTTCCCGTTGGCGCAGTTGCCGTGAGGAATAATCAGGTGATCGCGTGTTCATATAACCAGGTTGAGAAACTGAAAGATGCGACTGCACATGCCGAAATGCTTGTCATAACACAGGCTGAGAACGCAGTTGGCGACTGGCGCCTCGACGAGGTTGACATCTATGTCACCAAGGAACCATGCGCGATGTGTGCCGGAGCAATGGTTAATTCGAGGGTCCGGAGGGTCATATTTGGAATGCATGATCCCCGCTGCGGGGCAGTATGTTCAGCGATGAAGATAACTTCCTTCCCAGGAATGCTGCACAAGGTGAAGGTCAAAGGCGGAGTCCTCGAGACCGAATGTTCCGACCTTATGAAGAAATTCTTCCGTGAAGTCCGCAAATCCAAGGCGAAACCGTCAAAAATAGACGAATAGAAAATGGCTGCCTTTATTTTGCAAGCGAGATGAGGCGGAATGCTGCACTCACGCTCATCTTGACAGTAATCTTTCCCGGAAGAGTTGATTTTCCAGGAGTGTCATCTGTGAACATCAGGTTGCAGTTGCTCCTGTTGTAGCGATAATCATCGTAGATGACCTCATTTATTTCCAGCGGTTCACCGATTTCTGCACCTAGGATTTTTGCCATTGACGATGCCTTTTCCTTTGCAGCGAGCAGAGCATTATTGCGTGTCTCATTTTGATATTTTATCCTTGAGCTCGTATCGAATTCAGCATAATTGACCCTGATGTTCTCTTTTTTAGAAAGTGCTTGCCATATTGACTGGTATTTAGTCAGATCCTTGACCTCGAATGAAACACTGGTGGTGGCATAATAGCCTTCCTTTACTCTCTCATCCCTATCTCTCCTGTATACAAGATTCTCTCCAAAACCGATGCTTGATGTGCTGAGGCTTTTTTCGTCTATACCGAGTTCCTTTAAGATCTTTAAGGTTTCCTGGACTATTTTAAGGTTCTCTGCAGCTATCTTGTCCAACTCGGGGCCCTTATTGAAGATAGTAATCGACCAGAGCATCTTGTCCGGTGTGACATCCATTGTCGCTGTGCCATTGACAGTGATCTTTGGAGTCAACTGGTCCACGGCGAAGAGTGAGTTTAGCATTAGCAATGAGACAAGAATAGTGAGCAAGCTTTTCATAGTACCTCCTAATTGGGATATTGAAGTTCAAAAAGACAATTTCTAATTACTTCAGATCGCTTAAAATCACACGGAGCCTTTCGATGAGGACACCGGTGTTTTCCTTGTTCATGGCGCTTATGGGGATGATCTCGTAATCTTTTATCTTCCTCTTCAGCGTCCGGAGATTCTTTGCAGCGTCAGGAAGGTCCATCTTGTTGGCGGCGATGAGGGCTTTCCTCTTCGAAAGTCCCTTCATGTAGAGTTCGAGTTCCTTCTGGAGGGTCGTGAAATCATCGAAAGGCTTACGCCCCTCAATGCTTGCCATGTCGAGAACGTAGATGAGGACCTTCGTCCTTTCAATATGTTTCAGGAATTCGTGACCAAGGCCTATGTTCATGTGTGCGCCGTCGATCAGGCCGGGAATATCTGCTACGGTTAGCTTTTTGAAATCCGGGAAATCAACTGTCCCGACGATGGGATGGAGAGTAGTGAACGGGTAGGGGGCGACCTTCGGGGTAGCATGAGATATTGCCCTCAGAAGCGTGGATTTACCGGCGTTGGGGAATCCTACGAGACCAGCATCGGCTATTGTCTTTAGTTCAAATTCGATCTCACGTTCTTCGCCTGGTTTTCCGGATTCGCGCTGACGTGGCGCCTTGTTGTAGTTGCTCAGATAGCTGGCGTTTCCTCTGCCACCCCTACCGCCATGGACTATCGTGAAAGTTGTATTTTGTCCATCCAAATCGACAATCACTTCACCTGTTGCAACATCCTTGACCACCGTTCCGCGAGGAACTTTCAAAATGAGATCCTTGCCACGTCTTCCATGCTGGTCTTTGCCTTTGCCGTTGACACCGTTCTCTGCTGCAAAGTGACGTGTGTAGACATAGTCGACCAGGCTCTGCTCGTTTTCGGTAGCAAGAAGTATCACATCCCCGCCAGGTCCGCCGTTTCCACCGTCCGGACCGCCCATAGGACGGTACTTCTCCCTGCAGAAGCTGCAGCAGCCACCGCCACCGTTTCCACCTTTGATCTTGATCTGTGCTTTGTCTACGAACATACTCTCATGATCCTTATGAGATAAAAAAAGCCCAGTTGCCTGGGCTTTTAATATATTTGCGAATTCCGCATCCTAATCAGATCTGATGCGGGACTATGTTGACCTGTTTGCCGTTCTTTGAGAACTGCACAAGGCCGTCCACAAGGGCGAAAAGTGTGAAGTCGCGCCCGCAACCCACGTTCTTGCCCGGGGAAAACCTTGAACCGCGCTGACGCACGATCACGCTTCCGGCGCTGACAAGCTGTCCACCGAATGCCTTTACTCCAAGCATCTTCGGATTGCTGTCGCGCCCGTTCTTACTGCTCGACTGACCTTTTTTATGTGCCATTATAAATCTCCATGTTTTTTATAATTGAAAGAAATAATGTTAAATGGATCATCTTCTGTAGATTATCCGCGAACAGGCGCATACTATAGGGTGGGCTCATGTAAAAACAAGCGCAGTTGTGAAAATAGATTGGAAAACTTGGTTTTTCATGCTTTAAATTTTTAAAAACCAAGGTTTATTATGAATTTGCTTTTGAACGTAAAGGACAATGATTCTCTTAAATTTATATTATAAGGAAATATTGACATGCCTAAAATTCACCAGACTGCTATAGTTGATTCAAAGGCCAAAATAGCGGATGATGTCGAGGTTGGACCTTATTGCATAGTCGGACCGGACGTGACCATCGGAGCCGGTTCGAAACTAATAGCCCATTGCTACGTCGGAGGTCATACCGATATGGGTGACAAGAACATCATTTATCCTTACGCCTGCATCGGCACCAATCCTCAGGACTACAATTTCAAAGGTGGGATCTCATACACAAAGATCGGCAGCAGCAATCTCATCCGTGAATATGTAACGATCCAGCCTGGTACCCAGCCGGAAACAGTTACTACAGTCGGCAGCAACTGCCTTTTCATGGCCAATTCCCACATAGCCCACAACTGCGTAATCGGCGACAGGGTCATTCTCGTGAACTGCGCAACTCTCGGCGGCTATGTCAATATCGGTAACAACTGTTTGATATCGGCACAGACCGCGATCCATCAGTTCTGCCGGGTGGGTCGTTTTGCAGTCCTAAGCGGATGTTCTGCCATATCGATGGATCTCCCTCCGTTCATGATCTGCAGCGGAAGGAATGGTGCGATCCTCGGGATCAACATAGTCGGCTTCAGACGCAATGGATTCCCAAAGGAGACAATTGAGGCCATCAGGGACGTCTATAATATCTTCTTCAGAAGCAAACTCGCGATTCCCAATGCCCTTGAGAAGATCAAGTCCGAACTGCCCGACATCCCGGAGGTAAGGGAATTCATCGAGTTCGTACAGACAAGCAAGCGCGGCGTTCTCAGGTTCGGGGATGTCGGCGATCTCGATCCCGAAAAGAACGGCTGAGCCTCTACTGAACAGAAAACGACCTGCGCCTTCAAGAGGGAGAGTTGATGAACAGGAACCTTTTCTTCTGCCTTCTTGCATCATATGCGCTGATGATACTGTGCTACAGCCTGAACTCCGGCCTTACATGTACTAATGACGGCAGTCATTTCGCATTGGTGAACTCCATTGTTGAAAGGGGCAGCTTCGAACTCGACGACAATATCAGGTTTGCAAAGCACGACAGCGCATATTATTCCGGGAAATACTATTCCGACAGGCCGCCAGGCCTCTCATTTCTTCTCTGTACATTCAAAACGGTCATGATTCCGGTCAGAGGGATGCTTAAAATGATCAATTTCGACGATTTCGCATTTCTTAAGACCGATTTCAGCGAGGATCTGCTGATAAGCATGCTCCAGCTTGCTCCGGCATTCTGCTGTGCTGCCATCTTCCTTGTGCTTTATTACCTTCTGGTCGGAATGTCATACAAACCACATGTATCGTTCTTAGTCGCTATGAGTTTCTGCATCGGGACCATCCTGCTTAGATATGGGACTTTGCTTTATTCGCATATCTTTACATCTCTCCTCGTGGTCTCCTCATATTCACTGGCGGTGATGTATTCCAGGAACAGGAAGCTTCCATTGCTCTGCATTTCGACGTTCCTTATCGCTTATGCAGTCATTACTGAATATATGGCTGTTCTGCTGCTTGTTCCGCTTTTTTTATACTACATCCTCAAATGCCGAAAAGATTTTCTGACTGTCAGTCATATCCTCGGGTTCCTGATTTCCGGACTTATCCCTGCATTCGTGCTGATGGGATATAACTATGTGAATTTCGGCAATCCCTTCTCCATAGCCCAGTTCCATCATAGCTCCTATGTCTTCTACCATACTCCCGGCAGCATATTCTTCGGCAGCAGCTTTTTTATGAACGCAAAGACTTTGATGATCCATTCTGCGAATCATGCAACGCTCTTTGGAAATTCATTGTTCATATGCTTGATCCTGCTCTTGCCATTACTGATGTATTCGCAGAAGAAAAGACCTGACGCAGAAATGCTCCTCTTCCTGTCCGGATTCATGATTGTTGCATTGGGTATATCATCATATACTATGTCCACAGGGGGTATCGACCTTAATTACAGGCACATGCTCTTCGGGGTTCCTCTCCTTGCACCGTTGCTTGCAGAGACATTCTCCTCATTGCAGAAGTTCTGCGAAGGTCGCAAATGGGGTTCCGTGTATACTCTCTACGTCGTCGTCTTTGCCGGACTTTTGCTCTATTCCTTCGTTTTGCATGTCACTCATGTCGGGACTTCCTACCAGGCTCAGCGTGAATCAATCTTCTTCAACATCGATGCGGCTTTCTGCAACTGCTCGTGGTTCATTGTGCTCATAATACTATATGCCATCATCTCAATGGCAATCCTTGTGCGGATATCAAGGAAAGGGTTGCAAATGGACAGTAACCTCAAATCACTGCTGGGCTCCCTTTGCATGCTTCTTGCTGTCGCGACTGCCATCCTCCTGATACAAACAGCGATCACCGGACGCAACAATAGTTCATATCCGACATATGAGGAAGTAAGGAAATGGAATTCAGCTGTTTCCAGGGGAGATATGAATGCGGCAATATCATCTGCTGGGGTACTCCTCAAGAAAAGTCGCTGCTTCCAGGGGCACATAGATACTGATTACATAAAACTTGCGCAGGATGTTCACTTGAACCCGGAATATTTCCGTTCCGGACCGGATGCTCTTGACTATTTGCTATGGGAATCTTCTTTCTTTATAAAAAACTTGCTCGAATTCCAGTTTGGTATGACACATCCTTCTGCGGAAGAACTCCTGAAACTTCTAAGGAAAGAGGTTAAAATAAGGCCTTCCGCTTCCGGCGATATTAGGAAGCAGATCCCTGTCCCTGCCGAAGTATGGCGGAGAGGATATGGCAACATTCAGGAGGTGACCAGGCTATTCTCTGAGATGGCACTTCAGGAAGACTATGAGGTACAGGGTATCATGATTATTAATGAGAAGGGGGAAGCCATACATATCCTCTGTGAGCTCAGGAAGAATGGCAGGATTGATACAGTTGATATCAGGTTTGACAAGATATGGAAAGGGAAGGCATACGAAGAGGTACTAAAGGATCGAAACTCAAGAGTCAATCTGTGGCCGGCTGAGATTGAAAGCTGTTCCTCACGATTCATGTATGCGATTCCAGCCGAACCTCAGGACTACAGGAATACCAACCAATACCTGCGTAAGTTCTCGGTATCAATGGATTTCAAATGCAATTTCCGATTGGGAGACGATCCACGGGAAAGAATTGAAAACTACCTTCGCTATTTTCCAGTTGATGTCGACGCCTCCCGTTTCACATACTGGAGATATCCTCTCCGTGTGATGGCATCACAGGTGAAACAGTAGCAGTTATTTTCACTTAGATTCCTTGATGCTGGCGATGACGGTAACCTTTGCCTTCGTGGGGGAAACTTCGGTATTCCCCTTTATCACCACATTCTTTCCGATGAATCTCTCGGGATGACTCGGATCGTCCTTCACATCAGGGACAGGCAGTTCATATTTCCTGTTGTCTTCAGGGCAGACAAGATAATAATATGTTTTGGTCCCTTTGCTCTTCTTGAGCTCCTTTTCCTCCATTACGACCTGACCCTTGAGTTCGACGTCCATGCTGACTGTCGCGGCCTTTGGATTGGTATCCGACTGCTTTTTGTTCTCCTTTTCCTTGTTGACGTTCTCAGCTGCTCCTCCAGCCTGGAGATTTATGCTGATGCCGAAAGCAAGAATTAACGATAGTATGAGTAGACTTCTCATATTTTCTCCGTATATGGGTTTTCTGTTTTGATAATATATAACGTAAGGAACAAAATTTTATTGTTTACTGTATGATTGTTTGCCAAAACAGGAATTAAAGCTTAAATTCAAGCCTTTCAACAGAGAACATAATCAAGGAATATTCACATGGCAAAAGGAACTATTGTCCAAAAGATAATTGATACCCACTATGCTTCAGGGGAAAAGATTCCGGGACAACCTATATCAATTAGGATAGATCAGACTCTTACACAGGATGCCACGGGTACGATGGCATATCTCGAGCTGGAAGCGATGGGAACTTCAAGGGTGAAGACTGAGCTTTCAGTGTCATACGTCGACCATAACATGATGCAGAATGGTCCTGAGAACCAGAACGACCATCTCTACCTGCAGTCTGTCGCCGCCGCCAAAGGGGTTTATTTCTCCAGACCCGGTAACGGGATCTGCCACCAGGTCCACCTCGAAAGATTCGGTGTTCCTGGAAAGACGCTCCTTGGTTCGGATTCGCATACCCCGACAAATGGTGGAATAGGAATGATGGCGATTGGCGCAGGCGGACTCGATGTCGCTCTCGCCATGGCCGGAAAACCTTTCCGCATGTCTTATCCGAAGGTCATTGGAGTAAAGCTCACAGGTCGGCTGAAGCCATGGGTTTCAGCGAAGGATATCATCCTCAAGATGCTCAGCATCCTCACCACGAAGGGAAATGTCGGCTGCATGGTTGAATATTTTGGTCCTGGAGTGGAAACCCTTTCAGTTCCTGAACGAGCTACGATCACAAACATGGGAGCTGAACTCGGAGTCACGACTTCTCTTTTTCCGTCGGATGAACGGACCAAGAGATTCCTCGAAGCACAGGGTAGGGGAGCGTCATGGACGGAGCTGAAGGCTGATGAGAACGCCGAATATGACCGCGTGATCGAGATAGACCTAAAAAAACTAGTTCCAATGGCTGCCTGCCCGTCAAGTCCGGACAACATCAAGACTGTCGCCGAAATTTCTGAGATCCCGGTTCAGCAGGTAATCATTGGTTCATGCACCAACAGTTCGTTCCAGGATCTTATGCTTGTTGCGAAGATGCTGAAGAACCGTAAGATAGCAAAGCATGTTTCCTTCTCGATTGCTCCTGGAAGTCGCCAGGTGCTACAGATGATCTCAGAGAACGGAGCTCTTGCAGATATGATTTCAGCAGGTGCAAGAATTCTTGAGACCTCCTGCGGAGCCTGTATTGGACAGGGCATGAGCCCTGCAAACGACGCAGTGACACTCCGCACATTCAACCGCAATTTCGCCGGGCGTACTGGTACTAAGGGCGATAAGGCATATCTTGTCAGTCCAGCTGTTGCATGTGCTGCGGCGCTGACCGGCAAATTCACTGATCCCAGGGCTCTCGGAATTAAGTTCCCCAGGATAAAGGAGGCGCCGGCATTCCTTATCGATGATGGAATGATCATTCCTCCTGTCTCTGTTGAAGAAGCTTCAAAAGTCGAGATTGTAAGGAAGCCGACTATCGGAAAACCGCCTGTGAACACGAAGCTTCCAGATACGATCAATGGTGAGGTTGTGATCAAGGTTGGTGACAAGATCACCACCGACCATATCATGCCTGCAGGAATTCATCTCAAGCACCGTAGCAATATTCCTGAATATGCCAAAGTGGTCTTCGAATGTTTCAGCGAACAGGGCAAGCCGACGTTTGCACAGCGCGCCGTTGCTGTCAGGGATACCGGAAAGCATGGTGTCATTATAGGGCGTGAAAGTTATGGTCAAGGCTCCTCCCGCGAACACGCCGCCATCTGCCCGATGTACCTCGGGATAAAAGTTCTAGTTGCGGTGAGCATTGAAAGGATCCATGCCGCCAACCTCGTGAACTTTGGAATTCTCCCGCTCATGTTTGCGAATCCCACAGACTACAACCAGCTTTCCCAGGGTGATGCCCTGAAGATCTGCGAAGCTCGCAACCAACTTGCTGTCGGTAAACCGGTGAAAGCAGAGATCATCAAGGCGAACGGCGAAAAGAAGAGCATCGAGCTGAAGCACAATCTCTCCGCCGATGATATCTTGATAATCCTCGCTGGCGGCTGTTTGAATTGTTAATTACATGGATGCAACAACATTAATGGTGTGGATGGTGGCCGGCGCGTTCGGCATGGGGTACTTTGTCTACGGAAGAAAACAGCAGAAGGGGATTCCTCTTGCAGCCGGAATCCTACTTATGGTTATTCCCTATTTTATCGCTAATTTCTGGCTGATGCTGTCGGTGTGCGTCATCCTGATCATTTCGCCGTTTGTAATCAAAGTCTAAAGAATTTACCGCAGAACTTGACGAGAGAATGAAGTTTTCAGTTCACTTTCTTGAAGTCGATGTGACCGAGTTGGACATCGGTGTGGACAAGCTGGACGCGTATCTTCTGTCCGACATCACTTCCCTGGAACCCGCT
>CAZRKP010000002.1:0-211741 GCA_964600895.1 uncultured Victivallis sp.
CTTTTGCGGGGTTTTCTCCATGTTATACGTCATGTCGTAATACTTGATTAAGTCAATTATAATATAACCGCTTTAACGGAAAGGTCAAACCAAGATGGACACTTATTGCGCAAAGCTGATGGAGTACGAAAAGTATCTGGTCTCCAACAGGTTAGTTCAGAAGGATAAGGCTAAGTATTATGTCAATTGGGCGGACAAATTCCTCCATGGGATCAATTACAGGGATGAAGCGATAAATCAGAACAGTATTGTTAGTTTTATCAATTCCATGGAAAGGGAAAACAGGTATGCCGACTGGCAGATTAGGCAGGCTGAGAACGCTGTCAGGATGTATATAATCAACTTCCAGAAGATCGACATAAGGCCGAAGGCGCCTATTGCAAATGAGACAGTTGATAAGAAAGATACGGTTCTGTCCTGGGAGGGGGCATTATTGAAGGTCAAGGATAGCATGCGCCTGAGACATTACTCGTATCACACGGAGAAGACATATGTCGACTGGATAGAGAGATTCAGGGATTACAGTGGCAGGGAGAATGCGGACTTGGTGACGGACGAGGATGTGAGGAATTTCATGACATATCTTGCGGTGAAGCAGCATGTGGCGGCGTCCACGCAGAACCAGGGATTCAATGCAATCCTGTTCTTCTTCAGGTATGCGCTGGAGAGGCAGATGGGGGAAATGGGGAGCAATGTAAGGGCAAGGCGACCGCTCCGTCTTCCAGTAGTTTTCAGTACTGCGGAAGTCGCAAGGATAATATCGCATCTGGAAGGAACACCGGCGCTTATGGTCAAGCTGATGTATGGTTGCGGCCTTAGGCTGAATGAGTGCATGCGGCTCAGGGTGAACAGCATTGATCTTGAGAGGGGACTTGTGCATATACGGGCGGCGAAGGGGGACAAGGATCGGATGGTCCCATTGCCGGTATCCTTGAAGGATGAGCTGGAGAAGCAGCTGGAAAGGTTGAAGGAGCTTCACAAGAAAGATGTTTCACAGGGATACGGCCAGGTACACATGCCTGAGGCGCTTGACAGGAAATATCCTAATGCTTCGAGTGAATTCGGATGGCAGTGGATGTTTCCCATGACAAAGCCGTCTGTGGATCCTCGTTCAGGAAGGGTGATGCGACATCATGTCCTTGACAGGAGATTTCAAAGAATAGTCGGAGAAGCCATAGAGAAGGCCGGGGTGAACAAGCACGGGACCTGTCATTCTTTCCGGCACAGTTATGCGACGCATCTGCTAGAGGACGGCACCGACATCAAGGTGATACAGGAGTTGCTGGGGCATAAGAGCCTGGAGACAACCATGATCTACACGCATGTGGCGCAGAAGAAGATTGCGGTGGTGGAAAGTCCGTTGGACAGGCTGGGAAGCTGTGACGGAGTAGGGAAGTAATAAGCAATCAGTTCTTGGTGTCAGGAGCTTTCGTGTCGTCGGAAGAATGGGAGAAGTGCGATGCGGAGACGAGTTGCGGCTTCTCCTTTTCCTTGCCGGTGGACCAGTAGAGCTTGATAGGATCCTTGTCGCCTTGTTTCAGGCTCTGTCCCTGGAAATATTCCACGACGATCTTATGTTTCCCGTCTGCGAGCTGGACGGGCTTTGACTTCCTAATGGCATCAGGAGACGCTCCGTCGCAGGCTTTCCAGTCGTCGATCAGTACTTCGCCGTCGATGGAGAGGCGGCATCCGTCATCTGCCAGGATCTGAAAGACATAGGTTCCCCCGGAAGGGGTAGGCTCCTTTTTCTTTTTTCCAGCCTTTCCATCTTCTGCTGCAGCATCCTTCTTCAGTTCGCCGGTCTCTCGGCCTGCTGGATCAAAGTATCCGACCCACCGTACGCTGAACCATCCCTTGTTGATGAACTGGTGGTTGATGACAGGTTCGACACGGCTATACTTGTATTCCTTGAAAGTCCATTCGGCAGGATTCGCGTTGGGAACGCTTGCGTCGTCCGGCCATTTGCCGCCCCAGTTCTGCGGATCCATGTAGTAATGAGCGACCAGACCGCTCTTATACTGCTTGCCGTCGCCGGCATAAGTGCAGATTGACAGCAGAGCAAGTCCCAGCAGCAGGTATAGATTCTTCATTGCGTGTCCTTTTTCTTTGAGGTACCCTTGGGAACCCCCTTGGATTTTTTTACAGTTCCAGGCGTATTTCTCCCGACATCGGTGCTTTTCAACTGCCCTTCAGGTTTCCGTTCTTCAGGAAACGGATCAACGGTCAGTTCTGGAACACCGTCCTGGTCCATATTAATACTAACGTCTGCGGGGCTGGAATATTGTCCCTGTTCACCATCTTTTCCGGCGACGAAGGGGAGTCCGACGCCGCCCGTCCCCTGCTGTGCATTCTGGTCGAGTATGCTGGCATGATCATCGGCTCCAGTCCCCTTTGAGGGGGGATGGTTGCATCCAATCATGGAAAGCAATGCGAAAAAAAGCAGATATTGTTTCATGATTCAGCTCCTGGCATATTCTATGAATTCGGAAGGGCTCATGACAGAAATGTTCTTCAGCTTTTCATGCTTGAAATGTCTCTGGTTGCCGGTTACTATCGGACATCCAAATGAGAGAGCACATTCGGCAAAAGGAACATCTCCAGAATCCTGCATGGAGGCAATGATTGATTTTTTCCCTATATCCGCATGGACGGCAAAAGAGAGGATTCTTTGCAGCAGTATATCGACTTCACGGGCTGGGAATCGGAATTCAGGTCGTTTCAGGACTTCAGCATATTCAAGGGATATCCTGTCGTCAATGACCACCCTGACTTCTCCCATCCTTAGCATTTCAACAATCCTTGCCGGAGGTCCGGAAGGTGAAATCATGCCTGAAACGAGGACGTTGGTATCGATTACTGCGTAAAGCGGTTCCATCTATTGCTTTCCTGCGCGAGCTTTCTTTATGATTCCATTGATGTCGTCGAGTGACATTTTGCTGGTGCCATATTCGCTTGCCGACTCCCTGATCCTTGTCAGGGCGAGACGGCTTCTGGCATCTTTTGCATTCTGCAGTTCGCTCTCTACTTCCTCGGGATTCTGGATTTCCATGATGACAGCAATAGGCTTCCCGCTGCTTGTCAGTAGCAGTTCGTGCTTTTTTGCAAGTTTTTCCTTCAGCAGTCTTGGCGATTTGAGTTCATTTATTGCTATTAAGTTCATAAATATCACCTTTTTAATACTATAATAATGCTATAATTATGGGATACAAGGTTTCTATTCGAAAAAGATACTAAACTTGCCATATGGATCAACACAATATAATATTAAGCGGATATTGCCGTTATATTTCTATCCTAATATCGTGAACATCAGGGGGGAGAAATGAATCATATTGACAGAAGAGACTTCCTCAGATATATCGGGCTTGGTGCGGCGGTCGCAGCGATGCCAGGGATCTACTCGGGTTTTTCGGCAGGAAATGGACAGCCCGTCCAGGATGCTAATACGCCGGCAAAAGCACTCAAGGAAGTCGCATTCGATTTGGGCAACGGGGTGAAAATGGAGTTCATACTTGTCAATCCGGGAACATTCATGATGGGCTCGGACATAGATGACCATGACAGGCCGGTTCATAAGGTTATCCTGACAAAGCCTTTCTATATGGGGAAATATGAAGTGACCCAGGCGCAGTGGAAAGAGGTCGCCGGGGAGAATCCAAGTGTTTTCAAGGATCGCCCGCTCTCCGAAAAACGTCCGGTGGAAAACGTTTCATGGACGGACATAGATGAGAAGTTTCTCCCGAAGCTTGCCAAGCTCCTGCCGAAAGGTTATGTGCCGCGCCTTCCGACCGAGGCCGAGTGGGAGTACTGCTGCCGTGCTGGAACTACTACTGTCTATTGTTTTGGTGATGATGTAGAAAAGCTTGGGGAATATGCCTGGTATGATGCGAATGCAGGGAAGGAAACGCATCCTGTCGGAGAAAAAAAACCGAACGCCTGGGGGTTCTATGACATGCATGGGAACGTATGGGAGTGGTGTTCCGACTGGAAAGTCCCATACCAGGCAGGTGAAGCCACGGATCCTGCCGGACCTGGCACAGGTACGCAGAAGGCGAACCGTGGAGGAGCCTGGTTAATGAACCACATTTACTGCCGTTCAGCGCGCCGAAGTCTGAACGAGCCTCGAAGCACACGCGGTGGAAACCTCGGATTCCGGATCGCGATATCTGTGCCCAGCGCGGGCAAATGACAAGATGTTTTTATTTCCAGAATAACACTTTGTGCCTTTGTGCCTTCCTTCTTCAATTGTTATATTGTCCCCATGATTATTCTTGGAATAGATACGGCACTCAGGTGCACCGGCTATGGTGTGATTGATTTTTCCACATCAGACAGGATCAAGGTCCTGGACTGCGGGGTGATCAAAACGAAGGCTTCCGCGCGCCACAGCGAATGCCTGCGCAGGCTTGCAGGCGGGATGCGCGAGCTGGTTGAAAAGTATCATCCGCAGGCAGCGGCGATTGAAAGCGCCTTCTTCCAGAAGAACATCAAGACCGCAATGATCCTCAGCTATGCCCGTGGCGCGGTCATGACCGTCTTCGCCGAGAACGACATTCCAATCTACGCCTATGCCCCAAGGAAAGCGAAGCAGTCGGTCTGCGGTAACGGTGCGGCGTCAAAGGAGCAGGTCGCCTTCCTTCTGGCGGGACGCCTCGGATTGAACATCAAGGAAATGCCGCTCGATTCCTCGGACGCCCTTGCTCTTGCGATCTGCCACGGCCAGATCGCCACAAGCCCGATGGCGGAACATCTGCTACAGGACATGATCTGAGGATATTTTAGTTTAATATCATTTGTAAGCTCTTTATACAAAGAATCTCATATGTTCAAAAATAACGGAGGGCGGACGCTGGTTGCCTTTGGCGCCGCCAGAGGCGGGTAAACTTTCCAGTCCGCCAATTCGCGGGTTGGAAAACCCGCGCTCCTTTTTCAAATCATAAATCCAGGAGATGGCATATATGTATTACAGGATGAAGTCAGGATTCGCGAACGGGCTTGGAGAGTTAAAGGGGATATCCAAGGGTAGGAATTCAATATTGCTCCAATATGAAGTTGAAAAGGTGCGGATAGATTTCTTCAAGGACGATCTTTTCAGGATAAAGATCTCTCAGAGAGGTAAGTTCGAAGAGAAGCCAAGTCTTGCCATAGATAAGCTTCCTCCGCCGAAGGCTTCGATAAATGTAAAAACGACAAGCTCCCAGATCATCATTTCCTCCAAGAAGCTGAAACTCACTTTGAACAGGAATCCCTTCAACCTGCGTGCTGTCAGGAGTAACGGAACTGTAATCATTGAAGGTATAGCCTGGGGGAATAAAAAGGAAAACGCCTATCTCAGCATGAACTCGGGATGGATGTTGCGGCTTAAAAGGAATCCCGACGACATCTTCCTCGGTCTCGGCGAAAAGACAGGACGATTGAACAGGTCCGGCCGCAAATACCAGATGTGGAATACGGACATCCTCAGCCCGGAGTCCGGATCCGATGTGATGCCTGAAGTGCAGAAGGGCGATCCCGCCAGGGATCCCTCGAGCCAGGTCTTCGATCCATATTACATGTCGATACCGTTCCTATACAGGATCTCGCGGAAGGACAAGTTCGCCACCGCCGGTTTCCTTTTCGACAATCCCTACCGTGGCTATTTCGATCTGGACGACAAGGACGATTTCACCGTCGAATTCAACGACGGACAGCTTGCCCTATATGTGTTTGCCGGACCATGCATCCAGTCAATTCTCGAGGAATTTTCTGGAATCACCGGAAGGATGGAGGTTCCACCATTATGGGCGCTCGGACATCACCAGTGCAGGTGGAAGGTCTATACTGAGAAGGATGTAAAGGAGCTTGCCACAAATTACAGGAAACACGGGGTTCCCTGCGACACACTGTGGCTCGATATCGACTACATGGACGGCTACCGCGTCTTCACATGGAACCGCGAACGGTTCCCTGACATGAAACGTCTTTCGCGTGAGATGCAGGCGAAGGGATTCAGGATGATCACGATCGTCGATCCCGGGGTGAAATATGATCCGTCATACAGGACCTGCCGTGAAGGCATCAGGGACGATCATTTCTGCAAGTGCAGGAACGGAAACTTTTTCATGGGAAGAGTATGGCCGGGGCAGACCGTGTTCCCGGATTTCACCAGGGAGAAGACGAGGAAGTGGTGGGGCGACCTCAACGGTGAGCATGCGAAGAAGAACGGGCTTGCTGGTATCTGGAACGACATGAACGAGCCTGCGACGAAGGATTCGGACATATCCGACATGCGGTTTGATTTCGACGGGGCCGATTACGACCACGACCGTTTCCATAACGAATATGCGAACTTAATGGCTATTGCGACAAAGCAGGGGCTTGAAAAAACGTTTCCCGGAAAAAGGACTTTCATCCTGAGCCGTGGCGGGTCCACCGGTATCCAAAGGATTGCGGCAAACTGGCTCGGAGACAACTTCTCGCGCTGGGAGCATCTCTGGCAGAGCATTCCGATGTCGGCGGGACTCAGCATCTCCGGTCAGGTCTTTGTAGGTGCCGATGTCGGTGGATTCGCGGCTGAAAGCAATCCGGAACTTCTTGCCAGGTGGATCCAGTATGCAGCGCTTACGCCGTTCTGCAGGAACCACAATGCCGACAAACGGAACCAGGAACCGTGGGAGATGGGACCGCAGACCCTGAAGATCTACCGTGCGGCGGTGAAGCTCCGCTACAAGCTTCTTCCATACATCTATTCGGCGTTTGTGCGATCTTCGCAGACCGGATGTCCGATCATGGCGCCTATGGCATATTACTGGCAGAACGATCCAACGTCATACGAAGCCGATGATCAGTACATGTTCGGTAAGGATCTGCTTGTCGCTCCAGTTTTCAGGAAGAACCAGAGAAGGCGGAAGGTCTTCCTGCCTGAAGGATACTGGTACGACTTCTGGACGAAGAAGCTTTTCAAGGGTGGAAGGGTAGTTGACATTGTCGCGCCATCGGACAGGATTCCTGTTTTTGTCAGAGCCGGGGCTCTGATTCCCATGCTTGCCTGGGAGACGGAAACGACGATGGGTTTGAAGCCGACAATGATCGAACTCCATCTCTTCATGCCTGTGGAGAACGGATCATGGAGCAGTTACCTCCGCGAGGATGACGGAGAGACCACCGACTACCGCAAAGGAAAGTATCTGGATACGGAATTCAAGGTCACTCGTTCGAACCGCAAGGTCGTGCTCGAGGCTGAAACTTATGGAAAGGGATACTCCTCATTCAGGCGGAGGGGATTCGAGCTTGTGGTGAATCCTTCAGTGAAAAATGTTAGCCTCGACAATAGAATATTTTAAAAAACGTCATACTTTATAGGTATTCGTTTAAAAACTGGATTCCTCTCGGATGAAATCTATTGCTGGAAAATGGTCTGCATATATGGCAGGTACGGCTCTTGCCTTCCTGTTCATGCTCGCTCTGTATCTTTTCGACACCTGTATCGGGATGAGCGACGCCTACATAATGATATCGGAATACTGCAAGGATACATTGAGCAAGCGTGCAATAAATGAATTCCCTCCGTTCGTCTGGTATACCGGATTCCTCCTCGGAATACTTATTGGTGCGATGATCGCATCCTTTGCAGGCGGCGACTGGAAGTTCCGTCTTGTTCCCGAGGACATAAAGGAGAAGGGAGTATTCGGCTCCCTCGGACTCGCAATCGTACAGGGAATTGCCGGAGGATTCCTTGTGATGCTTGGTCTTCAGATCTCAGGTGACTCGTTCGAAGGACACTGGTGTGCGGCAATGCAGCTGTCGACCGGCGCCTGGATATTCATTGTGGCGTTCGTCGTATGGAGCGTGATATTCATGGGCATCTACAACATGGTTTCTGCCGGAGGTGGCGGGAAAGCTCCGTCTGCGAAAGGCGAGAAGCCGGCGAAAGGCAAAGGCAAGGACAAGGATTGATAGGACAATATCGAATTTTGAATAATGAATGACGAATATCGAACTATGATCGCATGAAAATGAGGAAGGGTTGAGATGGAACCGCTAGCGTTGACAGGTAACTACAGATTGGCCGCGGCAATAGTCTTCGGCATGATGCTTGGCATCATCTTCATCCGTTCCGAGATCGCCTGGCGCAAGACCTTCATAGACCAGTTTTCGATGAGGAACAGCCAGCTTTTCAAGACCCTTTTCTTTTCAATAGGCATCGGGATCATGCTCTTCTACCTCCTTAAGGTGACAGGTCTCGTCCGCTTTCATATTGCTCCGACTTACTTCTGGGGTGCGGTCCTCGGAGGAATGATCTGCGCTGCCGGAGCGGTATTCTGCGGCCAGATGCCTTCCACCGCAGTTTCCGCGATAGGGGCGGGCAGGATTTATGCGCTATGGGTGTTCGTGGGAATGATGATGGCGCTTCCATTCGTGCAGCTGATCTCCAGTGGTCTGCTTGAAAGCATGAAAAAATGGCCGAGACCCATGAACTATGCCGAATCGCTGGACAAATTCTTCACAGGTGGGAATATCTTCATCTGGTTTGCAATAGGCTCCATAATCATGAGCCTCTTCTTCGGATTCATATCGCCTGAAAAAGGTGGCCGGAACAAGAAGGACGATCAGGAATGATCAGCTTCTCCCGTTCAAGGGCCAGGCATCTCAGACTCGGAAGACGCGGTGAAAAACTCGCATGTTCTTTCCTGGAAAACAGGGGATACGACATCCTTTACAGGAACTACAAGGTCGGTTCCGGAGAAGTTGACATTGTTGCCCGGGACGGTTCGGTCATCTGCTTCGTCGAAGTGAAGACCCGTCACTCCGGATTCAGGGGCAGGCCCGCCGAAGGACTTTCTGAAAAGCAGAGGAGAAGGATCCGTCACGCCGCGATGAACTACCTCCGCGAGATAGGAAACCCGAAGGTCGTATACAGGTTCGACCTCATGGAACTCGTCCTCTCGAACTGGGATGTGGAGGAACTTCGCCACTGGAAGGACAGGTTCGGAAGGAATTAGGCTGCAGCAGTCCGATGACTGACGACTGACGACTGACGACCGAAGACTCTTCCTCATTTGTGATTGCCCCTTGGAGAACTATATTACGTCCAAACATCTATAAACAGGGAGACTTGAAATGTCAGAGTATTCAGATATCGGACAGGCGCCGGAACAGAATGCACAGCAGTCGCCTCCTCCACAGACCCAGCAGCAGTCCGAACCTCCAAAAAAGAGCAGGAGAGGCTGCTTCATACTAGGAATAGTTCTGGTTGTGTGCATGATTGCTCTCGGGGGCATTGTAGCCGTCTTCGTGCTGGGATTGTATTTTGCATCCATATTAAGCATGCCTGAGATGACCTCTTTCGAGACGCCAAGGAACAAGTTTGTCGAGGAGATGGTCGATGGAAACTATTTCTCATCAAACAAGATCGCAGTAATTGACGTCAAGGGGATAATCCTCAATGCAGACGAGGCTTTCTACCAGATCGCCAATTCAGCGAGGATATGTGAGCAGCTCGAACAGGCTGGAAGGGATCCGAAGGTCAAGGCTGTCATCCTAAGACTCGACACCCCCGGGGGTGAAGTGACCGCAGCCGACATGATCCACCACAAGATAATCCAGCTCAGGGACAAAAATGTGAAGGTGATCGCCTGCATGGAGTCCATGGCTGCGAGTGGAGGATATTACATCTCGGTAGCCTGTGATTATATAATCGCCCACAGGCTAACGACGACAGGCAGCATAGGAGTGATAATTGAGACGATGAACTACCAGAAGCTCTTCAACAAGGTGGGGCTCCAGGCCGAGGTCTACAAGTCGGGAGAAATGAAGGACATGTTGAGCGGTGCCCGTCCGAGGACCGAGGCTGAAAAACAGCTCGTGCAGGATCTGATCATGGAAATCTACAATGAGTTCGCGGTCATTGTCGCCGAAGGCCGCAAGACAAAGGATATCACCTTGGAGAAGATCAAGACCACCGAGATCGGAGATGGCAGGATATTCTCTGGACAGAAAGCAAAAGAACTCGGTCTTGTCGATGATATTGGCTTCTTTGAGGACGCCGTTTCCAAGGCCAATGAGATGGGCGGACTGAATGGTGATTTCAAGGTGGTCATCTACAAGAGGGTACTTACTCTCGCAGATTTGTTCATGGGAGCAAAAGGGCCGGAGAACAAGGTCAAGATTGAGGTTCCAGGCATGAAAAGCTGGACGAACCTTCTCGAGCCCGGCAAGGTATATCTCCTTCCCCCGGGATTCTGAGCGCCATGGAGCCTGTAAGGGAATTCTCCTGGTCATGGTCCAGGCACAGATGCTTCAACTCCTGCAAAAAGGCATACAGCCTGCGATATTCCACCGCATGGAAGGGATGGGACAGGTTTTCTGATGAACAGGCCCGTCTTGCGTATTCCCTGAAGAATCTTCGTACTGTTGATGCATGGACCGTAAATGTTTTCCGGGACAGCGTCAGGAAGACCCTGATGGATGTGCACAGCGGTAGAACTCATTTCAATGCCACAAGCATGAAGAGGAATGCCGTGCGCAGGCTGAAGCAGGACATGAATTCCATCCCGTCATCTTCCATGGATCCCGGAAAATTCAACCTTGACGAGATTTTCTACGGGAACGGAAATCATGATGAGATATTTGACAGGGCTCTGGAGAAGGTGTTCATGGACATCTCATGTTTCTTTCGCAGCAGGATATCCGAGATTGCCGCAAAGCTTCCTTATTCCAGTTTCAAGGATCTTAAAAATCCGATCTCGTTTTTCATCGGAGAACTCAAGGTATGGGTCTCCCCTGATCTTGTCTTCACCGATGAGGATGGTCTCAATCTCGTCGGCTTTTTCAGGGGTGATGATCTTCTCGACGGGGAGTGGCCGTCTGTAATGGGCATGAATGTCATCTATGCCTGCCGTAGGTTTTCCGTCCCAGAGGAGAGGATTATTCCGATGAATGTCTTTACTGGAAATGCTTTTCCAGACAGTCTATGTGCCTACTCATACCGGAACACTGGCGAACTCCTTGGAATCATAGGGCAGAGTTCCAGGGAGATGAGAGAGTTTGAAGCCAGAGCAGCTGAGGAACATGCTACCTCCACGGACAAATGCGGAAATTGCGAATTCCGCAGGTTCTGTCACGGATAATTGTAAAATTCAAATTCAAAACTTCAAATTTCAAACTAATGGGAAAAAACAGACACATCCCTGTTCACGGATCGGAAAAGTCCTGTTTGAATTTTGGAAGTCGGAACTTGAAGTTTACATCAGTCCTTGAAGAGGTGAGCTTCCCCTAGGACATTGACGCCTTCGGCAGACAGCACCTTCAACGCCTCATCAGGCTTTTCAAATCGGAATACGAGTACGGCCTTGCCGTCTTTTCCTGAAGGGAACGCATACATGTATTCGACGTTCAGCGCAGATTTCTCCAGGACTCCCAGTATATTTGCAAGCCCTCCCGGACGGTCGTCGATCTCAATTGCGACGACATCGGTCGTCTTCACGGTGAAATCGTGTGAGGACAAAAGTTTCTCCGCCTTCCGCCAGTCCTTCACGATCAGCCTGAGGATCCCGAAATTCTGGGTGTCAGCAAGGCTCAGCGTGACGATATTTATGCCGGCCTTGGCAAGCAAACTGCATGGAGCGGAAAGTGCACCGGTACGGTTCTCGATGAAAAGTGAGAGCTGTTTGATCTTCATTGTAGGTTCCCCTGTTTTTGATCCCTGTTGTCAATTACCCGTTTGGCCTTGCCCTCGCTGCGTTTGATCGTCTGATGTGCGACAAGACGGACCCCGATCCTTATGCTTGTGACATTTTCCAGCGCCTGGACTAGTCTGGACTGCAGCTCCTCGAGTGCGCCGACTTTGTCGCTGAAGACTTTTTCCGTCACTTCCACCTGGACTTCGATATGGTCCAGCCCCTTTTCCCTTGAAAGCACAATCTGGTAATGGGGCAGGGTGCCCTCGACTGCGAGTATCGCGGATTCGATCTGCGACGGGAAAATATTGACACCGCGGATTATAAGCATGTCGTCGCTTCTCCTGTTGATCCTCCTGATCCTGCGGATAGTCCTGCCGCATTCGCATTTTTCAGGGATTATCATCGTGATGTCGCGTGTCCTGTAACGGATCATAGGCATCGCCTGCTTGCAGAGCGTGGTGAGGACAAGCTCCCCTTCCTCTCCTTCGGGAAGAACTTTTCCTGTTTTAGGATCGATTATCTCCGGATAGAAATAATCCTCGAATACGTGCAGGCCGTCCTGGCATTCGCATTCGCTCCCTACTCCCGGTCCAGTAATTTCCGAGAGGCCGTATATGTCATATGCCTTTATTCCGGAAGATTTCTCGATGTGAGCCCGCATTTCCTCGGTCCACGGTTCCGCGCCGAATATGCCAGCCCTGAGCGGAAGTTTCCTGATGTCGATACCCATCTCAGATGCGCGTTCCAGCATGAAGGTGAAATAACTCGGGGTCGAACAGAATGCCGTGGTACCGAAATCCTGCAATATCATCAGCTGTCGGTCGGTGTTCCCGCCTGAGACAGGTATGACGGTCGCCCCGAGCTTTTCAGCGCCGTAGTGCGCTCCGAGTCCGCCGGTGAATAGGCCGTATCCGTATGCGTTCTGTATGATATCGCCGGAATGAAGTCCGCACGCTGCGAAGGTCCTTGTCATGGAGTCGGTCCATACGTCCAAATCCTGCTGTGTATATGCAACCACGATCGGCTTGCCGGTGGTCCCGCTTGAGGCATGGAGCCTGACGATCTCAGACATGGGGCTCGCGAAAAGTCCGAATGGATATGTGTCGCGGAGATCGTTTTTCACGGTAAATGGTAGGTGTCCGATGTCTTCCAGTGATTTCAGGTCTTCGGCTTTGACGCCCTTGGCGTCCATCCTCCTCCTGTAGAGTTCAGTGTGTCCGTATGCCCGGGACACTATCTTCCTCAGCCTTTCGATCTGGATTTTTTGGAGCCTGTCTTCTTGGAGGAAATCCGGAGAAGTGACGCTTGTTGGGGCGGTTTTCCGCTTTCGGACGGATTTCATAAGGTTGATTCCTTCTACCATGTGAAATATTTAACATAAAATAGGGTTTCCATTGAAATATGCCAGAAGGAGTTTTAAAAAATCCATATTAAGGTTAGATTACAATTCAAATTCAAGCCAAGGGGAGGACCTCGTGAAGAAATTTTTAGTTTTCTGTTCACTGTTCCTGTTCGTCCTTTCGATCTGTCCGGAATTATCCGCCCAGATCAATATCAAGACACCGGGAGTGAAGGCGGAAGTGAAAAAAGGGAAGATCGAATATCCCGCCGACAAGATCGTCGACTACAACGAGGGTACTTATGAAGTTTGGTTCAAGCCTCTCTTCGACATGTCTGCAAAACCCTCTGGGCAGGAGATACAGTGCTATCTGCTCTTTGTCGGAGGCAGCGGACCGGATGGCCTGAAGGTCGTGTGTGAGAATGTGAGAACCGGGGGAAGCATCAGGATATCCGCAAACTTCCTTAAGAATCCGGTCGCTCTTGCACAGGACAGGTTGAAATGGAACTCGGATGAATGGCATTATTTTGCAATGAGCTGGAAGTATGTCGACGATCCTGCACCTGAAAAGAAAAAGATGCAGATGGTCTTCTATGCCGACGGAAAGGAATATTCAAAGCAGGAAAATCCCCTCAAGTCCGATCTTCCCTCTACAGCCTCATTCCTGATCCGGCTTGGTGACGCAAATCTCGCTTCCAAGGCGCTGATCGATGCTTTCAGGTTATCGTCAAAGGCCAGGACGGCGGATGAAATAGCCGCAAGTTTCAAGGATGGTCCCTTGTCTGACAAGGATACGACGCTGATGGACAAGTTCGACAAGATCCAGCTTGGTGACAAGATCAGATCGTATTCCATTCCTGATGCCAAGGTCAAGGGCATCATCACCGGCAGCTATGAGAAGCTTCAGGGGAAATATGGAAATGCAATGAAATTTTATTCAGACAAATAACTGTACGACAGGAGAATTCATCCATGGAAGCGGCATCAGGTATTGCATCACTGACTCTTGCTATATTCCTGGCCATCAGCCAATGGTTCAGCGACGGCATATCGGAATACCAGAAGAAGAACTACGAAAAGGCGGTAGCGGCATTTACGAAGGTTGTCGATGAAAAGGTCAAACCAAATCCCCTTTATGGGCAATCCCTATATTGGCGTTCAAAATGCCTTGCCCAGCTGAAGAAGACCGATGCTGCGGTGGCCGACATAAAGCTTTTGCTCGAAACCAGTCCGGAAGGCGAACTTGCTGGACTTGCCGTAGCAGATTTCAAGGAGCTCACAGGCAAGGATTGGGATTATGTCAATCTTGGCACGCCGGAGATTGCCTGGGAATCGTTTTGCACCGCATTCAAGAAACGTGATTTCAAGTCATTGATGAAGTGCGTTGATGACAAGATGGCGGCGGAGGCTGAAAGGGCTGTAGCCGATGAAAAAGGGGCTGAAAGGTTCTGGGCTGAAGGTGCCAGAATTGAGAAAGCCAAGTTATCGCATGTCTTATGCGACAAGGAAAAGACCAGGGCCATTCTTGTCTTTGTCGAGGGAACTGCACCCCAGCCGATGCTGATGATGGAGAAGGTTGGTGAAAAATGGATCTTTGCCGGCAAGAGAAGCCGTGCCGAACTGAGGGAGCTTGCAGAATCTTTCTCACCCCAGAAAGTTCCAGTGAAGGTAGATGTAACAGACGAGGAAAAGAAGGAGATTGAGGGACTCATATCCGAACTTGGTGCAGCCGATCCCTCGAAAAGGAAGGCTGCGTATTTGAAGCTGAAGGACTTCGGGGACAAGGCGACGGAGCTTCTCGAAAAGGCGAAATCAAATCCCGATCCGGAGATCGCCATCCAGGCCAGAAACCTTCTTTCAGGGAAATAACTACAGAAGCTGATCAGGCGCCTGCGGCGGCGCCACCTGCAGCCTTGAGCGCAATAAATCCCTGTGCCGCCGGTCCGGTCTCGGCCGGAGTTCCCGCAACCTGTGCCAGATACCTGTCTCCAAGTTCCTTTATATGGTCCGCGACATTGTCGAAATAGTTGAAATGTATCTGTTCCTCGTCGATGATCGTCTCGAACAGCTTCATGCTTATGCTGTCGCCATTCTCCCTGCAGACCTGCAGGAACTGGTTGTATATGTCTATGGTGTCGTCCTCGAGTCCGGCGTCGAAGGGAAATACGGCTTCAACTTTCTGTCCCTTGATCACCTGGGCTGCCATCGACGCGGTTGGCTGGCCGTCCAGTTCCTCGATGCGCTCTGCGAACATTTCCGCATGCCTCATCTCATCTATTGCAATAAGCTTTATCTTTGCTGCCAGATCGCCATAGTCCATGTTGTCGATGTTATAGTGCTGGTTCATATACTGGTGGATCGCCTGAAGTTCCATCGATCTTGCCTTGTTGAGCACCTCGATGACCTTGTCCTTGCGGTTCTGCCTTGATTTCTTTTCCATGTCATTTCCTCCAGTTTTAAATATTGTGAACTTGTCTTTTTCATGAAATATAACATCGGATCATTCCATGACAAATCGCAGGTCGTCAGGACTTCACCGCATTCATGCCAGCAAGGTGTCCGCTCGAGAACGCCCATTGCAGGTTGTAGCCGCCGCATGGGCCGTCAAGATCAAGGATCTCCCCGGCGAAAAAGAGGCCTTTGACGATCCTGCTTTCCAAGGTCTTCGGATCAACTTCCTTCAATGAGACCCCTCCCTTTGTGAGCATCGCCTTGTCGAAACCTCCAGTTCCGGTAATTGTCAGTGGGCATTCCACAAGAAGAAGCGCCAGATTCTCGCGCTGAGGTCTTGCGAAATTCGCAGATTCCAGATCCTCCGGGCATCCGGCAAGGGAGCAAAGTATGCCGCTGAGCTTTCTGGGAAGACGTTCGGAAAGGAGGTTGACAATTTTTTTCCTGCCATGCTCCTTGTGCCACTTATCGAATTCATTTGTCCAGAAGTCCTTCTCCAGTCCCGGGAAAAAATTTACATGCAGGACTGGCCTTGAAGATTCCTGAAGTTCATATGCAGCCCTGCCTGAGATGTCCAGCACGGCAGGACCGGATATGCCGGAGTGCGTAAAAAGGAATTCCCCCCTGCAGGCATCTTTCTTCGATAGTCTGACTTCAACGTCCTTGAAAGTGATTCCAGCACACAGTCCCGGCCATTCTTCCTGGCAGTAGAGCTCAACAAGTGCTGGCACGGGCCGGATTATCCTGTGTCCTGCGGATTTCGCAAGTTCATATCCGCTGCCGTCGGAGCCCAGGGAGGGATAACTCATTCCTCCGGTCGCCAGAAGCACCTTTGAGCTGCGGAATTCGCTGTTTCCAGTTCTCACACCAATAATGGCTGATTGTTCAATAAGTAGGCCAGTCGCCTTGGACGTGCTGGAAATTTCGACACCGAGAGCTCTGGCCTTTTTCAAAAGGGCATCGAGGATGTCAAACGCCTTCTGGGATTTCGGGAATACATGGAATCCATCCATGCAGGTAGTGGGAACACCAATTTCATGGAGGAATTTCCTGAGGTTGCCCGAGTCCATCGATTCAATGGCAGGCATGATGAAGCGCCCATGCCGTCCGAAGGATTCAGCCAGTTTTTCCTTTGGCAGGATATTAGTGATGTTGCAGCGTCCGCCACCGGTGGCAAGGAGCTTTCTGCCGGGTGAGTCCATCTTTTCAAGCACAAGGACCTTTGCTCCGCATCCTGCTGCGCTTATTGAAGCCATCAGCCCGGCCGGACCGCCGCCGACTATGATTAGTCCGTATGTCAGATGGTTTTCCATTAGAACGAGAGTGAACCGGATTTAAAGGGGTTGGACGACATCAGGCAGACATATACCCCGGAATAGTTCGCCTCATAGACTTTTGTGAACTCATATTCCTTTTCCAGGAAAGTGCTGATGTTTGAAGTGGGATAGTTCGTGTTTGGTGTGTTTACCCCGATGATCCAGACCCTGTCATATCCCTTGGCCTTGTCGAAGATCATGTCGTAATATGGATAGAAGTCCTTTTCCCAGGTATATGTCAGGTTGTAGATGGTGGGATGCATGGGGACGCCGCGCCTTTTCTTCCAGTAGAATGAGCGGAAGGGAGCCTTGACATAGTCATGGACGATCCTGTTGTCAGTGGTCGGGAGCCAGTTCTCGTTGACGAATCCCGAGCGGAGGAGGATGACATCACCGAGCCTGTAGTTCTTGTTCACGAATTCCACGGCTCCCCTCCAGTTGTGAGTGATCTTATATGAGAAGTGGCCGTATGTTGCATAGTTCGGGATGGATACGAAGCCCAGATAGAGCACAATATACACTCCCGGAAATGCAACCCTCAGGATGTCGGATTTAAAGATGTGGACAAGTCCTGCCATGATGAAGAAGAAGGGGATGAGGCACAATACAAAGTAACGTGTGTCGAATAGGGATATGCCAAGGATCTTGGAAACGCAGAATATGAAGAGGAAGTGGATTATCAGCCAGCTGAAAAGCAGGAAGTAACGAGATGAGTGTTCCATCAAACGGGCCTTGAAATTAATTCGTTCAGAGGGATAGAATAGCAGGAAGCATCCAGCGAGGATTAGGAGCAGCTTGGGATTGAACATCGATATGAGCAGTTCTGCCGCCTGGAAAAGATCCATCTGCCTGAGCCAGTCCCATGCGACCCTGTTGCCAAACATGCCGGAGAGTTGGAAGAAAAGAACCGGTATCGTTGCAGCGATCAGTATCTGTGAGATTACCCATTTCGACAGGGATGGATACGCGGGAGTCTTTTTCCAGTAGATTATATATAGGTAGTATACGTTCTGTGCCAGGAGAACGGATGCGAAGATATAGTGTGAATAGAAGGTCAGTATCGAGAATAATACATAAAATATAAAGTCGAAGATGGATCTCCTCCTGAACATGTAGAGGAAGAAGATCTGGGACAGGAGCACGAACATTATCCCCATGGAATATGCCCTTGCCTCCTGGGCATAGTAGACCATCGAGTCGTTTATGGCGAACAGCAGGCTGGCGAACAGGGCTTTTGCATCAATTTCGAATATCAGTCTGCCAAGATGGAACATGAGATATACCGATATTAGGGAAGTGATGAGGGAAAGCAGTCTTACGGAAAATTCACTCTTCGGGAGCTGTTCGAGCATCCATCGTTCAATAAGGAAGTATAATGGCGACTGTCCCTGTGTTGCCGCCACCCTGTCTATTGACTCATGGACCGTCGGTGCCGTAGAAGCCCAGTATGTGGCCAGTTCATCGGTCCACAGGCTGGTCTGGGAAATGTTGTACATCCTGAAGAATGCCGCCAGAAGCAGGATCATGATAATGGCAGTCCTGGGCCTTATCCCGAAATAGTCCAGGGTTTCCTCAGGCTGACGTTGTTCTGCTTTTTCCATAAATGTCATATAGGCAGGTCCGCGAAATTAGCAATTAAATGTATTACAAGGTATATTTTATAGTTTGTAGCCCGGAATGAAACTTAAAAGCATTAATTTGTCTCAAAATCTATGGATTTCAAAAAATATAAATTGCCCGATAATCTGGGGCACTTCGGAATATATGGAGGGATGTTTGTCCCTGAAACGCTCATGCCCGCCCTCCGCGAGCTGGACAAGGTCTATGAGCAGAGCAGGAAGGATCCCCGGTTCAAGGAGACTTTCTGCAGCCTCATGAAAGACTATGTTGGCAGGCCTACCCCGCTGTATTTCGCTGAAAGGCTCACCAAATATTTCGACGGTGCCAAGGTCTACCTTAAACGGGAGGATCTCTGCCATACCGGAGCCCACAAGATCAACAATTCCCTCGGCCAGGCCTTGCTTGCTGTACGCATGGGAAAGAAACGGGTGATCGCCGAGACCGGTGCCGGTCAGCATGGTGTCGCCACCGCTACCGCCGCCGCAAGGTTCGGTCTTGAATGCGTTGTCTACATGGGCGAGGTCGACATGAAACGTCAGGCGCTGAACGTCATCAGGATGCAGCTCCTTGGAACCGAAGTCAGGCCGGTGTATGCCGGACAGAAGACATTAAAGGAAGCAGTGAGTGCCGCGATACGTGACTGGGTTGCCACAAGCAGCAACAGCCATTACATACTGGGATCCGCCCTCGGACCGCATCCTTTCCCCAAAATAGTACGAGATTTCCAGAGCTGCATCGGACGCGAGACCAGGGAGCAGATCCTGAAGAAGGAGAAAAGGCTTCCCGATCTCCTGATCGCCTGTGTCGGAGGCGGAAGCAATTCGATTGGACTTTTCCATCCGTTCCTGGCGGATAGGAAGGTGAAGATGCTCGGTGTCGAAGCCGGGGGCAGGGGAAGCCGAATCGGTGAACATGCTGCGAGGTTCGCAGGCGGCAGGCTCGGTATCCTGCAGGGAACACGCAGTTATGTGCTTCAGGACAGGAACGGACAGATCGCCCTCACGCATTCCGTGTCGGCAGGACTTGATTATGCCGCGGTTGGCCCTGAGCATTCATATCTCAAGGATTCCGGTCGTGTGAGTTATACCAAGGTCAGCGACAAGGAGGCACTTGCCGCGTTCAAGCTCCTTTCAGAGCAGGAAGGTCTCATCCCAGCGCTTGAGAGCGCGCACGCTGTCGCAGGCGCTGCGAAGGTCATACCTAAGATGAAGAAAAGCCAGATTGTTGTCATCAACATCAGCGGGCGTGGCGACAAGGATGTCGAACAGGCCGCGAAATACCTTTTGTAAGGTTTTCCGTAAAATGAACGAACTGCAAATCCTTCTTGGTAAAGTTCCCGTCTTCCCGAAGACAGAATTGAAGTCTTCGGACTGGAAAGGCGGTCTTATTGCCCGTACTCCGAACTGGCTCGGTGATGCGGTGATGGCCGTTCCTGCGCTTTACCAGCTGAAGAAAACTATTCCTGCCGAATGCCCGTTCATCGTTGTAACGCCTAAGGGGATATCCGACATATTCAAGGCATTGCCGTTTGTGGATGAGGTGATTGAGACCGACAACAGGTCCTTCCTGAAGAGCAAAAAGGATATTGTCAATATGAAGCAGAAGCATGCCGGTGTCGGTGTGCTGTTCAACAACTCCTTCAAGAACGCCCTGCTGATGAAGCTCGCAGGCATAAGGAAAATTTATGGAGCCTCTGCGCGCGGGAGGAAAATACTCCTGAGCAAGGCCGTCAATTTCCCCAGGATAAGGCCAGGGCAGTTCCATGACTTCCATCAGGCGGGACTTTATCTTGCCCTTGCTTACTCCCTCGGCGCCGAAGAATGGCAGGGAGATTTTCCTGAGTTCAAGGTTGCAAAGAAAATCCATGACATGAAATATGAGGTTGTTGCTCTCTCCGGACGTGAAAAGCTGCTACTTGTTGCGCCCGGTGCCGCATATGGCGAAGCAAAGAGATGGCCTTCGGAAAATTACAGGGAGCTATGCAATTTCTGGGTTGAGAACGGAGGGACTGTCGGGATTGCCGGCGCAGGGAAGGAAGCTGACATCGCCAGGATTGTATCAAAGGGATTTCCGGAGGACAAGGTCTTCGATCTGGCAGGCAAGACCGATGTCTCAGAACTCATTTACATCCTTCAGAAGGCAAGCCTCTGCATTTCCAATGACAGTGGAATCATGCATCTCGCTTCAGCCGTCGGGACACCGGGCATAGCCATCTTTGGTTCAACAGATCCATATCTCACCGGTCCGCTCTCGAAGAAGTGGAAGGTTTTCCATGAAAAGCAGTGCTGCGCGCCATGCTTCAAACGGGAATGCGCAAAAGGTAGTTACAGCTGCCTGCGGGCCGTCAGGCCAGAAGATGTGATCGACTACGTGAAAAGCCTGAAGATAATCTAGAAGTTTTGCCACAGGCTTGCACAGGCAGGACACAGACAGATCAAACAAAAAGCTTCAAAATCTTTTCATGTTCTTTTGTCCATGGAGATGGCCAGAGCTTCTCGAATCCTTTGCGAATATCGCAGGTCTCAGTTCCAAAGAGTTTTCGTGCGGCGATAGCTGCCCCTTTGGAGAGTTCAAGTGGTTCTATACCTTGGGAAATCACCATCCGCATTGTTCCGATTATCCTGTCGTCCCACCCGAGCTTTCGTTCCAGATCACGGCAGACGCGGTCGACCGAATCTGTCAGGAATGGATTGACCATCCGCACGAGCAGATCCTCGGCATATACACTGTAACCTTCTTCTGTGAAAAGCTCATCGGCCCCCCTCCATTTCATGCACAGGGCGTGTCCTGATTCATCAATGAAGGCCCGTCTTCCGATCTCGATGATATCAGGATGGCCTGCGAGTTCGTGCATAAAGGTGACGTTCTTTTCAGAAGCAAGTAGCCCGAGAAGCATATGAATGGCGTTATGCCCGTAAAGCTTGGCTTCTTCAAATGGAAGCAGATCCTTTTTGACATGAAGCCCCTTTGTCTGTCTCTTGTCAATATCCGGGCATTCACTTATCAGGATCCTGTTGAACTCTTCGACGAGATGTCCGCGGTCTGCGGAAGGAGTCAGAGTTCTGAGATTTTTCCTTATGCAATCTTCAGATGGAACAATGCCGCTCATTTTTCCGACGACGGTGTTCAGATAATGTGTGTTTGGAAAGTTTCCGCCAATAGCCTCATTCAGTAGTTCTGCAGCATGATTATGGTTCTCAGCGGTATAGATGAATCTTCTGCATGAAGGCTCCTTCTCAAATCCTTTCCTCAGCCAAGGTGCGATGTTCGCAAAGAATTTTACGCCGGGCAGGGCGGTGGCGATCTCACCGGATTCAGCCGCTATGCAAATCAGCTTTTCCAGATCAGCAGGATCTGTCGGATTGTAAATTTCTATATTAGGAATCTTCTCCTGGAGAATTTTGTCCCTGGTAGCGATGTTGATAGTTATCAGTCCCTTGTCAGAGCGTAGCGCCTTCACCAGCGATTTGTCCACATCGGCGACAATTATCCTGTCGAATCCGCCCTTGGAAGCACCGAGCAGGAATATCCCAGTCTGTATCGGCCCAAGTCCTATTCCAAGAAATGTCTTCACGAGTAACCTTGATTGTATTTGTTTTCGGTCGCCGGTTCATTCTTCATGGGTATTCGTTGCAAAGCAAATGCAGTGGTTTTTCATCCTCTTCAATCTCAGGGAAACGGCCAAGTTTGTCGTGGAACCGGTTGTCGTTGGCATCGTCGTTCACCATCGACACCTCACCTATCAGGCACATGGACTTCTCCGCCCAGAACCGATGGTAGATATAGGGTTCAAGAGTGATGCTTTCACCGGGTTTAAGCCGCAGGAGTGAGCCAGGTTTCATCTTTCTTGTTACTCCGTCCACCTGGACAGTGAAACTTTCCTTGGAGAGTCCTTCCTTTTTGTCGGCCTTCCAAAGCCTCATGACAAGGTCACCACCGCCGCGATTTATGATGTCCTCCATCTTGTTCCAGTGGAAATGGGTCGGGGTGACCTGGTTTACCTTGGCTATCATTATCTTCTCGGCGTATGGCTTGCCGTTCTTTTCACCATAGGCTCCATTGCGGACCGTGAAGAGCAGAAGTCCAAGCTTCTTGTAGTTGCCCATGCCGAAATCGGTGATGTCCCATCCCAACTTGTTCTTCCTGATCTCATCGCATTCTTTTCCGGCCTTCTTCCATTTTTCAGGTGACCAGAACGCCCATGGCGGAAGTTCGAACTTGTGCTTCTTGAAAAAAGCCTTAGCCTCGCGGAGATAATTATTCAATTCAGATCTTTTCATAAAAAACTCCAGATTTTATTGAACCACAGAACACACGGAATACAAAAATCACCTTCGAAATATTGTCGTTCTTTTCCTCTTCTGTGAATTCTAATATAAAGTATCTCTTGATTTATTATTTCTGTGTTATCTATGGTTATGGAAAATTACTTGAATTTTGCAATCAATTCCTTCACCTGGACGATTGAATCGATGCCGAGGGATGCGCTCGGATGGGAAAGCGATGCGGCCGCAAGTCCATTGCCGAAATCAAGCATCTCCTTCAGAGACCCACCATCGTAGATTATCTGCAGGCATCCTGCACAGAAAGCATCACCAGCGCCAACCGTGCCCTTGATGAATCCAGCAGGGAGCTTCAGTGACTTGGAGGTTTCACGGACGATCCTGCCACTTTCCTTTGCAGATACCACTGCACCTTCGGGAAAATGGATGACAACCATCTTTCCGACCCCAAGCTTCAGCAGGGCGTCTGCAGCAGAAGAGGCATCCTTGAAATCAATGCTTCCATCTTTCCTGCGGATCTTTTTTTCTAGTACCTTTCCAGCTTCAACCTCGTTGAATATGAGATAATCGGTGAACTTCAATGAAGGAGTTACAAGCCTGTTGAACCTTTCGCTGTTCTCGCTGACTACGTCTATTGCAGTCTCTATCCCGGAATCCTTGAGCATTGAAAGAAGTCTTGCCGCGCGCGTGCCGAAGACCTTGTCCGTCTCATCCAGCTTGTCAAGGAGCAGAAGATACCCGACAAGACAGATCCTGCCTTTGATCTTGTCGATCTTGAAGTCGTCGATGTCAAGGGAGGCATTTGCGCCCCTGGCATGGAAGAAGGTACGATGTCCGTTGGATTTTACCGTGATGACATCCGTATACGAGGTGGGAAGTCCAGCCCTCTTACTCATGAGATCGGTGCGTACCCCGTATTTTTCGCAGTCGTTCATGATGAAATTGCCGAATTCATCATCTCCTATCGCGCCAATGGCCTGTAATGGGATCCCTGATTTGAGTCTTGCCAGGTCCAGGAGGACGTTGTACGGGCAGCCGCCATTTGCAGGAGCCTCAGTCTTCAGGATATTCGCAAGATTACCTTCTTCCGGATAACTGTCGACGAATTTTATCAGGTCGATTATCCAGTTTCCGCCTGCTGATATTCCGCTTCTCATAAACTATCGTCCTTCTTAACTTATTCGGGGTTGGTCCTGAATGGGACTGCTGGAAGGCCTTCCTTGTTATAAAGATTGCAGACAGGATTGTTCGCCCAGCCATAATATACGATTGCAGGCGTGGCAACCTTCGGTGAAGAAACAATCACCGTATTGCCATCGATTCTTGCATCCGCATATTCAAATTTCTTGTCTGCACCGGCAATTGCAAATCCTGTCAGTTTGTCACCTTTTGCAACCAAACCTCCGCCGACATTGTCGAATGTCAGGATGATCTCATTGCCTTTTACTTCCATCGATTTGAATACTGGTCCGGAATAGACGACATCCTGGCCATATGTCTTGGCAAGTGCAATAAGTGCGAGCCTGCGTCCAACCTCCTGTTTGTTCTTCGGATGAATGTCTTTTGCATCCCCGATATCAATAGCGGAAGCAAGACCGCTGTTTTTCACGTCACGGGATATGAAATACTGGGATTCGCGTATCAAGGCCCAGCCATCCTGCATAGGAGCATTCTGAACTTCCATGAAACTTGCCAGATGTACGATGAGGAACGGGAAATCTCCTACTCCAAAACGTGTACGCCAGTCCTGGATCATTGCGGGAAGGAGCCTGCGATATACGATCGGCTGTCCGGAGTTGGACTCTCCCTGGTACCAGATCGCGCCTTTTACAGCGAAAGGAAGCAGAGGGAAGATCATTCCGTTGAAAAGAACCGTGGTCTGGTTCGGATTCCCGTCGAGTTTTTTGGGAGCCGGCTTCATATCCTTCAAAGGTGAAGCTATTTTGTATTGCCAGATTCCGGCAAGCGGAATAGCGGTCTGGCCTTCAGCCTTCAGGGCCATTGCATTTGCATCCCCATGGAAACCACCACCGCCTCCGGTATCAAGAACACGGATAGCAATGACATTCTTTCCGGCCTTCAAAGTTCCCTTGGGCACCTTGTAATTCCGAGGAGATTGCCAGTTGTCCATGCCGCCGACCTGAACTCCATTTACGAATGTCGTATCAATATCGTCGATCGAAGCCAGGCCAAGATTGGCATCAACATTTGTCCAGGCTTCTGGCAATTCAATGGTCTTGCGGAACCAAACTACTCCGTCAAAGTTTGCAAGTCCGCACTGTTCCCAGTTCTTCGGCTGGCTTTCCATGTCTTTCCAGTCGGAAGTATTGAGATCGGGATCGGCCCAGCCGGACTTGCTGCCGGGATCATTATCTTTCCACCAGGCATCCATTTCCTTTGCAAAGTCCGCCTGTCCGGCTTTTAATTTCTTTACTTGATCCTGGAAAACGGCAAGGCTGTCCTTGAAATCCGGAACCGTGCCAAGTCCTTCGGCACTCGTCCAAGCTTCAGCGATCGTTCCACCCCAGGATGTGTGGATAAGGCCGATAGGGATATTCAACGCCTTATTCAATTCCCTGCCAAAGAAGAAGCCGACACCGGAAAAGCCACCCCAACCTTCAGCTCCCACTGTCTCTGGACTGCATACGAGCCATTTTGACTGCATGGGCTGTCCCGGAGAGAATACGGTCTGTGGTTCGAATGCTATTTTCTTCGGTACTGTGAAAAGTCGGATATTCGGAAAGTTTGCAGCAGCAATTTCCTCTTTGCCATTCTGGCATGCTCCGATTCCCATTTCCATGTTCGACTGTCCTGAACAGATCCATACATCTCCGATCATCACATTGCTCTTTGTAAAGGTTTCCGCTCCGGTGACTTTCAGTGTGAAAGGGCCACCGGCCTTGTGAGGAGGAAGGACGGCCATCCATTTGCCATCATCACCGGCTTTGCATGAGACCTTTGCTCCATCAAGTTCTACAGTCACCTCAGATCTTGGAGTTGTCCAGCCCCAGACTGGTGCTTTCACGTCCCTCTGGATGACCATGTTGTCGGAAAAAAGCGGATGTAGGAAAGGTTTCTGCTGCGGTTCTTCTGCAATAGCAAGCATGCACAGCCACAGGATGGTGAAAGTAGCAAGGAACAGTTTTTTCAATATCATCTGAAATCCTCCCTTTTGGCAATTAAACTAAGGACAAAATCTTAGTCGAGAACTTATTAATGTCAAGGATTCAGCATATGGAATGTTGACTATACATTTACCACTGCCGTGAAACATCGGATACTGCAAGCGAAACGACGGTTCATTGTCTTGGAAATTCGTTCAGCTGATTCTGAGGATTTTGCAATCGCGAACAGTGATGAGCCGCTGCCGCTGACTTCAACACCAAGTGATCCAGACCTCAAAAGATCATCCTTTAAAATAGCCAGGAATGGAAATTTCCTCCACAATGCCGGAGCAAGATCGTTCCGTAGGGAGGTAAGCCTCCTTGGATCATTTTTCTCGAGTGCAGAAAAAACTTTGTCCAGTGAAGCTTTGCTGACGGATTTCATCCTGTTCTGATATGCCCATTTGGCGCTTACCGGAAACCTTGGGAAAACGACGACTATTGGAATTCTGCATTTTATCGGAAGTGGCTTGAGTTTCTCTCCTATTCCTGTCGCAAATGAAGAAACCGGATTCAGGAAGAACGGGACATCGGCACCGATTTTGGATGCCAGACGAAAAATCTCCGCTTCAGAAATTTTATTGGGATATTTCTTCTGCAGAAGTCTCAACACCGCTGCCGCATCGCTGCTCCCGCCTCCGAGTCCCGCCGCCAGCGGAATCCTCTTGGTCACATGTATCTTCCAGGTAGGTTTGATCTTTGCGGATTTCGCAAAAGCCTCCGCAGCCTTATAGCAGAGGTTGTCCGGACCGGAAAGGGAAGCTTTGGAACATGTAACTTCCAGTTTTCCATTCCTTGAATTATCCAAGCTGACAGTGTCGCAGGGATTGTCAAGGGGTAGGAATATCGTCTCAATCTCATGGTATCCGTCTTTCCTCTTGCGGACCACGCGAAGGAAGAGATTTATCTTTGATTTGGCTATGGCTTTCATGATATAAATTTTTCGTCCGAAAAATTTATTTCTCGAACACCTTGTAATGCTTGTTATACGCGTGGAGGGTCTCGGTTATCAGAACGGCCAGTTTCAGGGCTTCCAGTCCGTGCCTGCCAGAAACCTTGGGAGCAGGGGCCTTTCCAGTCTTTTTCGCCTCCTGGACGCATTTTACGAAGTCTTCAAGCTCCTTCTCAAGGGCGTTGTGGTCTTCAACTGGTACCGCCTGTTTCTTTATCCCGAGAAGGCCGCGGCTATACATGACACCGGAACGATCGGCATAATCAAGCGAAATATAGGCATCGGTGAGGAAAACGCGGAATTTGCGCATTGGCTCCGGACTGACACGGCTTGCGGTTACGTTTGCCACGCAACCGTTCTTGAACTTTATCCTGGCGTTGGCGATATCTTCGCCGTGGCTGAGGACAGGGATCCCGACCGCATCAACACGTTCAACTTCACTGTCCACCATGTGCAGAATGATGTCGAGATCGTGGATCATCAGGTCAAGTACCACGCCTACCTCAGTACCACGCCTGTGCATTCCGGGACGGGCAGGGGGGTAGGGGGCGAGGCGGTGCGCCTCGATGAAACGTGTTTTGCCGGCCTGTTTCTCGAGGAAACTCATGACAGGATTGAAACGTTCGACGTGGCCTACGCTCAGGACGACATTGTTTGTTTCCGCGAGCTTGACGAGTTCCTCCGCATGTTCAACCTTTGCGGTTATCGGTTTTTCTACGAGGATATGCTTCTTATCGGTGAGCAAATCTCGGGCAACCTCATAATGAAGGTCTGCCGGAACGGCTATGCTGAGTCCGTCGCAGTGGGTTGCCAGTTCCTTTATCGTGGGATAAGCCTTTACTCCGAACTCCTCTGAAACAGCCTTGACTGTCTCCTTGTTGGCGTCATAGATGCCGACGAGTTCCGCGAGTTTGCTATGCTTGTATAGGCGGGTATGGTGCTTGCCAAGGACACCGACCCCGATTACTCCGACCTTGATCCTGTCCGTCATAGATTATTTCCAATTTTAGATTTCCGATTGCCGATTTGAAAACGACAGGTAGGTAATCTACCACAGGGACACGGAGACACAAGCGTATTTTCTTTTATGGTACAGGAAGATATCCAGATAAGAAAATAAAAAGGAGCGCCCGGATGGACGCTCCTTTTGAAATGCAGCATTTAGTGATGGATTACGTGGTGGCTGTGGCTGTCTTACCGCTGATGACACCGTGCTGTCTGAACGTACGGGTCATTGCGAACTCGCCTAGCCTGTGGCCGACCATGTTTTCAGTCACATATACGTTGATGAAAGTCTTGCCGTTGTGGACATTGAAAGTATGTCCGACAAAGTCGGGGGCTATCATCGAGCGGCGCGACCAGGTCTTGATCGGCTTCTTCATTCCGGTCTTGTTCATCTTCTCCACCTTTGTTGCAAGGTGGACATCGACGAATGGTCCTTTTTTAACTGATCTAGACATTATTTTTTCCTCCGTTCAATTATGAATCTATCGGAAGTCCTTCTCTTGTTGCGGGTCTTCTTGCCCTTGGCAAGTTTACCCCACGGGGACATCGGGTGCTGTCTGCCACCGCCCGATTTCGAACGTCCTTCACCACCGCCGTTGGGATGGTCGATCGGGTTCATCGCCATGCCACGGACATGGGGACGGAATCCAAGATAACGCTTGCGTCCGGCCTTTCCGAGCTTGACGTTCATATGGTCGAGATTTCCAATCTGTCCGAGGGTCGCCATGCAATCGATATGCAGCATCCTGACTTCACCACTCGGTAACCTGATAGTGGCATATTCACCTTCCTTCGAACGGAGCTGGGCGAGCATTCCGGCGGAACGGACGAGTTTTGCGCCGCTTCCGGGGAATATCTCGATATTGTGGATGTCGACACCGTCGGGAATGTTCTTGAGCTTGAGGGCATTGCCAGGCTTGATCTCGGCCTTTTCGCCGCTCATCACCTTGTCGCCGACCTTGAGTCCGATCGGTGCGAGGATATAGCGCTTCTCGCCGTCCGCATAGATGAGGAGTGCGATGTTCGCGCTGCGGTTCGGATCGTATTCGATCGTTGCGACCTTCGCAGGAACTCCGTTCTTGTCGCGCTTGAAGTCGATCAGGCGCAGGCGCCTCTTCACGCCGCCCCCGCGGAAACGGGTGGTCATGCGTCCATTGTTGTTCCTTCCGCCGGTAGCCCTTTTACCAACGGTAAGTGACTTCTCCGGGGAACTGGTGGTTATCTCGGAGAAATCGAGTACCGATTTCCCTCTCAGTCCCGGCGTAAGCGGTCTAAATGTCTTTAAAGCCATGTTATTACCTCACTGTGTTGCGTCAAACGATTTCGATTGAACCTTTTGACAATGTTATGATCGCCTTCTTGACGTCCGGGCGGCGTCCATATTTCATCATCCTTCCGGCGCGTTTCATCTTGCCCTTCTTGTTCAGGATGTTGACGGACTTGACCTTGACCTCATAAAGCTTCTCAATGGCGTTCTTGATGTCGATCTTGTTCGCATCAGGATGGACCTTGAAGATATACTTGTTCGCAGCCTTGAGGTCCATGCTCCGTTCGGTGACCATGATGGTCTCGACTATCTGATATGGGTTGTTCATGGATTCCTTCCTTTTTATTCGATCCTTTTCAGGAAGACGTCCATCGCGTCCTTCGTGAAAAGTATTTTATGCTTGAGCAGTAGCTGGTACGTATTCACGGAATCGGCTTCCACGAGCATGACTTCCGGCATGTTGCGCGAGGCCCTGACAAGATCCTTGTCGAGTTCCTTGAGCACGAGCAGTACGTTTTCTCCGAGCTTCATCTTGTCCAGGAGCGATGCGACGTTCTTTGTTTTCGGGGCATCGATCTTGAACGATTCGGTCATCACAAGCGTCCCGTCAGAGACCTTCTCGCTGAATGCGCGCCTGAGAGCGAGGGAGAGGACCTTCCTGTTGACCTTCATGTCATATTTGCGGGGCTTCGGTCCGAATGTGATTCCACCATGCCTCCAGATCGGGCTCCTGTTGCTTCCGACGCGTGCGCGTCCGGTTCCCTTCTGGCGCCATGGCTTCGCACCACCACCGCTGACCTCCGAACGGTCCTTGGTGGATGCCGTGCCTGCACGTTTCTCGGCGAGATGAGCTACGACTGATTCATGAACGGCCTGTGCGCCCTTCTCGAGTTCTATCTGTTTCGGCTTCAGTGCGAGTTCGCCCGCTGCTGAACCGCTGTTGTCAATTATCTTGACGGATAATTCCTTCTTTGCGTCCGATTTTGTCTTTTTGGTTTTAGTCATAAGTCACCGCCTAATTCTTTTTAATGCTTTTTTTGATGGCGCTTCTGACTGTCAGTATCCCGCCGTTTGGGCCAGGGACTGCGCCTTTGAGGAAAATGAGATTGTCTTCAAGGGAGACTTTGACAACGAGGAGGTTTTGAATTGTCCTCGGTACATTACCCATGTGTCCGGGCATCCTTTTGCCCTTGATGATGTTGCCGGGGCGCTCCTTCTGTCCGATCGAACCTGCCCTTCTCAACCAGCCGCCACCATGGCTTGCACGACCACCAGCGAAATGATAACGCTTTACGACGCCCTGGAAGCCTTTTCCCTTGACTATTCCATTGACATCTACGTATTCCTTGGCTTCGAACACATCGGCCTTTATCACGTCGCCGATCTTGTATTCCTTGTCGGGATCAATAATTTCCCTGTAGTCGGAGTGGGGGTTTTTGCCTTCCATTCCGGCTTTCTTGGCGCGGCCGAGTACGGCCTTGCCGGCATTCTTGGACTTCCTGGCCCCGAATCCGAGCTGGACTGCGGAGTATCCGTTCTTGTCCTTTGTCTTCACTTCCATTACGGTGCATGGACCGGCCTCGAGAACGGTCACTGGAACCAGTGCGCCGTTGTCGTCATAGACCTGGGTCATGCCGAGCTTTTTCGCGATGATACCTTTCATACTTCTCCTTTGTTAGAGGCACTTGCGTGTTTAATAATGCAGAGGTGCCTTCAGGATCCGATCTTGATGGAGATATCAACACCGGCAGGAAGGTTGAGCTTCTTCAGCTCGTCGACCGTCTTTGCCGTCGGGTTGATGATGTCCATCAGGCGTTTGTGGGTCCTGATTTCAAACTGGTCCATTGATTTCTTGTCGCAGTGCGGCGAACGGTTCACTGTGAAGCGTTCGATCCTCGTCGGGAGAGGGATCGGCCCCGCTATGAGTGCTCCAGTTCTGCGCACCGTATTCACGATCTCCGCCACAGACTGATCCAAAATACGATGATCGAAAGCCTGCAGTTTGATCCGAATGGTCTGTTTTGCTGTTGCTGCGCTCATTTTTTATTTTCCTTTTCAACAATTTGTTTTTGTAACTCGGACGGGACCTTCTCGAAATGGGAAGGTTCCATTGAATATGAAGCTCTCCCTTTTGACAGAGAGCGTATTGCCGTTGCGTAACCGAAAAGCTCGGACAGGGGTGAGTGGGCGAGGATCTTCGTGGTGTTGCCCTTCGTCTCAACCTCAATAATCTGTCCCCTGCGGCTTGAAGTGTCGCCGATGACGTCGCCCATGTTCTCGTCTGGAGTGGTGATCTCCACCTTCATGATCGGTTCAAGCAGTACCATGCCGGACTTTTTCGATGCATCCTTGAATGCCATTGATGCAGCGATCTTGAACGCGAGCTCGGACGAGTCCACCGGATGATACGAGCCGTCAAGTATCTGGATGTGGAGGTCGACTACCGGGTATCCGGCAAGAGCGCCTGTTGTAGATGCCTCGAGAAGCCCTTTCTCAATGGGCTTGATGAATTCCTTCGGGATCCTTCCGCCGACGACCTTGTTCTCTATTATGACGCCATAGCCGCGCGGCCTGGGTTCCATGCTGATTATGACATGCCCGTATTGTCCGCGTCCGCCGGACTGGCGCACGAACTTGGTGTTGGATTCAGAAGGTTTGCAAATTGTCTCGCGGTATGCGACCTCTGGCTTGCCTGTGTTCGCCTCGACCCTGTATTCCCTAAGGAGCCTGTCGCGTATTATGTCGAGATGCAATTCGCCCATTCCGGAGATGATGGTCTGTCCTGTGTCTTCATCGGTCTTGATCCTAAAGGTGGGATCTTCATCTGACAGGGCGCCTAATGCGGTGTAGAGTTTGTCGCGGTCGCCGGAGGTCTTCGGTTCAACAGCCATCGATATCACGGGTTCCGGGAACTTCATGGATTCAAGGATGATCTGTTTGTCCTCACAGCAGAGAGTGTCGCCGGTAGTGACATTCTTGAGGCCCACCGCGGCAGCGATGTCTCCACTGAATACTTGCTCGAGATCGTCCCTGCGGTTGGCATGCATCTGGAGTATTCTTCCAATTCTTTCGCGTCTTTTCGTCCTCGGATTAAATATGGTCGAACCTTTTTCAAGAGTTCCGGAATAGACCCTGAAGAATGTGAGCTTTCCGACATGGGGATCGTTCATTATCTTGAAGGCGAGGGCGGAGAACGGCTCAGTATCACCGACATGGCGTTCCATAGGCTGTTCGGTCGCCGGATCCGTGCCTTTTATCTCCCAGACGTCGATCGGGGAGGGGAGATACTCAACGACGCTGTCGAGTACCGGTTGCACGGCCTTGTACTTGAATGCCGAACCGCATACGACAGGAACTATGTCGCCGGCGATGACTGTGCGCCTTATCGCCTGCTTGATCATCTTTATATCCGGTTTCTTGTCCTCGAGGTACATTGCCATGATGTGTTCGTCGACTTCGGCGAGACATTCAATTATAAACTTATAAGCCTGTTCGGCCTGTTCCTTGAGGTCGGCCGGGATCTCCTTGACGTGTATCTGCGCACCGAGTTCCTCCTCCTTGAAGTAGAGTGCTTTCTTTTCAAGGATGTCGACAATACCTTCGAACGCGGCTTCCTTTCCGATCGGAATCTGCAGCGGGACGGCGGTTGCCCCCAGCTTGTCATGGATGTCATCTACGACCTTCTGGAAGTCAGCGCCCGTCCTGTCCATCTTGTTGACGAATGCGATGATTGGAACGTTGTATTTCTTCGACTGCCGCCAGACGGTTTCGGACTGGGGCTGTACTCCGCCGACGGCGCAGAACACCGCGACTGCTCCATCGAGAACTCGCAGGGATCTTTCAACTTCGGCGGTAAAATCGACGTGTCCGGGGGTGTCAATCAGGTTTATCTTGTGGTCTTTCCATGTGCAGGTGGTGGCGGCTGAAGTGATGGTGATGCCTCGCTCCTGCTCCTGGATCATCCAGTCCATGGTGGCGGTGCCCTCGTGGACCTCGCCCATCTTGTAGTTCTTGCCTGTGTAGTAGAGGATACGCTCGCTGACAGTCGTCTTACCCGCATCGATATGGGCCATGATGCCTATGTTCCTCACTCTTGCGAGTGGAACAGCGCGGCCAGAGGCCTCCTTGTATTCCTTTTTATGATTGCTGAGCATAGACTGTCAAAGAACCTGGTGAACTAAATCACCATTTGTAATGGGCAAAGGCCTTGTTGGCCTGGGCCATCTTATGGGTATCTTCCTTCTTTTTTATTGCTGAACCTGTATTGTCGAAAGCATCGAGGAGCTCCGATGCAAGAGCTTTCTTCATGGACTGCCCTTTCCTGCCCTTCGCGTAGGTGACAAGCCATCTGAGGCCGATCGCGATCTGTCGCTCAGGATTGATCTCCACCGGAACCTGGTATGTCGCACCACCGACTCGACGGCTCTTGACTTCGAGGCGAGGCTTCACGTTCTCAAGTGCCTGCAGGAAGACCTCGAGGGGTTCCATGTCCTTCTTCTTGAGCTTGAGTTCGTTGAATACGTCATATACGATCCTCTGTGCGGTCGATTTCTTACCGCTTATCATGATCGTATTGATGAGGCGCGCAACAAGCTCGCTGTTGTATTTGACGTCCGGCGTAAGGACTCGCTTTGCGGATCTATGTCTTCTCATTTTTCCCTGTTCCTAAATGTTATTGTTTTCTCAAAAAAAACTATCGACATCCTTGTTTTCCGGATGCCGACAGCTTCAAAGTCCATCAAATGATGCTGTGAAAACCTTATTTGGCCTTCTTAGCACCGTACTGGGAACGCGCCTGCTTGCGTTTCTCAACTCCGAGGCAGTCGAGAGTTCCACGGACGATGTGGTACCTCACACCAGGGAGATCGCGTACGCGTCCACCCTTGACAAGAACCACCGAGTGTTCCTGGAGGTTGTGTCCCTCACCGCCGATGTAGGCTGTTACTTCCTGTCCGTTCGTAAGGCGCACCCTGGCAATCTTCCTCAAAGCTGAGTTCGGCTTCTTGGGCGTCCTGGTCGTCACCTGCAGGCATACTCCGCGCCTCTGAGGACAACTCTCGAGCGCACGGGCCTTGCTCTTCTTGAACTTCTTGCTACGGCCTCTTTTAATCAACTGGTTAATTGTCGGCATTAATTTTTCCTTTATTTCCTGTTCCGCTCAAAAAGCGGGCTCATATTATATCCCATGTCTGGAAATATGCAACCATCAAATTCAATCTTTGATGGAAAGCATCTCCCTCGCCGCATTTATGGCGGCAGCTTCCTCGAGAGTAGGCTTGTCCTGCTGTGGCTTTGAAAGATCAGCCTCAGGCGGCAGCTCCTCACCGAGCTTCTTGATAAGTATCTTCTGGATCTCCTCGGTTCCCGTTCCGGCAGGAATGAGATGTCCGGTGATCACGTTTTCCTTGAATCCCCTCAGATAGTCGATCTTGCCGAGGGTCGCTGCATCAGTCAGGATCCTTGTCGTATCCTGGAACGAGGCAGCCGAGATGAAACTGTCGGTCTCAAGTGAGGCTTTTGTGATACCCAGGAGGACCGGTTCGGCTTCAGCGGGCTTGCCACCCTTGGAAGCGACCTGCGAGTTCTCATCAAGGAACGTATGCCTGTCGATCTGTTCGCCTGGCAGGAACTGAGTGTTGCCCGGATCGGTGATGCGCACCTTCTGGAGCATCTGACGTACGATGATCTCGACATGCTTGTCGTTGATCTCAACGCCCTGCGCCCTGTATACGAGCTGGACTTCATTGACAAGATATTCCTGGAGTTCCTGCGGACCGCATATCTCAAGGAGTTCCTGCGGGACGATAGAACCTTCGGTCAGTTTCTGTCCCTTGTGGACGAGATCTCCTTTACCAACGGAGAGATGCTTGTTCGCCGGGATAAGGTGCTCCTCGGTCTGGTTGTTTTCCACGTCGCGTATGATCAGCTGGCGTCTGCCACGGATCATCTTTCCAAGTTCGACCTTGCCGTCGATCCTTGCGATTTCCGCAACGTCCTTAGGAGTCCTTGCTTCGAAGAGCTCGGCAACGCGCGGGAGACCGCCGGTGATGTCCTTGTTCTTCGCGGTCTGTCGCGGCATCCTGGCGAGAACGGTACCGGCCTTGATCTTCGCACCTTCCTTGATCATGAGGTAGGCGCTTGCAGGCAGGGTGTAATGGGAGATGATCTCGCCCTTGTCGTCCTTGATGACGATCTGCGGATGGAGATCTTCGCGGTGCTCCATCACGGTGATTTCCTCGACCCTGTTTGCCTTGGTCTCGCGGTTGAGCGTGACACCTTCGATCAGGTCGCGGAACTCTACGATTCCGCTTTCTTCCGAGATGATCGGAATGTTGTAGGTATCCCAGCTTGCTATCCTGTCGTTGGTCTTCACCTTGTCGCCTTCAGACTTCGTGAGTATGGCGCCGATGGCGAGTTCATACCTGTCGATCTCAACGCTCTTCTCATCCTCGACGATCGCGAAACTGTTCTTGTTAACCACGATATGTTCGTTCTTGTCGTTTGTGACAACTCTGGCGTTGGCATATTTGATGATACCGGCGTTCCTGATCCTTATAATTGGCTGTTTATATGAGGATGAGGCGGTACCACCGATATGGAATGTCCTCATTGTCAGCTGTGTGCCAGGTTCACCGATTGACTGTGCTGCGATTATTCCGAGCGCATCACCTACGTCTGCAAGCCTGTTCGTGGCGAGATTGCGGCCATAGCACTTCACGCAGACACCGAACTTAGTCTCACATGTCAGCACGGAGCGTATGTAAACGCGGTTGATGCCGCTATCGGCAAGTTTTGCCGCCACTGTTTCGGTTATCTCATCGTTCGCAGCGATTATGAGGGATCCGTCGCCCTTTACAGGGTCACGAATGTCCTGGGCGCTGAATCTTCCGACGATCCTGTCCCTCAGCGGGATGATCTCTTCGTCACCCTCGATCACATTTCCAACCCAGATGCCCTTGACTGTCCCGCAATCGGGTTCATTGCAGATGACATCCTGCGAGACATCGACCAGCTTACGTGTCATGTATCCGGAGTCAGCTGTCTTAAGGGCGGTATCCGCCAGACCTTTTCTTGCACCGTGGGTACTGATGAAGTATTCGAGCACGGAAAGACCTTCGCGGAAGTTGGATATGATTGGACGTTCGATGATGTCTCCGGAAGGCTTTGCCATCAGGCCTCGCATGCCTGCGAGCTGCCTTATCTGGTCCTTGCTGCCTCGTGCGCCCGAGTCAAGCATCGCGAACACTGGATTAATCTCATTCGCCTTAGTCTTGTCGACGGAGAAGTCCAGGGATGCGAAGAGTTCGTTCGCCACCCTGTTGCTGGCCTGTGTCCAGATGTCAATGATCTTGTTGTGGCGCTCGCCGGGTGTGATGACACCGCTCTTGAATTGGGATTCTATCCTTTCGATATCAGCCCTGGCGTTCTTGATATGGTCTTCCTTCTTTTCCGGTATGACCATGTCGGTGATGGAAATCGAGAAAGCTGCGCGTGTTGCATACTCGTAGCCCAGCTTTTTCAGGGCATCGAGCACTTCAACGGTCTTCTCATGTCCCACATTGGTATAAGTTGTGGTGATGAGCTTTCCGAGACGCTTCTTGTCGGCCACATCATTGTAGAATCCAAGGTTCTTGTCCCATATCTCATTGAATATGCAGCGGCCTGCAGTGGTTACGATGTATTTGGCCTCCGAATTCCCATGGATTGTCTTCTTGCCGAGATTCGGATTAGGGATCTTTATGGCGTCATGTATCTTTATTGAACCGGCATCAAGTGCGGAAAAGACCTCGAAATAATCCTTGAAGGTCTTTGCCTTGTCGATGTTCTTCGGTTTGACAGTGAGATAATATGCGCCAAGCGTGATGTCCTGGGTCGGCGTTGTTATCGGCTTGCCGTTTGCGAGGGAGAATATGTTGTTCGTCGCGAACATCAGGAGCCTTGCCTCGAGCTGTGCCGCGCTTGAAAGCGGAATGTGCACCGCCATCTGGTCACCGTCGAAGTCCGCGTTGAATGCGGTACAAACGAGCGGATGTATACGGATCGCCGAACCTTCGATGAGGATCGGATCGAAAGCTTGAATACTCAGCCTGTGGAGTGTAGGAGCACGGTTCAGCATCACCGGGTGCCCCTTCGTCACTTCCTCAAGGATATCCCACACGACCGGTTCGCCTCGCTCGATCATCTTCTTTGCGCTGCGTACTGTGTGGACATAGCCCCTCTGCTTCAGATATCTGATTATGAAGGGTTCGAAGAGCACGAGTGCCATCTTCTTGGGAAGTCCGCACTGGCCAAGATTAAGTTCCGGACCGACAACGATGACAGAACGGCCGGAATAGTCGACGCGTTTTCCGAGGAGGTTCTGGCGGAAGCGTCCCTGTTTGCCCTTCAGCATGTCGCTGAGGGATTTCAGAGGACGGTTCCCTGCACCTGTAACGGCACGGCCGTGTCGGCCATTGTCGAGAAGGGCATCAACTGCTTCCTGGAGCATGCGCTTCTCATTCCTGATGATGACCTCGGGGGTCCTGAGCTTCAGCAGGTTCTTGAGACGATTGTTGCGGTTTATGATCCTTCTGTAGAGGTCGTTCAGATCGGATGTAGCGAACCTTCCGCCTTCGAGAGGGACGAGAGGCCTGAGATCCGGAGGTATCACAGGAAGGACTTCCATTATCATCCATTCCGGACGTGAACTGCTCTTGAGGAATCCTTCAACGAGCCTTGTCCTCTTGGCGAGCTTGACGCGGATGACCTTGCTTCTTGTGGAAGCCATCTGCTCCTCGAGTTCCTTCCTCAGAGTCTCAAGATTGATCTTCTCGAGGAGTACTCTGACCGCAGGAGCGCCCATGTCGGCCTTGAAGTTCTCGCCGTAGTCTTCGCGTGCTTCGCGATATTCGAGTTCAGAAAGAGGCTGTCCGAGCTTGAGCGGCGTGTCGCCGGGATCTGTGACAACCCAGTCCTCGTAATAGATGACCCTTTCAAGCGCCCTGGCGGTCATGTCGAGCATTAGCCCGATACGGCTTGGCATGCACTTGAAGAACCAGATGTGTGAGACGGGAACTGCAAGGTCGATATGGCCCATGCGTTCACGCCTTACTCTGGATTGAGTGACTTCGACGCCGCACCTGTCGCAGACGACGCCCTTGTGCTTCACGCGTTTGTACTTTCCGCAGTTACATTCCCAGTCGCGGGTAGGACCGAAGATCCTCTCGCAGAAGAGACCACCCTTTTCGGGCTTGAAGCTGCGGTAATTTATTGTCTCGGGGTTCTTTACCTCCCCGTGGCTCCATGAGCGTATGACTTCAGGAGACGCCACGTTGATCGTGACTCCGCCGAATGAAGAACTCTCCTCACGCTGTCCGAGTAGTTCCTTGTATGCATAACTGCTGTCTATCACGTTTAAATCCTCCTGAGGTTATTCAGACAAGCTCTGCTTGTTGGTGATACGAATGTCGATGCCAAGGCTCTGCATTTCCTTCAGCAATACGTTGAAGGATTCAGGCCTGTGCGGCTCGAGGACGTTGTGTCCCTTGACTATGGACTCGTATATCCTCGCGCGTCCAACGACGTCATCGCTCTTGACGGTCAGCATTTCCTGAAGGGTATATGCCGCACCGTACGCTTCGAGCGCCCACACTTCCATTTCTCCAAAGCGCTGTCCACCGTGCTGGGCTTTGCCACCCAGAGGCTGCTGTGTCACGAGCGAGTATGGTCCGACCGCCCTGGCGTGTATCTTGTTCGACACGAGGTGGTCAAGTTTCATCATGTAGATCTGTCCGACAAGTACCCTTTGGGCGAACTTCTCGCCCGATCTGCCGTCATATAGATCGGTCTTTCCGTCGAACACGAGCTTGTTGCCCTCATGCTTGAATCCGAGGGCGTACTTTTCGCCTTTATCCTTGGAGAGCTTATCGTTCGCCTTTGTCATGAGCTCTATGATCTTCTGCTCGCTGACTCCGTCGAACACGGGACTTGCGACCTGGAGGCCCAGTATCTTCGCAGCCCAGCCGAGATGGGTCTCAAGAACCTGTCCTACATTCATACGGCTCGGTACACCGAGGGGATTGAGTACGATGTCAACCGGTGTTCCGTCTGCGAGGAACGGCATGTCCTCTTCGGGCACTATCTTCGCGACGATACCCTTGTTCCCATGGCGTCCGGCCATCTTGTCTCCGACCTCAAGCTTGCGCTTGCTGGCGACATAGACCTTTACCTTCTTCACTATTCCCGGATCTACTCCTTCGCCCTTTTCGAGCGACTTGAGTATCTCGTCCCTGTTGGCCTCTATCTCCTTGAATCTGGGGATGAATGTCTCGATGATCCCGTCAATGGTCTTCCTGAGCGGGCATGAATCCATCTTGAACTGGTCATGCTTGTTCGCGAGCTTGAGCACCGAACTCCTCGTGACCTTCCTGTTCGCAGAGATCAGGATTGCATTGTGCTTCGATGAAGTAGAGTCATAGATCGGGCAGGGGAGCTTCTGGCCAAGCATTATTTCGGAGAGCCTGTCAGCAAGCTCCTCCACTATCTCATTGTATTCGTTCTTATAGTTGTCCTTTGCCATCTTAGTCTGGCGGCGCACTTCGGACTTAGTAAGTGTCTGCCTGTTCGGATCCTTGCTTCTCTCGATCCTGACATCCATCACTATTCCACCCTTGCCGCTGCTGACTATAAGGCTTGAATCCTTGACATCCGCGGCCTTCTCACCAAATATAGCCCTGAGTAGTCTTTCCTCCGGGGCGAGTTCGGTCTCGGACTTGGGGGTTATCTTACCGACGAGTATGTCGCCGGCCTTGACTTCGGCACCGAGCCTGACGATTCCGTCCGGTCCGAGGTTCCTGAGGGCTTCCTCGCTGACGTTCGGGATATCACGGGTTATTTCCTCTGGTCCGAGCTTCGTGTCGCGCGCAGTAAGTTCGAACTCGTCTATGTGGATGCTTGTGAATACGTCTTCCTTGACGATCCTCTCGTTTATCACGATGGCGTCTTCGAAGTTGTATCCGCACCACGGCATGAATGCCACAAAGACATTCTTTCCGAGTGCGAGTTCACCGTTGCCTGTTGCGGCGCCGTCGGCGATCACTTCGCCCTTCTTAACCTTCTGCCCGAGCTTGACGATCGGACGCTGGTTTATACAGGTTCCGGCGTTGCTGCGTAGATATTTCTTGAGATGGTAGAACTGGTTCTTCTCGTCCTTCTCAGATTTAGGCATCTTCCCGTCAGGGGAGATGACGATCTGGTTGCCTGTGACGCTGGCGACAATACCTTCCTTGATCGCAACTTCAACAGCCCTGGAGTCGGATGCGACCCTGTGCTCAAGACCTGTTCCCACAAGAGGGGACTCGGTCGTCATAAGAGGTACGGCCTGGCGTTGCATGTTCGAGCCCATCAATGCGCGGTTCGCGTCGTTGTGCTCAAGGAACGGAATAAGTCCGGCAGCTGCGCTTACGAGCTGCTTCGGGGAGACATCCATGCACTGGATCGTATCCCTGGGCCTTTCAGCTGAATCTCCCTGATACCTGCACATGACCATTTCATTGAGGAACTTGCCCTTCTCATCGATCGGGGCGTTGGCCTGAGCTATGACGTATTTCTCCTCCTCGTCGGCGGTGAGATATTTGATGTCCTTGGTCACCACACCGTTCTTTACGAGCCTGTATGGAGTCTCGAGGAAACCGTAGCGGTTTATCCTTGAATAAAGGGACATCGAGGATATGAGACCGATGTTCGGACCTTCAGGCGTCTCGATCGGGCATACCCTTCCGTAATGGCTTGAATGCACGTCGCGGACTTCGAATCCCGCACGTTCACGGCTGAGACCGCCTGGCCCGAGGGCGCTGAGACGGCGTTTGTTCGTGAGTTCGGAAAGCGGATTCGTCTGGTCCATGAACTGTGAAAGCTGGTTCCTGGCGAAGAAATCTCTGACCACTCCGGCGAATGCCTTAGGATTTACAAGCTGTCCGGGAGTGATGCTGATGCCGTCGGTTCCGAGGAGCGTCATACGCTCGCGGATCAGGCGTTCGGTCCTGACAAGTCCGACGCGGCACTGGTTCTGCAGTAGTTCTCCAACAGTCCTTACGCGCCTGCTGCCGAGATGGTCGATGTCGTCGGCCTGGCCGTTGATGTTGCGGAGCTTGATGAGGTTCTTTGTTGCCTCCATCAGGTCCATCTTGTCGAGGATCCTGACTGATAGCGGAGTGTCAAGCCCGAGTTTCTGGTTGATCTTGAACCTTCCGACTTCGCCGAGGTCGTAACGGCGCACATCGAAGAAAAGACGCTTGAGCAGCTGCTTTGCGTTGCTGATGCTTGGTGGATCGCCGGGTCTCATCCTCTTGTAGACTTCCTTCAACGCCTCCTCGGTGGTCCTGGAGGGATCACGCTTGAGGCAGAGGATCATGTGGTTGACACCGTCCGGTATCTCCACGAGTTCAAGCTTCTTGACGTCAGCATCGGAAATGGTCTTGAGTATGGTCTCGGTGAGAGGTTCCAGCTCGTTGACTATTACTGAACCCGAGGGATCAGTGATGTCGGCGAGCGTATAGAAGTTCGCGAGCTCCTTCGAGTTCTTCTTGAGGAGCGTTGCGACAGTATGGGTCTCGACCTTGTAGATGGCCGAAAGAATGTCGGCGTTGGTCTCGTATCCGATCGCGCGGAGGAACGTCGTGATGAGGAACTTCCTCCTTCTGCGGCGCCTGTCGAGGTAGATGTAGATGAGATCGTTGATGTCGTACTGGACTTCCATCCAAGAGCCGCGGTCAGGGATTATCCTGTATGAATAGAGGGTGCGTCCATTGGAATGGCGTGTCTTTTCGAAGCAGATTCCGGGTGAGCGATGGAGCTGGCTGATGATCACACGCTCTGCACCGTTTATGACGAAGGTGCCGCGGTCTGTCATCATCGGGATGTCGCCGAAATAGACGACCTCCTCGACCTTCTTGCCCTTGTCGTCGATCTTGAACGATACATGAAGGGGCGCACTGAAGGTGTCGCCGTCCTTTATGCAGTCAAGAACGCTTCTCTTTGGATCGCCGATAGTATAGTTGAGGAAGTCGAGAGTAAGCTGCTTGTCGAAGCTTTCAATGGGGAATACCTCCTTGAAAACCTCCTGCAGCCCCTGGTTCTTCCTTTTGTCCGGAGCAACATCCTGCTGCAGGAACGCATCATAAGATTCAAGCTGGACCCCGATAAGGTCCGGTATGTTGAGCACGTCCTGCAGTTTGCCAAAATTTGAGCGGTCAGCCATAGTCCACACCCTGCACAGATTGTTATAAACGATTTGAAACGGAAAAACGGAGATGTGATCTCCGACCTCAGAATGCAAAAACTGAAAATGGCGCCGCGGCGGAGGCATGCCCCCGCCGCGTCCATGGTTCAACGATTGTTATTTAAGTTCAACTTTTGCGCCTGCGGCCTCAAGCTGTGCCTTCATCTTGGCGGCTTCGTCCTTGGTCACGCCTTCCTTGACAGGCTTGGGTGCGCCTTCCACAAGGTCCTTGGCTTCCTTGAGCCCGAGTCCGGTTATTGTCCTGACTTCCTTGATGACCTTGATCTTGTCCGCGCCGAAGCTGGAGAGGATGACTGTAAACTCAGTCTTCTCTTCAGCGGCAGGAGCAGCAGCTCCACCGGCTGCCGGAGCAGCGGCCATAGCAACTGGTGCCGCGGCTGTGACGCCGAGACGGGCTTCAAGTGCCTTTACAAGCTTCGAGAGCTCAAGTACCGGGAGCTTTTCGACGTAGGAGATGAACTGGTCCATTTCCTTTGAAACTTCAACTTTGACTTCCTCTGACATTTTAAGAACCTCCATATTTAATATTTATTAATTGCTTTTTTCCATCTTATTCTTATAAGCGTTCAGGACATTTACTATCTCTGAAGCCTTGATATCGAGAACCGTGACCAGGTTCCTGGACGGTGCGAGCAGCACTCCGAGCAGCTGGGCCCTGAGGACTTCGCGTGTCGGCAGCTTGGCTATCGCCGAAATGTCGGCCTTGCCGACCATAGAACCGTCAAGATATCCCGCTTTTGGGGAAACCTGTTCATGGGCCTTGGCGAACTCCATCAGCGCCTTTGCAACAGCTCCGGCATCGCCATTCCCGGAGATCAACGCGGTGTCCCCGGTCAGCTTGAGTTCAGAAAGACCCTTTATGCCCTTCTTCTCGGCCGCTTTTCTGATCATGCGGTTCTTGAAGACATGGCACTCGGAATTGAATTTGCCAAGTGAGCCGCGCAGTTCGGAGAAGTCCGATACTTTCAGCCCCTTGTATGTGATGAGGAACACGAAGTCCGATTTCTCGAGCCGGTCCCCGATTTCATTCAACAGCTGGACTTTTTCTACTCTCATGATACCACCGCCTTAGAAAATTCGTTGACATCAACCTTGATTCCAGGGCCCATGGTCGAGGAAAGCGTGCAGCTCTCAATATAGACACCTTTTGATGCGGCAGGCTTGGCACGGACTATCGCCTGGATGATCGCCCTGCAGTTCTCCTCGATGTCTTCCTTCTTGAAGGACATCTTTCCTGCCGGCACATGCACACATGCGCCCTTGTCGATCCTGAACTCGACTCGTCCAGCCTTTGATTCCTTGACCGCGACATCGACCTGTTCTGTGACAGTGCCAGTCTTGGGATTGGGCATCAGTCCCTTGGGACCGAGCACCTTACCAAGCGTCCTGACCTGGTTCATTGCGGACGGCGTGGAAATGAGCACGTCGAAATCAAGCCATCCGCCCTTTATCTTGCCGATGAGATCCTCGAATCCCACATGTTCAGCTCCGGCGGCCTTGGCCTTGTTGGCCGCTTCTCCGTCGGCTATGACTGCAACGCGGATCTGCTTGCCGGTTCCCTTGGGAAGACCGACGGTTCCACGGACGTTCTGGTCAGACTGTTTCGGATCAATACCGAGTTTGAACGCAAGATCGACGGTTTCGTCGAACTTTGCCTTCGGGAGCGACACGAGAAGTTCGATTGCCTTCTTGATGTTGAGCTTGGTGTTCCTGTCGACCTTCTCCACCTTTGCCTTGTATGCCTTGCTTCTCCTACGCATCTGTCACCTCGATGCCCATGCTACGGGCGGTTCCTTCGATGATGCGCATTGCTGCTGCATCATTCCTGGCGTTCAGATCCTTCATCTTGAGCTTGGCGATCTCCTTGATCTGCGCCTTAGTGATCTTGCCTACGCTCTCCCTTCCGGGTGTCTTGGAGCCTGAAGCGAGGTTTGCAAGCTTCTTGATCAGGATCGACGCCGGCGGGGTCTTCGTCACGAACGTGAAGGACTTGTCCTGGTATACGGTGATGATCACTGGAAGGATCATACCGGCCTGGGACTGCGTGGCGGCATTGTACTTCTTGCAGAATTCCATGATGTTTATTCCAGCCTGTCCAAGAGCTGGACCGACGGGAGGCGCGGGGTTGGCCGCACCGGCAGGAATCTGCAGTTTAATCTGCCCGACTACTTTTTTTGCCATCTTGATTTCTCCTATCCATGCCGTGGTACGAAAAGGCAGGCAATCTCTTCCACGCGCATGAATTAGTTCCTATATATAATATTGAGGGCGATTACTCGCGCTCAACCTGCCAATATTCAAGTTCAACAGGCGTAGAACGCCCGAATATCGAAACAAGGAGCTTCAGCTTTCCACGCTCCTGGTCTATCTCCTCAATGACGCCCTCGAAGTTCTCGAATGCGCCGTCCTTGATCTTCACCGTCTCGCCGACATCGTAGTTGATCTTTGGTGTCACCTTGTCCTCGGTCTCCGTGACCTGCCGCATGAGATCATCGACTTCCGACGGGCTGAGCGGAATCGGCTTGTTACCGCTTCCTATGAATCCAATCACTCCCTGGATCTCCCTTACGAAGTACCAGGCTTCCTCGTCTATCTTCTTGCTCTCGGGATTGTACAGGTCCATCCTCACGAGGATGTATCCCGGGAAATACTTCCTGGATGCGGTCATCTTCTTGCCTTGGCGGACCTCGGAGATCTTTTCCATGGGCACAAGCACCTCATGGACTCCCTTGGCCTCGCCTTTGGCCATATGCTTTTCAATCTTCTCCCTGACCTTGTTCTCGTGTCCAGAGAGGGTATGGACTACAAACCATTGTCCCGGCTTCTGTTCAGACATATTTGATGTTCCCTGAATAAATGTTTACATTCCAGTGAGGAAGCTTATGATCTTCATGCTTAGGAGATCGACCAGTGCCACGAAGGCCGCCAGCATGAGCACGGTTATTATCACAAGCACCGTCGATTCGAAAAGCTGCGACCTCTCCGGCCAGCTGCACTTCTTCAACTCGGCCAGAGTGTCGTTTATGAAAAGCCTCGCCTTTGTAATCCAGTTTCCCATGATAGACCAATATCCCTCTGAATTAATTTCCAAGTTATCTGGCAGGTGAGACAGGGATCGAACCTGCGACCTGCGGTTTTGGAGACCGCCGCTCTACCAATTGAGCTACTCACCTGAAAATTAAATTACTTAATTTCCCGGTGTAGCGTATGCTTGCGGTCATGCTTGCAGTACTTTTTCCTCTCCAGACGTCCGGGAGTGTTCCTCTTCTCCTTTATTGTCGAGTAGTTGCGGTTCTTGCACTCCGTACACGCCAATGTTATGATTTCACGCGCCATTTTTTACCTGCTTCTTTACGTAAGCGACCCGAACAGTCCGCATTGCGTACTGATCGGGATCGCGATGTCAGTCTTCTTATATATTATATATTGTTACTCTATGATCTCCGTGACACGTCCGGATGCAACCGTGCGTCCGCCTTCACGTATGGCGAAGCGGAGGGTCTTTTCCATCGCTATCGGGCATATGAGCTCGACAGTTATCTGGGTGTTGTCTCCGGGCATTATCATCTCGGTTCCAGGATTCAGGGAGATCGTGCCTGTCACGTCAGTCGTACGGAAGTAGAACTGAGGACGGTAGTTTGTGAAGAACGGAGTATGACGTCCACCTTCTTCCTTGCTCAGCACATAGATCTCAGCCTTGAACTTCTTATGAGGAGTGATCGAACCGGGCTTCGCGAGCACCTGTCCTCTCTGGACTTCCTCTTTCTTCGTGCCGCGGAGGAGACATCCGACGTTGTCACCGGCCTGTCCACCTTCCTTGAGCTCCTTGCGGAACATCTCGGTGCCAGTCACGACGGTCTTGATGGTAGGCGTGATTCCGACGATCTCAATTTCGTCGCCGGTCTTTACGCGGCCGCGTTCGATACGGCCAGTGACTACAGTTCCACGGCCTTCAATCGAGAACACGTCTTCAACTGAAAGGAGGAACGGCTGGTCGATTTCACGGACGGGCTCTGGGATGTATGAGTCGATGGCGTCCATAAGGTCCTGGATGCACTTGGCGTCTGCACCATTAGGATCAGTGGCCTGCATGGCCTTGAGGGCTGAACCGCGGATGATCGGGGTTGTGTCGCCTGCGAATCCGTATTTGGTCAGAAGATCCCTGATTTCCATTTCAACGAGTCCGAGGAGTTCGGCGTCGTCGACAAGATCAACCTTGTTAAGGAAGACAACGATCGTGGGGACGCCCACCTGGCGTGCCAGGAGGATGTGCTCACGGGTCTGAGGCATCGGTCCGTCAACAGCGCTGACGACGAGGATTGCACCGTCCATCTGGGCTGCGCCGGTGATCATGTTCTTGACATAGTCTGCATGTCCGGGGCAGTCGACGTGCGCATAGTGGCGTTTTGCACTCTGGTATTCCACGTGGGATGTGGCGATTGTCAGGATCTTGGTCGGATCGCGGCGGCCCTGTTTCTCGGATGCTTTTGCGACTTCATCATAGGGGACATAGTTGGAAAGTCCTTTTCCAGCCTGGACCTTTGTGATTGCCGCAGTAAGAGTCGTCTTGCCATGGTCGACATGTCCGATGGTTCCTACGTTGACGTGCGGTTTCGTTCTCTGAAATGCTTCTTTAGCCATCCTAAACCTCCCGGTTTTTATTACCTTAATTATTGTTATTTAATGTTCTGTCCTAAAAAACTTCCAGTCATCTTTCCGCATCAAACACGATTGTATTTATGGAGCCAACAACCGGGATTGAACCGGTGACCTCGTCCTTACCAAGGACGTGCTCTACCAACTGAGCTATGTTGGCACCGGTCTGCATTTCGCAATAAAGCGCAAAAAACAAAGCGGACACAAAAAATACGCCGGAAACACACTATTGCAACTCAAAACGAGGGAAAAATCAAAAAAAAATGAAAAATTTTTGAAATCGGATTTTATGAGGTTGGTGCTCAGGGTGGGACTCGAACCCACACGGATTGCTCCACATGCCCCTCAAACATGCGTGTCTGCCAATTCCACCACCTGAGCAGTTTCATCCTGCAAATCGGACGAGTAACTTAGTGTCCGATCGGACTAATGCAAATGGATTTTTAAAAAAATGTGTTCTGAAAATTTGGATCTGGAAAATTATCCCCCGCGGTCCGTGTGTTCGAATGTTCGAACATCCGCTCAGTCCGCTGGGCCTTCCTTATTCGAAAGGCCGTGGACGGTCTTTTCCCAGTAATACGGATTTGTGAATAGTTGTATGAACCCCTTCCAGGCACCGATCGATATCAGCACCCAATAGAACGGCATGAGAAGGGCGAACGGCAGGAGGTGGTAGTATTTCCTCTTGAGGCATGCCATGCAGTGGCTGAGGATGAAGAGGAAGTTCGCAAGGATCAGTACGCATCCGATAGTAAAGAAAGATATCGACACGAGCGACCAGAAGCGGTCCTGGTCCGTCCCGAGATAAAGCAGCGGCCACGCCTTGAAATGTCTTCCGAGGATCTCTATGCCGTTGTAGTTCTCATGAACTGAATTCCTGATCATGCCCCACAACGTCTGGCCATGTGCGAGACCATGAGCGAGAAGCGCGAGATATATGGCGCCGGCGATCCAGTAGATGACATTTATCACCATCATGAAAGAGCTTGCTCCCACGCTCATGTAGAATCCGAAAAGGCCCCATGGTCCGAGATCTCTGGCAGTACGTATCGGATAGCGCATGTGCGTGAGATGAGTCTGGAAGAATCCCTTTATCCATCTCGAGCGCTGGCGAATCCAGTTCCAGAGCTTGGAGTTTGCTTCCTCCCACGTTGTGGAGTCGAACATGCAGGTGCGGTATCCCTTCGTATATATCCTTATGCCGAGATCGCAATCTTCGGTGACATTGAACGGGTCCCAGCCGCCGATCTTCCTGAGGATGCCGGTACGGAAATGGTTCGATGTGCCACCGAGAGGGATCGGGATGTTCATCAGCTCCATGCCGGGAAGGAGAAGGTCGAAGGTCGTGCTGTATTCGATCGTGAACCAGCGTGTCAGAAGGTTCTGCTTTGGATTGTAATAGTTTAGCTTCGCCTGGATGCAGGCGTAGTCCTCGGGAAGCTGGCGGAAGAGTATTACCGCTTTCTTCAGTTGATCAGGTTCTGGCCTGTCCTCGGCATCGTAGATCACGCAGTATTCGCCCTTTGTGTGCTTCAGTCCGAAGTTGCAGGCTCGGGGTTTTGTTTTCGGCTGGAAGTCCGGCACTACAAGCACCTCGTAGTAGTCGGGAAGCTTGCATTGCTTGACGACCGATACTGTGGCCTGGTCGTCCTGTTCGAGAAGGAGCTTGACGTCGAGTTTGTTCTTAGGATAATCGAGTTTTTCGATGTATGTGATGATCTTGTCGGCGATATTCGCCTCCTTATATAGAGGTATGAGGATCGTGTAAACGGGAAGCTCTTCGTCCTTGAGCTCCGCGATCTGCTGTCTGGAGATCGTTCTTTCCCCGCGTCCGGTAAAGGAGATGAACATCGCAAGACCGCGGAAGAACGCGGCGCTGAAGTACCAGAAGGAGACGTACAATGTGACAAGGCAGAGGGCGACATCCCATCGGTATGCGAGGACGAATAGAAGGAAGCAGATTACTGCGAAATAAAAAAGTATCTGCCACCATTTGAAGGTGACAATCGAACAGTATCTCCCGTGTTCGAGGACGAATTCCTTCGTTACATCATCAAGTTTCATCAAATGATTTTTTCCAATAAAAATAAAAAATAAGTTACCTTTCCGTCAGGACCCTTTCCAGTAATGGAAGCATTATTCAATCGAAAAAGTGGATACGGACAAGGATATAATGGCTATAATACGCAGTATATGGGGGGAAAGTGACAAGAAACACATGATGGATGGAGATTTTAGATGAAACTTGACATGGCATCCAATATTCCATCCTGTCTTGCGTTATTTTTCCATGACGCTATACTATGAGGTTGCATATGAAAGTTCAATGCGTAAATGTTTTTTTCCATGACCACGTAACTTCTTTGAAAGAATTCCGTATTTATTAGAATGACAATTTCCAGAAAAAAAATATTATTGGTTTCCCTCCTTGCGCTTTTCCTGCTTGGAACGGCGGAACACCTTTTCTCCATTGAGGACGAGAATGCTGACAGCAGGAACTACGACGGCTCATGGTTCATGCAGGTCAACAGCAGGATGCCCGAGGAGCTGGATCCGGAGGATGATGGGACTGTCTCCGCCACATTCAGGCTCGAAGGTTCCGGCATGGTCTATTTTGAGAGGAAACGGGAGACTTTTCGTCCTGTCAGGTCTGATTTCAGGAAGGACAAGCTTTCCATGGAGGTCAAGGTTGAAAGCTCCGACAAGAAGCCGGTCAGGGGCAACATCTTCATAAAGGACAAGGACGGCCTCTGGTTCCAGAGCAAGAAGAGCTATTCGCTGAATTCCGGAGAATGGCTCAAGGTCGAAGTGGACCTGAAATCATCCTCGCACGAGTTAAGTCCGGAAGGACATTCTGCGGCTTGGAACTGTCTGAACGAGGTAATGATGCTCGACATGGGATTCAATGTGTCGGCGCAGGACGGGCGCGAGGTCAAGCTTTCTCTGCGGAATCTCGGTCTGAGTGGTGAAAGGAAGCAACCTGAACTCTACATGCTGAATCTCGAGCATCCTGACAAGGGGATGGTGAACAAGATGCTGGAGGGTCGCTTCGACCTGTCCCGTGAATATTTTAATCCATTCGATGCCGAGGACATCAAGGTCGACGTGCAGGTGATAGCTCCGGATTCAAGCGAATTCACTGTGCCGGCCTATTTCACACAGGACTACGTCAGGCAGCTTCATTTCAACCGTGAAATGAAGGCTCCGATAGGCAGGGTGCACTGGGCATTCAGGTTCACACCGTTCATGGAAGGTGATTATAGGTTCAGGATTGTCGCTACAGATTCGACCGAACCACCAGGAAACAAGATATCCACGCAGTATTTCAAGGTGAAGGTGTCCCCCTCCAGCCTTCCAGGCATTGTCCGGGTCTGCAAGGAGGATCCGCGGTTCTTTGAGTTGAGTACAGGTGAATTCTTCTATCCGATAGGATTCAACATTCATTCGGTAAAGGATCTGAGGAGCGAGACGGCACTTAAGCTTGGATACCGTCCTGACAGGGGAACCTATTCCTATGAGGAGTATTTCTCGGCGATGTCGAAGAACGGCGTGAACGCGGTCGAGATCTGGATGGCTGCCTGGGCGTTTGCACTGGAGTGGACGAGTTCCCGCTCCGACTACTACGGACTTGGCCGATACAATCTTTTCAATGCCTGGCGGCTGGACCTGGTTCTTGACGACGCGCAGAAAAAGGGGATATATGTGCATCTGGTGCTAGACAACCATGGCAAGCTCTCGAGCCACTGTGATCCGGAATGGGACAACTCGCCTTATAACAGGAAGATCCCGTTCGCGGTTGCTGACGGAGCGATGCTTGATCTGCCGAAGGATTTCTTCTCCGACAAGGAGGCTGAGAGATATTACAAGAACAGGAACCGCTACATTGCCGGAAGGTGGGGGGCATACACCAATATCTTCGGTTTTGAGCTCTGGAGCGAAATAGATCTCATCACCAATCACAGGGATGTCTACGAGAATGGCAAAAGCATAGAATGGCATAAGATGGCGGCTGATCATTTCATGTCTCTTGATCCAGGAAAGCACATTCTCACCACGCATATTTGCAGCGACTACAACAACACAATGAACCATAGGAAGCTCTATGACCTGCCGGAGATATCATATGTTGTAGGTGACGCCTACCGAGACAACACTCCGTTCGTCGATCATATGCTGAGACATATCGAGAGGCTAAGGGAGCTCAAGAAGCCACTCCTGATAACTGAATATGGCGGAAGCCCGCATGCCGGCACCTTCAACAGGCTTGAGGCGGATCTCCATGCCGGTCTCTGGTCGTCGTTCTTCTGCGAACAGGCAGGAACCCCTTTCCTCTGGTGGCATGACTTCATACATGACAAGAACAAATACCCTCATTTCAAGGGATTCGCGTCATTCATGAAGGGAATTGATCCTCGGAACAAGAACTTTACATATTCCCAGAGGACTGTCAGTTCAACTGAAGGTCCGATCAATACTGCATATTCAAGTCTTGCAGCCGGCAACCAGAACGAATATTACGCGTGGGTCTTCAAGAAATCCCCGATGGAACAATATCCCGACGATCCCGCTTCCGTTGAACTTCTTCAGAACCACAAGATAACCTTGAAAGTGGGTGCCCAGTCCGGCAATTACAAGGTGGAATTCTATGATACGATGACTGGCTTGGTGATACGGACCGATATCTTTCCGGCGGTTAATGGTGATCTGGAAATAAAGCTGCCACCCTTCAAAATCGACATCGCATTGAAGGCCTTTGCTGAAAAAGCAGCTGCCGGTCCGCAGGCCGCAGCAGGTGGAGGGGCTGAACAGAAATGAAAAGACTCCTCTCAGTTTTTCTGCTGGTATTTTCAATAATTGTTTCAGCCCAGGTGCAATGGCACGAGGAAGGCGCAAAATTCCGGCTGGAACTCAAACCCTCCAAACCGGATGTGATCCTGTTCATCGATCTTCATGGAATGATTTTTCCTACATCGCTGAAGAACGGAGTGGTCGTATACAGCAGCTCCGGAAAGAAGATCTCGTACCGCCTCCTGAAGGACAGCAATGCTCTTTTCACGAGTGGTGTTCCGAGCGGTGAGAACATCCTCGTATATCTGGGATTCGATGATCAGCGCCCCTTTGACAACTGGAACGAATCGGAGCTTGGGAAGACTCCGGATTCGAAGAAGTTGCAGCTGCGCATTGCCCATGGAAGGGTGGACAACACCCGGGAAGCCGATATGCTGTTCAATGCCAGCTACAAGAAATATCTCCAGATAGTAAAACTTGAAAAGGAGATTGCGGGGATTGAGAAGGGAGTTGAGATTTCAGGAAAAACGTTGACGGAGGAGGAGAAGATCAACCTTGAAAAGCTCAAGAAGCAGCTTCAGGAGCAGTCAGCACCCTCCAATATCACTTCGGGAGATCTCAAAAGGTTCAGGGACAGGGAAAGGGATATTGAAAGGATATTCGGCCAGGAGAACAGCATCGTTGAAGACCTGAATATCAGGAAAATCTTCCTTGATCAGACTCCCCGCACAAGGGAGAAGGATAGGAATTTCCTTGGACAGATATCCGGGAATCTGCTTATAAGTGAAGCGGGGTTATATACGTTCGCCATCAATTCCTGCAATGCGAGCCATCTTGTCGTGAATGGCAAGCTTGTTGTCACATGGCCTTATACTCATGAGAAGAGCAGCGGCTGGGAAAAGACCGGGGAGATATATCTCAAGCCGGGGCTTTATCCACTTTCGTTCTACTTCCAGAAGGGAAGAGGGGTGCTTTATGCAAGTGCCGCTTGGAAGAAGCCAGGCCAGCAGGATTTCAGCATCCTCGAGGAGAAGGATTTTACGCCTGCATATGAAGCTTCCATCTTGGGATGTACTGACAGGAAAGGTACTAGAAGTCCGATGGTAAGATATGAGATCGGTGGACATTTTTTCATCGATCGTGATAGGATTGCCGACTGGATCCAATGTGAAGTCGAGAAGGCAGGAAACCAATTCACACCGGTTTGGAAGGTGGGGGATGAAGTCGTATCTGAAAATCCCAGATCGTCTTTCGCACTCGAACGCAAGAAAGACTTGAACATCATCCTCTCATCCAAGGAGAACTTATTTCCTGACATAAAGATCGATATCCCTGATGACCAGCTGAAGCAGGACGACAGCAAGATCATCGAACCTGACCTCTATATGAAGCTCAGGGCTCCGTCCTTCATATTCGACGATGAGAAGCTTGAGATGTATGCGGAGATATACTCAGGCCTCCCTATGGAGGCGCGTGTCCAGCTGAAAATAACCCCCACAGGCGATAACCCCGTGTTCAAGAAGGAAATCTCCTGGATAGAGATAGAGGCCAGGAAGGATGTAAAGACGAATCCCTTCGCGCAGGATTTCGTGTTCAAGAGGAAGTTCGAGCTCAATGGTGCGAGCTTCGCGCAGGACCAGTTCAAGGTGAAGTTTACTCTCTGCGTCCCCCCAATGGTCATGACTGACGAAAGCATACGGTTTATTCCTCTTGCATCGTGCCCTGAGCTTACTAGCGATGAGAACGGGTGCTTCTTTGATGCTCAGGGGAAACGCGTGGTTCCCGTCCTCCACCGTCTCTCGCTTGCGGAAAAGCGCACATGGTCGTTCGCCCAGTCATTGCTAAAAGAACTTACTCCGACAAAGAAGATCCTTGTGATCGCCGACGATTTTGGAACAGGAGAGAATATTTTTTCAGTTAGACTGGCTAAGCTTTTCAAGGCTGAAGGCATATCTCTTGAATTTGACGCATGGGAAAGGTCCGTGGATTCCCCGACCATGGCCGCCAATCTTGGCAGCATGATACAGAAAGTTGCAAAGTCCGATGCCGACAAGGTGGTCATCATCCCTTCAGTATGGGATACGGATATGGCTGTATCTTCCAGGCAGCAGCTGAGAACATTGTCAGCCCTGATACAATCTGTCCAGGCTAACAAAAATGTGAAATCGGTGGTGTTGGCGACACCATATCCACCGCTGGAGGAGAATCCAATTGAAGGTGAAGTAGCCAAGGGCATCAGGCAGGATCTGAAAAGGGACTATGGACTCGAGGAGATCCTGGACCTGGATTCTTATGTCAGGGAAAAGCCTGAATGGAAGGGGTTATATGTCATGAACTCGGTTTCTCCCAAGTTGTTTACTTCATTTCCTGTCGGTCTCATTGACACCATCTGCCAGATGGTGCTTGACGCAAATTGATGTCATTCTGAATTATTTTCATTCTCTTGTCATATAAACACCCTTTTCCAACGACAAATTTTTAATTACAAATAATCATGTACGGAGCCCGAAGATATTTCCGGCACTGTCATGGAAACAAAAACTGAGGAGAACAAAAGATGAAAAGGATCTGCATGATGGCTGCACTGGTGATGTCGATGGTTGGATTTACCGCTTTTGCGCAGGATGGAGTTCCTCCGCCACCGCCCGAGAACAAGAATGCGAAAGCCGCAGAGGGCAAGGATGCAAAACCCGCTGACAACAACAACAGGCAGCAGAGAGGCGGAGGTAACTTCGATCCGCAGAGGATGCAGCAGCAGCTGATGGACAGGCTCAAGGAAAACCTTGCCGTAACCGAAGATGAATGGACCGCAATGAAACCTTTGCTTGAAAAAGTCATGGCGCTCGCAAGGGAAAACAGAAGTGCCGGCATGATGGGGATGTTTGGTGGCAGAGGCAGGCGTGGTGGAGATGCGGGTGGAGCAGCTGGAGGCGAAGAACAGCAGTCCGAACTTGTCAAGGCGATGCAGGCCCTGCAGAAGGTCCTTGACAATGACAAGGCCACCGAAGACGAGATAAAGGCTGCGATGCAGGCTGTCCGTGATGCCCGTAAGAAATCACAGGATGAACTTACAAAAGCCAAGGCGGCTCTGATTGAAAAGCTCAATGCTCGTCAGGAAGCAAAGCTTCTCATGCTGGGAACAATTGACTGAACGTAATATGTGAATGATGAATATGAGGGGTGGAGTACCTGTTCGCAGGATCCACCCCGCTTTTTAAAGGGATCTTTAAAATGTCTGAAGATGCTCCAGTCAATAAGAAAAAGCTGTGGATTGAGATCTCATGCCTGGTACTCCTGCTTATAGGATATTCTGTTTTTCTAAGTTATTATTATGAACCGGCGATAAACCACCCGGACTCAAATGGATACTGGGCCCAGGGGACGCTGATCGCAAAGACCGGACATACTACCTTCAAGGCGGAATCACCAGTGCAGTATATTGGAATGCACTGGCTGTTCACGGAATCAGGAGAGTTTGCAAGCAGGTATCCTCCAGGACTTCCAATGGCTGTTGCAGCAGTAAGTTATTTCTTCGGTCCGGAGAAAAGCGTTCTAATCAATCCTATACTGGCCGTCCTAACCTTGTTAGGTGTATATCTTCTGACTCGTTCACTGTCAGGTCCGGGCTGGGGATGTCTTGCGATACTGGGACTTGCCTTCAATCCAGTGTTCAATTCACACGCACTCAGTTCGATATCACATATGGGCGTTGGTTTCCTGCTCGTATGGGGGGTATATCTCCTTGTCTGTTGGACCAAGCACGGACATATCCTTGAAGCATTTGGAGCCGGAGTCCTTCTTGGCAGCATTCCGACTGTCAGATATCCCGAAGCCTTGTTCTGCCTTGGAATTATTTTCTTCCTGCTATGGCACTGGCGTTCCCGGCCAAGGATTTGGCTCCATTATCTTGCGGCTGTCGGAGGTGCACTCCTGCCAATAATTCCGCTTATGATCAGGAACCAGCTGGCGTTCGGAGCGTTCTGGAAGACAGGATATTCCCTGACAAATGAACAGACCGGATTCGGATGGGATTACTTCAAGCAACACTGGTCACAGTATATCCAGAACTTGTCCGGTGATGGATTCGGAGTGCTGCTGTCGATAGCTGTCATCGGCATGATCCTGATGATTTTCCTCCGGAAGAAGGACAAGGTGGACAATGGAATTCCAGAGGAAGACAAGCTGTTGAGGCCTTTCGGCATACTGTCGGCACTGCTTATAGTGCCATTGATTCTTCTTTACATGGCCTATTACTGGGATGGGATGGGCGGTGCCGCGGGAAGCCTGAGGTTCCTGATGCCTCTGTTCCCCTTGTTATCCGTGCTGGCGGCATGGACGTTATATTTCCTCACTCACCGGTTAAGCAGGACTGCAATGATCTCATCGATATCGGTCATCTTTGCGATATATGCCCTATGGGGGATTCCGACAAGCCTCCGTGAATGCCGCACATCTAAATACCAGCACAAGATCCTTGCACTGGCGACAGCCGATCTGCGCAAGAATGTTCCTGCTGATTCAGTTGTCGTTGCTTCGCAGGGACTGCTCCAGCATCTCGACTTCATCCGTAACTGGCGTCTGGCCGAAACTTCTCCTAGGGCTGGCAGAGGGGGATTCCAGAACATGAACCGCGAGGGTGATGATACACCCCGCCCAATGCAATCAGGCAAGCTCAAGGAGATGAAGGCGAAATACGAAGGGCTTTCTGGAATGGCCTTGTCGTCGGCGATTTCAGAGGACATCTGCAGCTGGTCAAGCGATGGAAACATTTATTACATAGGGAGCGAGAATGAACTGCAGAACATCTCAAATAACTACTTCCGTAATTTCAAATACGAGATCGTTTCAAAGATAGAACTTCCGGAACAACCACAGGACATGTCAGCAGGAAGAAGAGGATTCATGGGCAACCGCTCCAGAAGACAGGGGGGCGACATGATACCTCCGCAGGGAGGCCCTGGAGGAGCTCCTCCAGGCGGGGGAGCTTTTCAACCCGGTGGACGCTTTGGCGGAATGGACAGGCGCCAGCAGTTCTTCAATCCTCCCGGAGGAATGGGTGGAGGGGGGATGGGCATGAATTCGTTGCAGGGCGAGAAATACCTTGTAATCGCAAAGTGGAAGACAAAAGGGAACCTCTAATTGGAAGAGAACTTCATTTTTCCGCTTTGCCGATCTCGCTGTGTCTGACAGGCAACAGTATTTCTGAACCGCCGATGCTTTTCTTTTTGAAGATCGTGTTATAGACGTTCCTGTCCTTGCTGTTCCCCCATCTGACCGAATACATCGACAACGTACGGCCGTCGGACAACTCTTCAGTCGTCTTGAAGTCAACTAATGCTTCCTTTGAATGTTTCTTACCGGCACCGTATAAATCCCTGAAATTGCATGTGAGTCTTTTTGCGGCGACTGACATCATGTCGCGGTCGGTCATCCCAGCTGTCCCATCAGGATAATAATATTTCACAAGAAGTTTCTGATATGAAAGAGCTTTGCTTTTTGTCAATTCCATTGCCAGCTCATTCTTATAATAGAAATAAAGGATGTCGGCGATCTGTTGGGAGCTCATGTATTTCCTGTAGATCCAGTCCTGGTAGTTGTCGGTCATGAGGAATTGTTCCGCGCAGTCATACATGTCTCCACTGTTCCTGCAAATCTTGGAGATGAAATCCCTGCTGGCATTCTTGAGGGTTTCCTTGTTTGGTTTTGTCAGGCTGAATATCCTGTCCCTGCTAGAAATGTCTTCAGGTGGGGCGCTTCTGCAGCCGCAGATAAGCAAAGCCAGCAGGATGATGATCGTCCTTATCATGAGAATCTCCGGATATTTGACAAGGTCTACCGTATAATAGCATATGTGCAGGATAGGGCAAGAAACAGTTCAACATGGAAAGATTCAGGTGACTTCTCGGTAACATTTCCAAGATCTGCGAAAGCAAGATGTCTGGGACGCCCTAACAAATTACGGAAAAAAGGGGATTGGGGTGAATGAGGGGACTTGAACCCCCGGCCTCTTGGGCCACAACCAAGCGCTCTAACCAACTGAGCTACATCCACCACGAAAACGGGACGCTAAGATAGTGCGAAGTCCGTAAGTTTCAAACAGGAAAAGGAATTTACTGGAATTGTACTCAGGCGATCTTGTCGTCGTCTGCTGGCTTCTGATCCTTTTTGGCGGATTCGGACTTTTCATCCTTCGTGATTTCTTTCTTGATCTCGTCCTCGATCCCGTCTTTAGCCTTCTTGAATTCGTTAATCCCTTTTCCCAGCCCTCTGGCTATTTCGGGGATCTTCTTTCCGCCGAATATCAGAAGTACGATAAGAAAGACAAGTAGAAGTTCCCATGGGCCTACATTAAACATGAAAAATTCCTCCAGTTTTAAATTATTATACTATATCATCATTTCGATGCTTTATAAAGGAAGCCGCGAAAATTCCTGCTTCATAAAGCATATACAGTGGCAGCCCGACTATGATCTGGCTGACAATATCCGTGGAAGGGGTAATGATGGCTGAGGCTATGAATGCTCCGGCGAAGACATAGGAGCGGATTTTCTTCAGGGTCGTTATGTCCACGATGTTCAGATATACCACGATATAGATGACCAGCGGCATCTGGGCTATTGCGCCGGAACCGAGTATCCAGATGAAGACAAAATCTATATAGTCTTTCAGGCGCCAGATGTTCTCTGCTCCGGCGACGCTGAAAGATACAAGGATAGGAAGCATCAGCACCAGCAGGTAGTATCCGCCAATGATACCGGCCGTGAAAAGTACGGTGATTGAAGAATATATCCACCAGAAGGCCTTTCTTTCCTTGTTCTTCAGCCCGGGCCTGACAAATCCCCATGCGCATAATACGATAAAAGGGAGCCCTGACACAATTCCACCGAGAAGACCAGCTTTCATCTTAATGAGCACCGCATCAAAAGGTCCTGTCTGGTTCAGTACCACCTTTGAGCTCTTCAACAGTTCCGATTTGAGTGGAGCGTTCATGACAGCAAGGAGGGTATCAACAAAATACAGGCAGAGCCCTGTTGATAACGCAAGGATCATGATAATCTTGAAAAACATCCAGCGGAGATCCTCAAGATGCTCCCAGAGGGACATTTTTTTCTCTTCTGTCTCGTTTTCAGCCATGTTGCCTAGGATAGATGCCGACTTTCATGGCAATCATCCATTCAACCTTTCAATTTTATGGTGATCGGTAAGATAATACCTAAGAAGACAACTGCAACAACGAGGAGGCTTATCCACAATCCCCTTGAAGATCTTGCGACAGCCTGGAGAGTGCATTCCTTGGATAGAGGGAGGATGTAGACCGTCCCGCTGTAGGAGCCGAATATGGTACATGTTTCCCTGCCGGCTTCGACGACTGCCGGGCTTCCCCATAACGTTTCGCCTTTTGATATCTTGTCCCATACGGGATTGCCTGTGAAATACGAGGTCAGGATATCGCCATATTTCGCTCCGATGACGTAAATGTGGTTGTTCAGGGCGGCGGCAACTATTGATTTGTCCCCATTGAGATCAATGAGGCATGGGGCGGAAAATATCTCTCCACCGAGGGGTGTTTTCCAGAGCAGTGAACCGTCCTCTGCATCGAAGGCGTATATGTTGTAGTCGTAGGAGCCAGCTATCACAGCATGTGTCTTTCCTATCTTTCCGGCGCATACCGTGTTGTCTATCCAATTGCCTGCCATCTGCTGCCATATCTCCTTGCCGTTAGTCGCATCGAGAGCAATCAGATTCCCAAATTTAGACCCGAGGAAGAGAAGGAGCCTGGAGTCGGTCTTGTAGATGCATGGAGAGCCAAGAACTTCGTGCGGCATCTGGAACTGCCATAGGGGTGAAGGATCTCCAGCAGTGACATCGAAGGCCTGCAGCAGTCCCTTTCTGGCGACTGCGAACACAAGAATCCTGCCATTGTCTTCCATGCCATTCGGAGAATTTACTGGCCCCTGGCTTATCTCACGCTTCCATTTCACGGATCCATCTGCGGCTCCGATCTCAGCGAGCCAGGCCTTCTGCGAGTTCCGGGCAAGGGACTTGTCATAGGCAAAATATGTGATGAAGAGACGGCCGTTTATAAAAAGAGGTGATGAGACCTGAACATCCCCGAGGGTGGTAGAAGGCGGGACAAGCTCCTTTGTCCAGAATTTTTCGCCTGTCATAGCGTCATTGGCGTAAAGTGTCCTGTCGGATGAGGCCCAGTAGAGGATCTTGCGTCCTTCCAGATCGGCGACAACGGGTGAATTTGCGATCTCCGCATTGCTTATCTTCGACCAGAGTTCCTCACGGTTCTTAAGATCAAGTGCATGCATTGTCTGGTCGGCACCGCCTATGAACGCCATTGGTGAACCATTTATGATGGCCAGGGCGGGGGATGCCCAGACCGCAAGCTCCTGCTTGTATCTCCTCGACCTGTTCTTGTCGGGCCTGTAATGCCATTCCTGCAGGGATTCTTTTTCAGCAGGATTCCAGCGGACAGCCGCCCTGCAGTCAGGAGCACCCCTTGTCGAAATCCATCCCGTGAACTGGTCGTCAGCGCAAAGCGATGGAACGAATAGACAGAAGAATAGGAGAGGAAATACATTTTTAACCGCAGAACACACGGAATAAAAAGAAAAAAGAGGCAGGTAATAAATTTTTCTTGTCATTGGTGGGACTGGGTTAATTTATTTTCTGTGTAGTCTGTGACTTACAGGTTTCTTTTTTATCGCATTCGGCGCACCATTTTTCAGAAACGCTAATGGCACCGGTCGGGCATATGTCGACGCACTTGAAGCACATGAGGCATTCCTTCTGGTCGATCCTGCCCTCATTTACTGCCTCGATCTCACATACGTAAGTGCACTTGCCGCAGTGCGTGCATTTTTCCGGATTGAACTCGAGCTTGCGCGCACTGTGCTTCGAAGCCCATGCTATGGCGATCTTCCATGGACAAAGGTATCGGCACCAGACCCGCGGGACCGCAAGCGCCGCAAATACCACCATCACCGTCGCAAGGAATGATGCGGGATCATAGACCTTTGCGAAACCGAGATGGACCGGCGATGTGATCCTTATGCTCATGAGCGCTGCAGCGACGATGATCCAGAATGAGAGCACCTTCAGCTTCCTCAGTTTTCCATCCCAGTCCTTCTGCTTCCAAACCATGATCAGGAGAATGAGGATGAGGACCTCGGACCAGTATATGTTGGAATCCTCCAGGAAGAAGGATCTTGTCACGCTTAGCCTCCACATCCAGATCAGGAATACAACCATTACGGTGACAGATGCGCCGAACATCCACCATGAGAACGGGAACCCCTTCTTCTTCCTGTCCATCCACCACTTGCGCGTGAAGATGCTGATGAATTCCTGCAGGGAGCCGGTCGGACATATCCATCCGCAGAACGTTGCGCCGAAGATCATCGAGGTCGCCAGGATTGTCAGCGGCACTGAAAGATAGTAGAGCGCAACGATGTTCTCCCTGCCAATCTCATTGAGCCCGCGATGGAAGTTCCTGATCATTCCGAAGACCCCGAGGCAGGTGAACACCACGAATATGAATATCACAATCCCGAAAATTTGGTTGAGGTGACGGAACATCTGGCGCCGCCGTGCAGGCACTATGATCGGAACTACTGCCAGAAGGCCTAGCGATAGGATCGTCAGCAGTTCGACATAACTGCCCTGGAGTCCGAGCATGGCCTTCTCGACGATCTTTATGTTGCTGAAAAAATCAGAAGAAAGATTTTCCAGGTAATCGAGCAGCTGGTTCAGATCAATCATTGTCCCTCGGTCTTCTGCTTTTTCAGTTTTGCCTTTATGCTGGCAAGGTACTCCGGCGGTATCTTATGGTTCAATTCGTTCGCTTTCAGCAGTTTTATCCAGGCGTCCTCATACCTTTCCTGATGGTAAAGGCAGACCGACCAGTTGTAATAGAAGATTCCCCGCGGATTTATCCTGCATGAGGTGTTGAAAAGCTCCTCGGAGGCCTTCAGCAGAGTCTGCTTGTCCTCTTCTGAACTTTTGCAGACTGCGTTCTCCATCATTGCCTTTCCCAGTGCATTCATTATCGAAGGATTGAGCTGGTCCATGGCGTTCGCCTTCTCCAGGATCTTGATTGCCTTCTCAAGCTTTTCAATGTTGTTCTCCTGAAGGGCCATCGTCTCAAGGACGACCCCGATTCCCCAGTATGCATTAGGATTGTCGCAGTTGTAGTACCAGGCCTCGTTGAAATATTTCATGGCGTTGTTGCAGTCTTTCTTTATGTAGAGGTATTCCCAGCCTTCCCTGATGGCCTCCTGGCTAAGCTCCTCCTGCTTTTCCTCCTTTGCTTCCCTTGCCCCGCCGTACATCGGAATTTCATAGGAGAAAGGATCCTCCTTGGTCATGCAGCCTGACGTGGCAGTCAGGACGAGTATTGACAACGCGATAAGTTTTCTCATGTTATTTTTCCCCTGTCTTTTTCAATCTTTCGAGCAGCATTGAATACCTTGGTTCGAGACGGGTGTTGTTGACCGCCATGCCAAGCGCCTTCCTGCTTCCAATTATCACTAATAGCTTTTTCGCCCGTGTCATTCCAGTATACAGCAGATTTTTCTGCAGCATCATGAAATGCTGCGTGAGCAATGGGATAATAACGGCCGGAAATTCGCTTCCCTGCGATTTATGCACCGTTATCGCATATGCGAGGTTCAGCTGTTCAGCTTCGATGAAGTCATAGTCAACCATGCTCCCTTCGAATGCCACCCGGAACTTCTTCTCATGATGCATTATTCCGATTATCCTGCCCATGTCGCCGTTGAACACACCCTTGTCATAGTTGTTGGATGTCTGCATGACCCTGTCGCCGGACCTGTATATCGTGTCCCCGAAGGTGAAATGCATGCGGTGCCTGTCCTCGGGATTCAGCACAGACTGCAGGAGCTTGTTGAGAGCTATGGTGCCACAGGAGGCCCGGTTCATTGGGCTCAGCACCTGCACATCACGCATCGGATCGAAACCGAAACGTTTTGGGATCCTGTCACCCACCATATCGCAGATTGTCTTCATAACCTGTTCCGGATCCTCCTGCTCGATCCAGTAGAAGTCGCTCAACACATTCTTTGGAACAGGGCTTATGTCGGGAAGCCGGCCTGCGTTGACCGAATGTGCGTTCGTGATTATCCTGCTGCCCTCCTTCTGTCGGTAGATCTGCGTCAGGTGCGTTACCTTGGCTTTGCCGGACATGATCATGTCCGCAAGGAATGTTCCGGGGCCTACAGACGGTAGCTGATCCGAATCTCCGACCATTACAACAGTCGTTCCCTGTGCGACGGCTCTGAAGAGATAAAGCGCGAGAGGGATGTCCAGCATCGAAACCTCGTCGACGATAAGCAGATCGCAGGGCAGGGCGTTCTTGGAACCGTAGTAGAATGATCTCTTGTCTGGTTCCCATTTGAGCATGCGGTGGATGGTCATCGCAATCGATTTGCAGGATTCGCTCAGGCGCTTGGATGCGCGGCCTGTAGGCGCAGCAAGATATACCTTCAATTTTGCGGATTTCGCACGCCTGACGATCTCGCCGACGACGGTTGTCTTGCCGACTCCCGGTCCCCCGGTGATGATACTGAACGGAAACTGGGCTGAACTCTCGACAGCTTCGATCTGCCCGGGATTGAAGTTTATCCTTGATTGTGGAACCATGTCCTTCATCTTCTGCCCATGGTGCACCTTGACATTGCAGAGGCTGTTAATGATGGAGGAAAGCTCCTTTTCGGCACTATGGAGATAGGAACTGTAGATCATCTTCGTGGAAAGGACTCCGTCGGGAGTTTCATTGACGACATCCCTTACTGCGTATCCTTTTTCAATCGCTATATCAAGGCCACGCGATGCGTGTGATTCCTCAACGTCAAGAAGTTTCGCGGTGTTCTTGATGAATTCAGGTTCGGGATAACAGACATGTCCGGCTTCGCTGAGACGGTTCAGTGAATAGAGGACACCGGAGGAAAGCCTTGCATCGTCCGTCTTCTGGAGTCCCAGGCTTGAACCTATCTTGTCGGACAATATGAAACCGATTCCGTCGACCTCCTCGGCCAGGCGGTATGGATTCTCCCTGATCACCTGAGGTGACTTGTCGCCATATACCTTGTATATCCTCACGGCGTATGCAGTGCTGATGCCGAGGCTCTGGAGGAATATGAAGATGTCACGCTTCTGTTCATGCTCCTGCCATGCGCTCTTCACCATCTCCACGCGTTTCTTCCCGAGTCCGGGAATTTCGTTAAGGCGCGAGGAATAGTTGTCGAGAATATCCAGTGTCCTTTCGCCGAACTTGTTGACTATCGCCTCGGCATATTTCGGGCCTATTCCCTTGATCAGGCCAGAGGAAAGATAGCGTTTTATTCCGTCGGCTGAGCTGGGAAGGATGTATTTATAGCTTTTTGCCTTGAACTGGCGGCCGTGCTCGCGATGGTTCTCCCAGATGCCGGTTACCTCAATGCCCTGTCCGGCATAGGCCCCGGTTATCGGTCCGACGACCACGTGTTCGGCCCCTTTCGGATCGATGAGCTTGAGGACGGTATAAGTCTCGTCGTCGCTCGCGAAGACGACGTTTTTTATCTCGCCTCGCAGGGAATGTTCAAGGATGTTCCCGGATTTTTTTTCTTTCTCAGTGCTTGTAAGATTTAATTCGTCCATTCAGTCTCCGGGATTTTCCTTGTCAGAATTTTTCGGCCAATGCCCTGGCCATTCTCTGGGCGGTAGATATGCTTTTTTTCTGGGCTTCTTCGCCGAAGGCCATTTGTTCCGCGTTTATGAAGGTGATGTCGGTGATTCCGGTGAATCCGAAGGCGAATCGCAGGTATGGCTCCTGAAAGTCAATCTTCTTTGCGTCTGCGGAGCTGTAATCGCCGCCGCGGCTTGTGATTACCACCATCTTCTTGTTCTTGAGAAGTCCTTCCGGACCGTTTGCCGTATACTGGAAAAGATATTTCGGCTGGATTATGACGTCCATATAATGTTTCAAGGTGTATGGGATGCTGAAATTCCACATCGGAACGCTGAGAAGGTATGCGTCGGCCGACGCGAAGCGTTCTATCTGCACCACGATCTCCTTCCATGCTTTCTGCATGTCAGGGGAAAGGTCCTTGCCGCTCAACAGCGCATATTTGCCGTCTACCCTTTTGATGGTCATGGGAGGCAACTTTTCCTTTGTCAGGTCCAGCTCGTCAACGGTCCAGTCCTGATGTACTTTTTTGAAACTGTCCAGGAAGATGGCGGACACCTTGAGCGTGCTTGATTCCTCTCCGCGAGGAGTTGCTATTATGTGAAGAAGTTTCTTCATGGCTGTTCCTTTAATTAGTTTAATCCGGCTAATATACCATTTTCTTCGTCTTCAACCACCGCAGTAATACGGAAAGGGAGGAAAAGCCAAGTTCGTTGGATATTTCCGTCATGTTCATCCCCTTCTTCCTGAGCTCTGAAACTTTTTTCAGCCTGGCCTTGTCGACGAAACTGTGGAGTGTTTCAGCGGAATATTCCCTGAACAGCCTGTGAAAATGGTATTTGCTCATACCTGCAAGCTTCGCAGTCTTCGCCAGGTTGAAACCATGCCCGCCGGTCGTCCTGATGTTCTGCATTATGCTCTCGAATATTTCGTCCTTGTAGTCGAGTGTCTCCTTTGGCTTATCCTCAAAATAGCCTTTTTCAGCAATGTGAAGGAGGAGCGTGGAGAAAAAGGAAATTATCTTTGAGCGCTGGAAGGATTCCGGGAGCTTTCCTTCCAGTGCCGAATCCCAGGTGCGGACGAATGAGACTGCGGCGGGATCCCCCTTCAGCAGGAAGCTGGCGACAGTTGAAGACTTTCCCCTTCGTATATCGTAAAGATGCGCGATAGTCATGTTGTTCAGGAATATCAGCCACATGTGCACCGAATCCGGATAATGCGAAGGATAGAGGCGGTCGTGAGACTCGAAGGAGTCAAAGAAAAATATCGTGCCAGAATCACAGAGGTAGATCTTGTCCTTGAACCCGCAGTACGCCTTCCCCGAGAAGCAGACCAGGGCTTCTCGTGCAGGATGGCTGTCACTGTGCGTCCTCATCCAGTTCCTGTGCCTCTCATTCTGTATGGTCGGGCTTTCTACAGGAAGAGAAGATGAGACGATCTTCCATCTTTCAGGATGACCTATCACTTCCAGCATCTCGTCTGTGAAATATCTGTTTTTCATAATAGCAATAAATGCACAACATTAGCAATATTTGTTTCTTGCCAATATACATGGGAAAGATAGATTTGAAAATGAAAGGAAAGCAGTAATTGCACAGTTTTAGGATTGGGTGACTGGATGGTTGGATGATCCGCCTTCGCAAAGAAGCTGCGGCGTGACAAGATGGATGAGTGGGTTTGAGATTTTATCATAAGAATTCTGTGTAGTCAGTGTGTTCTGTGGTTTTAAAATGAAAGGGACTTGAAGATGAAATTCGGTTTTGCGAAAAGGGATATCACCCCGAGGGTAGGGGTGGAACTTTCGGGTTTCGGACCATATCTCCACAGGCAGTCGATCGCAGTTCGCGACATGCTCTCCGCAAGGGCGATGGCGATCTCCGATGGAAAGAGGACGATTGTCCTTGCAAGCCTTGATCTCCTTCTTGTCAGCCGCGAGGTGACAGAGAAGACCAGAAAAATGGTTGCTGAAAAATATTCCGGACCATGTGATGTCATCGTCCATTGCACCCATACCCACAGCGGACCCGCGATCCTCGGGATCGAGGGCTGGGGAGAGGTCGACGTGCCATACTGCGAACTTCTGCCAGGTCGTATCGCGGAAACATGCATTGAAGCTATAAACAGCATGAAGGAGGTGACAGTCTCCTACGCGGAAGTACCATGCGTCGGAATCGGATTGAACCGGGAATATGACAAAGATGCGCCACCGATAGAAACTGTCATCCGCGATGACTGGCGTCCAGCAAAACCGGAGCTTACGGAAACAACCTGCCATGTGCTTAAGTTCGAGTCGGAAGGGAAGATGATCGCTTTCCTGAGCCATTTTGGATGCCATCCGGTGGTGTGCTGCCAGCAGACCCGTTATATCCACGGAGATTACTGCGGAGTTGCGACGAACCTGCTCGAAAAGGAAAATCCCGGAACTACCGGTCTCTTTCTGCAGGGAGCCCTCGGTGATGTCAACAGCTGCTGTGTCCATAAGCCTGAGAAGGAATCACTCGAGGCCCTGGACATCATTGCTACAAGATATGTGAAGGCTGTCCGTGAAGGTCTAAAACAGGCGAAACCTATATCCATCGACAAGATATCATTCGCGAAAGCTCTTGTGAAGTTCACCAGGAAGACTCTCGACGCCGGACATTTCAGGAAGCTGCTTGCTGAAAAGGAAGCATTGTTTCTCGAGAAGGATGCAAGCGACCAGACAACGGAGATAAGAATGGCCGCCGTATATGTGACCAATCTCAGGAAGCTTATCAGCAGGCTGGAGAAAGACGGATTCAAGGATGATTCTGCGGAACTGAATTCTCTCCAGATCGGGTCGATTGCGATATTCGCAACCCCGTTCGAGGTGTTCCAGGCGATAAAGAACGATGTCAAGAAACAGAGCAAATTCAAAACCACATGGGTGCTGAGCGTAACTAACGAGTATAAAAGTTACGCTCCGGACGGTACGACGGCCAAGCGAGGCGGATATGCCGCGGACCAAGTCCCGATGATGATCGGCGAACCTCCTTACGCGGACATCCATAGTGAACTTGTAAAAGCAATAATTGAACTTGAGAAAAAGTTATAAGAAAAAGGAAATTGTGTCATGAAAAATATCAAAACGGAAAGACTTGCGATTGCCGGAGGAAAACCAGTATCGGCGAAAGCGCTCAAACCGATGGATTGGCCGCCACGGGACAAGGCGACGGCGAGGAAGCTCAACGAAGTCTATATGAGCGGAAAATGGTCGTTCAACGGTGCAGAGGAACAGGCGTTCGCGAAGGAATACGCCAAGTTCCATGGCGCCAAATACGGAGTGTTTATGGTCAATGGAACCGTAACGCTACAGTGTGCGCTGGCCGCATGCGGAGTCGGTCCGGGCGATGAAGTGATTGTCCCAGCACTGACATGGTTGGCGACGTCCACAGCAGTAAACCAGATTGGTGCAAAGACAGTTTTTGTTGACATTGACCCGTTGACTCTTTGCCTTGATCCGCAGAAGTTCAAGGAAGCGATCACTCCAAAGACCAAGGCGGTCATTCCAGTACACCTTTACGGTTCCAACGCTGATCTTGATACGATTATTTCGATTGCAAAAAAACGTGGAATATTTGTAATCGAGGACTGTGCCCATGCCCAGGGTGGAAAATGGAAGGGACGCGGACTCGGAAGCTGGGGTGACATCGGTTCATTCAGTTTCCAGCAGTCGAAGACGCTCTCCTGCGGTGAAGGCGGCATCTGCCTGACCAATGATGAAAAGCTGGCGGGACTCCTTTACCGTCTGAAACACATCGGTTATGCGGCCAATACTGCCCAGGGAAAAGCTGCAAGCGGACCGCCGGTAGGATTGCTCTGCAATAACTACCGTGCTACGGAGTTCCAGGCTGTTATACTTCGAGGACAGTTAAAGGGGCTTGGAAAGTTGATTGCCCTCTACAACAGGAATGCCTTGAAGCTTGAAAAACTTCTGGCCGGAATTCCCGGGCTACGCGTCCAGAAGCGCGGACGGCTTGCTGGACCGCAGAGCTATTATGGTTGGGCAGTGACTTTTACGGACGATGTGTTTGCCGGTATTTCATTCAGTCAGATCCAGAAGGCGATGAATGCTGAGGGACTTTCGACATGGGGCACATACGGACCGGTATACAAGCACATGCTCTATAACCTGCCAAAAAATTCCGCATACAGGATCGCGAACGGAAAATGTCCGGTGGCGGAAGGCATTGCCTCGACAAAGACAGCTGTGCTACCGCATCCATGGCTCGGGGTGGATTCGAAAACTATCGAGTCTGTCGCCGCAGTCTTTGCGAAGATCGCAGGGAAAGCGGAGGCGGTGAGGAGAATAAAGTAACTGGATTTGGTTTCATTTAAAATCCCCAGCCTGAAAAACTGGCTGGGGATTTTCTTTTTAAGTTTAAATTGTATTCTGATTGCGGAGCAATCTTTGGAGTGCGGCACATCTGTGCCGCTTTATATTATTTTTGATTCTATTTGAATTCAGAATCCAAAGCGGTGCAGGGGCACCGCACTCCAAAGTCAGTCCAAAGTGCCTGACAAAATTCCAAATCTCAGGGAAATTGCTGAGGTTTAAGTACAAAGAGGAGCATGTTTTAAAGGCTTGATAGTTTTACTTGTTGGGATTATCTTCCTTACATTATGAATATCAAAATTCCTATTGGCAGTTGCCTGATGGCGATCCTCCTTGTCTTCTTCCTGTTTTTTACCTTTAATTTGTTCGGACAGGAACCGACTCCGGAGAAAATTGCCGCCGCCGCCAAACGTCTAGAAGCACTCTATCCCAAAATCCCCGACAACGAAAACGCCGCACTTGTCTATGAAGAGGCTTTCAAGCTGATGAAGGATTACAAGGAGCTTGGTATTGATGACGAGAAGATACCATGTTTGTGTGGGGGATTTGAACCTAGTGAAGATATATTGCCTGAGGCCAAGACAAAGACCCTAAGATTCCTTGATATCAATGTTGATGCGAGGCGAAAAATCAGGGAAGGATTAAAATTGCCAAAAGCCAGATATTCATTGGATTTTTCAAAAGGGATTGATGTTTCCCTTCCTCCTCTTGTGTCTATCTTGAGAATGACAAGAATTTTATCAATGGAGACGATGATTTCAGAATATAATTCAAACAGCGAGGGAGTTCTCTCTTCATTTGTAAATTCAATTAAATTTCAATCCTCGTTAAACAACGAGCCTTTTGTGATATCATATTTAACGCAATTAAATTGTCAGTGGATGATTTGTGATGATTTGAGATGGTTAATTTGCCGTGGACATCTCGATAATGATGACCTTTCGGTTATTTCAAAGACAATTCAGCAAATGGATAATTATCAGGCTGTGAAGATAAGCTTTCAGTCTGAAAGAGTTTTTATAGAAGAAAATACAAAAGAGTTTCTGGAGGTGGAGTTTGTTTCTGATGAGCAAAAGGCACAGATGTTGAAATTTGTCGACAAATATATCTCCATTGCCGACCAAAAAATTACTCAGGCTGTACAGGCGTCACTCGCTGAAGCGAAGGAAATTAAGGAAAAGGGTGATTTAATTGGGAATTCTTTATCGTGCTTTCCAAGTGTTATCATCAAATCAGCGCAGATGACTACAGAAGTTCGCCTTCTAACAACAGCCTTGGCCATCGAGCGCTACCGACTGAAGAATGAAAAGCTGCCGAAGGAGCTGAAGGAACTTGTACCTGAATTTCTCGAGTCTGTCCCGGAGGATCCTTTCGACGGCAAGCCTGTCAGATACAAGCCGCAGGAGAAGGGATATTGGCTGTATTCCGTCGGACGTGACCTTGTGGACAATGGTGGCACTCCTCCAGAACCTTATGGAGTCAGGCCCGGCACTGACCTAACCTTGGTAATCACACGGTAATGTATCACAGGCATCTTGCCTGTGAATAAAGAGTGTGGTACAGGCGTCCCGCCTGTAATTTTCTTTCTTTAAATTCACACAGGCGAGACGCCTGTACCACATTTCTTCACTCCGCCATATACGGGCCGAGGGCGGCTTCCATGGCTATGAGCGAGTAGGCTGTGACGAGTTCGGGAATCGTCTCCATCCAACGACCATGCTTGTCGTTGAACCATTCACCGTTGCCCTTTTGTAGTTCAAGGAGCTTCTTGATCAGATCGAGTCTCCACTGGACTTTTTTGCCGTCGGGAAGGGTGATGATTTCCTCACCGAGGACTGCGTGTGCCTTCGCGAAGGTTATGAGATAATAGTAATGACCTTCGGGGCCCATGCCGGGATTCTCATCAAGAGTATAATTCTTGCTGGCCCATTCGACAGCGGCCTTGACGCGGGGATCATCCTTCTTTAGCTTCGCGTAGATCATGCTCTTAAGTCCTGCGTAAGTCATGCTGCCATAGGAACGGAGACCCTTGGTCTCAAATTTCTCATCGGCTTTGCTTTCATCTGGCTTGTAGACAAAACCGCCATAGCTCGGATCATTCTTGTCCTTGACAACCCATACCTGATCGTTGGATTCGGGAACGTGCTGGAGACGGCTGAGGAACATCACGGCGTTGCCCCATGCAAGATCGGCCTTCTTGGAATCTTCAGGACTTTTCGCTTTTGGTTCCTTGTCGAGGTATTCCGTCAGATAAAGTGCTTCAAGCGCCCACTGTGTATTCGAAAGATCCGGTACGCCTGGACCTGCCTTGCCATAGCCGATTCCACCGAAGGCTGGATTGTCCTTGTTTGTCGGAGCATTCTTGTTGTCCTGGTCGACCTGTGAATCGATCAGGAATTTTCTGGCATTGCGGAGGATCTGTTCGTCTTCGGGCTTGTTGATGATTGCGAGAGTCGCAAGACAGATGGAGGTTGTGTAGTTAGGATATTCCTTCTCGACATTTGCCATCCAGATCGAACCGTCCTTCTGCACGAACTTCAAAATGTACTGGCGGCCTTTCTCGACGGCCTGCTGCCTGAATTCGGGGTTGAGCTTGGAATGGCTGTTGTAGAGGGCCATCATGCATAGTCCAGTGATAGCGGGATGATGAAGCCAGGAACCATCTTCCATCTGCTTGTCGGTAAGATAATTTACACCTCGCTGGATCGAAGCTGTCGCTTCGCGCAGGATTGTTTCGTCGATCTTCGGAAGAGAACTGACTGCGACTTTCTCATCCGCGCAGAATCCTGAGATTGAAAGTCCGGTAAATACCGCAAGAGTCAAGGCGAGATTTCTTAGTAGTTTCATGATATTAAAGCCCTCCCATTATTTTTTTAAACATAGACCTACTCGACTAAGTGCGCAAGTTCAAAAGAACACAATTTAACAGATTTATTAAATTTGCTAATTGCTCATTCCTGTTATTTCGATTTCCAAGGGAATGCCAATAAGTTCGTTCGTTCCAGTTTCACTCTTGAAAACAGCCTTTGAAAATATTTTAACTGTTCCTTGTCCGATGAGAGCTGAATCGATTTCAAGTTTGCCGGATGTGCCAGGAATCCTGCCAATTTCCCTGCTGTTGTGGAAGAAGAGTATTTCTGAAGCGGATTCACAAGAGGTATCAATCTGGATCTTGTCGCCAAGCTTCACCTTTTCAGAAATCAGTTTGATCTTAAATTCAGGGAAGGATTTGTTCTTAAAAAGTAAAGCGCGGCTTGTCGTGCCACGGCTTTCAACTGAATCGTCGGCGATAGCATGGACCTGGAGTTCGTGGTTGCCATCTGCGAAATTCGCAGAGTTCAGCTTGTAAGCAGACGAATGTGCCGAAGTTCTTCCTATTCGTCTGCCATCGAGATAGAATTCAAAGGATTTGATCTTGAGATTTTCCTTCGAGGTTGCCGAAGGTCTAACTTCAAGCTCTCCTTTGACAGTATCCCCATCCTTCAGATCCATCTTGACATCGATCTTCCTTGCCCAGGGATTGCATAGGGCGTCACCGACGATCAGCAGCTGGTAGGGACATGTCACCGACTGGTAATAAGCTTCGGCAAGAGTTGAACCCTGAGCATAATATAATTGTATGAACGCCGTGGGGAACTTCGCCTGTATCGCATAAGGTTCGACGACAGTCCCCGAAGCTCCTGCAGCGCCATACTTGAGGAACTCCGTGAGTGGAGTCTGGAAATCGGTCTTCTTGAGGATTCCCCCGGCGCTTGTGAAATGCTCGCAGAGCGCACCGGGAAGGATCTTGCTCCCACTTTTCTCCCAAGAGAAATTTGGAATGCCTGTCAGGAGTCCGGCGACGTCATCCTTCTTCTCCGGAAGGATTCCATCGAGAACTTCCGCCTTGATTCCCGCCTTGTTGAGTTTTTCGCTGGCGGACTGAAGGGCCCACTCTCGCGTTGTCGAACGGACGTCCTTGTTCTTCATGAAATAGATTGTTCCTTTCGGACAGCTGCCGTCAGCCTCTACGCTGCGTCTCAGGTATGAAAGAGCCTCGTCGACCGTGTTGCCGCGTCCGGCAGTATATGCGAGCATTGTGGAGAGGAAATGGCCCGTCTCGTATGGGAATGATTTCGAGGATTCCACATTGCACTTATTTATCTTGATCTTGTCAATTATCTTGTCGAATCCGATCTCCTTTTCGAGTGGGGCATATACAGGATTCATCTGGATTCCCTGGAAGTCGGAGAATCCGTAGCCGGCAGCCTTTTCCAAAGAGGTGAGTGACTCCTTGGTCTCACCTTTGCCGATATGGTAGGTGGCGAGATTAAGGTAAAGTGAAGCTGAATCCGGATGGAACTTGAGAAGGTTCATCAGGATCTTTCCTGCGTTATCTAGACCTTCCTGCGCAGACTTGTCCTCCTTGTTGTTGAAATATACGCCCAGCAGCTTAGAGGTTTCCACGAGCGATTCCATCTCATCCTTCTTCCATTTTGTGTCACCAGGGCATAGCGGGACCTTTGCGGCATACTGGTTGGCTTCGAGGTTCAGATATGACAGTGCCTTCGGATTGAACAGGAGTTCCACGGCGAAGTAAGTGGCCGAATTGATTGAGGCGGTCGCCGATAGCACCTTCGGGAGGTTTATGCCGGCAGTGTCTTCCGAAAGATTCACTGAATACGGGAAGTCAGTGGAATAGACGATGGTGTTTATCTGGGGGAGGAGTTCCCTGTCAGCCAGTGTCTTTAGCACCGGATTGAGTATCTTGTTCCTGAAATCGCCGACCTTTATGCTCTCCATGTTCTCAATTCCGGAAAGATAAACCACGTTGGATGCGGGTATCTTCCTGAGACGGACATATTCGTTGGCGATCAGCTTTGACGCCGCGCTCTTCTCATTCACCACTACGACCGTCCCGCAGGGATGTGCGACAGCAAAAAGAGCAGAAGCCCAGAAAATCAATAGAATTAATGAAAAAATAAATTTCATCGTAAAGGAAATTTATCAATAGCAGTGAATGACTGCTATCACTTCCAGTGGTTCCTTGCCTACAGCCTTGATGGAATGTCCGGCTCCGCCACCTGTCAGGATCGTGTCACCCGCAGAAAGTCTTTCGACCTTGCCATTGTCCTCTGCTTCGGCTTCCCCGCTGATGATGATATAAATCTCTTCCTCGTTGTCGTGGGTGTGGAATCCGATGCTGTCGCCAGGTTCGAGGGTGAGCTTGGCGCAGAGCCTGGTCTTTGCCTTGAGATCCGTCTTCGGTTCCCAAAAATGCTCGATCTTGACTTTGCCGTTGCCTCCGCGCATCTTCTCGCGGATTTCGCACTTAAGGTCCTTTGCCCGATGAATCATAAATACCTCCAAAGATATCTTTTAACCACAGAACATACAGACGACACAGAATAATATTCAGGTCTTCTTTTTAAAGAGATTCAAGAAGGCCATGAATTTCTGGAAAGGCGACCTTAGTTCCACCGCTTTTACCGGGCATGCTTCGAGACAGCACATGCATAGGATGCATTTTTTCTTGATGATCCTGTATTTGCCGTCTTCACATATGATCGCCTTCTGGCTGCACGCCTTGAAACATTTTCCGCATTTGATGCATGTATCCTGGATTATGAACGGCCGGTATGTGAGGATCAGTGTCAGTATATGGAACATTGCTTCGGGGAAACGGTACAGGATGTCGGATTTCGATCTGGGAATCTTAAGCTTGCCAAGCCTTTCGGATGCGTCGCCGACAAGATCAATGTTCTCCCTGCGGATATCGCCAAGACCAAGTTCGGCGACTTTCACCAGCAGTTGGATGTCCTCGGGTTTGTATCCGTATGCCGTACAGGCACAGGCATCGATTGAAACTGCGTCATAACCGGCCATGACTATTCCAGACTTGAAAGGCTTACCGTTGGCAGGCCCGTCGCCCTGCATCGATTCGACGGCGTCCACTATCACGAAATCAGGTCTGATTTTTCCGTAGACGGCGGCTATGAATTCCGACATCTTCCTCGGTGAAGGCGCAGTCGCGTGGAAGGCGCTCTTGGCTTCGCCGACGATGAGGCCATATGAATTCTTGACCGCGACAGTAATCTTTGTGAGGATATGGGTTTTGAGCTTTGGAAGAGATATGAATACGTCGAAGTCCTTGAGTTCCTTGAGCAGAGGGATGTAGCCATGACCGGGAACTTCCACCCTTTCGAAGTTTTCCAATGGAAGAAGTTCGACCTTCTCCTCATCCGCAATCTTCTTCATTCCAGTCTTTTCCCAGAGTTCCTCCCAGGTATATATGCCAGCAGGACTGTCGGCAATGGTGATCTTTTCAACGCCTTTTTTGCGAAGTTCGCGGATCACGGCACGTATGAATTCTGGATGTGTCGTGACGCACTGGTCGGGAGTCTTTGCGCTCAGCAAGTTCGGTTTCAGGAGGACCTTTGCTCCGGGCCTGATTTTCTCCGGCCAGCCGCCGGCAAGTTCGACGGCGGTCCGGATCTTCTCCTCGAGAAGAGGCAGATCGTACGTCTCGCAGTTCACCGCCGCAACTTTTGTTTTTGCTACAGACATGATGTATTGAACTTGTGTTTATGATGAAAAAACTATATAATAATCCGTTTTCTCGATTTAGACACCTTATTTTATTCTGAAAGGCGATTTATATGTCTGAAAAATTTGACATTTGCGTGATAGGGGCAGGACCCGGGGGATACGTTGCTGCGATCAGGGCCGCCCAGAACGGTGCGAAGGTCGCAATCGTGGAGAAGGAATATTTCGGCGGGACATGCCTCAACTGGGGATGCATCCCTACAAAGACGCTCATTGCATCCGTTGAAGTCCTGCACAAGGCGAAGACAGCTGTTGATTTTGGAATCAAGATCGATGGAACCGTATCAGCCGACTGGTCTGCGATGCTCCAGAGGAAGGGAACGGTCGTTGAAAAACTCCGTGGGGGAATAGGAATGCTCCTGAAGAATGCCGGAGTCACTTCCTTTACAGGCGCCGCATCATTTGCCGACAGGAAGACAATCAATGTCGCTACAGCCGACGGAAAGAAAGAGAAAATCTCCGCTGATAAGTTCATAATCGCGAGCGGGTCAGAACCGGCGATGCCGGGATTCATTCCGAAGTCCAAGAAAATCATCACGTCCACAGAACTGCTTTCACTTCCTGAAATTCCTAAGAGCCTTCTTGTGCTTGGCGGTGGAGTCATCGGCTGCGAGTTCGCTTGCCTCTTTGCCGAACTCGGTACGAAGGTGACCGTTGTCGAGATGATGCCGAACATTCTTCCACTCCAGGACAAGGAGCTATCAAGGATCCTTTCAAGGGAAATGAAGGCAAGAGGGATAGCGATATTTGTTGGTTCTCCGATGGAGAAGATAGAAGCAGATGCAAAGGGTATCAGCGGTGTTGTTGGAAAGGAGACCCTTTCTGCCGACTACATGCTGGTTTCGATAGGCAGAGTCCCGGTGACGAAGTCCCTCAGCCTTGCAACCGCCGGAGTTACCGCGAATGAAAAAGGATGGATCCCTGTAGATACGAAATGCAGGACGAATGTCCCCGGCATATTCGCCATCGGCGATGTTACGGGGCGTGTCCAGCTTGCGCATTTCGCAAGTGCGATGGGAATGTGTGCTGCGGACAATGCGACAGGGAAGGATTGCGAATTCCGCGAGGACCAGGTTCCGGGATGCATATTCACGAGTCCTGAGATCGGTACAATCGGAATGAGTGAGGAGCAGTGCAAGGAGAAGAACATCGCATATAATGTCGGGAAGTTCCCTTTTGCGGCGCTTGGCAAGGCCATGGCGATAAACGAGACTTCCGGATTCTGCAAGATAATCGCGGATTCGGCGACGGACCAGATACTTGGTGTGCACATAATAGGGCCACATGCGACGGATCTGATTTCGGAAGCAGTCGCAGCAATGGCCCATGAGGCTACGGCGACTTCTCTCGGTAAGGCAATACATGCACATCCAACGCTGGGAGAAGCAATGATGGAGGCGGCACACGCTGTACATGGCCAGTCCGTGCATATGGTTTCGCCAAGGAAGAAAACCCAGTGATTTTATAACAAGGAGATATGGAATATGAAAGAAAAAACAAAGAAGCGACTGAAGAAGATAGGCATCTGGGCCGGTATTGGGATTGTCGTGCTGCTCCTCTGCATCCATTTTTTCCTGGGGGCAATAGTGAAAACCGGAGTCCAGAGCTACATGCCCAAACTGACCGGAACTGACGTGAAGATGGGCAGTTTCTATCTTAACACGCTCACAGGCAAGCTCACAATCAGGGATTTCGTAATAGGCAATCCTAAGGGATACAATACGGAATATGCGTTCAGCCTTGGGACTGTAATAGTCGATATTGACATGACGACGATATTCTCAAAGAAGCTTGTGGTTCAGCAGATACTTGTCGACAAGGCACATGTGATATACGAGGTTGGGCTGGGGGAGACCAACATAGGTAAGATCGAGGCTAATGTCAATGAATTTACCCAGTCCGGAAAGAAAGAACCTGAAGCAAAACCTGAACCTGAGAAGAAAAGGGGTGAGGCAAGGAAGATACAGATAAATGATTTCCAGTTCAATGGCGCGAAGGTCTCATTAAGTGCGGTCGCACTTCAGGGCGGAAAGGCCACGATGCCGATCCCGGACATACATCTCAAGGACATCGGCAAGGAGGGTGACGGCAAATCCTGGAACGATGCGATGACGGAGATATTCTCCGTGGTCAGCAAGTCTGTGACCGATGTTGCTTCTTCAGCCGGATCGGTGATAAAGGGCGCGGGAGAAGGCGCGTGGGAGAAGGTAAAAGGTGTCTTCAAGTGATTTTGAATTCACTGGAAGATAATGTAGATTATGACTGCAGGAAAATACTGAATATCCATTATCGGAGATGATCAATATGTGGCGCTTGACAATTATCCTGGGGTTGGCATTGCTTGTTTCAGGCTGCATCTTCACGCGGGAGAGATTCATTCCGGTGAAATATTATGATATCGGAAATCCCGACAATACCAAATATGCCTCCACTTCATTGAGGGTCGGAGCCTTTACTGTCACAGGCCCCTATCGGCAGGAGATGGTATTCAGGACGGAGAAGAACGAACTTGTCAAGGACCAGTATAGCAGATGGGTTCAGGCGCCGGACGACATGCTTAGGAGATATCTCAAGATAGCGTTTCCTGACACAAGTGGCAAAAAGGAATATGCTGTTACGGGAAACATACTCACCTTCGAAGCGGATATGAACACCAGGGAAGCCGTCCTTGTGATTGAATACAGGATAACTTCAGCGTCCTCGGTGGAATCAGTCCTTCTTGAAAGGACTTTTACCTCCAGGAAGAAATTCGAAGGAAATTCTCCGGAGGTATTGGCGGGTGCGATGGCAACTGCAGTTGCTGACTTCGCAGATTCGATGTGCAAGGAACTGAAGGATTTGTCTGTCAAACAGAAATAACGGGGGAACCAATGAAACTTAAAAAGATACTTTCCGAGAAGAGAAGAAGCAATCATGTATATTCCATACGGGCGAATGCAAGCATCAAGGAGGCGGCGGAGAAGATGACCGAGCACAATGTCGGATGCCTTCTCGTGACGGATCCAGGCAATCCTGAGAAGTTCATCGGCATAATTGCGCAGACGGACATAATAAGGAAATGCGCGACCGATGAAAATTTCCGCGAAGTGGAGGTCCATACGGTCATGACCCGGGAAATGATCGTTGCGACCGGCGAGGACGAGGTGGAGTATATCGTCAAGGTAATGAACAGGCATAAGATCCATCATATCCCGGTGATTGAAAAGGGCAGGATATGCGGGATCATTTCAATAACCGACATAGTCGGCTCCATGCATGAGGAGGATGAGATCAAGATCCGCTACCTCAGCGATTACATGGGGGGAACCTACGGAAGCAATGTCTATTGAAAAAAGTCCTGCTTCAGGATCCCGCATGTCAAGAACTTCAAAAATAGGGCTTCCTCGTCCTAAGATACTCATTTCTGAAAGACGTATCCGCAGGAGGATCTCTGTTCTCGGCAGGCGTATCACCAAGGACTTCATGGGTGGAGAACTTACGGTGATCTATGTCACCAACGGTGCTCTCATCTTCTCGGCCGACCTTGTCAGGCAGATAAAACTTCCCATAAAGATTGAAAACATCAGCGCCTCCTCCTATTCATCAAACAAGAATACAGGCAGACTGAAGATACGGTTGCCAGCCGCTCTTAATGTAAAGGGCAGGCATGTGCTTGTTGTAGATGACATCCTTGACAGCGGGAAGACGCTTGCAAAGATAGCCGGAAGGCTCAAGAGACAGAGACCTGCCAGTATAAAAATCTGCGTCCTTCTTGAAAAGGACATTGGCTTCAGGAGCGGTATCAAGGCGGATTATGTTGGTTTCAAGATACCTTGTTTCTTCGTCTATGGATACGGTCTCGACTACAAGGATTACTGCAGGAACATCCCATATCTCGCCAGATAATATAAAGTGCCTGTCAGGCAATGAGTTGAGCGGAAAGTGATTTGTAGACAATTGTAAAAGAGAGTACCCTCTGTATCTTTGACGGCTTCAAGAACAAAAATATGCCATAAAGGCGTATTAAAAGGAGAAAGAAAAATGAAGAAAATGATGATCGCCGCACTGGTCGCCGTCGCAATGTCAATGGGAGTCTATGCAGAGGAAGCAAAGGCTGAAGCAAAGGCCGATGCCAAGGCTGCTGATGCCAAGGTTGTCTGCGCAGAATGCGCAAAGCTTGCCAAGGAGGCAAAAGAAGGCGAGAAGGCAAAGCTCTGTCCTGCCTGCCAGAAAAAGGCTGATGAAGCTGCTGCTGCCGCCAAGAAGGAAGAGGCCAAATAACTGAATTAAATTTCAGTTTGAATCATAAGCGCGCCAGATGCAAAAACGTCTGGCGCGTTTTTTATTGCATGCAATGTTGAAAAAAAGTGTTTTTGACCTACTTTAGCGCCGATAAAAAACCATAAAAAGGAGAGAGACAATGAAGAAACTGATGACCATCGCCCTGGTTGCCGTCGCAATGTCAATGGGAGTTTACGCTGAGGAAGCAAAGGCCGAGGCAAAGGCAGAAGCGAAGCCGTGCGACAAGGCCGCTGTCAAGATGGAATGCAAAGGTGAAATGAAGGCATGCGAGGGTTGCGCGAAGCTGAACAAGGATCTCAAGGAAGGCGAACAGCCCAAATACTGCTGCGACGCATGCAAGAAGAAGGCTGAAGAGGCCGCCGCCAAGAAGGCAGCTGAAGCCAAGAAGGAAGAAGCAAAATAACTTATCCTTTCATCTTATAAGTTAAAACGCGCCAAGTGTTCAAACACATGGCGCGTTTTTTTCTGAACAGTTAATTATTTCTTAGATGTCTTCCTTACCTTGAGCCGTGCCGCCCCCTTGTATCCTTTTCTGGTAGGAAGCTGTTTTCCTTTGGAAAGACGTTGCTTTGCCTCCGCTATGGCCCTCTTGTACTGTGGCAGCCATTTTGCTTCAGCGACAAGCATCTCGTCCGTCATCTGCCAGATCTCCGGAGGATTGCACACAGCACCTACCAGAGGATCCATCATCATTGCCTGCCTGAGGAGGGTGTCGTTGCCGTTCACTGCCGCTTCGACGGACAACCTCTGCACTGATATGCTCGCATTGCATACGGCTGCGCATCCAAGGGGAAGATCGCCAACCTTTGGGATGCTGATGCCGTTCCTGTCTGCATAGCAGGGAACTTCCACGATCGCATCATCCGGGAGGTTGGAGATGCAGCCATTGTTGACGATATTGAAATGGCCACGGTAGACTCTTCCTGTTTCAAGCCCTTCAATAATGAAAGAACCGTGTTCATGGCTACGCTTTTCTTCGACATATGCCATTGCCGGTTCCTTCATCCATTTCGGAAAGTCAGTCTCGAACCAGTTCCTGCCTTCGGTGCAGACCCTGAGATATCCGCCTGTCTCTCCATCTATCCATGATGACATGCTGATCCAGTTCTTGATCTCCTTCTCGCGTTTGCGGTACCAGGCCACATATTCTGAAAGATGCCCGTTCGATTCGGTACTGAAATAACCGAAACGCCTGATCATGTCGATACGGACCTTCTCATTCTTACTGTAATCAGGATGAAGTTCAAATCCCTCGAGCATCCTGCCGGTCCAGTCCTGACCTTTGTAATTTATCCTTATGTACCAGGTTTGGTGGTTGATGCCTGCGCAGATGATGTCAACATCCTTCTGGGACACTTTCTCATAGCCCTTGTCGCCTTTCTCTGTGCCTTTGTCCTTGTTGACAAGGAGTTCAATGACCTTTGAGATCATCCCGTGCCCTCCCTGGACTCCGTGACAGAGGCCCAGCGTGCGGACCCTGCCATACTTGTTCGCCGCCCAGGTGATCATGGCGTTGGGATTTGCATAATTTAGGAGAAGCGCATCAGGGGCGCAAACCTCCCGGATATCCTTGCAGAAATCAAGGACTGCCGCGATTCCACGCTGGCCGTACATGATTCCTCCTGCGCACAGGGTGTCGCCAACGCACTGGTCGACACCATATTTCAGGGGAATGTCGACATCCAGCGCGAATGCCTCGAGTCCACCGATCCTGACGACATTCACAATATATTTGGCATCCTTGAGAGCCTGTCGCCGGTTCGTTGTGGCCTCTATCTTGATTTTTAGTCCGTTCGACTCGATGTCACGCTGGCAGAGCTTTGCAACCATTTCGAGATTCTTTGCATTGATGTCCGTGAACGAGATCCTGATGTCCTTGAACTCGGGGACCGTCAGGATGTCGGAGAGCAGCTTTCTCGTGAAACCCAAGCTTCCAGCTCCGATGAATGCAATCTTGAAAGACATTTTTTCCTCCATTAATTTCTCTTTTGAAATAAAAAATATATTTATTATGCTGTATATTTTAAGATGCTATTATGAATAGTAAATATGACAAAGATGCTATGAATGGTAAAATCATGCTAAAAGAGATGACGAGGCTTCCATTGAAAGAGATGAGTCTCGTCTTTCCGGCAAGGACCGTACCTCTGCACTCGATGCTGACAAGCTGCGGACATTCACGGAGGAACTCGACCGAATACAACTGGCATGGATTGAAGCGTGGCAGAACAGAATTTGTACTCTGGCAGTATACCATCTCCGGACTTGGCAGGCTCGAATATGAAGGCAAGTCCTTCGATATGACGCCTGGAAGAGGCATGCTGTTGCATATTCCCCATGATCACAGATATTATTTCCCGGAAGAGTCGGATGGATGGGAGTTCATCTATATCTGTTTCCACGGGCGCGAGGTCATACGTGTGTGCAATGACATTATAAAAAAAGCAGGACCAGTGAATGTGTTTGAAGTTCCGGGAAGGACGATTGAGACTGCAGTCGATATCCTGGGAATGGCATTTGAAGGACAAATTTCAACACCATACATGTCATCATCGCTTGCTTACCGGCTCTCGATGTCCCTGACAGACGATCTCCTGCCTGAAAGCTCAATGAAGGGTGAAACGCCCGGTTTCCTCCAGAGGATCAATGATTACTGCCGTGATAATCCTGAAAAGGATCTTGATGTCGGGGAACTTGCGAGGATCGCAGGTTACAGCCGCTACCATTTCACAAGGCTCTTTACTGAGAAACGCGGAATCTCTCCTGGTGCTTTCATCAGGGAGCGCAGGCTTGCACGCTCAGTCAAAATGCTTCAGTCAGGCAATCTTCCGATCAAAGAGGTGTCTTCGGCATGCGGTTTCGAGGATGCAAGTTACTTTTGCAAGGCGTTCCGCAAGGCTTACGGTGTATCCCCGGCAAAGTTCAGGAATTCCGGAATGTATTGATAACCGATCCTGCCTGTACTTGATTTTCCGCGAAAAGACATTATTTTTCCGCCCTTGGGCTGAAATGATCAAAATAGGAATCTTAATATAATAAATAGGAGTGGAACCGTGTCCCTTAATCCTCAGGCAGTCGAACTGAACGATGCTATCAAGGCATGCAATCCACACGTCTATGACATGCTCTGCGAGCGCGGAAGGAAGATATATTTCCCGAAACGCGGAATACTTGCCCAGTCAGCGGAAGCGAACGGCAAGCAGGTGAATGCAACTATAGGAACTGCATTGGAGGACAACGGCCAGTCCATGGCCCTGAAATCACTTACAGGCCAGCTTTCAGGGGTTCCGGTGTCCGCATTCGGTTATGCGCCGAGTCCGGGAAGACCGGAATTCAGGAAGATGTGGGGTGAGATGCTTTCCAAGAAGAATCCGTCGATGAAAGGTGCAGCTGTCAGTCTTCCGGTCGTAACCAGCGCCCTTACTCATGGACTGTCCATGGCCGGATACCTTTTTACCGATGAGAATGACACTGTAATAATCCCCGATCTATATTGGGAGAACTATGATCTTATTTTCAATCTCGCATATGGCGCTAAGATTGAAACTTATCCAACTTTCGCAGGCAAAGGGTACAATATCGAAGGATTGAGGAAATCCTTGAACGCAGGTCCCGTAGGCAAGAAGGTCCTGATATTGAATTTCCCGAACAATCCTACCGGTTATACGATAACCGACACCGAGGCGGTCCAGATCAGGGATATGATTGTTGAGTGTGCGAAAAAGGGCAATAATATAGTGGCGCTGATCGATGACGCGTATTTTGGACTTGTGTTTGAGAAAGGGATATTCACCGAGTCGCTGTTTGCCTATCTTGCAAACGCCCATGAGCGTATCCTGGCAATGAAGCTTGACGGTCCCACCAAGGAGGACTACGTATGGGGATTCCGTGTCGGATTTGCGACATTCGGATGCGCGAAGAACGATGCCAAGATGTATGCTGCACTCGAAGGCAAGCTTGCCGGTGCGATCAGGGGGAACATCTCCAACGTCAATAATCTCGGGCAGACCATGCTCCTCAACGCATATTCGCATACAGGATATGCCGCCGAGAAGAAGGAGAAGTTCGACATCCTCGAGGCACGCTTCAAGAAGATCAGGGAGATCCTGGCGAAGCATCCCGAGTATTCAGAGGTCTTTGAAGCTCTTCCGTTCAACTCCGGATATTTCATGTGCGTCCAGTTCAAGAAGGACGCCGAACCAGTACGCCAGCTGCTTCTCTCAAAATACAGTGCCGGGACAATTGTCTTTGGCAAGGTCATGCGACTGGCATTCTCAGCAACCCCGCTGGGCAAGCTTGAAGGACTCTTTGATGCGGTCTACAAGGCCGGCAAGGAAGCGCTTGGATAAGCTTTGACCCAACATATGATTGACATCCGACGGGAAGATTGAAAATGGATCCATCGAAAGACATTTCCAACTTGGAGAGTGAGAGGATGTCCGACATCCTCGACACCATTGGGAAGTTTCTGGAAAAGACCCCCATTCCGAATAAAACTGAACTCCTTAAAAGGGTTCAAGACCTTAAAGGATTCATCTTTGAGGGGAGAGCCCCGAGGATCATGATAATCGGCAGGAGAGGGGCTGGTAAATCATCATTGCTCAATGCCATCCTCGGTGAGAAGCTTGCTGGAACAGGTTCCGTCCTTTCGGAGACAGGGAATGCAAAATGGTATTCTCATGGAAGCTCGCTCGGTGAGATAGAAATTCTTGATACGAGGGGGCTTGGGGACAGTACAAGACCTGAAGCCTCTAAATTCAAAAGCTCCCTGGAAGACATAAAAGAGGAAATCAGGAAGTGCTGCCCTGACGCCGTTCTTTTCCTTTGCAAGGCCAAGGAGGTGGATGCGCATATCGGGGTGGATATTGGACAACTTTCAGAGATCAGGGATTTCATCAGGGACAAGCATTACTATGAAATTCCTGTAATCGCGGTAATTACCCAGGTGGATGAGCTTGATCCTGTAAGGGTCTCTGAACCGCCTTATGACGATCAGTGGAAAAAGGACAATATCGGATTGGCTGTAAGGACAGTTGAAAAGGCCCTTGACGCGAAGTTGCCAGGGCTTGTCAGGGCTTTTCCTGTATCCGCACTTGCAGAATATGATGATGAGGGAAAAAGGACTTATGAAAGGTTCTGGAACATAGATGTTCTTTCAAATTTTCTTCTTGATGTGCTTCCAAAGGAGACAAAGATGCAGTTTGCCAGGGCTTCGAGGATAAAGGGCGCACAGGTCAGGATCGCCCGCAACATGGTCAGAAGCGTCTCCATAGTATGTGCAGGGATAGCCGTTGAACCGATTCCAGTAGCCGACATGATACCTATCACTTCTCTCCAGGTAGCCATGATAACGGGGATTGCCTACCTTTCTGGAAGGAAGCTGGACAAGAAGGGGGCGGTTGATTTTATGACTGCCGCCGGACTTAACCTTGGCGCTGCATATGGACTGAGGGAACTCGCCAGACAGCTTGTAAAGCTCATTCCTGTAGCGGGGAGCGTGATTTCACCCGCAATAGCATATGCCGGAACCTGGGCAATTGGCAATGCGGCCATCTCCTATTTCATCAAGGAAGAGAAAATGGAAAATATAAAGAAGGACATGAAGACTTCAAGGGAGGAGGCCGAAAAGGAATTCAGCAAGGGCATTGAAAAGTAAAAACACCTTTCCTCGATTTCATCTTTCCCGTCTGCACTTGTGCTTGTCATGTTCATTCTTCCACTTGTGAGGGAAGTTTCTGCATTGGACAGGGCGTACTTCGTATATACTGCACTGAGGAGGATTGTCCGAGAAGAAGATACAAGTGCCGTCAGGATTTTCGTTGAGGGAAAGACCGCGCCTGTCTGCGGTTACAACGGTCATCTTATCTATGAATTCCAATACATCCAATCCCAAGTTTTCTGCGATGATATCCGCCTCCTCCTGCGAAATCCGCACATAGCCGTGCCATCTGCAGCAGTCGCCACAGCGGAGGCATTGAAATTTGATGTCTGCCATCATGATTGTCTTATTTAAAATTACATAATCCCTAAATGTCAAGCATCATTGGAAAGGTGCTTAATTATGCACTACCATCCCAAACTTGTGAAATAACCGCGATATAGCATTAATATGCCACAGAGAATAGCTAAAAACATAGGAGGAAATGCTATTAAAATTCTCCTTTTTTGAACAGGCAGACGAGTGTATAGTGCAAATGAAAGAAAGAATGTTAAAGGGACTAGTATATACTGAAGCAAACCTGCCGAACTTACAAATTCAAGTAAGGCGTTATTTGCCTTGGCGCCGGAGATTTCACATTCCATATGATATTTCTCGGAAGATGTTAATTCACGTTCTGCTGGCGAACCATCTTCATTGCGGGGTCCTCTGACTTGACGCCATCTTTTTTCGGTTGTTATTGGTGACTCACGCCATTTAACTGGACCGTTATCTTGGTTATCATTGTAAAATTCGCGGTTGGGTAATCGATAACCGGATTCTCGATTTAGAATTTCTATTCTTATACATATAAAGCTCATTATCAGAGCAATAAGATATGTTATGACTGTTAATTTATATTTCATAGATGAATGTTTAGGTAAAATATTAACTTGGAATACAAACTTTAGTTTGTCCTGAATCTTTTTAAAGTCAAGTTGGCTAAAGCTTGTACTCCAATAATATCTCTAAAAGCAGTAAGTCATGTTGAGTTCTTGAGCCACGTGCATTTACTCACCTTTCAGACATTCACCTCCTTAGGTTCAAGTTCTCTAAAATTCTTTTTCCTTCCGCTGGAAAAAACATCCGTCCAGTTCGTTTTCGCGGTCACTTGCATGAGTATTGCAAGTGTAATGACAGAGCAGACCGCTACTGTCAGGCCGGTCAGTCCTTTGAAGAAGAAGCTGTATGAGAAAATCACGAGATAGAAGATTTGTCCGAGAGCCGCGAGCTTCCATGGGAAATCCTTGCCAAAAACCATGGAGAGATAGCTTGTGACAAGTGACACCGATATAACTGCGGATATAGCAAATGCGACATGGATGGAGATGATGTCCACCATATAGGCGAGAAGCAGATGGAAGGCAAAGAAACCGGCCGTCACGAAAAGGTAGTGCATCGGATGGATGTTGATCTCCCGTATGATTCCGATAGTGGCCACTATTATGAAGAAGAACAGCAGGCACACTGGCGCGAAATAGGTGATCCTCGATGCGACAGGTCCGGGATTGAGCTTTTCCGGTATCGTTATGCCGATGTCCTGGCTAGTGATAAGATCGTCGGCCTTCCATTCCATCGCCATTCCATCTGCAGTCTCCTTTGCCGTCATTGGAGACAATGTCCCTTCGGGATAATCGATGTTCTTGAAGTCCGTCCTGGCGGTGAGTGAAAGGCGTTGCACCCGGCCAGTGTTCTTATCCATGGAATAGCGCCATTCGTAGATACCACGTGTCTTGTAGGTGATTCTGAACTCCCTGATGCCGCCCGGTGCTACATCTATGATCTCGTTGATCCCCTCATCTGTCCTTACTGGTGTCTTGACGTTTGCCCCGTCGATTACGAAAGTGAATTCGTCGTATGTTCCGCCCTTTGCCGGGAAGCTGAAATGCATGCGGACCTTCTGCGGAGTGCTTTCAGTATTCCTTATCTTGTATCTGCCATCGAAGCTTGTGACATAGGTTGGATACCAGATCAGCCCTTTCTTCCGGTAGTCGGACCTGATAGATACCTTCACGTCGTTCTCCTCAGCCATGATCCAGCGCGGAGAGGTGCTCCCCGGGGGCTGGACCGATAATGATGGAGCTTCCTGGACAAGTCTGGATCCCCATAGGGATTCAACCGCGTTACCGAGACGGCTGGAGAAACCGTCCGACCTTATCATTGTCGACGTCCCAAGGATGATCCATCCGGCACAACCGATCATATAGATCAGACCGATCGCCACTATTCTCTTGATACTCATATTGCACCTCCTTCATTCCTGTTTCTGGAAATACGGTATGGGAGTATTGTGAAGTCCTTGTGAAGCGAAGGTGAAATCGGGATGAAAAATCAGAACATTCCGGTGATATTTCCTCTGGCGTCGATGTCGATCTTCTTGTAGGCCGGACTGCCGGGTAATCCAGGCATGCGCATTATATCGCCGGTTATCGGTATCAGGAATCCTGCACCAGAGGCGATCTCGATCTCCCTGACGGTGACGAGGAAGTCCTTTGGCCTTCCAAGAAGTTTTGGATTGTCCGAAAGCGAATTCTGCGTCTTGGCGATGCATACGGGAAGCTTTTCGAGTCCGAGCTTCCTGATGAGCTCGATATCCTTGTGCGCCTTGGGAAGATAATCGACCTTCTTTGCGCCATAAAGAATTCCGGCGATTGTCGATATCTTTTCTTCAAGCGGTATGTCGAGTGGATAGAGGGGGTGGGATTTCACATTGTTTGCAGATATCAGGGATACGACCTTCTCTGCAAGTTCCTGGGCACCAGCTCCGCCTTTCTCCCAGGCATTCGACCATGCGAATGGAATACCGTTTTCCCTGAGGAGGTCTGCAAGGGCCTTTTCCTCTTCCGGACTGTCTGATGAGAATTTGTTTATGGCGACCACGGCATTCGTGCCGAACTGCAGGATGTTCTCGTAATGCTTCTCGAGATTTGAAAATCCCTTCTTGAGGGCGTCGATGTTCTTCTCGGTAATCTTCTTCAGATCCGCTCCGCCATGATACTTGAGAGCGCGGACCGTGGCGACGAGTACTACGGCACTCACAGAGAATCCAGCCTTTCTCGCGACTATGTCGAAGAATTTTTCAGCTCCGAGTTCAAAGGCGAAACCGGCCTCGGTTATGGCATAATCCCCGAGCTTCAATGCGAGCCTTGTGGCGATGATGGAGTTTGCACCCTGCGCGATGTTGGCAAAGGGACCGCCGTGGATCAGTACCGGATTGTTCTCGATCGTCTGCACAAGGTTGGGACATAGGGCATCCTTGAGAAGTGCTGCAGCCGCACCGGCGACACCGAGATCTTTTGCAAAAACCGGATTGCCGGAGATATCCAGCCCAATGAGGATCTTTTCAATCTTTTCCTTCAGTTCCGAATAACCTTCTGAAAGGCAGAGTATTGCCATGATCTCGCTTGCGGCGGTTATGTCGAATCCGGTTTCGCGAGGATATCCGTTCTTTGTGCCACCGAGGCTTATGACGATTTCCCGTAGGGACCTGTCGTTCATGTCCATGGCGCGCTTCCAGCGGATGGACCTTGAATCAAGGTTGAGCTTCCCCCAGTGGAGTTCATTGTCGACTGCTGCTGCGATCAGGTTGTGAGCCCTTTCAACTGCCGGTATGTCCCCGGTGAAGTGCAGATTGATATCCTCCATAGGTGCGACCTGTGATTTACCTCCGCCCGTAGCCCCTCCCTTCATTCCGAACACAGGGCCGAGGGAAGGTTCGCGGATTGCAAGCACGGACTTGTGTCCGGATTTCCTCAGCGCATCATGAAGTCCGATCGAAGTGGTGGTCTTTCCTTCTCCTGCGGGAGTAGGGGTGATTGCGGAGACGAGGATCAAATTCCCCTCCTTTGAGCTTTTCATCTCATCTAGGAGGTTGAGTGATATTTTCGCCTTATAGTTTCCGTATCTCCAGAGATATTTTTCCGGTATCCCTGCGGATTTTGCGATTGATGCTATGTCAGTGAGTTTTACGTTTGAACCCATAATTCCCTCATTACTTTGATTTTATCGTGTTTAAATATTGGATCTGAATCTCATTTTTCAACATTTTGATCCTTTCAGCAAACGGCATTGGCAGGGGAAAGCCCATTGATAATATCCTGTTTATTCCAAGGTGGGCGTCGTGCGGACGGCGTGCCTCCGTCTCAGGAGCCCTGTCGAGGCGTACGATGTTCTTCATGTTCCTTTCGAAGATTTCTGCGAATGTCGCAGTAATCCTGTAACGTGTGGTCTTGCATTGTCCGCTGAAGTGAAAAATGCCTGAGGCATTCCTTTCAAGAAGAAAGAAAACGGCTTTTGCGACATCGCCGGTGTAGGTGGGGTATCGGACGATCGAATCCTCCATGTTCCATGGTTTAGCGGAATCGAGGGCCTTGAGAGTGCCGAAAAGGAGATCAGATCTTTCAAGCCCTGCGGCTATTCCATAGAGCAGGGGAACTCTGAGTATCAGGGGAGTCCTGCAGAACTTGAGGACGGCTTTCTCACCAAGAAACTTTGTTTCCCCGTAATAGTTCACAGGTGACGGGGTATCATTTTCATTGTATGGAGGATTAGTTCCAGGGAAAACATAATCTGTGGAGATATAGAACATCTTTGCGTTGCGTCTTGTGGCTTCAATTGCGATCTGTTCAGTGGCCCAGGCATTGAGCATGAATGCGCCATTCCTGTCCTTTTCACACTGGTCGGGGCTTCTCCATGCGGCGGAGTGAATAACAGCGTCCCATTCTGCAGACCGGATTCTTGAGATTCCATCATCGGTGGTGATATCTGCGGCAAGGAATCCATCTATGTCCCGGCTGGCAATCCGGATGGCATGTGATATTCGCAGACCGGAATCCGCATTGTTTGCAGGATATTTTCCTGAAAGCATTGAGATTTCCGAGCCCAGCAGGCCGCTTGCTCCAGTGATTAGTATTTTCAAGTTCTGATTTCCGATTTTCGTATTGGTGATATTTGGGATGTAACTTTATCAAAACTAACATTTTACCTGTAATTTGCAACTTCTTCACACGGCAAGCTTGAATATTTTTCATGGTCATATACCGTATGCGGCGCTAAAACAAGTGACTAAGTGTCAGAGAGTTTTGAACTGAAGCTTTGACACATTGACATTAAGAACTAGGAGCTGAAAATGAGCAAGGGATATAATGTTGCGATAGCCGGTGCAACCGGGGCCGTTGGAATTGACATGATGCTTACACTCGAGAAGAGGAACTTCCCCTTGAAGAGCCTCCGTCTTCTTGCTTCTGAGAGATCCGTCGGCAAGAAACTGAAGTTCAAGGGCGAGGATATTGTTGTACAGGAACTGAAGCATGATTCCTTCAAGGGAATTGACATAGCACTTTTCAGCGCAGGCGCCGCAAGATCAAAGGAATTTGCGAAATCCGCAGTCGACGCGGGGGCCGTCATGATCGACAATTCAAGCGCGTTCAGGATGGACGAGGGCGTCCCTCTTGTGGTTCCTGAAGTCAACCCCGAGGACGTCAAGAAACACAAGGGGATTATTGCCAATCCCAACTGCTCAACCATCATAATGGTAGTGGCCGTATATCCCTTGCACAAGGCAAAGAAGCTGAAAAGGCTTGTGGCCGCGACCTATCAGGCTGCGAGCGGAGCCGGTGCAAAAGCCATGACCGAACTAGAAGAGCAGTCCAAGAAGGTTCTTTCAGGCGACATGAAGCTTTCGATCGCAGCTCTTCCTCAGAGGATCGCCTTCAATCTCTTCCCGCATATCGATGTCTTTCTTGACAACGGATATACCAAGGAGGAGATGAAGATGACTTTCGAGGGCAGGAAGATCATGCATCATCCTGACCTGAAGGTTTCCTGCACATGCGTACGTGTGCCGGTAATGCGCGCCCATTCCGAGGCGCTCAACATGGAGTTTGAGAATGATATCACTCCTGAAGAGGCCAGGAAGATCCTGTCAAAGGCTCCAGGTGTCCAGCTGCGCGATGATCCCGCGAACAAGATCTATCCGATGCCGATTGAAGCGTCCGGCATGTATGATGTGCTTGTAGGAAGGATCCGTCAGGACATCTCCAGGGACGACAAGCGCGGGATTGACATGTTTGTCAGCGGTGACCAGCTCCTGAAGGGCGCCGCACTCAATGCGGTGCAGATCGCAGAAATTTTATAATATAATTGAACGTATTAAAGCCGGCAGGCCGTGGCTTGCCGGCTTTTTTTTTGAACTCGATCGGCTATGTGATATATTCAGCCCAACGCAAAAGTTCAATGGGGGAGTGGAATGCTAACCGGAATACTTCTTGTCATGCTGACAGTGGGGCTATTCTTCTTTTCAGTCATATTTTTCATGACAGGATTACTCCTGATCTTCTTCAGAAGGCTGAAACTCTCTCTGATTATATTCGCAATTTCCTTTGTCATGGCGCTTAGCGGAGTGTCGTCGGGAGTTTTCATCATGTATAAGTCCTTCAAGACCGTCAAAGGATGGATTCAATCATTTGCTTCGGAGAGGACGGGGATGGAGATTTTTTCAGCGACTGTGATGGAGAAGGTCCCCTCCAGCGTGAAAATCCTGCATAGCCAGGATGACTCAATACCCCTTGGATTCGATCCAATCTACTGGTTGCATTTCAGCATCATCCCGAAGGATTTCGAGAAAGTTTTGGCTCAACATCCCTATGCCAGGCTTGATAAGGGTGACGACATGTCCTTATGCAATCCTCCGGACTGGTGGAATCCTAAATTGCTGAGCAATGTTGAATATTATCGATATGACAGAAATCATCCGGGATCTAATGTGCTTTGGGAATCAACAATTATCTGGGTAAATAGCGAGCATACGGAAGTCTATTTTTGTCTTGTATATTTTTAATTCAAATCCTTGCCAGTGGCATGTTAGGGTGATAGATTAACTCTCCTTTCGCTATAATAAAAAAATATGGAAATAAGGGAGAAGGGATATGGAAATTTCAGTATTGCAAAAAGTCCGGGCCTCTTACGAGCCTAAGCTTCCACCTGCATTTGTAAATGGTGCGCTTGTAACGGTCTCAAAGAGCGATCCTACTGAATCCATAGGCGATCAGGAGAGCATCAAGAAGCTTTTTCCTGTGAACTACGGTAAGCCGATCCTTGATCTTTCGGCCGGAGGAGGAGAGCAGAAGAAGGCTCTAAAGCCGATCAATGTAGGTGTGATCCTTTCCGGCGGCCAGGCTCCCGGCGGTCATAACGTTATATCGGGACTTTTTGACGGGCTTAGATCGATAAACGACAAGTGCAAGCTGTTTGGTTTCCTCGGTGGTCCGAGCGGACTTGTCGAGAACAAATCCATCGAGATCACTGCCGAAATTGTCAGCCAGTACCGCAACACCGGCGGGTTCGACATGATAGGTTCAGGACGTACCAAGCTTGAATCGACTGAACAGTTCGAGAAGGCTGCCAAGAACTGCAAGAAACTTGGCATCAATGCGCTTGTGATAATCGGCGGTGACGATTCGAACACAAATGCATGTCTTCTGGCAGAGCATTTCTGCATGAAGAAGATTCCGATACAGGTGATTGGTTGCCCCAAGACCATCGACGGCGACCTGAAAAACGAGTTCGTGGAAACCTCGTTCGGCTTTGACACTGCGTGCAAGGTCTACAGTGAACTCATTGGCAACATCGCCAGGGATGCTGATTCTGCGAAGAAATACTGGCATTTCATAAGGCTGATGGGGCGCACAGCCTCGCATATAACTCTGGAATGTGCTCTGCAAACGCATCCTAACATTGCCCTGATATCCGAAGAGATCGCAAAGGAGAAGCAGACCCTTGCCGACATCGTGGACGATATCACGAAGATCGTGTGCAAGCGAGGCAAGAAGGGCAGGAACTTCGGAGTGGCGCTGATCCCTGAAGGCCTTATTGAATTCATCCCCGAGATCAAGAAGCTCATTGGCGATCTCAACGAGATAATGACCAAGGATGAAGCCGCCCTCAACTTCCTGAAGACAGATGAGGAGAAGACAAGCTTCATAAGGGGCAAACTCGGTAACGAAACGGCCTCAGTCTATGTCTCGTTGCCCATGCAGATTCAGATTCAGCTCATCAAGGACAGGGATCCTCATGGAAACGTCCAGGTTTCGATGATAGAGACTGAAAAACTGCTTGCTCAGATGGTTGAGACAAAGATCAACCTTCTCAAATCGCAAGGCAAGTCCGAGGCGAAGGACGTAAAATTCAAGGCGCAGTGCCATTTCCTTGGTTATGAGGGAAGATGTGCAGCACCTTCGAACTTCGATGCGGACTACTGCTACAGCCTTGGTGCAACAGCCGCCGCCCTTATCGGTTGCGGAAGCACCGGATACATGGCTGCGGTAAGAAATCTTACCAAGCCTTCCGACCAGTGGTTGAGCTGCGGTATCCCGATAACAATGATGATGAACATGGAGAGAAGGCACGGCAAGGAGAAGCCGGTGATACAGAAGTCGCTGGTCTATCTCCCAGACAGGCCATTTCAGGAGTTCGAGGAGAACCGCGACAAATGGGCAATAGAGACTGAATATCTATATCCGGGCCCGATCCAGTACTTCGGCCCCTCTGAAGTAAGCGACCAGACCACGAAGACGCTTGCTCTCGAGCACAGCGAATAGTTGAAAGAATATGGAAAAGAAGATTATCGACGTTAAATACGTTGCTGCACTTGCAAGGCTTGAGCTTGACGAAGATAAGGAGCAGCGTCTCCAGAAGGAAATGGAGACCATACTGAACTACGTCAATTCCCTTTCAGAGCTTGATGTTTCGGGAATCGAGCCTACCGCCCATGCGGTTCAGATGACCAACGTCCTGAGGAACGATGTTTCCTCCAGCACATTCCCAAGGGATGTGATGCTTGCCAATGCTCCTGAGACGGTTGGTGGGGAACTCATAAAGGTTCCTGCTGTGATTCCCGGAGAAGAGGAGTCCTGATGTCAATCAGCGTTGAAAATCTGACCATTCATGAATCCGCCAGCCTTCTTGCAGATAAGAAAATTTCCTCGGTGGAATTATGCAAGGCATATGTTGACCGTGCAAGGAAATTGGAACCAAAGATTAAGGCGTTCCTAAAGCTTAACGAGGAGGAGATATTTTCCCAGGCGAAGGCTTCAGATGAGAGAAGGGTTTCAGGCAAGAGTCTCAGCCCCTACGACGGTGTCCCAGTGGCGATCAAGGACAACATTACTGTTAAAGGCCAGTCATGCACATGTGCCTCGAAGATCCTTGAAGGCTTGAACTCCCCCTACGATGCAACAGTGATAAAAAAGCTGAAGGAGAAAGGTTTCGTCCTTTATGGAAGGACGAACATGGACGAGTTTGCCATGGGCTCATCGTGTGAGAACAGTTCCTTCCAGAAGACTGCCAATCCCTGGGATACAAATTGTGTACCAGGAGGTTCCAGCGGAGGTTCGGCGGCTTCAGTCGCTGCTGGCGAGGTGACCGCCGCTCTTGGCTCAGACACAGGTGGCTCGATACGCCAGCCGGCATCGCTTTGTGGTGTCGTAGGGTTCAAGCCGACATATGGAAGGATATCAAGATACGGGCTGATTGCTTTTGCATCCTCACTCGACCAGATTGGACCTATTACCAGAGATGTAGAGGATGCTGCAATCCTGACAGATGCGATGTATGGAAGGGATTCCATGGATGCAACCTCGCTCCCATCCACCAATGAAAGTTTTGCCGAAGGACTGGGAAGCCTTAAGGATCTCAAGGGTGTAAGGATAGGACTACCCAAGGAATGCTTCGAGGTTGAGGGACTCGATGCAGGAGTCAGGAAAATCATGGACAAGTCGATCCAGGTCTTCAAGGATCTCGGAGCCGAGATGGTACAGGTCTCTCTACCTCATTCGAAATATGCAGTCGCTACATATTACGTCATCGCCACAGCCGAAGCAAGTGCGAACCTCGCAAGGTTCGACGGCATCCGCTACGGTAAACGCGTGAAGACAGACGGGCTTCTTGAGACTTATCTCGAGACGCGAGGAGCGGGATTTGGAGATGAGGTCAAGCGCAGGATCATCCTCGGAACTTTTGTCCTGAGCAGCGGATATTACGATGCCTATTACACAAAGGGACAGAAGGTCAGGACGCTAATCAGGAAGGATTTCCAAGAGGCATATAGGAAATGCGATGTCGTTCTTACGCCTGTTTCGCCGACGACAGCATTCAAGTTCAATGAGAAATCGGATCCTCTGCAGATGTACCTTGCGGACATTTTCACGATCTCAACAAATCTTGCCGGGATATGCGGGATAAGCGTACCTGCCGATGTGCATGAGAACGGACTGCCTGTCGGGATACAGCTTGTAGGTCCGGACATGGGAGAGAAACAGCTTCTGCGGATTTCGCATATTTTCGAGAGGAACAGGCCACGCAAGGAATTCATACCTGGGATTTAGAATATGTCAAAATATGATGTTGTCATAGGATTGGAAGTGCATGTCCAGGTAAGGACGGACAGCAAGATGTTCTGTTCATGTCCGAACAGGTTCGGGCAGGAGCCGAACACCATGGTGTGTCCTGTCTGCATGGGACTGCCCGGGGTAATGCCTTATCCTAACAGGGAAGCGGTGAGAAAGACAGTGATGGCTGGGCTTATGTGCGGCTGTGAGATAGCGAAGTTCAGCAAATTTGACCGAAAGAGCTATTTCTATCCTGACATGCCGAAGAATTACCAGATCTCCCAGTACGACCTGCCGCTGTGCGGAAAAGGAAAACTGCATGTCTGCGGGAAAGGATTTTCAGGTGCAGAGCTTCCTGACAAGTCCATTGGGATCACGAGGATACACCTCGAGGAGGACGTGGGAAAGCTGAACCATTTTGCCGGTTACAGCGGAATCGACTTCAACAGGGCCGGTGTGCCCTTAATGGAGATAGTTAGTGAACCGGACATGAGTTCCGCCGATGAAGCCTATGCCTACCTCACTTCGCTGAAACAGATCATGCAGTATGCCGACATCAGCGACTGCGATATGGAAAAAGGGCAGATGCGCTGCGATGTGAACATATCCTTGAAGCTGGCCGGTGCAAAAGAATTCGGCACCAAGGTGGAGATCAAGAATCTCAACAGCTTCCGTTCCGCACATCGTTCCATTGAGCATGAGATAATCCGACAGGCAGAGGTGCTTGATGCGGGAGGAAAGATAACGCAGGAGACACGTGGATGGACGGATGATCGCGGTGAGACTTATCTGCTCAGGAGCAAGGAGAGTGCGCATGACTACAGGTATTTCCCTGAACCGGATCTCCTGCCGATGACATTTTCGGATGAGGATATAGCAAAAATCAAATCGCAGCTTCCCGAGCTTCCAGAACAGAAGAGGGAAAGGTTTGTTGCGACTCTGGGATTGACTCCATATGATGCGCAGGTGCTTACCCTTGACAAGACGCTTTCGGACTACTTTGACGAAGGTGCGAAGCTTGCAAAGTCTCCCAAGATGCTTGCGAACTGGATCATCACTGAACTCCTCAGGGAACTTAACGACAGGAATATTCCTTTTGAGAATAATCCTGTTCCTGTAAGCCATCTTGTAGAACTGGTTGAACTTGTAAGCGGTGGAACGATCACCGGCAAATCGGCCAAAGAAGTCTTTTCCGAGTTGTTCGCCGGTGGGAAGACACCGAAGCAGATCGTCTCTGAAAAAGGGCTTGTGCAGATCAGCGATGATTCCGCTATAGAGAAGTTCGTGATCACTGCCATAGAGCAGAATCCTACCCAGGTCAAGCAGTACAAGGAAGGCAAGACGGCTGTAATGCAGTTCTTCGTAGGGCAGGTCATGAAACAGAGCAAGGGCAAAGCGAATCCGCAGATCGTCAACAAACTTCTCAGGGAAAAACTGGATCAGTGCTGATCCTTTTTCACCTCATATATCTGGAAATACTCATAATCCCATATCTTCCTAAGGTTTCCATCCGAGGAAAGAGAGCCAATAGATTCAGCAAAGTTCCTAGTCCTTTCAAGATATTGCGGGAGCCTGTCGGGATCGTTCTCTGAAAGTCCGACGAGGACGTGGGTGATTTTGTTCTCTCTGAGGACTTTCATTATCTGAGATTTATCAACGGTCTGTTCCGGCGGGGTGAAGAATTTCTCCTGGAAGAAAGGAGTAGCTATCACTGCATTCCTCTTGAAGTAGAATCCGCGGTTTTCAAAGATCATCATAAGCCTGGCATCCTTGGGAAGCTTGGTATTGACTATCTGTACGGCCTGAAGATAGCCGGGCCCTGTAGAAGAATAGAGGTAGTCCTCCTGCTTCATTGAGCCCAATACGCTTTTCCACGAGTATATGCAGTCCTTTACGATATTTAAAGGGACTGAGAAGATTGACAGTATTATGATGCTTGCCAGGATCACAATTCTAGGTTGCATGGGGATGTATTTCAGGGAAAATTTTGATAGAAAGACCATCAGGAACAGGGCAGGTATGAGGAATCTGGACTGTTGGGAGGAGAAGAACCAGAAGGAATATAGGATTAGCACGAGCAGGAAGTATGGCTTCAGGTGGAGGGAATCATTTTTCATGGCCATGAGCAGGGAAACAACTGAAAGGAGCAGTATGAAAGAAAATTGCCAGCCGAAAGACCCGTCGAACAAATTGGAGCTGAAACAGAGGAGGATGGGTGCTGAGAAGAAACCGTAGATACCGTCTGTCCCATATTTCAAACTGCCTATTGCATGGTGATACCTGCTCATTTCCAATGAGGCGGGGTTGTCGGAGAAGAAATTCTGGAAGTATGGATACATAGGATTTCCAGTTTCCAGATATGGCCTTATATAAAAAGCGGATGAGATGATGATAAAAGTCGCGGTGAATACAAGGATGATTTTTAGAAAAACAGCAGGCTTGGCATTTTTCAGTTGCATGAAAAGTATCAGAGAAGCACCGATGATTAGTCCTGTGAGTTTGACTGAAGCTGCAATGCCGGCGAAGAAACCAGTGAGGATGAGCATTAAAAGGGTAGGAGTCTTCATGAAGTTCTGTCTTGCTGTCAGGAGAATCGCTGCGAAATTCGCAAGGATGAAGAGTTCCACGTATGCAGAGCCTGCTGAGATCAGGACTGCTGAGCAGATTCCGAAAGAGAGGGTAAGAATTACCGAAGCTGGTCTTGTAAGTCCGGGCTTAAGCAGGGACTGGAGTGATAACATCGACAAACCCCAGAGAGAGAGGATGAATATCCTAGGGGCAGCAGTCCCTCCAAGAATCAGCATCAAATAAAAATTTATTGATGCTGCAGAGGGAAAACCTGAATAGGGAATGTCAGGAATGAAGCATATTCTTCCGTTCTGAATCCATTTTGCTGGAACAGTCAACTGATAGGTGAGTTCATCCCAGCTGGTCGGGCTGGCAAGACTTCTACCGAGGATCAGGAGTCCCGGAAGAAGTATCAGCAGAATGGGGAGGAAGCGATATGCCTTGAGGAATGATTTCCTCTGTTTTGAGAAATAAGTTGCAAGACCCGAGCACATCAACGCAAAGAACACCATGAAAAATATAAATCTGATATTCAACCTGCTAATAAGACCGGACCAACCGAGGAGAAAGACTATCACAGTCAGGATATCCATCCCTAAAACTGTCTTGACCGGAAATGAGCAGCGGAAACAGGTGTTTTTAAGGATCAGAGAGCCTATGTAATATGAAATGACAAGATATACGCCTGTGGAAACAAGTGCCATTGCAATATCCGGACTGTTGAAGAGAGGAGCGTTCATTTTTTATTGTCAAGTTCCCTTAGTTCAACGAATTTATTCTCATAATATGGATTCTTGAGGATTTCAGGTATGTGTTTTTCTGTCAGCCCCATGTGCTTAAGTGCATTCATGAGCCTTAAAGTGGAGAATTCGGCATTATTTGTTAGCCCGAGCTCCTTTTCAAGAGATATCTGCATGCAGAGAGATATGACAGATATGGGGAAGCATGTGGTGTCCTTCCTCATATATGAAAGTGCTTCCTCCTTCCTTCCCAGGGCCAGCAGGCATTCGGCTATATGCCTGTTGCTGTGTGCAATCTGCGGCAGGACGGAATCTTCCATTTTTCTGAAGAAATACAGGGACATTACTGGATCCCTGAAGAAGGAAGTTGAAATAACGGCACAATGGAAATAAGAAGCCGGAACTCTGTCTGTCTCTGACGCCATCTGGCTGAACTTGAGAGCCCTTGAAGGGTTCTTCTGCGAATAAAGTGAAATGTCAGAATTGCGCAGGGCGTTTGAAGTGGAAAGACTGGCCATGACAAACAGCACTGCTTGGACAGCGAGAAAGATAGCGGTGATTGGTATTAAGACATATTTGACGGGGTCGTTCCTGTTCTGTATGTCAGTGGATTGTTCCAGAGGCCAGAATTCATTCCAAATGAATCCAAGAAGGATACAAGCTATAAGATTGGTAGGCCATTGGAAAAGGACAAGGTCGAACATGGAATGAAGGATAAGGATTGAGAAGGATAAAATAATCAATCTCATTTTAAGATCAAGGTCTCTGAATCTTCTGTAAAGTCCAAAGACAGGATAGAGCCAAAGAAAGAGCCAGGCTGCTGCGCCAAGGATTCCGAAGCCGGCAAGGATGTAAAGGAACTCATTGTGCGGGTGGAGTGTCCTGAAGGCGAAATGGTGTTCCTTGATGAAATAGTCAATTGGTCGGTATGGGGCGTAGGCGCTTTCGAAGGATGGAAGGCTGACTCCGGCAAAGGGGTGTTCCAGGAAAAGGCTTACGGTGCTATGCCATAGGGAGAATCGAACATCTTTGAAAATTATATTGGCGACCTTTTCCCCATTGAACATCGCAACTGCCAGAAGTATGACAGCTCCGTATACTATTGCCCTGGCCAGCAATTTGTTTTTCAGAGAAGGGAAATAAATAGAGAGGGTGATAATGAGTACTATTGCAAGGGATAGCCAGGCACCTCGTGAATTGCAGAGGAAGACGAAATAGAGCGAAATCAGCACGATCAGCGAGGAGGGAATGAATTGGATAAAAGGCTTCAACCTGTTTTTTGATATTTCATATGCAATATAAGCTGGGAATGGGACTGTAGCCAGTATCAGGGATGCGTTCCAGTTGGTGTTTCCTGGAAGTCCGAGGCATTCTCCATTCCTGATGAATATCTGCCATATGCAATGAAGGATGTTGATTATCCAGACAATAGAAAGGAAGTGGATTATAAGGGGTTTTGAGGAATTTGAACAGAGGCTGATAGCCAATGGCAGGACCGCGAAGGCGATTGATGCATAGAAGAGACCCGCCGAATATCCGTTGATCTGTAGAAGATGTATTGATTCGATAAGGATTATTGCCAATATGGATAGTCCAGCCAAAGGATAAAGTTTTACAAATCCGGATAGCATTTCTCTTTTAGTCAATATTATAAGCAGGGAGACACAAGCGATTGTACTGGTGCTGAAGAGGCATATATATGAGGAATAAAGGAATTTGCCTGGAACCAGGAGCACAATGGGATATGCGAATAGGACCAGTAGGCAGATGACACCGGCAAGCAAGGCGTTGGTTGACAGATGTCTGCTACTCATGTGATTCCTAAAAAGGATTCAAAATTTAATGATTCCTGTAAGGAAAGATACAACATTAAAGGCAAAAAAAAAGAGGGAGTTTTTCAACTCCCTCTTTAAGGGTCAAATCAAGTATGACCTGTTATTACCAGGTGAATCCTGAACTTCCAACGTTACCATTGCTCCAGGTCGCTCCGGCGAAACCGGCGGCATGACCGTCGCAGAAGAGAACGTTACCATACTTGGTATGGTTGCTGGGTCTGTCAATAGCAACAGCACTGTCAACCGATGTCGACTCATTGAGACCGCTGGCGTAGCTATATGATACGCTGGCGCCCGTAAGATCGTAGTTATCAGTGATCATGTCTGTTGTTGAAGGGCAATTGTACATTTTGACGTTTTCGAGATATCCGCCTGAACGCAGCATCTCAAATCCAGTTCTGCCACTAAAGCAGGGGAACCTTTCCTTGTACTCCTGAGAGTACATACGGATAGCAAGACCGATCTGCTTCAGATTGCTGGTACAGCTGATACGGCGAGCTTTTTCACGAGCTTGACTGAGAGCCGGAAGTAGCATTCCAGCCAGGATGGCTATGATCGCGATAACGACCAGCAGCTCAATCAGGGTGAATCCACGACTTTTCTTCATTTTCTTTACTCCTTTTTTAACTTTTTGACCCTTTTATTTCTTTTACTACGGAAACAATTGTATCAAAAAACAATTTAAAAAGCAATAGGGAAACTGGGGATATTTCATTTTTTTTCATTATTTTTTTGATATGCCTTCCTCAAATTCATTTATTGGGTTGTATTTAGATTATAACAGTCTTATGGTAAATGAATTATATCATAAAAAATACATGGAGGGCTTTCTTCTTGCATAAGTTCTTGAAAATAAGCAAGAAAACATATAAAGCACTGCTTTTTATCCTGATATTTATCATTTGTCTGATACTATTTGGAAAACTTCTGACAGGAAATACTGTTTATTCATCAGATATCCTTGCATATCAACTACCTGAGAAATATTTAATTAGAGAATCTTTAATTAAAGGATATATACCCTTTCTAAATCCATTTATTTTATCAGGAACTTTGTTTTATTCCAATATTGATGCCGGAGTCATGAATCTGATGAATGTATTGTTACTCCTTGGTAATCAATTGAATGGGTTTAATTTGTTTATCTTTGTCCATTATTTTATAGCAATGCTGGCAATGTATTTTTTTCTCAGTAAGGGCTTAAGATATAATAAATGGATTGGATTGACTGGAGCTGTCGCATATGCCTCAGGATATCTTTGGAGCATGTCAGGTGTCGGTTTTTTTAGGTGTGGATATCTTGTACCTCTCTTTTTTCTATCAATAATCAAGTATTTAGAATCTCTGGATGGAGATAACAAGGGATATTATAGGCGTATCGCCTTGCTGGCAAGCATGATATCTTTATCCATGTTATTCTACTGTGGCAATTTTTTGGAAGCATACTTTTCAGTAATTTTTGCAGGAATATTGATTATTTTCCAGTTTTATCATCTATTCATAAAGGGAAAGATTAATGATGTTCGTATCTTATTGACTGATGGTGTTTTAGTATTGTTGATGGCATTTTTACTGGCGGCCCCCATACTTTTACCTGTAATTTCTGCTTCACTTAGCTCTTACAGGAACTCAGGGATTCCGATTGTTGAGGCTCAACAATGGTCATTTCCTCCAATTCGGATAATTGAATATCTTGTTCCATTCTTTTACGGTGCCAGACATCTTGATGGGATATGGTATGGTGGCGTATATAATGTTGAGGAGACCTTTTCAAAGACCGGGCTTTCACCTTGGGCGGATTTTATTTATGTCGGCATTCCTTTGCTGCTAGGATTTTACATCTTCTTACGTTCAAGAGATAAGGATTGGAAGGATAAATTCATAGTCTTTGCACTAATATTTGCTTTTTTGCTGGCTTTAGGGAAGTTCATTCCGCTCTATAGATGCTTATACTATTGTTTGCCCGGTTTCAAGATGTTCAGGCATCCTGAAAAATTTCTTTTCTGGGTTAATTTCTGGCTGATCATAGGTGGATGTGCTGGCTTGAAGCTGATTATTTCAGATCGCGAGCGGGTATTGCTCCAGCTCTCCTTTTTGCTCAAGGTTCTTGCAGCAATACTTGGCTGCCTGCTCATTTGCCTTCTCTATCTGTTCCTATTCAAACAGGAGGCATTTGTAGCCTATATCCAGACAAGGGGTTCAATGCAGAACGGAGATGAAATTTTCCTCTGGGAAGGATTTGCGTTGGGACTTTCCCTGATTACAATTCTGAGCTTGCTGTCAATCATTTACTTCCTGAGGGATTTTCCATTACGCCTGCTTTTTGCATTTTTTATAGTTACCATAGTTAATTTCGCCATATGGCATCATGTGATAAGATGGACAATCCCTTCAAAGGACCTTTTGAAAGTGGAAACCTGGGATGAAAATCTTCCAAGTTTTGATAAAAAGATATGGAGGATCTTCTCTACCGGAAAATTCCTATATCCGGTCAAAATTGACGACCCTTCTTCCATGGACGCCTTCCTTATAAGGAAACTTATGGAATATTCTACCCTCGACTGCAATACTCCAACTATTAAGCAGATACGGACAGTTTCTGGTTTCACTCCTGTTATGGATAAAAAATATGTTCAATATATGAATTTTGACAAGCATGATCCGGAGCGTGTTCTTGATCTGCTATCTGTCAGATATATTGCAATCCATATGATTCCAGAGAGTTCATTGCCAGCGGGGACGCATATTATATGGAAAGATGAAGGGGGTGAATTTGTAATTTTGGAAAATACTGATGCTTTGCCTAGAATAGGAACTTATTCAGAATTTATTAAATCTGAAAAGAAAGATTCAGACATTCAAGTATTTGCCCCAAAAAGAAATATTCATTCCTGCTTCGTTCTCGAAGAACTGCCTTCTAATTATGATAATTCCATAAAAATTTCAGGGAATTCAATGGCGGAAATCTTTGATGAAAATACTAACCAGATTAAGGTAAAAGTCCAAAAAGGCCCATGCTGGGTGGTTGTAAGGGATTGGTTTAATCCCGGTTGGACCTGCCGGAGTGCTGATAAGAATCTGCCAATTGTCAAGGCTGATGGTGGGCTCATGGCGGTATTCTGCAGTTCAAATGAAGCTGTCCTGGAATTCGAGTATTTCCCTCCAGGCTTGAAGCTTGGGCTCATCCTGATGTCAGTTGGGCTTGTCATGCTTCTTGCTTATTTCTTCTGGAGCATGCGCAAGCATGATTCAAAGATCTGAAGTTATTTCTTATCCAGTGCTCCAAGCATTTCTGTAGCTGCCTTAAGTGAAGGTTCCTTGAGCAGCATAATCCTGAGGATTTCACGAGCCTCGTCGACTCTCCCGGTATTTGCCAGAACGATCGCGAGATTGATCTCCGCCTGTTGATTTTTGGGATTTAGCGAAAGGGCCTTCTTGAAATCCCTCTCTGCTTCATTATTCATGTCAAGACGGGTGAAGTAAGTGCCCCTTCTCAAATATAATGAAGAATCATCCGGCAGGATCTGGATTGCCTTGTCGCTTGCGGCCAGGGCATTGATGTATTGTCCAGACTCCTCGAACTGCACCGCAAGGTTTCCCCAGGTCTTGACGCTCATTGGAGATGTCTTTATTCCTGCAAGCGCCAAACTCATCCTGTCATGCCAATCGTAGCATCTCATGTTAGTGCGGAATGCAAAAGCTCCTACTATCAGCACTATCAGCAAAATCGTCGACATGCGAGGCAGCTTGCGTGTTAATATGACAATTGCCAGAGAAGCAAACGTGCAAGACCAGACTGTTGGCAGATAGAAAAGCCTTTCAGCGAATATTGTGCCCGCTGGAATGATGAAGTTTCCGGCAGGTATTACACATAGTGCATAGGCTAGCGTGAGGAAGATTATGATCCTCCGTTTTTTGGGATATAGCATTCCAAGCAGAAGCGGGATTCCTGCGAATACCAGCAGAGTGAGCATGGCATAAGGATCGAATATGCTCCTTGAAGGAAGTATTTGTGCATATGAATAATCATGCGAAAGTGTGGCCGGCCATACAGATTTCCAGATAGCCATTCCTTGGATCCTTACGGCGCTTACTACACGTTCTGGAAAAGGACACAGTGCCAGCTGGTTGTCAATGATGGCTTCATTGATGTCTTTTCCAGGGAAAACCGAATGAAGGGCGGAATATCTGGACAGACAGAAAATTCCAAAGAAAACAAGATATGTTGAATATTTTATCAGCATTGTCTTCCGGCTCGAGTTCTTGAAGACTATGTCGTAAAGGAGGCAAACCGGGATGAATGCGATCGCATGTTCCTTGGACCATAGGGAAAGCAGGAAGAAAAAGCCGGGCAGAACATAGGTTTTAAATACACTGCCCCTGCTGATATGCAGGAGGAATGCCAGCAGGAAGAAGAAAGCACAGAGCAGTTCGGCTCTTCCAAAAGCTGGAACCACGGCCTCGGAGTGTAGCGGATGAACGGCGTATAAGAGGGCAGCGAGGGCACCATAAATCCTTCCAGGGATGATCTTGCTTGCAACGACATATAACAGGCATGATACTGCAATATGAAGAAGAAGGTTTACTATCCTGAATGATGAGGAATCCATTCCGGAGGCTTTGGCGTTGAGCCAGTAGGAGAAGGTTGTCATCGGCCTGTATAGCCCACCACGTCCATCGGCCCAGAATCCACGGTCCCAGCACTTCAGTGGATTCGACTCGGACATGTAGAAGTTGTCGTTCTTAATAAGGACATTGTCGTCAAAAACAAAGTTTCCGTTCAATCCTCTGAAATATGAAAGCGCAGACAGGAGGAGGATAAGCGGTAATATGTTCCTTAGGATATTCCTGAGGATATTCCTGCCGGAGGATCCTGGGAAAGGATCGAGCTTGATCATGACTTCAGATATTTCCCTATTATCGGCGCAAGATCTGATTTGATCTTCTGTGGGATCATGTCCCTGTTGGTTATGATTGCCGATGCCAGAGCAGAACCGCACTGGCATTTGCCCTTCAGCATCCCAGTAAGTTCAGGAATCCTGAGGATGATCTTCTTGGCGATGCTTGAATTTGCGATCAGGTTCTGGATGATCATGTCAACGGTCACATGGTCATGATCCGGATGCCAGCAGTCGTAGTCGGTTACCATCGCGAGTGTGCAGTAACATATCTCCGCTTCCCGTGACAGCTTTGCCTCGCCAAGGTTTGTCATTCCGATAACATCCATTCCCCATTTCCTGTAAGTCTCGGATTCAGCCTTCGTGGAGAATGCGGGACCCTCCATGTTCAGATATATGCCTCCCTTGTGGACCTTCGGAGAATTCTTTTTCGAGCCATGGATCTCCTTGACGGAAAGTGATGCTGCCTTGTGTGCAAGCTCAAGAAGCTCCGGGCATACCGGATGGCCCATTGAGATGTGGGCGGCTATGCCACTGCCGAAGAATGTATGCTCGAGTCCCTTCTTTGTCCTGTCGAAATACTGGTCGACAACGACAATGTCGCGTGGCCTGTACTTGTTCTTCAGGCTTCCGACCGCGGAAATGCTTATGATGTGAGTGACACCGAGTTTCTTCATGGCGAAGATATTCGCCCGGTGGTTGAGTTCTCCAGGAAGGATCTTATGGCCCTTGGCGTGCCTTGGAAGGAATACGAAATCGAGTCCGCCAATTGTTCCCGTAGTGAACGTGTCTGATGGCGCACCGAATGGAGTTACAACAGAGACCTCCTTCAGATCAGCTATGTTTCCCGCATCATAGACACCGCTTCCGCCAATTATTCCGAGTTTCATATTATATCCTTTTTTTAATGCGCTTTGGAATTCGAAGTGGTTATTCTATCCCCCAAATGTATATTCTTCAAACATCACTGGCAATCTATGGGGAACTTGAATTATGAATATGAATACAGCCAAGGACGAAATCGCCTATTTCATGAGAAGATTGTACCAGCAAGGCCTGACGACAACATCCGGTGGCAACCTCTCAGTCCGGCTTCCTGGAAATAAAATCCTTCTAACGCCATCGGCATCCGACAAGGGGCGCATGAAAGGTTCTGAGATTGGCGTGATGGACATGGACGGGAAGATCCTTTCCAAGTTCAAACCGAGTATTGAGAGCTCGATGCATTTGATGATCTACAAGGTGAGGCCTGATGTCAACGCCGTCGTACATGCACATCCCGTTGTTGCCAGCACTTTTGCAGCAACGGACGCGGAGATAAACTGCAGACTGCTCGCGGAATCCTATGCGATTCTCGGGAAACCTGCTTACGCACCTTATCTGCTCATGGGCACGAAGGAGCTCGCAGAGACTGTCTCAAAAACTGCGAAATCCGCAAACTGCATAATCATGAGGAACCATGGCGTATTGACTGTCGGGAAATCTCTCCTCGAGGCCTTTGACAGGCTCGAGGTTCTCGAGACCTGCGCGAAGATGACGCTGCTCTCGAACTCCTTTTTCCGGGGAAAGACAAAGCTTCTTGATAGGAATTCTCTTGAAGATATTGATGTGCTTATGGGGAGATAACGGGGATAATGAAGAAAAATTCCGAATGGATACCGCTTATTTTCGCCTTCGGTTTCTTCCTTTCCAGCAGACTTGTCATAATATTCGGTTATAACACCTATATTTCAGATCTCAACCTGTTCAAGGTCGTTGCTGATTATGGCATGAAGAGCGGATATGTGGCCTACAGGGATTTCTGGTTTCCTTATCCTCCTTTAGCCCTTCCTCTGATATACATTCCATCCCTGCTGACGGAGAGCTTTGAAGGATTCAGGAAGTTATTCCAGCTTGAGATGTTCATGTTTGATGCCTTGACACTCTATTTAATGTTCCTTTTCCTTAAGGACAGGATGGGATGCAAGCCCTTGAAGATTGCTTTTGCAACAGTGCTCTATTCGATCATGGGGCTTTTCGTGGGGCATCTGATATATGACCGGTTTGACATGGCGATCGCAGCGACATTCATGGCATCGGTATATTTTTTTACCGGTGCTGCAAGATGGAAGACGATTTCTTTCGTGGTCTCATTCCTGGGGGCGATTGTAAAGCTTGTGCCTTTGTTCTGGTCTTTCTTGTTCATTATTTATGAGTCCGTAACCGCGGATGGAATAAACTTCAGGAAAGCTCTAAAACCTGTGCTAATAATCTTCTTGGCCTTCACATTTTTCATGATATACTACGATTCGACAGTAAAGCACAACCTTTTCAAGCTGATGGGTGAACAGGGAAAGAGGGGTATCCAGATTGAATCCGTATGGGGTGCGCCATGGATGCTTTACTATTCTATTGCGAAGATTCCTGCATCTGAAAAACTTAACTCGGAATATGCAGCCCAGCATATCAATGATTCCGTGCTTCCAAAATACTATCTCATCGCTTCCAAGTATGCCGGATTCCTCATGCTGGGAATATTCCTGGCTGCGACAGCCCTTATGAAATGGAAGAGGAGAGTTTCGGATAAACCGGAACCTTGGACGTTTCTCCTGGGAATGCTGTTCGTGCTTGTGCTGCTGATATCAACCCAGCGGGTGCTGTCACCTCAGTATATGATATGGCTTATGCCAGGCCTGGCGACAGTTTCCTTTGGCCGCAGACCTGATATTCCACTAATTGCCATCTCAACTGCGATATTCGCACTTTCATGGCTCGGTTTCGACCTGGGATACTGGAAGTATGTCGAGTTGGACCTGAAGTTTGTCGCTATTGTAAATCTCAGGAACCTTCTGCTTCTCTTCCTATGCATAATTCTGCTCGGACGAATTTTTAAAAGTGAAAATGGGAAAGATGGAGGACATGCTGCAGATGCATAGGTCTATTAGCAAATTTGTCCTTTGGTTTCTTCCATTTCTGCTGATTTCCATGGTTTATCTGCAGGTTGTCCGATTTGAATTCACAAACTGGGACGATGAAAGCAATATCTCCAAGAATCCCTTTCTCCAGAAATTGAGCTTTGAAAATATCCGGGCAATCCTTTCCCCGGGCGACATGCCGGGAGAACAGCTATATATCCCATTCACCTACTTCAGCTACCTTGTCGAATCTTCCATATTCGGAATGAAATCATCTGTCATGCACTTCGACAATCTCCTCCTTCATATCATCAATTCCATGCTTGTCTTTTCCCTTGCAATGATCTTTCTGAGAAACAAACTGGCATCCCTTTTATGTGCTCTTCTGTTCGCTCTTCATCCGCTGCAGGTTGAAGCCGTGGCCTGGTGCATGGGAAGAAAGGATCTTCTGATGGCTCTCTTCTCCCTCTTGTTCCTCCTGAAATTTTCCGATTTTGCCGCGACAAGATCGAAGAAGGCTTATATGCTGTCCTTGGTTTTCTTTTTCATTGCGGTTTTCTCGAAACCTTCCGTCTTCGTCCTTCCGCTGCTCCTGCCGGCGTTCTTCTGGTATTATGACAGGAAGATTGAAAAAGAGGATATCATCAGGTTCCTGCCATTCTTTGTGATATCGGCAATAGCTTGCCTGATTAATTCGAAACTCGATATGAACACCTTCGGGCACGAGATGAAATTTGTAATGTTCAGGATAGTCTTCATCCCGGTAGTAGCTGAGGACTGGCTTTCAAGGATTCTCCTTCTGCAGGATCCGATTGCATACTATTCATGGTATGACTACTATGATGGAACCCGTATATCCATATGCGGATTGCTGATACTCCTCTCGTTTGTCACAGTTGGAGTTTTTGCATACATCCGAAGGCTCAAGATCGTGTTCATCGGGATACTCCTATCCCTCGTGTCCTTGCTTCCCGCGGCGATGCTTGTGTCATGGTCCTTCCGTGATTTCATTACCGCGGACAGATACGGATACTTCCCGATGATAGGGATTTTCCTGATCACCGCCTCTGCCCTTACGGCAACACCGCGGAAGCATCTTAAGCTGATATTGGCTTCTGCATTATCAGCGTTCACCATTTTTGCGGCCTGGAAATCATATCATCAGGTGGGAATCTGGCGGAATTCCGAGACGCTATGGTCATCTGTTGCAAAGGCACGACCTGATTCGTTCATCGCCCATTACAATCTTGGCAATTATTACTTCAAGGCAAAATATGACCTGAAATCGGCGGAGTCGCACTACAGGAAGGCAAATTGGATCACGCCCGACTCGGATGCATGGTTCAATACGGGAATAATATGCGAACTTACGGACCGCAAGGAGGAATCCGCCATTTGCTACTCGCGCGCCTTTGTTCTTAATCCGGGCTCTGCATATGTCCTGAAGAAATTCGCTCTGGCATGCTACGCCAGGGGCGAACTGGAAAAGGCACTGAGATGTTTCCTTAGGCTTACTGAACTTGCTCCGGATTCCCCGGACGCCTATCTCTACTGCGCAAGGATCTTCGATATGAAAGGGCAGAAGGAGATGGCCGCGCAGGCCTTCATGTGCTACGAGAAGCTGAAAAAACAAAATAAATAGGGAAATTATTTATCTTCCAAAGCTTTTCCGACTTCTTCATCGCTCAAGCGGAAAACAAGTATTGAATTGCCAATGATGGCATCTGGAATCCGGTTCTGGTTGTGCAGATAAAGACACAGCTTGAGGAACCTGAGATATTCATAGATCCTGTATTTTTTCTGTTGTTCCTCCGACAATCCTGATTTATTCCCAGTATTATGATATGCTTTTATTTCCGCGGAAAGATTCTCAAAATAACTGTCGTCCGCGGCTTCGAGCTTGTATCCTGTTTCGTTATAGCATGTCTCGGCAAGGTACACATACTGGTACATGGTCGCGCTTATGCAGTAGATGCCGCCTTTCAATTCGAACATCTCATCGCTCTTCTGTATGCGGTATGAGGGAAGCATCTTTGCCTTGATGCCATAATAACCGACATCCGAATTGCTGAAGCAGGAGAAGTAAACCTCGGATTTCTGGGTGTTGTTCTTATCGAGCCAGCTCTTCAACTCCTTGAGATCCTGGCCCCAGTCGAGGGAACTGTCGACAAGATGACTGTATCCGTTCTGCGGTCCACCGGCAATGATGTTCATATAGGAAATGTAGTTTGGCCAGGCATATAGACATGAGATCGCTGTCAGACCGAGCAGGACTCCAACAGCCCATTTTACGAACTTCCTTCCCTCAAGGATGATGAAGTAAGTCCAGCCGCAGATGATGAAGAGGCATGGATAGATCGGAAGAAGATGCCTGTTGCCGATGTTCGAACGGTTACTTATCGCAAAAATAAGGTAAATGGCAAGGAACACGGCGAACGGGATCAGGTCTCGGAATTTCCCGGATTCGAAAATCATCAATGGATTGTTCAGGCTCTTGTTCTTGACGTAAAGCGAAAAACCACAGAATAGCAGAAGCAGAAGGAAAGGGAAGGGGGTTTTGTAGAAGAATGAAACTATGAAATAGTGCCACCAGCCTTCCTCTGAAATTTCTCCATCCAGGAACGCGTATCTTTTCTTTCCAAATTTCAGGAAGAATGAATATCCATAGAGGTAGGCTTCGGGAAGAAGCTTGTATTCCCTGGCCATTGAGATCAGCTTCCCAAAGGATCCGCTTTCCTTCAAAAATGCCGTGGTTGATTGTTCGATGGCTATCTTGTCAGGTCCCGATTCATCCCTTGCCATCGAATACTTGAAGCCACAGGCTCCCCATATGAAAACCACTATCACTATCGAATTGACAATCGCTGCACAAAGGATAGCAATGATTTTTTCCTTCTGATCGCGAAGTTCGCGGAGTTTTCCGAATCCCTTGACGACAAGAGGTTTCCTGGAGAATAATGTCACCAGTATCATGATAAGGTAGAATGGAATTATCACAGGGGCGGAATGCTTTGTAACGAAAAGAAGGCCTAAAGTGAGTGAAGAAAAGATCAGTGTTGATGGATTAATCCCGTTAACGAGCTTCCAAATGGACCATACGGCTGCCAAAAGGACGAATGTCGAGATCATGTCAGTTGTGGCAAGGCTTCCATGTGCGAGGATTTCTGGAGAGAACACGAACAGCAAAAGCGAGATCAGGCCGCCGTAATGCCCGAAGATGCTCCGTGAGACCAGATATACTGAAAGGCCGAAAAGGAGAGTCATTGAAATGACCAGCAGCCTTGTTCTTGAAAGCATCTTTTCGGTATCGTTGCCTGAGCGGAAGAAGAAATCCCTGGTATTTTCCCATTCATTAACCTCGGAATAGAAGTTCTTGCCTTTGTAAGGGAATTTCAAATCCATTGGGAGCAGGGGGAGAGCAAGCATCGCTTCCGTGAAGAATCCACCTTCGGAACACATTGTCAGGTCACCGTTCTTCAGGTAGTTGTATCCGCCAGTCACATGGAATGGTTCATCGAAGACAGCAGATTTCCTGAAGGTCGATCCGAGGGCTATCGCTAAAAATATGGCGAGCAGCAGCAATACCGCCAACGCCTCGGTTATGAATTTCTTGTTCAGCATGGCATTATTTTAACCTCACTCTGCGAATTCCGCAAACCGTAAGGAGATGATGGGCGATTGTCTTTGTCATATAACCTTTTAACTTCTTGAACTATATGCTGTAGCATATTATTTTGTTTGGATAAAGAATGTTTCCTAAAGGAAGAGGTAATATGCCTGTTTCATGTTCTGTAGTCATACCTACGTACAATGAAAAGGAGAACATAGGTGTTCTTCTCGAAAGGCTTGTGAAGATCCTTGCCGGGCGTGAGTTCGAGATAATCGTCGCCGACGACGATTCTCCTGACATGACCTGGCAGGTCGTTGAAGAACTCTCGAAAAAGGATCCTCGCATCCGGTGCATCAGGCGTACACATGACAAGGGACTCAGCCCAAGCATTGTCGAGGGATTTGATTCGGCGAAAGGGGAATATCTCTGCGTAATGGATGCCGATCTCCAGCATGATGAATCATTCCTGCCAAAAATGCTCGAGGAATGCGCGAAGTGCGATCTTGTCTTCGGAAGCCGTTATGCGCCAGGAGGAGGTATTGAGGGGGGATGGCCAATCCATAGGAGAATAATGAGCTGGGCTGCCACTGCCATGGCGAAAGGTTTCCTTGGAATCAAAACAAGCGATCCAATGTCTGGGTTCTTTGTAGTAAAGGCATTGTCTTACAAGAGGATCCGCCAGTACCTGAATCCTCGGGGATTCAAGATACTTCTCGAGATCATGTATCTGCTCCAGATCCATCCGGAAAAATCTGAGTTCAAGGAAGTGCCTATCTTTTTCAGGAAAAGAGTTGCTGGAGAGAGCAAACTGGGTATTGGAGTCATGAAGGATTATCTGGTTTCACTCTGGAAACTCTCAAAGGTCACTATTTCATCGAATAAATGAGCCGTGGAGGCTAATTTCTAATGAGCAAGATAAGCTATGATTCAAGGGCCATCCTGATAGAAGGGAAGCGGATGATTCTTCTCAGTGGATCAATCCATTATCCGCGCAGTACGCCGGGAATGTGGCCGGAATTGATGCGGAAAAGCCGAAAGGCAGGCCTTAATACGATAGAGACATATGTCTTCTGGAATCTACACGAAAAGATTCGCGGTATCTATGATTTCTCAGACAGGCTCGATCTGCGCCGTTACTGTGAGCTGGCCCAGTCCGAGGGGCTAAATCTCATTCTCCGTATTGGTCCATACATCTGTGCGGAGACGAATTTCGGAGGTCTTCCACCTTGGCTCAGGGACGTCCCTGGAATGACCATCCGCACCTTCAACAAGCCATTCATGGATGAAATGGAACGCTGGATGCGGATGCTAGTGGAGTATCTTAGGCCCTGCTTTGCCGGCAATGGTGGGCCGATAATCATGGCGCAGGTTGAAAATGAATATGACAACATAGGCAAATATTACGGCGAAGGTGGTGAGAAATATTGCAAATGGGCAGTTGACCTTGGTGTTTCACTGAACCTCGGAGTCCCTTGGATAATGTGTTCCGGGAGCGCACCTGGATCAATTGAGACAATCAATGGTTTTCTTGCACATCACGGATTGGAGAGGCAGTTCAAGGAACATCCCGACCAGCCGGCGATATGGACCGAGAACTGGCCTGGCTGGTACGATACCTGGGGCTACTCGCATCATGCACGCTCCCCGGAACATGTTGCATACGGTGTTGCCCGTTTCTTTGCGGGCGGAGGAACTGGAGTCAACTACTACATGTGGCATGGGGGGACCAACTTCGGTCGCGAGTCCATGTATTTGCAGACGACCTCCTACGATTTTGATGCTCCTCTCGATGAATACGGAATGGAAACCCGCAAGAGCAGGCATCTTGCGAAACTACACAAAATCCTCGCCGATGCATCAGGAATACTCCTTCATCTTGACTCTCCTGAGATCCGAAAGATTGGGAACAAGGCATCGGCCTTCATTTACGATGGTAAATCGAAAGGGCGGCTTGTTTTTCTGTGCAACGACGATACTGGGGTCCCAGCATCCATCAGTTTTGAAGGACGCACATATGAGCTGAAACCTGCATCGGTGGTGATTATCCGCAACAATTCCCCCGTCCTGGATACTGCCGTACTGGAAGAATCAAAGTTATCATGCAAGGCAAGGTGGACGGTTAAGTCTGTCCTCTCCAAATTCGAAACTTGGGAGGAACCAATTCCAGATGATGGGATATCATGTTCCGTCAGGTCGAAAACTCCAGTTGAACAATTATCACTGACACGCGATGATACCGATTATTGCTGGTATACCACGACGATGGAAGTTAAAGATGGACGACAGAAGAAAGGGTTTCTGTCATTGAAAGGTGTTGCCGACTACGTCTATGTCTTTATCGATGGCCAGTTGATGGCAAGCACGCCTGTCCCTCTCAAGGAGAACCGTGTTCTTGAGAACGACGAGGATTTTACTCAGGCATTTGAATTTTCCCTTAAGCCTGGTAGATATCGTCTCCAGATTCTTTGCTGTGCACTCGGTCTGATCAAGGGCGACTGGATGCTTGGATTCAAGAACATGGTGAAGGAAAGAAAGGGGCTTTGGGGCTCCACCTCATGGGATGGTAAGCTTTTGAAGGGAGATTGGACAATGTTTCCGGGGCTGCAGGGGGAAAGATTCCGCCTCTATGACGTTTTTGCATGCCAGCCGGAATGGTCATCCAAGCCGCGGAGTAAGCGTGCTTGCCTGCGCTGGTGGCGTACAAGTTTCCCACGCCCGAAAGGTAATTCTCCGATAGCCCTGGACCTCTCCAGCATGGGGAAGGGGCTTGCATGGATCAACGGGATTTGCATTGGCCGTTACTGGCTTGCGAAATCTGTTGGCAGGAATCCGATATCACCCCGTGACGCTTTCATTGACGCAAGCTTTACAGGCATGCCGACGCAGACCTTATACCATGTACCGAGGGATTTTGTTAAAGACACCAACAGTCTTGTCATTTTTGAGGAGCAGGGGGGCGATCCCAATAAGATTCGCCTTATGCTAAGAAACTAATGTATGATTCTTTCAACAAATTACTGAAGAATAAATACGCCGTATGCCTTATTCTCGCTGTAGTGGCTGCGGTCCCGTATCTTTCCTCTTTGAAAGGGGAATTCGTCTTCGATGACATACCCCTTCTGCAGGCGGATCCATTCTACCAGGCAGACCACTCATTCCTTGACTGCTGGAAACGCGACTACTGGATGGAACCGATGGCGCAGGGACTCTACAGGCCTCTCACGACTTTCTCATACTGGCTAAACTTCAAGATATGCGGACTTTATTCTCCCGCATTCAGAACTGTGAATCTGCTCCTGAATATTTTCGCCGTCATCATTGTCTTCTTCCTTGCATTGAATCTTAAAACAGGAAGGAAAGCAGCTTTTCTCTGTGCTGCAGTCTTCGCACTTCATCCGCTCCATACTGAGGCAGTGATCCCTGCCTTTGGTCGAGGAGAGGTTCTATGCGGCCTTTTTATTTTTCTTGGCCTGCTTTTCCATATTAAGTCAGTCAAGAAACCATTTATGTCCGTCCTGACAGCGATTTGCTTCATTCTTGCCTGCTGGTCTAAGGAGCATGGGGTCACCCTTCTGCCGTTGTGCGTGCTCTACGACATCTATTCCGGACGCTTGAAGATGGAAAAAGTATCTTTCCTTTCAAATATGAAATTCTACGGCTTCTACATTGCAGCAGTGGCTGTCGTTGTGACGACAAGATATGCCGCGATGGGAACGGTATTGCCAGCTATGACAAGATTTGATTCTTTTTTCGACAACCAGCTGGCCCTTTGCTCATATCCCGTAAGGGTGCTCAGCGCAATCAATATCCAGGGATATGCCCTGCTGCTGTTCATCTGGCCGAAGACATTGTCGCATGACTATTCCTTTGCACAGATGCTCCCATTGAAGTCCGCAATAGACCCGATCGGTCTATTAGGTGCAGCAGTAGTCATTTCATTGCCTTTCATGCTCGCATGGATTTTTCCGAGGTCCAGGAAACAGATCATTTTCCTGTCAATTGCATATCTCATATGTATTCTGCCCGCAGCAAACATAATAACTCCTACCGGGACAATTTTCGCTGAAAGGCTTTATTATATTCCAAGCTTATGGTTATGCATGCTGTTGGCCTGCATAGTTGTCAGGTATTCATATGGGATCGATAAGGGGCTGGTTCCAATACTGGTGTTGTCGATAATTCTTGTGCTTGCAGCTTTAGGGTTGAGGACGTTCGTTCGGTCGTTCGACTGGCAAAACCAGCTCAGCATTTCCCTGGCGGGTGTTGAGACCTCGCCGAAAAGCGCCAAGACTTGGAACAATCTTGCCGTCCAATATGCCCATGAGGAAAAGCTCGATGACGCCATAAAGTTCTGTGGAGAGGCGATAAAGATTTATCCCAGTTTCAAGATGGCATATATCAACAGGGGATTCTACTTCATCAAGAAGGGCGATCTGAGGTCCGCAGAAAAGGATCTCCACAAGGTCATCGAACTGGGAACTGAGAATACAGAGGTATATAATAAGCTTGGTGCGATACTCGCAAACCTCGGCCGGGAAGAGGAGGCGATGAAATACTGGAAGATATCGCTTAAGCTTGACAGTTCCCAGACTATGATGAAAAGGGCGGTGGAGGACCTGCAGAAGGATATAGATGGGAAAAATCCGAAGCTCGAACTCCGAAATTCGAAACAATGACAAATCCATGGGCAAAAAAGCTGAATGAAGATAACATGCAATAGTCCAAAGCTCCTAAGAAAAGTATTTCCATACGCGGTCGTCCTCTGCATACTTGCGGCAGCCATTCCATATTTCTATTCCCTCTACGGGGAGTTTGTCTTCGATGACATTCCCCTCATCAAGAACGATCCGTTCTACGTCAAGGAGGCAAACCCTTTTAAATGCTGGAACCGCGATTTCTGGATGGAAAGCAAGAAGCAGGGGCTCTACAGGCCGGTCACATTGTTCACTTTCTGGCTCAACGCAAGATTCAAGGACGACAGCGGGAGGGCTATTTCAGCGATCTTCAGGACGACAAACCTCATAATCCATATACTTGTCACGCTTTTGGTCCTTAAACTGGCGCTTAGATTGAAGTTCGGACACTGGACTGCGATATTCGCAGCTGCGATATTCGCAGTTCACCCGATACATACCGAAGCCGTGATTCCAGCATACGGGAGAGCGGAACTCCTCTGCGCCTTATTCACGCTCCTTGCCCTCATATTGCACACATATGTCGACAGGAACAAGCTTGCATGTGTATTTGCCGGGATCAGCTTTCTCTTCGCCTGCTGGTCCAAGGAGCATGGTGTGGCGGTACTCCCGCTTGTATTTCTTATGGATCTCTACCTCAAGAGGCCTGCCGGTTTGAAGCAAGCGGTTGAACTTGTCAAAGGCAGGATGTGGATTTACCTATCCTATGTGGCGGTGCTCGGAATATTTTTTGCCTCGAGGTATTTTGCCACCGGTTCACTGTTGCCCAGCAAGGAATTCTTCGATCCTGCGATCGACAATCCGATAGCTCTCTGCCATTTCCCCTTGAACTTCATAAGCGCCCTTAAAGTCCAGGGTTTTGCTTTGTCGAAGTTCTTCTGGCCAGCGGTCCTCTCACATGACTACTCCTATGCCCAGCTTCTCCCGTCCACTTCAGTCCTTGACTGGAAGGCATGGCTTACCGTAATTCTGTTTTTCGGAATCCCGCTTCTGATGTCATTTGCCTTCCGCGACCTTAGATACAAGCTTCTTTTCCTTCTGGCGGCCTATATGGTATGCATCCTTCCGTCCGGGAATTTCATTGTCATGACAGGAACGATCTTCGGGGAAAGGCTCCAGTATATCCCCAGCATAATGCTTTGCATCTTTGTGGCGCTGATAATCAAGGAACTGTTTGGAAGACTGGAATTCAGGACAGTTATTGCAGTCATGTTCGCGATCATCTTCCTGCTGTCATTGAGGACACGTGCAAGAGGCGAGGACTGGGACACTCAGATGAGCCTTGCTCTGGCCGGTGTAAGAACTGCACCAATGAGCATAAAGACATGGAACAACCTTACCGTTGAACTGGGTGAAGCCGCCACGCTTGAGAAGGATCCTGCATTGAAGAGGAAGATGTACGAGGAGGCGGTATTATCATGCGACATGGCCCTGTCGATCTATCCGAAGTATATCACGGCCTATGCCAACAGGGGCATCTACAACTCCTATCTCGGGAACTACAAGCAGGCCGAGTCCGACCTCAGGATGGCGATTTCCATGCATGCCAACCATTTCATGGCCAACTATACGCTCGGAGCACTTCTTGCGAACCAGGGGAGATTCGAGGACGCCAGAGTGATATGGGAAAGGCTCCTGAAGACAAATCCTAATGACAGACTTCTCAAGGAGTCCTATTCTCGACTATTGAAGGATATGGCGAAAAAGTCCGGAAAGGAAAATTGACAAATCCCATATTTGAATTATTATTTCACCCCCACAATGACTATTAAGGACCTTTATTGACCATGACAAAGAAGAACCACGAAGAAAAAGATACGAAACAGGCTGATGACTCCGCAAATGGCGAAGTGAAGTCCGATAAGGACCTTGCTGCGCATTCCCCGGGAAACAATGCTCATTCAAGTTCTGACAAGCCCGTGGAACCCGAACTTTCCCCTGAAGACATCTTAAAACAGAAGATCGCCGAGCTTGAGCTCGAACTGCTTGGAACAAAGGACAAGCTTCTCTGGGCATATGCGGACTTCGACAACTTCCGCAAAAGGAACTACAGGGAGATGACCGACCTCAGGACAATGGTCAAAGCCGACACCATAACTCCGATGCTCAATGTCTTCGACCATTTCAAACTTGCCCTCGAGGCCGCCGACAAGAAACCTGACTTCAAGATCCTGGATGAGGGCATGAAGATGATCCTTGCGGAATTCAAGAAGGCAATGGACGATCTTGACATCGAGATCATAAATGTTCCGGAAAACACAGTGTTTGATCCGAACATCCATGACGCCGCGGGAAATGAACCCTCAGACAAGATAGCTGAGGGTAAAGTCATAAGACAGTGGCGCCAGGGATACAAGATGGGTGAGAGGATTTTAAGACCTGCTTCCGTCGTGGTCAGCAGCGGTCCTGCGAAGACCGAGGACAATAAGCCTGAAACTGAAGCGGAAAAGAAGAAAGACTGAACACTATGTCGTCAAAACAGGATTTCTACGAGACACTTGGCGTTTCCAAGTCGGCCTCCCCCGAAGAGATAAAAAAGGCATACCGCAAACTTGCCATCAAGTACCACCCCGACAAGAATCCCGGCAACAAGGAGGCGGAGGAGAAATTCAAGGACATATCACACGCCTATGAAATCCTCAGCGACGAGAAGAAGAGGGCGCAGTATGACCAGCTTGGCCATGACGCCTTCACATCGCGCGGTTCTGCAGGTCCGGGAAGTTATGGAGGTTTTGAATTCCACGATCCATACGACATTTTCAGCCAGTTCTTTGGCGGAGGCATGGGTGGAGGAGGAGGATCCTCGATTTTCGAGGAGCTCTTTACAGGAGGCGGACGACGCTCCTCGACCGGTGCCAGGGACGGTTCCGATCTGCGTTTTGACATTGAGATAGATTTTGAGGAGGCGGTCTACGGCGCCGACAAGAAGATCAGGATTCCCAGGCTTGAAACCTGCGATGCCTGCAATGGCAGTGGATGCGAACCTGGTACCAGCAAGTCCACCTGCTCAAAATGCCACGGTACAGGAAATATTTCGATGTCCCAGGGTTTCTTCAGCATCAGACAGACATGTCCCAACTGCCATGGAACAGGACAGGTGATCCAGAATCCCTGCCACAAGTGCGGAAGCGAAGGCAGGATGCGCGTAGAGAAGACCTTGAAGATCCATATCCCCCCTGGAGTTGATACAGGTTCGCGCCTAAGAGTCTCCGGAGAAGGTGAAAGCGGTCTCCGCGGTGGGCAGTCAGGTGATCTGTATGTCGTAATTCATGTCAGACCTCATGAGATATTCCAGCGTGATGGCCTCGATATCATCTGTGAACTACCAATAGACTTTGTAACGGCCGCACTCGGCGGACTTGTCGAGGTGCCGACTATCACTGGCAGGACCAAGCTCAAGATCCCCGAAGGCACCCAGAACGGGACCACTCTCAGGCTCAAGGGCAAGGGAATGCCTTCCCTGCGTGGAGGACAACGTGGTGACCAGCACATCAAGGTGTTCGTCGAGGTGCCCACGAACCTTACCCGTGATCAAAGGGATCTGCTTGCGAAGTTCAAGGACATCCAGCAGAACTCCAAGAACCATCCGCTGATCGATACCTTCATAAACAAGGCAAAACGCTTCTTCACCGGCGGTGACGAAGCCTGAAAAGAGATCGGCCACAGACTTTCATCCGCCTTCGTCAAAGCACTACGGCGCGACATGCAGACTGGAGAAAACAACTCTTACTTCAGTTTGATCCCAGTCGCCTTTGCAACTGCAGCGTAATTGGTTGTTGTCGGCTTGAGAGGCAGTTCAATGACCTGTCGTTTCAATGCCGATTCATACCATGAATAGATGACTTCCGTGGCGCGCAGGGCACGCTTTACAGTAAGTTCAGGCACCTTGCCCTTGCTCAGTCCGTCCGTGATATCCTTCATCACCAGCTTCATGTGCTCATTGTCCGGACTACCGTGCAGATGTCCGGGGACCTTCACGACCTGCCAGGAGGATTTTCCCTTGGCACGGATTCGCAGACGAGGTTCTGATTCGAGGATCTCGATGTCACCGTCTGTCCCGTGCAGGCGGAATCCAAGGCTCATCTCCTTCTGGTCGCCGGATTGAATCACGGCAGTGACACCGTTGGTAAAAGTAATCCAGCCGATAGCCAGCTGTTCGAAGGGAATTCCAAACCATGATCCGCCTTCACGTGCGTCAATCTGACCGAAGACACGCGTGGCCGGCACATCACCGTTCATTTTGAAGGTCATGTCAACGACATGAGTTCCCCAGTCAAGGATATTCTTCGGATTGAACGCCTCGATCCGCAGAAGCTTGCCGATCTTGCCTTTCCTCACAAGTTCACGGGCCTTCCGGAATATGGGAAGCTTGCGGCGCTGATGGTTGAAGGTGAGTTGGACTTTGTTCCTTTCAATGGTCTGGGCAATCGACAATGCGGCTTTCCAGGAAGGCGCCATCGGCTTCTCGCAGTGGATCGCCGGAACCTTCGCTTTCGCGCAGTACTTTACGACTTCCTCATGGAGCCCTGTCCAGAGGCAGACGCTGACGATGTCCGGCTTGATCTTGCGTAACATCTTTTTATAATCGGTGAAGATTTCAGCATCGGTGAACCCGTGCTTCTCAGCAAACGCCTTGATGGCTTCAGCCTTGACATCAGTTAACGCGACAACTTTGCACTGTTTATTGAGCTTATAGCCGTCAGCATGTATGCTGGCTATCCGACCGCAGCCTATGAACGCAACACGATATGTTTTCATGGAAATCCTTTAATGATTATTGTAGCCAATGAGTATAATTCCAAGAACATGCCTTACGGCATTGACTACAAACGAATTATAAATACAATTAGGAATTTGTTCGTAGCCTGTCCTCCGTAGCTCTCTTGGCGAAGGAGGATTAAGCTCGCAAGAACTGTACTTTATTTCACCGATCCCTTACCGAGTTTGTTATCGACAAGATAGCGATAGCTTTTCTCTACGGCCTCGACCCGATCGCCTTCACAGCGGTCGATCTCCACGACTAACCATTTCAACACTTTCGGATCAGCCGCAGCGATAGCTCCCTTCACATTCACCTTGCCGGCCCCGACTGCCGACATCGGTCCGCCGAAAGGCTGGTCCTTCGGTCTTTCCATCATGCCGTCCTTGATGTGCAGGACAGGCACTCTGGCTTTGAAGTTCTTCACCTGTTCCGCGGCATCGTTCGCCATGAAGTTTGTTGCCCAGTATATGTCAATTTCGAATTTCACGTCCGGACACAGTTCTGCGATATATTCCTGGGCGATCTTGCCGTTGATGCGGTCGAACTCCCAGAAATGGTTGTGCAGGCAGAGCTGTAGCTTGTGGGGCTTGAGAGCTGTTGTCATCCGGTTGATTAGATCGGCAGTCTTGCGGATGCTGTCCATCGTCTTGAATTCGTCCCATCCGAATCCTCCGAAGAGGTGCTTGAATCCGAATATATTCTTGAGCCTGGCGATCTCATCGATGTTTGAGAGATCGTGCTTCGGACCTGGACCTGTGATCATCTCCAGTCCGAGCTGATCGAGGAGCTCCTTATACTGTTCGGCAGTCATGCCGTATTTTATCGCTTCACCGAGACCGCCTTCAACGCCAACAAATCCGATTTCGGAGACGTGTTTCATCGTGGATATGAATTTTTCCTTGGATTCCCCGAGAAGTTCCCTGACCGTATACAGCTGCAGACCGATAGGCTTCATCTTTTCTTTCTCCTTGAAAACAATTTTATTTTTCAGACGGGATAACAGGATTTTCATGATTCATTTAACTTGTATCATGCCAGCCCTGTTATCCTATCAAATAATTGTTTTCACAGCACCGCCTGCTCGGCGGTCTTCAGAGCATCGAAAAGTTCCGAGGACTTCTTTGCGTTCATCAGGCGGTCCGACAGGAATTCACTTTCCAACATCTGGGCAATATGTGAGAGGAGCACCTGGTGTATCCTCGGTATGTCAGCCGGGGTCAGAAGCAGGAATATCAGGTTGACGGTCTCATTTGGGACAGGGGAGGGGATAGGTTCCTTGAGACGAGCCACAATCACGATTGGACGGGCAAGGCTCTTGAGTCGTGCATGTGGTATCGCAATGTTCCTGCCGACATAGCTGCTGATAAGTTTTTCACGTTCCGCAACGGAGAGCATGATCGTCTGGACAGGCATCGGAAGTTCGTTCGGATTCAGGCGTTTCAATGCATTTTCCGCTACTGCCGTGATCGATTTGCCTTCAACGTCCAGCTGTACCCTGTCGGTGGTCAAAGTATCGGAAAGGTAGACAGGCACCTCGAGAGGGAATTCCTCCTCGATGGCACCGACAACTTCCTCGAGAAGGTCTTCCATCGTCACAAATCCTGTCCATGCGCCTTTCTTGTCGTATACCAGCGCCACATGGTTTCCACGCCTCTGCATTTCTGAAAGGAGCTGTTCTATGTTCTGTTCCTCCTTCGCCTTCAGGCATGTGCGTACATAGGGCTGTAGATCGTCGGTCGGCTTTCCTGCGAGCTTCGCAAGATAAAGATCCTTTATATGGATATATCCCATCGGGTTTTCCGGATCCTTGCCGATGAGGGGATATCGGGACTGCTTGAATTCCGAGATGATCTTGGTGTTTTCCTCCGGGGTGTTACTGGTCCTGAGAATATGCAGCCTTTCCCGGGAACGCATGGAGTTCCTGACGGTCAGAGTGCCCATATCGAGGACGTTCTCTATGTAGAGGAGACGCCGGAAGGTCATCATTCCGCTGGACTGGGAGTTGTCGAGGATGATCCTGATCTCATCTTCGGAATGACGTTCATGTTTCGGTGCCTTGGGTACCCTCAGCAAGAAAAGAATGGTATCTACCGACCAGTTCAGCAGCCAGAGAGGGATGAAGAATACGAAATAGAAGAAGTGCAGGGGGAAAGCAGTGTTGAGCGCGGCCTGTTCGACCTTGCGTATCGCGAAGATCTTGGGCACCTGTTCACCAAGCACGATGTGAAGATAGGAAATCAATATGTATGATACGGAAATTGCGATCCCGTGGATTGTCGCATCGGGAATACCGTTCCCATATCCAGTCTTTTCCAGGAAATATGCGATTATCTTGGCGAATCCTGGTTCGCCTACGAATCCCAATCCGATGCTGGCGAGTGTTATACCGACCTGGCAGACGGAAAGATACTGGTCCAGACGGGTCTGGATATGCTGCATCATCTTCGCACGGATGTCCCCCTTTGCCGCAAGCACTTCCATGTGAGTAGGACGCGCCTTTACGGAAGCGAATTCCGCAAGTACGAAGAACGCATTCAACAGGAGGAGAAGAAGCGTCAGAAGCAGATATGTTATAATCACAGTCATTATAGAATAATAATACTTAAAACCGCATATATTTCAAGTGGGGGCGGGGAATCAGGTGCGGTGGTATTTTCCCGCTATGCCGACAAACCAGTTGAAAAACTTCCGCCTATGCCCTGGAAACTTTATCCTCTCCGGATGCCACTGAACACCCAATATGATGTGCTTTCCAGTGCTCTCGACAGCCTCTATTGTCCCATCCGCGGAAATTGCTGCAACCTTCAATCCCCTGCCAAGATGCCCGGGATTGATAGCCTGATGATGCGATGAATTCACACTGAGAAGGGTTTTGCCGAAAATTCCCTTCAGGATTCTACTTTCCATGCCAACCTTGATCTTGTGATAGATCTCGTCGGAATGGCCTTCAAGATGCTGTATCAGTTTTCCGCCAAGGACAATGTTGAGAAGCTGGTGTCCTGCACAGACCCCAAGCAAGGGCTTTTCGGTCTTAAGCAGAAGTTCCGCAAGCATGAAATCCGTCTGATATCTCTTCTGGGGCAGCAGCTTTGTCTTTTCATGTTTCTTCTCCCCATAGTATTCCGGAGGATAATCCCTGCCGCCTATGAATATGAAGGCGTCAGCCTTGTTCACATATTCCGAGAGGAGCTTCCTGTCAGGAATACTCGGTACCAGCAGGGGTAGGCCACCGGCTTCGTGGACTGCATCCACATAGTAGGATTTTATCCGGTAGGTCGGAGCATCTCTCTTCTCCCGGCAGTCTATGTTCAATCCTATGACTGGTCGATTCATCTGGAAAACATATTTTCGATCTTTTCGAGTTTCATGCCTCTGGAGCCCTTGAGGAAGATGATGTCGCCGCGCCGGAGTTTGGCTTTGACATATTTTGCCGCTTCGTCTGAATCCGGGAAATCCCTCATGGATATTTCGGTATTGGACCTGAGCCTGGCAGCGGCTCCTGCCATTATGGGTCCGACGACAATAAGCGAGGCTCCGGGGAGAGTCCCAGTAGTGAACTTCAAAAGTTCCTCGTGTGCTGAAGGACCGGACTTCCCCATTTCCAACATGTCACCGAGTATGATGATCACTCTGGAATTCCTGTCATCTGGCGACACAGTTGCTTCTTTGAGCCATTCGATGGCAGCCCTCATGCTGTCGGGATTTGCGTTATATGCGTCGTTTATCCAGGTTATTCCGTCACGCTCCTGGATGCGCATCCTCATCCCTGGTATCTGGACACCCTTGTTCAGCGCATCAACCGCAGTGTCCGGTGAAACGCCAACTGCATTTGCAACGAGCACTGCAGCACCGGCGTTCATAGCCTGGTGTCTGCCGGTCAGATGCCATGAGACCTTTTTGCGAAGTCCGCAACTTTTCCAGAACAGCTCGAAGGAGCTGCCCGTCATGCTTCCACCCAGATATTCCACCTGAAGGTCTGCGGATTTCGCGGATTCTGCACCGAACCGCATTGTTTTGAATTTTTGCGTGACTTTGTCCAAGACCATTGTTCCGGGACCTTCGGCAGGTATCACCGCGGTGCCAGAATTCGACATATGTGCGAATATCGCAGATTTCTCCGTGGCCACTCCGTCCGTATCGCCAAAAAATTCGATGTGCGCATTCCCTATTGAAACAATAAGTCCGTGATCCGGTTCGGCGATCTTGCTTAATACGGCAATCTCCCCTGGATGATTCGTCCCCATCTCGATGATCGCATATTCGTGGTTCTTCCGGAAATTGAGGATATTCTGTGGGACACCGACATGGTTGTTCGTGTTACCATCTGTTGCATAAACCTTGTCATTCCCGAACGAGTGGACAAGTATGGCCTTCAGGATTTCCTTGGTGCCGGTCTTGCCGCTGCTGCCGGTAAGAGCGATGATCTTAAGCCCGAGACGCCTTCTGTGGAAGTTTGCAAGCGACTGGTATGCCTTGAGTGTGTCATTGACTACAAGCATAGGGATTTTTTCCGGAAGCCTTGTAGATGAAGCACGTTCCTTTGAGATACAGGCTGCGGAGGCGTTCATCGATGCGGCAGCATCAAGATAATCGTGCCCGTCGAGGGACTCCCCCCTGAGCGCAAAGAAGATCGTCCCTGTGCAGTCCTTCCGGCTGTCGGTGGAGATCGCAATTATACCCTTGTCGGGAGATGCGGAAAAGCCTTTCCAGATGCCTCCGGTTATCTTCTCAAGTTCGCCATAGGTGAATAATATATCTTTCACTTTATTTATTTCCGTGTGTTCTGTGGTTTCAAGGTCTTCAGCCAATGATCTTCCTGACCTCCTCGCAGTCGTCGAAATGGTGCCTGACGCCCTTGATCTCCTGGTAGTCCTCGTGCCCTTTGCCGGCCAGCAGTACGATGTCGCCCGGCTCAGCCTCGCTTATGGCCTGCTTTATCGCCTCCCGTCTGTCCGGGACAGCTGCGAAATTCGCAGACGGCGGGATCCCCTTGATAATATCGGCGATGATGTCCTCGGGATTTTCCGATCTCGGATTGTCGCTGGTGACGATAGTCCTGTCGGCAAGTTTCGCCGAGACCGTACCCATTCTGGGGCGTTTTGTCCTGTCCCTGTCCCCTCCGCATCCGAAAAGGCATATGATCCTTTTCCCGTTCAATTTTCTCAGGGCTTCAAGTACCCGTTGCAGGGCGTCATCGGAATGTGCGAAGTCGACAAAGATGCTGACATCGTTCTTTGTATGGAAGGCTTCAAGGCGTCCGGGGATAGATATCGGCTTTCCAAGCGTCGATTGTATTATCTCCGGACTGATTCCGAGTTTGTAGGCTATGATGGCGGCGCCGGTGATGTTGTAGGCGTTATGCTCGCCTATGAGAGGGGATGAGATCTTGAAGACCTTGCCCTCGAAGGAAAGCGTAAAATCCGTACCGGTGGGAGATATCTTCCCGATATTTATGACAGCTTCAGCATTGTCCTTGCCGAATCTCACGCAGTTTGCGCTCCTGAGATCAGCGAAAAGGCGTTTCCCGTAAGGATCATCGTTGTTGATCGCGGCAATGGCATCGACCGCGAGGTGGTCTTCGAAAAGAATCTTCTTTGCGTCATAATAGAAATCCATCGTCTTGTGGTAGTCGAGATGGTCTCCAGTAAGATTTGTGAATATGGTGCCAGAGAACTTCGCAGAACCGATCCTGTTCTGGTGGAGGGCATGGCTTGACACCTCCATCGCCACGTGCGAACATCCCGCTTCGAGCATCCTGGAGAACAACGATTGTATGTCCGAGGCTTCTGGCGTAGTTCTGGCGGCCGGTTCGGAATGACCGGGCCAGCCGTAGCAGACCGTAGTTATCAATCCGCATTTCAATCCTGCGGAACAGAGGAGCTCATTGAGCAGATATACGCTGCTTGTCTTGCCGTTGGTGCCAGTGACACCGAGGATCTTCATCCTGCGGGAAGGATAGTCATAGAATGCTTCAACAAGACGCGCATAAGCGGAATAGGGGTCCGAAACCTTGATGTAGCTTATACCGTTCTTGTATGAGGAAATTTCCTTTCCATAGATCACGGCTTTCGCTCCGGCGGCGACCGCCGCATCGATGAAATCGTGTCCATCCCTGCCGCTGCCCTGTATCGCAATGAAGACCGATGACGGGATTGAATTCCTGGAATCGTTGGTGATCAGGCTGACCGGGAAATCGCCGGCGGGCCTGCTGGACACCACAAGCTCCTCCAGGATGTCTATATATTCTGAAAAATTCTTCTTCATCATAGGTCGTCAGTCTCTTCCTCCTCTGGCACCTCATATTCGGGGGGAACGTTCAGGATCCTCAGCGCCTTCTTCGCTATGTGGCTGAATGCAGGTGCCGCCACAAGTCCGCCATAATACGCCTTCTTTGTGGGGTGATCGACGGTGACAAGCAGAACGAATGCAGGCTTGTCGGCCGGCACGAATCCCACGAAGGATGCGACATGTTCACTGTTGGAATATACTCCGTTGACGAGTTTCTGCGAGGTGCCGGTCTTTCCCGCTACGTAATATCCCTTGACGGCGGCCCTTTCGGCGGTTCCTCCCTTTTGGGTCACGAGCTTCATCATGTCGACGATCTTCTTGCGGGTTTCGGTGTTCCTGAATAATTTTGCCGAATTTGGAAGTATCTCCATCTTGATCTCTTCGCCGGTGCCCGGATTCCTGTGCCTGTCTATGAGGCGCAGTTCGACAAGGTTTCCGCCGTTCGCAAGTGCACAGTATGCCCTGACCATCTGGAGTGGGGAGACAGTCAATGTCTGCCCGATTGGATATCGTGTGATTGTAAGACCATCCCATTGTTCCGGCTTCTTCATCATTCCAAGTGCTTCCGGCTTTATAGGGATACCGGTCTTCGAGCCGAATCCGAATCTCCGTATGGAGGCATATAAATTGTTCTTGCCCATCATGAGCGCGATCTTGGCGGTTCCGATATTGCTCGAGACCTGGATTATCTGGGTGACTGAAAGTATGTCATGGCCATGCCCGGCCGCCTCATTCAGTACCTTGCCCGCGTAAAGCCAGTGGCCTCCCTCGCAGTCGATCATGGTGCTTGGCGTTACAACGCCCAGATCAAGCGCCGATGCGACGATGATGGATTTCATGATGGATCCCGGTTCGAATGTGTCCTCGGTGATCCTGTTCCTCCAGGCCTTCGGATCCATGTGAGTCCTGTCGTTCGGATCGAAGGTCGGGCGCTGTGCCATCGCCAGTATGTTGCCGGTGTTTGGTTCGACCATTACGGCATAGGCTGCGTCCGGTTCGAATTCCTTCATGATCCGTTCAAGTTCGTCCTCGACGATCATCTGCATGGGTTCGGAGATGGTCAGATACACATTGTTGCCGTCCTGTACGGCTTTCAGTTTGTCCTCCTCACCGGGCAGACGGAACCCCATCCTGCTGCGTTCGATCACCGAAACGCTTTCGGTCGGGGTCATGTTTGTATTCACTGCCTTTTCAATTCCACCCTCCGGAGTTACCTTTCCACCATCCACACTGATGAATCCAAGTATATTTGCGAGAAGCTTGTTCTTCGGATAGAAACGCTTCGTCTTGTTCTCGAAGATCAGGCATCTGTACTTCTTCATCTTTGCTTCCTTGCGGATCTTTTCAGCGTCCTCCAGTTCGACATCCCTTTTGATGATCACATATTTTATATCTTTGCCTGTGGATTCGGAGGTCTTGATGGACAAGCGCCGAAGGATGGTGTCATAGTCAAGTCCGAGCGTCTTCTCGAAATATGAGGCAAGTTCGCGGCATTTCTTGTCATCACCGGCTTCCGAAGGATCGGCGGCGATATCCACGCAGGGCTTGTTGCCTACCAGGAGATTGCCGTTGATGTCATATATCTCGCCCCTCTTGCCTTCTTTCTTGACGGTGGAGGTATATATGTTCTTCGCCTTTTCGAACAGTTCATCGTGCCGCTGGATCTGGACATGGTACATCCTGAGCAGCAGGGCGATGAGCACGGTAAGCAGGATCACCGAGGCTATGATTATCCTTACGACAAAATATTTGCGTCCCATAACATCTCTTCCGTGGGTGGGTGATCATTGACACATGAAGGGTTCGCTGGAGCGCATGTTCCGGCGGATGATTCGTCAACGGTAATATTTCGCCGGAACATCTGTCTTTGCTCCGTTCTTCTGGCTGACAATGATAGGTTTTGCATTTGCAGGCTGCTTTACGACCGGTTCGCTCTTGACGACAGGGCTTGCCTTCGCAACTTCAAGCTTCTTGATCTGTCCAGGCTGCGGATAATGCAGGTCGAGATTGTATTTCTTAACCTGGGCGAGGATATCCTTCCCGCTCTTCTGCTCTATCCCGATGTTGAGGTTTGCAGTCTCCCTGTCGATGTCGTTGATCCTATTCTCAAGAGAGATGGATTCCTTGTTGATCGACTCCGCCTGGCTTGTCCACATCACCCTCGTGATCGCCGCCGCGAAAAGCAGGCAGAACGGCACCGAAATCTTAAGTGTCGTGGCGAATATCCCCAGACTGTTGCTTGAGGACCTGGCCTTCCTCCTTCTCGGACCGTTGTAATTGTAGCTTGTTACGTTGATACCCATTTCCTTATATCCTTTATATAGTCGTCAGCCTTCAGTCGCCAGTCGTCAGTCTACTGATCACTGCTCGCTTATTACTTAATTACTTATTACTTATTACTGCCGTCTGTTATATCTTCTCCGCCACCCTCAGCTTCGCCGGTGCCGCCCTGCGGTTCTCCCTGACTTCCTCTTCTGTTGCAATAACCGGCTTCTTTGTTATTAGTTTTAAGCTCTGCCTGTGTCCGCATATACAAACCGGTAGACCGGGCGGACACAGGCAGGAGCGAGCCATCATGTTGAAATACTGTTTTACCATCCTGTCCTCGAGGGAATGGAAGCTTATTACGGCCATCCTTCCTCCCGGGGCCAGCAGTTTCACCCCTTCTTCAAGAGCTTTCCTCAGTTCTCCAAGTTCGTCGTTCACGGCCATCCTCAGCGCCTGGAAGCAAAGTGATGGAGCAGGGGGACCGCTTCTCCTGACAATTCCCGGAATGGAGTTGCAGAGCTCTGCGAGTTCTGTCGTATACATCCATTCCTTGACCTTCCTCCTCTTTATTATCACATCTGCGAGCATCCTGCTCTTCCGGATCTCGCCGTATTCCCTGAATATCTTCTCAAGCGCCTCATACGAATAAGTATTTAGAATGCGGCTGGCGGTTTCGCGGGACTGGACATCCATTCTCATGTCCAGGGGACCGTCCAGCCTGTATGAGAACCCCCTCCTCGGGTTATCAATTTGGGGAGATGAGACTCCCAGATCCAACAGCAAGGCGTCAACCGAGTGCCACCCCAGTCCGGCCGCGCATGCCGTCAGATTGCTGAAACTGTCCTTTGCCAGATGAACGCGATTCCCGGCGAAACTTAAAACTTTTTCCGCTGCTGCAAGCGCATCGCCATCGCGGTCAATTCCCAGCAAAACCGCCTCCACATTTTTTTTCATTATCAAAGAACTGTGTCCGCCGTAACCGACCGTCCCGTCGATCACCTTCATCGGTCCCGTTTTAACTATCAGCAGGTCCAAGACCTCCTTCTGCAGGACCGGGACATGTCCGAAATCATTCAAGATCCGCTGAGCCCTTTCAGTATGTTCACCAGGTCATCTGGACGCTCACCGATCTTCTGTATCACGTCAAGTACGTCGTTCTGGTCGGATTTCTGGAAGAGGTTCCAGTTGACCTTCGACCATATCTGTATCGTCGTCACCGCTCCGACCAGGACGACCTGGTTCTTGAGCCCCGACTGCTCAATCAGCTTCTGGGGGATCGATATTCTGCCCTGGCTGTCGCATTCGCATTCCTGCGCGACCGAGCCGATGCGGACGAGTGCGAGCGAGGACGCTGCATCCGCGAACGATACCTTGCGGACCTTCGCGATGAACTCGTTGAAGATCGACGGCGGGATCAGTTGGAGAGCATTATGCCTTCCGGGCAGAAGGAAGAATTTTGTCTTCTTCTCCTTCCTCCAGTTGCTTGGGATGGCTATGCGCCTCTGCGGATCGAGGGAGTGTTCGAATTCCCCGAAGAAGAAATCTCCTGCCACCTGCACCTGACTATTCTTGCCTTGTTTCACCTAAAATCCCCTTTATTCACCTTTTTTCCCCAAAACAAGTTAGGCTCGGAAAAGGTCTTTTCAAGCGTCAAATAAAAAATAATCAAAATATTTTCAGAGGAAAAAGTGAAGTTTATCAGCCACAAAGGCACAGAGGCACAAAGTAATAATTTCTTCAATCGACTGGAGTTTTTAACCACAGAACACACAGGTTACACAGGGAAAAGTGAGAAAATTATATTTTGGGAATTATTTTTAAAAGAATTGGATTTGCAGATGATTTTCCTTCATTAATAAGGAAAGCTTTGTGCCTCTGTGGTTGAGTTTCTTCAGATTCTCCCATGGCGGAACGCTCCGGGAGTCGTCCCGAGATGCTTCCGGAACATCCGAGAGAAATAATACTCGTCGCAGAATCCCGTCTCCACGGCGATCTGCTTCAATGTCATCTCCGTGGTCACAAGAAGATTGCACGCCGACTCCAGACGCATCCGCAACAGGTCCTGTACCGGTGAGAGTCCGGAATACTTTCGGTATGTCCTTATGAAATGAAATTTGCTCATACCCGCGCGTTTTGCGAGCGAGGAGACGGAATGGTTTTCTGTGAGGGAGCCAGCAATGTGGTCGCGTATATGCGAGAGCGGAGAATTCGGGCGATCCTTCGAGAGTTTCTCCATTTCAAAGATCACAGCCTGTATGTATGCACCCAGTAATCTTTCACGCTTCTCAAAAGGCTTCTCGCGCTCTTCAGCAAGCCAGTGCGCAAGCGTGAGGAGCCTCCTGCCAGGATCCCTGACAAGCAGCTTGCTATTGATCTTGAAGGAAGCAGGTATGCTGAAAAAGATGAAGTCAGCCCCTTCCTTGGAATCGGCCTCCTCAAAGTGTTTCACGTTTGGCGCGTAGAAAAGCGCATCCCCTTTTTCTACCTGGAATTCCTCTCCTCCTGCCCGGACACTGAGTTTCCCGCCAAGCATGACCATTATCTCATTGTGTCCGTGGGAGTGCATCCCGAACACAGCACGCCATCCATGCTTCACCTTCAGCCTTCCGACGTAGGGAGTGCTTACTGCGACAGCTGGTTTCATAAACGATCCCCTTTCTTCTGCTGGATGAATGGATGGCTGGATGCATGGATGATTGGGTAAAAATAAACAATACTGACGCGACAGGATTTCTGAATAATTTTATCCATGACATTCAGGTACTTGTTGCTTGGTCATTTGTTTGATCATGCCCAGCCATCCAATAATCCATTCATCCAACCATCCATGGTATTACCGCAATATTACACAAAATATTAGCAATTATGTCAATTGTTAAGAAATATATCACAATGTAATATGAAGGGCAAGTGATAAAATAGTATGGCAATATAATGCAATAATAAATGGATGAGTGGATGGCTGGATGATTGGGTGATGTATTCGAAAGCAATATAAATATAACGGAGAAAGTGATATGAGTCCTGAATTTTCAGTTCCGAAGAGCAAGCTGATAAAAGGCTTCGAATGGCTGGGAGAGGGCATCGGGTATCCTGAGAAAGACATCAAAGGCGACACTTTCCCCACGACCTGGGCTGATGACAACGAGATCTACACCTCTGCAGGCGACCCGCTCTGGGGCGAGACCACCGGCGGACTCGATGTCGAGAAGTTCAGCGGCGGCCCTGAAGATTACAAAATCAGCAAGGTCAATCACATGAACGATTATATCGGCTGGGGCGGAGATGGACCGAAACCCAGCGGGATGATCTGTGTCGATGGCGTCCTCTACTTCGCCTTCCAGAACATGCTGAAGTCGAAGAAAGCCCCGTACAGCATCATTTCACAGCATGGCAGCGATGCACAGATAGTCTATTCAACCAATAAAGGCGGATTCTGGGTCCCGACGCTGAAGAATATTCCCTCGCCGATGTTCCCCGGACACAAGTTTGGAGGTCCGGCATTTGTGAACTTCGGAAAGAACAATGATAACGCCAGGGACAATTTCGTCTATGCCGTGTCGAGCGACCAGTGGGACAATGGCAGCAATCTGAGGATAGGGCGCGTTCCGAATGACAGTATCGTGAAACGTGAAGCCTGGGAATTTCTGTCGGGATACGAGATCTCAGGGGAACCTGTCTGGAGCCGTGATCTCGACGAATCGATCCCAGTACTGAGCATGCATTGTTGGATCAGCATCCCGGAAATGGTTTATCTTGCAGGAATTAAAAGATACCTGCTCCTGACCTGGCGATTTCACAAGGACTTTTCACCGACTGAAGGAACGGATCTTCTGATATTCGAATCGCCGGAACCTTGGGGACCTTTCTCTCTCGTCCATTTCGAGGAATACTGGCAGGGGAAGGAATTCAATCCGTATTGTCCGCGCATCCCGCTGAAATGGATGGAGTCCGACGGCGTTACCGGCTGGATGCAATTCTCCGGCAGTTGGGGGCCCGAAGCACAGAAGAAGGGATATTACAGGTCTAACGTCCGGAAGTTCAAGTTGAAGCTGAAGTAGATTTTCAAATTGTAGATCATGAGTTACCAGATTGCTGCCGGGGTTTGACTATTACAGGATATATGTCGTATCGCCGGTGCTTCATAAGAACAGTATTACATAAAGCCTGATAATGACCGGATCGGTGCTTCATCGGTTCGGTCTATGATTTAGTTGGTATTGTATAATATAGTTTCTTAATTGATTTCTTTCTCCAAAAAGGAGAAATCAAACTCCCTGTCCTTGATAATGTAATGTCGTTATTGTCTTTGTTGATTTTATGTAATGAATGAGCAACAGGGAAATCTCCACGATACTTTACTAAAATATATGCTTTTCCGGAAAGCAAATCATCAAAAAAATCAATTGCGTCTTCATAACTGTTGTATTTTCCGAAATGTTCATGCCATGATTCAGTTGATATAATTATTTCTTTTCCAGAATCAGATACTCTAAATACTTCTTCAATTCCAATAATATTAAATCTAATAAGCTTACCATCCTCTAATATCGCGAGTGGATATTTAGATGTGAGTTTTGTCAACAATGCTTTTGAGTTTTCATTCATTATTGTATGCCAATATGATGATAACTGACGACCCGTCTTCGCCATTTGAGCTACGCCGGGCAGGCCGACGCCTATTCAACATCAATTTTCCCTAAAACGTGCCAGTTGCCTGAGGTTTCGCCTTCAATGCCAAGTCTGATATCGGGAGTCTGTCGTTTGGGATCGGAGAAGAGTCCTACTGCCAGGCGGTATGAGCCGGCCGGTGCAGTGAAATTGAGAGAAGATGTTTCGGAGATCTGTTTGCCATCTGGCGCCCATTTGTCCGGATGGCATCCCTTCGCCTCGCATTTGGTGACGACCTTACCATCCTTGTCGATAATCGCTGCAACGACTGTGCAAGGAATAAAAATGAATGCGAGTCCCTTGTTCTCCCATTTGAAGGAGGCTTCAAAGTCCGTACCGGACTTCACTTGGCGTGGAATCGTTATTTCATCAAGAAGGAAATGGTAGCCCATCATGTTGGTGAGCTTGTCGATGAATGGGCGTTTCTCCTTCACGAAGAGATCCTTGAAGTCGTATTGTCCGAGGTTCTGGTAGGTGAACGCACCCCGGACAGTGTCGTCAAGTATCCTGTCCTCGAGTTTATCGCCCCACGCATATCGTGATCCATCGTTCTTAATGTGCTCTTGATAGCTGGAGAACCATTCGCCGAATGAGGGGACCTTTCCCTTGCAACGTATTAGTTCCGAGCCGTTGGAATTACCGAGAACGCCGTCACGTCTTATTCCAACACCTTTGTCAACGGCCCAGTCATATACCGGGTTCAAAAAGGTTTCGCCCCAGGGGATCATGAGGCGTGTCTTCTTGAAGGCGTCCAAATGGATCTGGATATGCTTCTTGAGTCCGTCTGGCGTAAGTCTTACTGAGCCTTTGAGATGACCGAGATGTCCTTCTCCCCACTGTCCGTAGGAACGGATGTCGATGCAGGAGATCCGTGGATCTCCGTCATATTTCTTCCCCATTGCATCAATGAAGTTCTTGAGCTTTTCCAGGAATATGGGATTGTCCCACTGTTTGAGGGCGACCTGTCCTTTGACCTTCCAGCCGTCATACTCTATTGAAGGCACGCCGAGGTCGAAGACCCATTTTGGCGTAGTGTATTTCATGTAGTTATGGAAGCTTTCGCACATCACGCCGAATCCGAACTGTTTCCCGGCGGCATCCCATTCCTTCAGCGCCTTTTCGAGCGGCTCCCAGTTGAATTTTCCTTCCTCGGGTTCGAGTTCGCTCCAGCAGAATCTGTTATAGGCGGAACTGCAGACATCCAATGCATCCTGGCAGTGGCTCTTCGGGAAGCCGCCATAGACAACCCAACCCTTGCCGGGATTGACGACAGGTTTCTCTGAAGCCTTGAATTTCAAGGTCTGGAGCTCATCTGCGGCCTTGGCGCTGATCGCGGATGAGATCCCAAGAAATGAAATTCCGGAAAAGGCGAGTGTGAACATGCGGAAAAATCTTGATTTGGAGGATAGAATTTTCATGATTATTTATTCCTTAATTAAGACTGATGTAGGGTTCGTCGTCCCGGCGAAGAGCCTTGTCCGAGACGGACAACTCTACATCTTTTGATCCACAATCCGAAGGGCAGCAAATTCTTCTGCCTTCGTCAAAATTTTGGTCTCTATGAATTTTAATCCACCCATCCATCCATCCAGATTATCCCTTTAGAGGCACCCTTTATTTATAGAAATACGAATACCAGAACAAAAATGCCGCGATTACAGTGAACATCCAGTAGTCGACCGGCATGAAGATCAGCCAGCGGTGTCCATGCCAGGGAATGTCCTTTTTGTTGAATTTCTTCCATCCGTAATGTGGGTTTAGGATGAACCATAGGAAATCCTCAACAAGCCAGAATAGCATTATAGAGGCAAGGACTCTGGCCTCCAGTTTCAGGGACCATTCAGCCTTCATGAAAAATACGAGGTGGAATATCAGTATCATGAAAGGAAAAACCCAGGCATGGTAACCGGTCATGGGGCGTCCGCCCCAGAATACGTCGAGGAGCCAATGTTTCTCGATGCGCCAGGTGGGAAGACCGGAGGCCCAGCCCTGGTCCCCTTCGATATGGATCTCCACCTTCGCGAAGAAGAAAGCGAGCAGGAAAACCCAAAATAATAGAAGCAACAAATTCATAAATTCCCAAAAATATTTAACTACAGAACACACAGAAGACACAGAAATGAGTAATCGCGAAACTTGCGAATAACAATAAAATGAGGGATAATATTATACGGAAAAATCCTAAGATATTATTTTAAGTTAACTTTGTGCCTCTGTACCTTTGTGGCTAAGAACTTCTTTCAGAATTTCAATTGCTGCATGCGGACGGCCTATCTTCGAGGCGTTCCTGCGCATTTCGCAGACTTTCGCCGGATCCTCGAGGAGCTTCCGCAGCTTGAATTCCAGGACTGCCGCGTTGTGCGCCTTCACAGCCGCTCCGCTTTCAAGGAGGTGATCGCAGTTGCGCTCCTCCTGTCCGGGGATCGGTGATATGACTATCATAGGGAGGCCCATCGCGATGCATTCGGAGCTTGTGAGACCGCCTGGCTTGCTTATTGCAATGTCACTTGCAGCCATGTTCTTTTCTATTGTCGTTGTGAATCCAGTGGGAATCAGTTTTCCGGGGAATGATTTCGCCATCTTGTTCAGTTCCTCGAGCAGATCCTTGTTCTTTCCGGCGAGTGCGAACATCTGGAAGTCGCGGTCGATCCTGAGTAGCCTCTCAGCGACAAGATGGATTCCGCCGACGCCGAGGCCTCCGGACATTAGGAGGATCGTGGTTTTATCAGGATTGACACCCAGTTCCTTCGCGCATTCCGTCCTGGAATGTTTTTTCGCGAAGACCGGCATTATCGGGATTCCGGTGACATGTACGTTGTCAGGGCTGATCCCCTTGTCGATCATACGGCATGCGACTTCCGGGCTTGCGGCGAAATATCCGGCCATGTGAGGGTGCACCCAGAGGGAATGGATATCGAAATCGGTGACCACGACCCATACCGGTGCTTTGAATTTACCTTTGGAGATCTTCCTTGAAAGCAGTTCGGCCGGAAGGAAATGGGTGCAGATCACGATGTCCGGCTTGAGCTCATCTATCCTGTCGAAGAGAGATCTGGTGTTCAGCTTCTTTATACCTCGGAGAAGCTTGTTTGAAAGCGAATCTGTCTTCTCCTCCTTGTCTGTCTGCAAGTAGAGGAAGCCCCAGAGGGCAGGATTGCTGTCGACGACCTTGATGTAGGAGTCGGCGTAGATCTTCTTGAAAAGAGACGGGACGAACTCCATTACATCGAGATGAACTGCCTTGGTTCCGGGAAAGCTTTCCTCGGCGGTCTTTCTCAGGGCTTCGGCTGCACGGACATGGCCGGCTCCTGCGGATACGCTCAGGATCAGGATGGTCTTGTCATGTTTCATTGAATAGGTGTCCCCCTTTTCTTATGAGTTATTGAATATATCATGCTGGGGTGCATAGACAACTCTGCAGGTCAGGATTTTCTTCCCGGAACATCAAAAAACAAGTTTGATTTTTTTATTTTGAGGTATATTTTCTATGAAACCTTAAAAGTATAGGAGGGGTAGGACATGAAGAAATTATTGGCGATGATGGCGATCGTAGGCCTCGTAGGATTCCTGGCCGGATGCGGCAAGGAAGAACCAGCTGCTCCAGCTGTTCCAAAGAGTGCTGAAAAGGCCGGTGCTGAGGCTGGCAAGGCCGTTGACAAAGCTGCTGCTGATGCAAAAGCTGCTGCTGAAAAAGCAACAAAATAATTGTATTATTACAGTTATAAGCACCTTGGTTGAGCAATCCGCTAAGGTGCTTTTTTATTACAACTGAATTTTATTACATCAAGTGTCACCATAATTAGGAGATCATCAATTGCAGAATCCGGTACCAGCCAGGGAGACAGTCGTCAAGTCAGTCGGGCTTTCCAAGGAGTTCCGCGACTTCTGGAACCGTCCGAAGGCGAAGGCGGTGAACGACATCGACTTCGAGGTATATGAAGGAGAGGTGCTTGGGTTGCTTGGACCTAACGGTTCGGGCAAATCGACCACGATAAAGATGCTGCTCGGTCTCCTATATCCCACCTCCGGAACAATAGAGGTCTTCGGGGAGTCTCCGCGCAGCGTACGCACCAAGATGAGGATAGGCTATCTTCCCGAAGAATCATATCTCTACAAGTATCTGACAGCAATGGAAACCCTGGACTTCTTCGGAGCGCTTTTTGATCTTCCCGCAGTGGAACGGAGGAGCAGGAGCGAACAGCTTCTGGAAATGGTCGGGCTCAGCCATGTGAGGAACCGTCCGGTCGGAGAGTTCTCCAAGGGAATGGCGCGCAGGATAGGGCTGGCCCAGGCGATGATCAACGATCCTGACCTGCTTATCCTCGATGAACCGACATCCGGACTCGATCCTATCGGCTGCAAGGAGATCAAGGATCTGATAACATTCCTCCAGAAACGTGGTAAGACGGTCATAGTCAGCAGTCATCTCCTGGGCGATGTCGAGGACATATGCAACAGGGTGCTGATCCTCTACGGAGGCGTCATCAGAGCTTCAGGAACGCTGGACGAACTGCTCACGATCTCCACGGCAAGCCGCATAACGACCCCACTGCTCGCTCCGGGGATCACCGAGAGGCTGGTCAAGATACTCAAGGACAACCTGAAGGGTGAGGAATTCAAGATAGACCATCCGAGACGTTCGCTTGAGGACTTCTTCCTTGACGTCGTAAACAAAGCCAGGAGTGAAAGCCTGAAGACCTCAGGTGCGGAAGGCGGCGGAGAGATAGCGGGTTATCTCAAGGACGAGAGGGAGCGTGACGTGCTTAAGGAACTCACCGCGGACCATAAGGAGAGGAAGCCTGAGGAGCCTCCAGCCAGAAAAGTTGATGCTGTCCGGGAGGAGGAACAGGAAAAACAGGCTGAAAAGATCGAAAGCCTCCTGTCCCATGTACAAGAGAAGGAAAAGCCCGAACCTGAACCGGCTCCTTCAGATGATCGCGACGAGGTGAACAAGAAGCTTTCGCATCTTGTTTCCAAGAAGAAATGATAGGTATGGGCAAATCCACAACCGGTGCTGGACGATGATATCTCTATGGGCAATAATCAAGCTCACGTGCAGGGCGTCGATAAGATCGCACATCTTCCATCTGCTGCTGGCGATACTCATCTTAACGATAATCATACTTCCCAATACGGTACTTGGAGATGGTACGGCCTACGGATTCATACAGGTTTCCCTGAAATACTGCATAGGAGTGATAGGGTTCATCCTTTCACTTTCAACGATTTGGGTGGGTTGCTTTGTGATGTCCAGCGATCTTGAATCATACCAGATCCACATGGTGTTCACCAAGCCCATATCGAGGGTCAAGGTCTGGATCGGAAAATGGCTCGGTGTAGTTCTTATCCACGGCATCCTCCTCCTTTTTTCCACGAGTGTCGTCTATGGATTCATATTGTGGAAGTTCTACAGGAGTCCATTCACGAAGGCAGAGAAGGAGAGGATAAGCAATGAAGTCCTGGTCGGGAGGCGTGTGTATCTTCCGGATCAGCCTGATATCGACGCCAAGGTCAAGGAAGAATACAAGAAGAGGGTGGATTACCTCAAATCTGCACAGGCGGAGACGTTCGAGAAGCTTACCAATGCCGAGAAGAGGAAGATGCTGCGCGAGATCCGCAAGCAGATCGTGGCCCAGCTTGGAGAAGTGAAGCCGGGACCGTCGAACCGCAAGCTCTGGGAATTCAAAGGGGTGCCGAATAATCTTGGCAAACCGCTTTATTTCAGGTATAGGATGTATATCGGCAAGATCTCCTCCAAGGACCAGCGCGAGACGGAAGGTATCTGGTTCTTCAAGGCGACCGTTCCCACGGAGGATCCTTCAAAAAGGAAGCCAGGTGAGGAGGTCCAGATGACCGAGATCACCGTTTCCAAATCGCAGTATCCGGAAAGGCAGATGTGCGGTGTCTTCCATGAGATGCCACTGTTCCCGGAATTTGTTGACAAGGATGGTACCGTCTGGGTATCCTTTGCCAACTTCGACCGCGAGGGGAAGCCCCTGTATTTCCAGGCCGCGGACGGTCCCAAGCTCCTTGTCGAGGCTGGAAAGTTCTGGGAGAACTATCTGAGGGCTGTCTTCATCATATTCCTCAAGCTGCTGTTCCTGGCGGGACTTGCATGCACTGCAGGAGGACTTCTTTCGATGCCTACCGCCGTATTTTTCGTGTTCTCATATCTCTTCATAGGGATCTGCGCCTCATATATAATCAACATCGAGACAGAGTTCGGCGACGAGGATGAGCTAATCCAATATGAGGCCTGGCATGAGACCGCCAGCAGGATCGTCAGCCATGCCATTCTCTGGGGTGTAATACCCATGCAGAAGTTCGAGGTCTCCGATTCTGTCGCGAGAGGGGAACTGATTGAAATTTCGGTGATGGCCAGGATCATATTTGAGTTCCTGATACTGAGAGGTGTTCCTATATTCCTCCTGGGGATACTGATATACAGAATAAGGGAAATGGGGCTTATAATAAGAAAATGAGCGTGATAAGAAAAATCATCGGGCCTTTACTGCTGTTCCTGTTCATAACGGCGGTTTTCGTCGTTGTTACTAACCGGCTCCAGTATAAGATAAATTCTCTGAAGAAGACTGAGAAGCTGACTGACACCGATCCGGTGGATAACGCGCCTCCGATAGTTGCGTTCACCACAGTCGCACTCGGAAGTTTCAGGGGATTGCTCGCGGACCTCCTGTGGCTCAGGACGATCGCCCTGCAGGACAAAGGCCAGTATTTCGAGATGGTCCAGCTCGCTTCCTGGATCACCAAGCTCCAACCACGCTTTACAGGAGCTACGGCCTACCTTGCCTGGAACATGGCATATAATATTTCCGTGACATGTTCCTCGCCGGAGGACAGATGGAGATGGGTTAGGAGGGGCATAGAGCTCATCAGGGATGAAGCGCTCAACTACAATCCCGGGGATCCCGTCCTATACAAGGAGCTCGGATGGATCTACCAGCACAAGGTCGGCAACATCATGGATGATGCCAACCTTTACTACAAGAACCAAATGGCCATCGAACTCATGGATGCCTTCGGCGGACCGGAACCGGACTGGGAATATCTTGCCATCATGCCGGACAATGCTGATGGTTTCTTGAAGCTGTTGAATGAAAAATATTCACAGATGAAAGGGCTTCAGAAGAAACTGGTGGAATATGCTACAGCTGCTGCACTCTCGGTTCTCGAAAAGAAATTCCTGGAGAAGGACAGGCTTCCGGATGAATTTGTCCAGGCATACAAGGACCAGCCTGAGATTTTGAAGTTCTTTGACGGTTATTTCCGCAAAAGGCTTTTGAAATCGAAATATAAGCTTGATCCTGTTAAGGTCGTGCAGATTAACAACAAATATGGCAGACTCGACTGGCGACTGCCTGAGGCCCATGCCATATACTGGGCGACGCTTGGAATCGAACATCAGCCGACCAAGGAACCGGATGTGAGCTGCGAGCGAATGATCTCCCAGTCACTGGCGGAGGCGTTCAAGGCTGGAAGGCTTCTGGTATTCGACAAGAACAATTTCAGGAGCCTGATGCTGGCACCGAACTTCAACATCGTGGACGCCGTCAAGAAGGAGTTCGAGGATGTCTACGAAAGGCAGAAGTCGAAGTCCTTCATCGCTGCAAAGGAGAACTTCATGGTCGACGCGATCGTCAACATGTATACCTTCGGGAAATACACCAAGGCCGAACAGTATCTTCTAGAACTGAGAAAGGAATTTCCGAACAACCTGAGATATTACAAGAACATCGATGATTTTGTCATGAAGGAATGGATCGAGGACGCCAAGGACGGATCGATGAAGCAAGTCATGGGGCTGATAGACGGGCTCCTTTACCAGAGCATGAACTTCCTTGCCTTCGGGGATTATGAGACCGCAGCCGGTCTCGAGAAGAGGGCCTTTGCAGTATATACATATTACAGGCAGTCGCAGGCCGGAAGTCTCCAGCGAGTGAGCCCGGCTCCTTATCCTGAGATCAAGAAGAGGATCATCGAGAACTGCCTTTCCACATTCCCGAAACCTGTCGCCGACAGCCTCCGTGCAACACTTGAGGAGCAGAAAGTGCTGCAGAAGGAGGACAATGAAGTGCTGAAGGGGAAATAGGGCATTCCAATCGAGAAGTGGAAATTCCAATCTCCAAACCATCAAGCTCCAAACAATTGGAAAAAGTAGAAAAATTCAGACAAGTTCATAAAAATCAAGGATTGGGAATATTCTTGTCCGGAACCTGAAAATTGAATATTGTTTGGATTTTGAAAGTCTGAAACCTGGAACTTATCTGAAATTCATGCCGACTTCCTGAATTCCCTGTAGAGTTCGGCACCCAGTTCCTTGTATGTCTGGTATCTCCTGGAAGGATCCCTGTTTATCATCTTGACGAGTATCCTGACTATTTCAGGATTAGTGTTGGCCGGGAGCTTCATCATCGGATTGTCCATCCTGAGGGAGACGGCATGCTTCTCAACAAGGTGCTTTATGTCCTCGGAAGAATAGAACGTCTGCCGGGTGATAAGATGGAACAGGAGCATGCCGAGGCTGTATATCTCGCTGTACTGGGCTTCAGGAGCTCCTACGATCCTTTCCGGGGGCATGTAATGGGGAGAGCCAAGTATGTTCTCGGCATTGCTGCCGTTCATCGCCTCATGTAGTGTTATCGCAAGGCCATAGTCGATCATCTTCACGTTTCCGTTCCTGTCGATCATCACGTTCTGAGGTTTAAGATCCCTGAAAAGGTATCCGCAGTCGTAGATGTGCTGTTCGGCGGAAAGTATCTGCAGCGACCAGAGCATGATCTGCTTGTCGGGACGCCTTACCGGTGATTCAATTATCTGATCAAGCCTTATGCCGTCGACGAACTCGTAGGCGGCATAATATTCGTCCTGCCAGAGTCCGTATTCATAGACCTTGGTCAAGTGGGGGTGATTTGAGAACTTGCTGCCGGACCTGGCTTCTCCGATAAGGGATTCGATCAGGAAATTATCCGACTTCATTTTCCTGGGAAGCACTTTCAGGGCAGCTTCAACATTCGAGTTCTGCCTCAGGAAGGCATGGTAAACGCTGCCCATGCCACCTCCACCAAGCGGCTCATAAAGCCAGAAGTCCTTTATCAGCAATGGGATGAAGTTTGAGCACGAGCACTGCTTGCATTTGGAAATGCTCAAGGGTGGATTGTCCTCAAGATGGATCCTGCATCCGCAGTTGCTGCATAAGACGAAACCTTCTTCCAGATAGTCCAGTTCCGGCTTTGTAACTATCTGCTGGGTCTTTTCCCTATGAAGATCCTCGATCCCAAGAGTATCTTCGCTGTTATTCTCTTTTGACATGGTAAAACTCCCAACCCTGCTTCTCCATTTTTAGGTAAAGCAGTTTCCATGCCAGAAAATATACCTGAATGTTCATAATTTCAACGCAGGACATGCTTTCCTCAAAATATGCACGTGTATTTGAAAATCAGCATATTCCGGTTATTTTTGACTCCTATTCCTACATCAAAAACTGGAGTTAAGAATGATGAACCAAGACGATGTCAAAAAAATTGTATTTGAAAATCTTCAAAAAGGGATTTCCCTTTCTGAGATCCAGAAGATACTTCATGAAAAAGGGGAGATTATCACTTTCCTCGATTTGAGACTCCTTGCCTCCGAACTGGAGAATGTCGATTGGAAAAAGTTCTCCGCCGACAAGGAAACTAAGCCGGTCGATTCCGATAAAAAGATCGGGAAGTCCGAAAAGAAGGAGGATGAAGAGGAGAAAGACGTCATTTCCGGTGACAAGGGTGAATGGTCCGGCGGTACTAAGGTCGAGTTGAGTAAACTTGCAAGACCCGGTGTCGCCCTCAGTGGCAATGTTACCTTCGCATCAGGTGTCAAGGCCGACTGGTTCGTCGACCAGATGGGCAGACTCGGACTCGAAAAGTCAACCGGCAAGCCAACGCCAGAAGACATCCAGGAATTCCAGGTCGAGCTCCAGAAGCTCCTTCAGGGAGCGTGATTCCCTGAAAATTTTAAAAGGTCGGATCCCATGCCCCTGATGGACAAGAAAACCATTGAATCCCTTTCAGAAGCCGACATCAAAGGTCTGGCTGAAGCTGATTCCAACGGTTTCCTGATGGCACCTGGAGAAACTGTCGCCGATTATAAGAAACGTCTTCTCGAAATGGTGGATTCCTACACTGAAATTGAAAAGGATCTCAAGGCTTCGGACAAATATAACATCTTTGGGGAGTTCGTCCTGGAAACGCAGAAGCGGATAACTCCGGATATCATGGACGAGGCAGCGGAACTTACACGTCAATATTATGATTTCAGCATAGGATGGGTACCTGGATTTTTCATTTCGAAAAGCCTCGGCTTCCTATGGGGAGGCTGCGCGATCTCCTTCCCCGACCAGAACTTTCTATCAATCTTCATAATCCGTGCGAATTTCGCAAAAAGAAGACACTGGCTGTTCTACAACAGGGACGAACTCCTCGCCCACGAGCTCTGCCATGTCGCGAGGCTTCCGGTCCGCGACAGGAAGTTCGAGGAACTTTTTGCATACCGTCTGTCCCCGAGCAGATTAAGAAGATATATGGGGAACTGCTTCCGTCACGATTATGATGCAATATTGTTCATCCTTCCTGTTTTTCTGCTGTTGGGTGTCCAGCTGCTGAGGCTTTTTGCCGGATTCGAGCATAAGATCCCGATATGGCCGTTCTGGATACTGGCTGGATTGTATCCGCTGTTCCTGCTGATAAGGAACCAGATGAACAGGAATATTTTTTTCAGCGCCAAGCGAAATCTGGAAAAAGCCGGTATAAACAAGTCCCTCCCGATACTTTTCAGATCGAACGCAGAAGATTTGAAAAAACTGTCGGCTCTTAGGAATCCCGATGAACTGAAAAAATGGCTGGACGGAAAGACGGATTCAGAACTGCGCTGGAAAGTGATTAAATTCAGATTCTTTTCAAGTTGAATTATTTTTTCTGTGATTTCGATTGCGTAGCAATCCTTGGAGTGCTGAAGCGGTAGATTCAGCTTTGTTTTAGGCGAAAGAATTTCGCCATCCTCCGGCAAGCTTGCGCGTGCCGGATAAAAGGCGGTATCTTCGTTTTACTTCGCTACCGCAGTCCAAGTGCTTCGCATGTTTTGGTTAAACGGCTTGTCGGCATATCACTGAGCAAGTGCAATCGGCAATTGGAAATTGGCAATTGAAAATAAAGGTGTCTTATGGCGAAGCTAAGAGAAATAGTCGGGTTCCTGGACGGAATGTTCATGACCAATCCAAACCTGAAGGACGATTCAAACAACGGACTCCAGGTGCAGGGTGCGCTCGAGGTCAAGAATGCGGTGTTCGGTGTCGACGCCTGTAGCGCACTGTTTGAAAAGGCCGCCGCTAAAAATGCCGACTTCATATTTGTTCACCACGGCATCAGTTGGAATGACAGCCTCAAAAGGCTCATTGGGCCGAATGCAAGGAGAGTATCACCGCTTTTCAAGAATGATATTTCCCTTTATGCAGCCCATCTCCCTCTCGACATGCATCCGGAGATTGGACACAACATTCTCATTGCGAAAATGCTGAAGCTGCAAAAGTGCCGGAACTTCGTGAAATACAACGGGGGCGAACTCGGAATTGCCGGCGAACTTGCTGATCCCGTTTCCATTGCTCAGATCACTTCCGTCCTCGACAAGGAACTTCCGACAAAATGCATGGTCTTTGGAAATGTCGGCAGGCCGATCAGGAAGATAGCCATAATTTCCGGTGGGGGATGCCGTCCAGACAGTGTCACTGAGGCGGCGCGACAGGGAATGGACTGCTTCATAGTCGGCGAGGGCAACCATACCTCGTACCATTTCATAAATGAGGAAAATATAATCCTTGTGGCCGCCGGACACTACGCCACCGAAAAACCTGGCGTGCTTGCGGTGATGGACAAGATCAAGGAGAAGTTCGGCATCGACTGCGAATTCGTGGATATTCCGACTGGATTGTAAAATCCCGGAGCCGATTTCAAAACTTGAATTTAAAGGAGCGCGGGTTTTCTTACCCGCGGAAATCTAGCTCAAAATGGCGGACTGGAAAGTTAATCCGCCTCTGGCGGCGCCAAAGGTGACCAGGGTCCGCCCTCCGTTAATTTTGAATCTGCTCAGGGCAATTTTGAAATTACCTCCCCAGATTTATCCACTGGATTACAGGATTTACATGATAATTAAGCCTGATAATCCTGTTATCCTGTCAAATAATTATTGCTTAATCGGTGTCAGGAATCTGCCGGTTTTCAGGTAACTGGAGAGATTTTCTGCAGTGCGCAGGGATTTCCTCTCGACGGACTCCTCGGTGTTGAAGGCGTTGTGCGGTGTCAGGAGCACTCGCGAATCTTTCATGAGTTTCAGGATCGCTGAAACGCTTCTTCTTGTAACAGGCTTCAGCTTTGAAGGTTTCTGCCCGTCACGAAGAACAGAAGCAAGCTCCTTTTCGGACTCATAGACATCCAGACCGATCCCGTTAAGGACTCCTTCGCGCAAGAGCCTGAGAAGATCTACCGAGGGTGAAACCTCGCCACGTCCGACATTTATGAAAAGTGATCCCTTTGGCATCGCCTTCAGAGCCTTGTATCCGAGCATTCCTCGGGTGAGTTCCGTCAAAGGCAGCGCGGAAACTGCGATATCCGCATTTTTCAGGCCTAGGGCAAGAGGGACATATTTCAAGCCATATTTCTTTCTCATCTCGGGACGTGGCTTGATATCAACGCCAAAGATCTTCATCTGGAGACCGTGTGCGATGTCAACGAGCTCTCCGCCGATACGGCCGACGCCGATCACTGTTATCCTGCGGTTGCGAATTTCGCGTCCGGTGAGCCCGTCGCGGAAAAACGTCTCGAATGATTTTCTCTGAAGTGAGAGGTTGCGGAGGAGGGCAGTCCACATCATTAATGCCTGTTCGGCAACCGCGCGCGCGGCGTATTCCGGAAGGTAGGCGGCGTCGATATCAGCCTTTATCTGATCCAGATACTCAGTCACATGGTCATAACCGGTGGAACGAGTGATGATGGCGTCGAGCTTATCGGCCCATTCAATGGGAAACTTCGACTGTGTCCGCGTGCTGATTATTTTTGCCGGAGGGAGTTTATGTCCGCTCTCCTGGATCGTCTTCCAGGTGAAAAGATATTTGTATCCTTTTGGAAGGACTTGCCTGAGGATCTTTTCCTCCTCCTCGAAAGCCTCGTAGAATACAGCTGAATATATAGGTTTCATGAAAGAATAAACAGTTAAGTTTATATGAACTATAGAATATAGCGGGTAATTTGCATGAATTAAAATTCAATTCATGGAAAAACAGCTAAATCAAGAATAAACAATTTTTTAAATCATTAAAGGTATCCTTTGGTGTTTAAGAAGATGCGAACAGGCTTGGAAAGTTTGTTATTAATTATATTTAATTTATTAATAAATACGATAATATAAACTACCTGTATATGCGGAAATATAAATTTATCGAAGAATGTCGATTATGCTCCAAGCATGTCACCAATGGCGAAATGTATGAACTTTCGGAACTACGGGTTCCAGTTCCCTGGAATCCTGAAAACTGACAGCCTCCAGGATTTGTTGACAGCCACCTCGCCAAGCAATTCCGCATTATCTGGTATAGGCTCGGGATTTCTGATAAGTGAAACTTTGCCGTCCGCATTCTTTGCGGGAACCATGTTTGAAACCAGGAGCAGTCCTGGATTTGCAGTTTTTCCCTTGTAGGGGATCAGTCTTTCAGGAGGGAATGTTCCTGTGCGTTGGTAATAGTTCGGATCAAATCTACCATAGAGCAGAAAATAAATATAGTAGTTGGGCTTGAAAGAGTCATCCGGGAGTGGGTTCTCTGGATCATAAGGAAATATGCTTTTTGACACGTAAAGGATTTCCTCCGGTTTGAGATTCATGAATGAAAGTTTTAATGAATCTGTTAGCGGTGAATTGAAATCGAATTTAGATCTTTCCGGATAGCTACCGAAGTAGTCTTTGAAATACCTGCAAACCTCGGCCGTGCCAAAAAACAAGATTACGGCAAGAATGATCCTGAGAGACTTCCGGTTACTACGCCAGAAATATTTGAATCCAATCATTGTAGCAAGAGAAAGGCAGATCGCACCGTTCATGCATCTTGTAGAATGCATATGGTCGGTTGTCAGGATTGCAGCTGCAGGATATGTCAGGATGCAAAGGAGGAGGAATCGCAGATATGGATTTCTCCTGGAATGTATAAATGTCATGTAGATTCCGCAGATAAGGAACGGAAGCAAAAATAGGAAAAGTTCACCAGAATTACCCGTATTGTGCCTAAGGTTCCTGTCTCCGGAGATAAAGAGGAACGATGGGCTGAAATATTCAATATAGCGTTGCGCCATCTTTAATAATGTCTCTATAATGCCTTCGCTTCCCGACCATACACCAATCACAGAAATCCTGCGGAAGATTATCTCGGGATTGTGCAGGATGGACAATGTCATTGGAACCAGGCAAGTTGCCATGAGAATTATTAACATTATGATGAACTTCAATCTTTTGAAAATAATCTTGTAGAATGAAAATGCAAAGCATGCTAGCATTATGACTCCCATGGGCCTTCCAATCTGGTGGGCATACATTGTAATAGTCCATGAGAATCCGGCAAATATTGCGTATAGAATGGATTTATCACGTAAAGTTCTTAACAGAAAATACCAGCCGCATATCATTCCTAGGAGCATTGGCATATAACCACCTATTACCGTCCTACTCAGCGGGAATGTCCAGGGCAGTATGGAAAAGAGGAAGGCTCCTAAAAGAGAAAGCCACTTCTCCCTGATATAAAGGTCAAGCAAGAAGAAGAATGCAACTGAAGCAATGGCAATGTATATGACAGAAGGAAGCTTTAAATCCCACTTTTCAAATCCAAAGACGTATATCACAGGAACAAGAGAATATGCCATTACTGGATCCTGGTAGTTTCCAAAACATTTGAAAAATACAGGAAAAGAGTTTCCATGCTCATCCTTTCCTGTTTCAAGTATCGAATAGGCATTATATGCCAAAGATGCCTCGTCCACATAAAAACCACGTGGAATTGAGCTTAGTTTCCAGACATGCAGGAGAACAGATGCTGTGATGAGTATGATGCTTGCTCCAAAGAACAGGATCTTTTCCCTCTGGAGAGATGTGTGCATCAGAGGAGTTATTTCGTATCATTCTGCTTTGGTTTTTCTGGAGCTTGAGCCGGTGCTTCCGGAGCCTGGGCGGGTTTTTCCGGAGCTGCTTTTGCAGGTTCAGCTGGCTTGTCAGCCTGGGCTGCTGGTACTGGGACGGGAGAGAGGACATCAGGTACGGCTATTGGTGCCGGTTCGCCTTTTTTAGCAGGAGCTTCAACCTTTCCCGCATCAAGCTCTGCTACGCTTTTCGGAGCCTTCCTGTGACCAGTGATGATGGCCAGGGAAAGTGTGATGATCAGGAAAAGCGATGCAAAAATTACCGTCATTTTGGCGAGATGGCTTCCTGTCTGCGCTCCGAACACGCCTTCTCCAAGTCCGCCGAATGCGCTTCCAAATCCGCTGTCCTTGGACTGCTGGACTAGAATAAGGCAGATGAGCAGAAGGGCGATGACCACGTCCGCCACTGTAAGCAAAGCAATAATAATGTCGTTCATTGTTTCCTCTTTTTTAACAGGCACAAAGGGCACAAAGGCACTAAGGCACAGAGTTTATCTTAAGAAATGGAATTCCTTATCAGGGCTGAAAAACCTTCTGCATCAAGGCTGGCTCCACCGACAAGGGCTCCGTCGATGTCAGGTTTTGCCATGAGTTCCTTCGCATTGTCGGCCTTGACTGAACCGCCATACTGGACAATGACCTTGTCTGCTACGGCCTTGCCATAGGCGTCCGTGAGAAGCTTCCTGATGAGAGCATGAACTTCCTGTGCCTGGTCGGGTGTGGCGGTCTTGCCTGTGCCGATCGCCCAGACTGGCTCATATGCTATCGTGACCTTGAGAATTTCCTCGGCAGTAAGTCCCGCGAGGCTTCCTTTGATCTGGGTTGTGATCACGTTGGATGTCTTGTTGGATTCCCTCTCCTGGAGGGTCTCACCGATACAGACTATCGGAAGGAGACCTGCGCCAAGTGCGAATTTCGCCTTCTTGCTGACAAGTTCGTCGGTTTCGCCGTAATACTGGCGGCGTTCACTGTGGCCGATAATGACGTATTTTACACCGAGATCAAGCAGCATTGCCGCAGAGACTTCGCCGGTGTATGCGCCGGAGGCCTTGTCGGACAGGTTTTGTGCGCCAAGAGCAACGCCTGTTTCCTTGAGGAGAGGCGCAATCCTGTCGAGGGACGTGAATGGCGGGCATACTGCCATTGTTATCTTATCTGAAAGTCCTTCGACCTTCTTGACCAGTGCGGAGACCAGCTGTGCGGCCTCGGTTGCGGTCTTGTTCATCTTCCAGTTCCCGGCAATGAAAAGCTTCCTCTGTTTCATGATAAAAATTTCCTTGTATGCTCGTAAATTTTATAACGTGAATTTTGCCTGATAAAGGCAGAAATTTTGAAAAGCCAATCAATATATGCCGTTTAGGTGAAATTTCGAGCGGAATTGAGAAAAAATATAATTACCACATTATCAGCTGAGAAGTACCCCTTGCCCGGAGCGCCGTTATTATTTCTTTTCGGCGATACCGCCTGATATCCTGTAGACGTCCTTGTCCTTGGAATATTCAAACGGCTTTCCTGTCATTTCGCTGATAGGCAGCTCCTTGAGGATCTGCGGAGAAAGCGCCTCGAGCTTTTCCGGATACGCCCCATTCCGGTTCTTGTATATCTCAAGGGCAAGACGGAGCCGGATTTCCTGGGCGCGGGTCTCCATTTCAGCAGTCCTCCTCCTTATATTGTCCAGGGCCGGACATAACATCTTCGTGAGGATGCAGTATCTAGGAAGATTCTTGAGCATCGTCTCGCTACTCGGAAGGTCCGGAGGAAGCTTATAGTATGGTATATCGTATCCGGCCTTGTAGGTTTCCATTATCTTCAGGTATTCAATGTAATCCTTCTTTGCAAATGGCTTGTATAGGAAACATACGAAGTAGTAAAGAGGTGAACTCTTTCTTCCACTTACATCAATTAGACCACCTAGCTCTTCAGCTTTCATCTTGCCCGAGATGAATCTGTCGCACACCCACCCCCCCAGGCAGATCCTTTCCATGTCAATCGACTGTCTCATGGACTTTACAAATTCCGTTCTTTCAGGAGAGAGCTCATCTATGATCTTTATGGCCTGCTTTGAATCTATTCCATATCTGGGAAGATTGTAGGCCATGAAATCGAAATATATGAAATTGCATGCGAAATAGACCAGCTGTGAGATGATCAGGGGTTCATTTTTCATGAGTGAGTTAGTCTTTATTCCAATCAGGATCGTATCCCATGCCTTCTCGCGTTCTCCTGACAGGAGTTCGAACTCCGCCTTTGCCCGCAGGAATCTCGCTATGGTTCTCATTCTTGACAAGTGCGGCAGGAGCAGTGCCGGACCTTCATCATAGTTGAGCTTGAAATTCAAGTAAGGCTTTTCAGAAGCTTTCCTTAGAAGCTCGAATACCTGCCTAAATGAATCTTTCGCCAGAAGTTCCTTGATCTTGTCGGAATTTTTCCTGAATTGTTCCTCAATTTCAGACATGTTGGAATTCCAGGATAAGTCGCCAAGTTCATTAAATTCCTGACTGTCGCTCCCGCCAGATTTGGCAGTATATGTCCCATCAGTTATGATTGAAAAGATCTGTTGGTATTCGATACAGGCGTTGTCCTTGTTGGGAGAGTCTCTAAGAGGGATGTCGGCAACTGTCATCGGGCTTCCCGACGCCTTGATCTTGTCCAATTCCTGCCTGAGTTCCTTTCCCCAGATGATATTCAGGTAGGTGTATATGATTGCGATTACAACAATCAGACCTAGAAGCCCAAGCCCTGATACCAGGAAGAATTTCTTGAAAAAAGACTTGTTAAATTTCATGATGCACCTCTTCATTATTTTTAGAGTTTCAATTTCCTGTCCAGCAAAGGCATGGTAGAAATTGTCTTATGCTCCGACGATAAGCAGGCGATCAGCTTGGAATATTCCTTCCCAAGACCCATTTCCTCAAGAAGAGAGATATTCTCAGACTTCTGCAGGCCGGATTTCGGATATGAAATCATGGCCTGCTGCATCTTCTTGTTCTCTGCAATGTTCAGTACTGCAAGGATCCCGGCTAAAAGGATGAGCGATGCGGCTATTGCGAGAGCCTTGCGGAAAGGGATGATCTTCACAGGTCTGCCTTCGCATTCATTCCAAGCCTTGTTGGCGCTTGAAAGGATCTTAGCCTCGAGCTCAGTGTCAGGGAACTTGAGCTGAAGCTCCTTCAACCTGGTCTCGATATCCTTATTCATAACCGTATCCTTTCAGTTGCTTCCTCAGTTTTTCCAACGCGTACCTGTATCTGCTGGCGGCCGTATCCTGCGAAATTCGCAATAGTTCCGCGATCTCCTCGAATGTCATCTCCTCGAAAATCTTGAGTACCAGTACTTCCCTTTGTTCCTCCGGTAGCTCAACAACTGCCTTCCTTACGCCATCAAGTTCTTCCTTGCTCCATTTGCCCTCGCAGCCCTGGCTCACTTCAAGGTATTCAGCGTATCCTTCAAGTTTCTCGTTCTGTGCCGTTCTCCGCCTGAACATCTCGATTGCCAGGTTCCTTGACATGGCGAAGAGGTAGACTCTCAGGTTATCTGCCTTTCCTATCTGCTCCCTCTTGCGGGCGACCATCATGAACGTCTCACTGAGTACCTCCTCCGCGTCAGAAGGTGATCTGAGCATCGAGATGAGATATCCATATAACCGCCTGCCGAAATGCCGGTAGACCAGTTCAAGTACGGCAGGATCATCATCCTGGAACATCTTCTGGATAGTCCGTGCAACTTCCATGTCTTCAGGCATCTGTTCCTGCTCCTTTTCTACAAGATAGACGGGGCTGCTAGTGGAATTTGTCTAAATGAAATGAAGATTTTAAAAAAAACGGGCTTCAGGTGATAGCCTGAAGCCCTGTTAAAACATTCATAAAGAATTACAGATCGTTGAGGGCCACGACTCCGGGAAGCTGTTTCCCTTCGAGGAACTCAAGCGATGCACCACCACCGGTGGAGATGTGTGACATCTTGCCGGCAAGACCGCTCTGGTTGACGGCCGCGACCGAGTCGCCTCCGCCTATGACGCTTGTCGCGCCTTTGCCAGTCGCTTCTGCGACGGCCTTGCAGACTGCCAATGTCGCCTTTGCGAAGTTCGGCATTTCGAAACAGCCCATCGGTCCGTTCCAGACAATCGTCTTCGCCTTCATGATCTCGGCGGAATATGCGGCTGCCGTCTTGGGACCGACATCAAGCGCCATCCAGCCGTCCGGAATGTCGTTGCCAACAGTTTTGATCTGCGCGCCATTGTCAAAGTTGTCGGCGGCAAGATTGTCGACTGGCAGCATGAAGCTGACCTTCTTCGCCTTGGCATCGGCCATGATCTGTTTGGCCGTATCGAGAAGTTCTTCTTCGCAGAGGGACTTGCCGATGTTGTGACCTTGTGCCTTGAGGAAGGTGTATGCCATACCTCCGCCAATCATGAGGGCGTCGCACTTAGAGATGAGGGATTTGAGGACTTCGAGCTTGTCGGAGACCTTTGCGCCGCCGATGATGGCGACGAACGGGCGTTTCGGATTCTCGACTGTCTGTCCAAGGTACTGGATTTCCTTCTCCATCAGGAATCCGGCGACGGAAATCGGAATGTACTTGCATATCTTCGCTGTCGAACCGTGTGAACGGTGGGCCGTTCCGAACGCGTCATTGACGTAGATCTCTCCGAGTTTTGCGAGTTCCTTTGCGAAATCCGCAGTCTTGGCCTTGTCCTCGTCGGTCTTTGCCTTCATGTCCTCTTCCCTGTGGAAGCGGGTGTTCTCGCAGATCATGATTTCACCGGCCTTGAGCGCCTTGGCAGCGGCAACAGCCTTCTCGCCGATGCAGTCGTCTATGAACTGGACAGGCTTGCCGATGAGCTTGGAAAGGACGTCCACGGTAGGTTTCAGGCTGAACTCGGGCTTCACTTCGCCGTCGGGCCTGCCGAGATGGCTGAGAAGCACGAGCGATGCACCCTTGTCGAGAATATATTTGATCGTAGGAACAGCAGCCTTGATCCTGGTGTCATCCTTGACCTTTCCTTCCTTCACGGGAACATTGAAGTCAACGCGCATCACAACCCTTTTTCCCTTGAGTTCGACGTCGCGCACTGTTTTCTTGTTGAGACCCATCACAAACCTCCTTGTTATCGAAAAATTGATTGAATTGCTTTTGGCATCTGAATAATATTGTTACTTGCGCTTATTTTTCAAGATAAGGGGTGCCCTTAATTGTTTTTTTGGCGATGAGGAGTATTTTTCAAGCTTTCAGAAGACAGGAGATTTATCCGGATGATAAGTGATTCATTATATTTCATCAAGAAGAAAAGGATACTGCTTTCACGCCTTCTTGTCGTGGTGATTGCGGCAATTTTCATCTTTACAAGGCATTCCTGGAAGGATGAATATTATCACTTCCTGATTTTCCAGGCGATCGGCGGATTCCTCGTAGGGTTCTGCATATTCGGGCGCCTCTGGTCTGCTCTCTACATTGCTGGCAACAAGACCACCAACTTGATTACCGAAGGTCCTTACTCGATGGTGCGCAACCCGCTGTATTTCTTCAGCTTCCTCGGTGCGATAGGACTTGGCCTGGTTACAGAGAACCTGCTGATAATCTTTCTCATAGTGCTGCTCTTCATGATTTACTATCCCTTCGTCATCATAGGCGAGGAAAAAAGGTTGCTCGAAGTGCACGGTGACGAATTTCTCAACTACATGAAGCATGTTCCCAGGTTCATTCCGAACGTCTTCAAGTACAAGGAACCGGAAACCTTCAGCGTCAATGTGAAGAAATACAAGATAGCCTTCATCGATGCCCTCGGATTCTTCTCCATCTACATCTGCGTACAGATAATCAATATCCTGCACGCCTACAATGTCATACCTACTTTCCTTGCAATCCCCAGGGGATTGTTCTGAGTAGGGACGGCCTTTAGGCTGTCACACGGATTTGATCTTTGAATAAATACTGGTACAGGCTAAAGCCCGTACCTACTAGTCAAAAAAAAACGGCAGGAGTTTTCTCCTGCCGTTAAATTTTTATTCAGACCAGATTATTTCTTCTTGGCCATGAACTTGATGAGGTCGATGACTCTGTTGGAGTAACCCCACTCATTGTCATACCAGGAAACCACCTTGAAGAACCTTTTCTCACCCTTCAGGTTGTTCTGGAGGGTTGCAAGAGAGTCATAGATGGAAGAACGGTCGTCATGGATGAAGTCCGTGGAGACCAGTTCCTCGTCCGTAACTCCAAGAATTCCCTTGAGGTAGCTGCCTGCTGCCTTCTTGAGGGCGGCATCGATCTCCTCGATGCTGGTGTCCTTCGTGGTGCGGAAGGTCAGATCGACGACTGAGACGTCCGGTGTCGGAACACGGAATGACATCCCGGTGAGTTTTCCCTTGGTGGCTGGAAGAACTTCACCAACAGCCTTTGCTGCGCCGGTGGATGAAGGAATGATGTTGCATGCAGCTGCGCGTCCACCTCTCCAGTCCTTCTTGGACGGGCCATCAACGGTCTTCTGCGTGGCGGTGTATGAGTGGATCGTGGTCATGAGACCTGTCTCGACGCCGAATCCTTCCTTGAGGAGGACATGGACGACAGGAGCCAGGCAGTTTGTCGTGCATGATGCATTGGAGACGATATTGTGCTTTGCGGCATCGTATTCGTTCTCGTTGACGCCCATGACGATGGTCTTGACTTCGCCTTTTCCGGGGGCTGAAAGGATGACTTTCTTTGCGCCGGCGGCGATATGGCCCTTGGCCTTCTCTGAGTCGGTGAAGAGTCCGGTGGACTCGAGCACGTATTCAACTCCGAGAGCCTTCCAGGGAAGCTGGTCGGGGGTCTTTGTGGCCATGATGCATTTGATCTTGTTGCCATTGACGATGAGGGTATCGTTGTCCTCGAGGGAGGCGTCGCTCTTGCATGTCTCGACCTTGTGCTTGAATTTTCCTTGGACTGAGTCGTACTTCATCTGGTAGGCGAAGTAGTCGGCATCAGTTGAAACATCAACCACCGCTACGACATCGATTTCCTTGCCGAGGAGTCCCTGGTCGCAGATCGCCTGGAACGCCATTCTTCCGATTCTTCCGAATCCGTTGATTCCGAGTTTTACAGCCATTTTACAGCCCTTTCTTTAGCTATTGTTATAATGGATTATATCCGTCTACAAAGTTCATGCGGACAGAACCGTAATTATAGACGCAAGAAATCCTTTTTCAAAGGGCTTATAAGAATTTTCAGGACGAAAATTTATATTGATATTCAAATGCCTCAGGATATGGTATCAATGAATGGGGATGCAACCCAATTTCCTTAACGAAGATGCCGGAAAGGAGAACTATTAATGAATGCTTTGAAAACAATTCTGTTGATTGTCTATGCAATATCCGTTTCAACTTTTGCACAGCAGAAGGGGGCGGCGGCGCAGGCGGAACCGAAGAAGCCGATCTACAATGGAAAGGACATTCCGCAGGGACCTCTTGAGAACCTGATGGTGAAAGTTGGGCAGGGCGGTGTGACAAAGGCCGACTATGACTTCTGGCTGCTCAAGACTGCGAATAAGGCAAAAAAGGCCGTCAGCGCACTATCCGACGATGAGAAGAAGCAGGCGCTGTTCAGCGCCATAGACGAGGAACTTCTTTTCCAGGGCGCTCTTGCCGAGGGCGCATACAAGGATGATTACATCTGCTGGAGGATAATAGAGATATACAAATCCAGCAATACTACCGCCAAGATCGATCCAAACAAATTCAGCGACGATGAACTGGAGAAATATTACAAGGCGCATCCTGAGAAGTTCTCAAGACCGGCAAAGGTGAACGTGAAAGGGCTGAAATACACGAATGCGTCCGATCAGGAAGTGCAGAAAGCCCTGGCACAGGTCAAGGCAAACCCGAATTCAATAAAGGACTGGGTGGATTTGGGCTGGATAGAAGAGGGCAAGGTAGCTGCAGGGCTTCCCCAGCAGATCACTGATCCCATAACAAAGCTCAAGAAGGGGCAGAATTCCGGTATCGTGAACGACAGGATTTCCGGATGGAAGTTTATTTTCCTTGTAATCGATCGGACAGAACCTGAACTGATCCCATTTTCAGAGGCTAAGGGCAAGGTCAAGTTCGAATTCATCGGCGCAAAGCAGGAGGAGATGAGGAAGAAGCTTGTCGACAGCAAGGGACAGAAAGGGCTTTCCGAGGAGGAGATACTTCTGAATTCAGGACTTCAGACCGGGGCGCAGCGCGAAATCCAGAACAGGAAATACATTGTCGAGTGGTACGTCACAAAGAAAAAGGTTCCGCGCGAACAGCTCCTGCCGGAACTAAAGAAGAAATTCAAGATTGAGATCCTGAAAATGGATTGAACTGAAAAATCCTTTTTAAATCACCTTCATGCCGTCAAATGCCACTGTGATGGTCGTGCCAACCGTCTCATTGGTTGTAAATGAGATCTTGCCGCCGAGAGTTTCCGCTATAAGACGCGAGCTGTAGGCTCCGAGTCCGGTGCCGGCTCTCTTGCCGGATGTCGAATATTTCGTAAAGAATACATCCCTTATGTCGGAAGGTATTACACCAAGGTTGTGGATATCTATCCTAAGACCTTTGGAAGTATGAATCCTTATAGACACCTTTCCACCTTCCGGAGACGCTTCGGCGGCGTTCTGGATCAGGTTCGTGAACATGCTTGTCATCAGGGATTCGTCGCTCATTACCACCACCTTGTCTGCCGGTTTCAGGGAGGATGAATTCAATGAGACTTCGAAGCTCGCGTGACCGCATCTGCCCGCCATCCTTGTACAGTCAATTGCATTGGAAACGATCTCCAGCAGGTCCACTGGCGTATTCTTCTGCTTGTAGATGCCTCTTTCTATCTTCTGCAGGTTGAGATATGAATCTATCATGTTCAGCATGCGCTTTCCGGAATTTCCTGTCTCGACAAGGATCCTCCTCTGGTGCTCATCGAGATTTTTGTCCCTGAGCAGCAGTTCGGGATATCCAACAACCGCCATCAGCGGTGTCCTGAGGTCGTGGTGGAGTATCTTTTCAATACTTTCCCGGAGCTCCTGGGACTTCTTCCTTTCTGAGATATCGCGCACTGTAATGATTATACCCATCAGCCCCCAATGCCTGCTTGTATAGTTTATACATGAGATGGATATCGGGATCAGCTGGCCTTCCGTATGCCTGAGGATTGCTTCCTGATCAATGAATTTCTTTTCTTTTGAGGAGAAGAGATCTTCAAATGATTCCTTAAATTCCTTTGATGGAAGGTGAAGAAGTTCCTTAAATTCAATTCCGAGTACGGCATCCTGTCCCATCCCCAAGAGCATTGCTCCAGCCTGGTTGACGTATTGGATCCTGCCATCGATGTCGATGAAGAATACGCTGTCCGCAAGCCTTTCCAGGACTTCCTTTGTGGCGGTTTCAGGCTGAATCCTTAGGACATCATACCTTATGATCGCAAAGGCCATGATGGGGTTTACGATCAGAAACGCAGTGGTTGCTGACATGTTGAGAGGTATGGCAGGCATCTTGAGAACAAAGGGGGCTATTATTTCAAAAAAGATTCCACAGCCAACAAGGATCGCAAGGCTGAGCATCATGAAACCAGATTGCAGCCGAATACGTTTCTCCGTCGAATTCAGATAGAATTTCAGGCTCAGGAGGAAACTTGAGATGGCGATTATTCCAGATATGACCAATGAAATATCAAAGAAGTACTTGCTGTTCTCAGTGAGAACAGAATTGAAACTGCCGGATTCGATATTGGCGGTATACGGACAGAAGACGATCGCATTAAGGACAAGAAAGATCGAACTCAGGATGTAAACTGCGGCTGCAAGCCATCTGGTTGTATTGGGATTTATCTTTATATAAAGAAGGATGAAATGGAAAAGGAACGCCACTGTTGAGAAAGTTATCACGTCGAAATGCTTCCAGAAGAGGAAATCATCCAGGTTCCTTACGATTGAGAGCTGGAATTCGACGAATGACTGGGCCGCGATGCTTAAGACGTAGAGGGCAAACAGGTTGTTGAGCTTGCTGTCAGAATAGCGTTTGACAACAAGAATGGCAAGGTAGATTGAAACCACCATTGTCAAAAACTTGATCGTGGACACTAAGTCCATAGGTCCCCCCGAAAATTAAGAAAAAAACAGATAATATATCAGCCAGCGGAGCTTTTATCGTCATGATTTTCGTGCATGGTCAGTTCTTCACCGGTCCTTACAAGCCTAGCGCTGTTGAAGAGGACGATGGTGGTGCTGACAGTATGTAGCGCAGCCGCTACGATCGGATGCAGTAATCCGAACACCGACAAGCTTATTCCGCCGACTATGAAGACAAAGCCGATTAGAAGATTCTGGTTGATGATCTTGCCGGACTGCTTGGCAAGGGTGATCAGGAGAGGTATGCGGCGAAGATCATTTGTCATCAGGGCGATTGATGCGCTGTTAATCGCAATATCGCTGCCTATTGCTCCCATGGCGATTCCAAGATCACCGGCTGCAAGGGCAGGGGCGTCATTGATACCGTCACCCACTACCGCAACAGTGTAGTTGTGCTTGACCTCCTTCACGTATGCGACTTTGTCGTCGGGGAGGCATTCGGCACGGACATTCTCTATGCTGAGTTCCTTGGAAACGAGATCGGCCACGGGTTTGCGGTCGCCTGTCACCATGGAACACTGCCTGACCCCGTCATCCTTGAGGGATTTGATTGCATCCATGGCTTCCTTCCTGACCGTATCCCTGAAACCTATCCAGCCGATAGCCTTGCCATGGTATGCCACGTATACTACGCTTATTGCACCGTGACCTTCAGTTTCCGGATTCTCCAGCGATGAAACACTTATCTTATGGGATTTGAGCCATTCGGCCCTGCCAATAAGGACTTTCTGGGCATTGTAGATGGCTTCTACTCCCTTGCCATGGACCTCGCTGAACTTATCTACCTCGCTGATCTTGACATTGGCTTCCTTCGCGAGGTTCTGCAGGGCTTTTGCAGTAGGATGATTGCTATGGCTTTCAACAGAAGCTGCGATCTGCAGGAGGTCCGCAGGCGCAATTCCTTCCGCAGGTGCTAGCCTGACGACCGAGAGCGAACCTTCGGTAAGGGTTCCGGTCTTGTCGAAGATTATGGCTTTGACTTTTGCAGCGAGCTCCAGGTATGAAACGTTCTTGATCAGTATGCCAAGCCTTGCAGCTGCGGCAAGGGCGGCGACCACGGCCGAGGGGGCTGCTAGCACTAGGGCGCACGGACATGAGGCAACGAGAACTGAGATCACGTTTTTCATGTTTCCACCGGAGAACCACCAGGTCAGACCGGCTATCATGAGGATCGTAGGCGTATAATATCCTGCATAGCGGTCGATCACCCTTACGATCGGGGGCTTGCTTGTTTCAGCAGCCAGTATCATCTCCTTCACTTTACCGAGTGTGGTGTCCTTGCCGACCTTTGTCACCTTGACATCAATGACTCCAGTAAGGTTCTGGGTTCCGGCATAGACCTCCTTGTTCTCCTCTTTTTCGACAGGGAATGATTCTCCGGTTATCGAAGCCTGGTTGACGGTGCTGGTGCCCTTGATGATAATTCCGTCCACCGGGAAGTTCTCGCCGGGGCGTATCCTGATGATATCTCCGATCACAAGAGATAGCACATCGACCTCGCTCTCCTGTCCTTCGCTTATCTTCCTGGCCGACCTTGGAGTGAGCTTGATCAGCTCCTCGATGGATCTCTGGGCACCATGAGCAGTCCTGGATTCGATGATGATCGCGATCAGCAGGAAGAAGGAGATTATTCCGGCGGTGCGGAAATCACCGCCTGAAAGCGCTGCTAATACGGCCAGGGCGACGAGTTCGTTCATATAGACCTTGCCCTTTGCCAGATCCTTGAAGGCGACAATGAATATCGGCATGGCAAGGATTACCGCGCCTACGATGGCGCTCAGTTCAGCCGTGAAATCCTGGTCAGACTGCATCCATTTGAGAATATAGGAGTTGAGTATGAAGAAGCCGCCGACGAGGGCAACGCTGAGCCTTCCGAGACTGCGGCTGTGTCCTGCGCCACCTTCATCATGATCATTGTGGTCGCAACCGCAGATCTCGCTGTGGGCGTCAAAAACCTTCTTGTCGGCTGTTGTAAGTTCAGACATTACTGTTTTTCCTTTTCCTTCTTCTGGGTCCTGGGCTCAGGATTAAGCATTATCCTGACTTCATGCTTGCCGTCCTTGCCATCTTCGGGAATGATATATTTTTCCTTCACATTCTCAAGCATTCCTGATATCGTATCGTTGTAGAGAGTAATGAGCACCGATGGATTCTTTTTGTATTCCGCGAGGATCTTCTTGAAGTAGATCTGGTCCGATTCGACGTCGGCGACGACCTTTGTCTTGTAGACTTTCGCATCGGCGATTATTTTGGATGCATCAGACTCGGCCTCGCCATCGATTGTCACAGCATATGCCCTGGCATTCTCCTTTTCAGTGGAGCTCTGGAGTTCGGCGTCGATGACTTCCTGGAACGCGGCGACAGTGTTCAGCGGCGCGGTGCTGCCTTTCAACGTGAGATTCTCGATCTTCACGCCGATTTCCCATTTTAAGATTTCACTGATAAGGAGATCGTTGACGGCTGCACGGTATTCTGATGATTTCTTGTAGAGGGCTGCATCCACCTGCTGGGTTGCAGTCACCTTGATGATGGCATTTTCAAGCAGGGACTGGATAAGGGTTCTCGGCCCCCTTGTTCCGATCGCCTTGCCGGTAACAGGATTGTGCATTATCGTGTCCAGCCTGGCAGGTTCATCCGGGCAGAAGCATTTTAGGTAGTACTGCATCGGATCTGTTATGGTATAGACAAGTTCCCAGTCGTTGTGGATTATGTTGGCATCACCTGTGAGGAGGTAGCCGTCCTTGCCCGGAACGAGCGTGGTGGCGCTGGCGGCTGCCTGGACCTGTTCGCCTTTAGCTTCCTTTATATCTACCTTGTGCCAGAATGTCGAGACAGTGATCGTCTGCTTGCTTATGGGAATCCTTATTATCTTGCTTACAGGATACGGGAATGACCAGTAATAGCCTGCGTCATGTTTCTCAACTACTTTGCCGAAGCGTTCAACGATGGCATTTTCCTGAGGCCTGACCTCATAGTATCCACCCAGGGTGAAATACCAGACTATCAGGAATACGATCAGGCAGGAAAGCAGTATGAATGCGATATGGAGGCTCCTCGTGAGGGCATCTATGCCGGACTTATACTGGCCGCGGCTTTCAAGCTCTGTCATGTTCTGCTTTTGCTCAAACATCGGAATATACCTTGCGTATCATTTTGTTTTCTGGCTGTTCTTCCTGGCTTCTTCCATGAGTCCCTGGTCGGCCTTCAGCAGGTCGAAGGGGGCATAATCGGTGTTCAATATGATTGTCGTCCTGTTCGGTATTATCTTACGGAGTGATTCAAGCTTCCTCAGGAATGAGGCAAGCTCCGGATCCTCCTTGAAGACAGAATAGTACTCAGCCGCTGTGGCATCACCTTCGGCCTTGATCTGCTTGGCCTTCGCCTCAGCCTCGGCTATCTTCGTATTCTTGCTGGCATCGGCCTGGCTTCTGATTATCGTGGCTTCCTTGGTTCCTTCGGATTTGAAGGTGTCGACCACGACTTTTCTCTCGGCCTTCATACGGTTGAGGACACCAGTGGTGTTCTTTTCTGGCAGTCCGAGGGTCTTTATGCCGACGTATTCAATCTGGATGCCATACTGTGAAAGGACGATTGGCGCGATCCTTTCCTTCATCATGGTCTCCACCTCGGCGAGTTTCATCTTCTTAGGATCAGTATTTACAAGTTCATCGAACTTGTATTTCCCGAGCACTGCGTTCTTGTCGTTACGCATCTGGTTGTTTATCTTGTCTTCGGCCTGGGAAATGTCCGGTATCGTGAGGCTGTTGAAGAGCTTCTGTGCATCGACGACCTTGTAGACCACGAATATTCCTGCAACTATCGGCTGGCCGTCTGCCGTATAGGTCTCCTCCAGCTTTCCTGTGCTGCCATCGAAGCAGTGGTAGCGATTGTCGAATTTATGGATCTTCTGGAAGGGCCAGGGCCAGCAGAAATGAAGGCCGGCTTCCTTGACTCCGGAAATCTTGCCGAGGGTGGTGATCACGGCAAGTTCGGTCGACTTCACCTGGAAGGTGAATATTGCAAGCAGGAACACCACCGATACGATCATGCCCAGCAGCAGCGTGGGCCAGTGCTGCAGCATCTTGCTGTTATCTTGTTCATTCATAAGTTAATTTCCTCCATCATTTTTCTTGTTGAGCTCATTTGAAAGTGCGCCAAGGTCCACATCAAGAAGATCCGTACGCGCCTTCTCTTCAAAATTGAAAATATAAATGTTGTCGGTTTTGGTGTCGCCCACCACTACCTTCCTTGAATCTGCGCAGTCCTTCTCGAAGAAGTCGAGATAGGTCCTGAGCTTGTACATTTCCGGCATGATCCTGTATGCCTTCAGCTGTTTCTCGAAACGGTTCTTCTCCGCTTCTGCAAGCCTGACGGAATTGTCCCTTTCAGTTTCTGCCTGCCTGATGATCTTTATGGCTTCCGCCTCTGCGCTCGGAAGGATCTTCTTCTCATACGCCTTGGCGTTGAGGATTGCAGTCTCCTTGTCCTGCCTTGCGGTCGCAACCTCCTCGAATGCCGGAGCCACCTCATCTACAGGGGGATGCACATCGTGCAGGTTGAAGGTCAATATTTCGATCCCCAGCTCCATCGAGTCGACGGACTCCTGAATCCTCTTGGAAAGTTCGGTCGCAGCGTTTCCTCTTGCTGTTGACATCAGCTTGAGAAGGTCAACACTTGCGAGATATTTGCTGATCTCCCTTTCTGCGACAGATTTCAGGAACAGTGGGATGTCGCAGTTGCGATATGCGAAATCATACCATTTGTCAGCTTTTGCCCTATATTGGATTGTGAATGTCGCCGACATGAACGACACCGGTGTCTCATTGTCCACGGACCTTTTCTCAGAAGCTACTATGTATTTTTCCTCATCCTCATAATGCTTGACGGTCCAAAGTACGACCTCGGGGTTCTTGAGTTCTCCCTTATCGTCAGTCATCTTGGCGCCGATGGTTATCTCCTGTATCTTGTTTATGGGTATGCGGGTCATCTTGCCGAATGGCCAGGGAAGTTTGAAATATACTCCAGCGGAGAGGGGAGTTTTGTCGGATATGCATCCGAAATGTTCGCGGACACCCAACTCCCCGGGGTTGATCTCGGAGACGCAGGTGAAGAGCCATAGCGCAGCAAGCCATGCGATGATAAGCGGGATTATTGATTTTTCGAAGAATGCATAGATCCATGTCTTGGATACCTTGAACCCGAACTGGTAGTCGAGGGTGTCGGAAATGTTCCTGATCACACCGCCAGGCTCTGTGAAAAGGGCAAGAAGGCGGCTCTCGAAGATCGGTCTCTCCTCCGCCATGCTTCTGGGCCTGTAGAACTCAACTATGAAGTTGAAGAGGAGTTCCAATCCGAGGATTATGGATACGATGAAGATTGTCTTCCTTATGACTACGTCCCAGACAGGAAGTTCGAACCTGTACATGAAAATCGCAAATGTGGCAAGGAATCCAAGTATCGCCGAGAACACAAGCCAGCCGCCAAGAGGCCTGAGCCAGCGGAAGTTCTTCTCCCTTGACTGTCCAATGCAGAAGATACCGTAGAACATGCTGAACACTGCGATTGTAAATGCGATGAAGGAGGCCTCGGAGGGTTTGACCGGTACCGGCATGTCGGCCCTCTTGCTCCATATGTACCAGAAGACCGCAAGGGTAGATCCGACCAAGATGAAGTTCAACATGGATATGATATAAGGGGAATATTTCTTGTATTTGGAAAGGTTGCGTGCCGCGGAGAAAAGCACATCTTCGCCGGATTCAAGGGCCTTTTTCTCCTTGCGCTTCTCAAGCAGAAGCCTGTCCTCATCCTCTGTTGCGGCCTTTTTCGTGAGGAATCCGAGAATGTATACCGCCGCCGCGAGTATGAAAGAAATCTGGTATGGGATCACAAGGAGGTGGAACGAGTCGGAACCCATCCACTGGGAGGACCAGAAGACGACCTGCCATATGACGAAGGTGTAGAAGAGCGCGAAGATCGACAGCTTCTCCAGCTGCCTGGATTCGTCTATCTTCACCTGGATTTCTTTTTCAACTTTCATCGGGCTTATAATCGTTTTCCTGTAAATTATACTGTGTAAAGCCTGTTAATATAACCTCCAGGAAATGGATTTCAAACACTATATTTCCTTTATATGAGGATGAAAATGAGGAAAATTTGCAAAATCGGATGCTTATATATAGATTATTGATTCACACTATATAACAAGGGGCTCAAGCCATGTGGAAGATTTTCGGCGGAAATAAGAATGACAAGACTCCTTCTCTGGAGGATCTGGCTGATGCCAAACCGAATATGGAGCTGCTCAACGACAACTGCTTCGAGTGCTCGTCGTGCCATACCGTACTGAGCCTCGCAAGCTATCCTCCACTCGTCCTTGAAAAGTGCAAGCAATGCGAAGCACTGAACTTCATACCATATAATATAAAGGATTTCTGGCTCTACAGACCTCTGGGCGGCGGTGGAATGGGAAGCGTCTACAAGGCCGTCAGCCTGAAATATCCCGGAGTGGAGTTTGCAGTGAAGGTTCTGCCTCGCGACAACAAAGCGGACCAGCACCTCATAGATGCGCTGATCCAGGAGGCGACGATAGGTAAGGAATTTGGAAGACATCCGCATCTGATCTCCGTCGCCGACTATGGACAGTCCAACGACGAATATTTCAGCGCAATGGAATTCTGTCCTGGAAAGCGTCTCGACCAACTGATCGAATCCAACGATGCCATACCTCAGAAGTTCGTATTGCTCTGGGCGCTCCAGATGCTTTCCGCCGAGCAGAAGATGTTCGACTGCGGATACCTTTACCGCGACCTCAAGCCGCAGAACATCATAATCGACGCGCAGGGGAACGCGCATCTCTTTGACTACGGACTCTGCATCAAGACGGAGCTTGCCACGAACCAGAACACCGAGACAGTTGACGGCTCTCCTCTATATATGCCTCCTGAAAGGATCGTCGGCATGCCGGAGAACATGAGCAGCGAGATCTACAGCCTTGGCATGGTTATGTTCCACGCCCTCGCCAGAAAGACATACTATACCGCAACAGGTGCATATGAGGTTGCCAAGAAACACGTATCAAGCCTGCGCATGGCCGGTGTCGCAACACGCCTTCCGATCACCGTCAGCCCCAAGATCGCAGAGATAATCGACAAGATGGTCACCAGGATGCCAGCCGACCGATATCAGACCTATAGGGAAACTGCCGTTGCCATAAAGAACGCATACAACAGCCTGAAATAATTATTTCCCTTCAGGCAATTTGCTCCAAAAATTATTTTTTGAATTGAAATTCCTCAAGTGCCATGCTTTTTTATATGGATTTTTTCGTGATAAGGGGAGCTTTTTCTTGAAATATATTTTCATAGCAATTTTCTGTGCGCTGATCCTGGCGAGCATAGGCACATCGGTTTTTAACAAGAAAGCCGCAAGTGGTAAGCGTGTCTTCTACTGGGTCACCGACAACAATCCTGCTCGCGCTCTCCAGATAAGCACGTTCCAGTCATGGATGAAGAGCAAGGGATATCCGGACTGCGAACTCAAGCTGGATACTGCCAACCGCGATGTCTCTAAGCAGATCATCCAGAGCGTTTCCGGAGTCGGTGGCGATGTGATGGACTGCTGGAGCGGCGGTGGCGACGTCATGTATTTCGCGGAAATGGGGATAATGGAGGATGTGACCGAGGATGCGAAAAGGCTGGGCTATGATCCTTCTAAGACATATGCGGCTCTTGAGGACGACCTGAAGGTCAACGGAAGACAATACATATTCCCATGCAATGTCAATGCGAGCCTGTATTTCGTGAACAAGGAAGTATTTAAAAGGTTCGGACTCGAGCCTCCTCCCATGCGATGGAGCATGGAAGAGTTCGAGAAGAGAGGAAAGGAATTCGTTGCTGCAGCGAACAAGGGGCTTGACCGCAGGGAATACTTCATGGCCGCCTGGATCGACACTGTTGCAACCATGAGATCATTCGGCAACGATATATTCAATGAAACCCTTACGGCATCAAAGATGACTGGCGAGGGAAATGATGGTCTTCTGAAGACGCTGAAACTTACCAAGAAATGGACCGACGTGGATCATATTCTGCCTACAGCTGCGGAAGTGGCGTCCTTCGCGACTGCCAGCGGTTATGGCGGTGCGACGTTCCAACTTTTCTTCAAGGGGAACTTCGCGATGGTTTCTACAGGAAGATATGCCTTGATACAATTCCGCCAGTTCGGAAAGATGGACCTTGACGCGGTTGAGTATCCGAACGCCGGCTACCCTAACACAATTATCGCCACCCGCGCCGCCCTCGTATACAAAGGTAGCAAGAACAAGGATCTCGCAAAATATTTCCAGGCATATCTCGCAAGCAAGGACTACAATATGAACATAGTCGAGGATGCCGACGCTCTTCCTCCGAATCCTGAATTCACCAAGAGCGAGGAATACCTGCATCCGAAGGATTACCCGAATGAGTGGACCGTCCACAAGAAGTTCGCACAGGATGCCATGGACATATCGATAGTCCTCACAAAATCGCCGTTTGTCGCAAACAACCAGGTATACGGTTCATACATGAACGAGTGCACGCAGGGAGTCATGTCCGATGTCAGATCCGCGGAAGATGCTGTCAAGCTCTTCGAGACCAGGATCAACGAGGAGATCGCAAGGACAATCCAGGAAAAGGAGAGGCTCAGGCCGGAATACGAGAAACAGTGTGAACTGCAGAAGAAGATCGATGAATACCGCAAGGCCGGAAAGAAGGTTCCGAAGGAATGGATAAGCAATCCGTTCTATAAGAAGTATTATAAGGATATGGGATGGCTGGAATAAGAACATGAACATCGAACATTCAACATTGAACTTTGAACATCGAATTATAAGATCTTATTTCGAAGTTGGATGTGCGAAGTTGGATGTGCGAAGTTCGTTTTAGGAAAGATTTTTATCATGCTCAGCAAGAAAACAACAAATCTGATAGCTGGACTCGGGTTCCTGACGCCGAACATCATCGGCTTCCTCTGCTTCACCACGATACCCCTGGTCTTCAGCATGATCCTTGCGTTCACTAACTGGGATCTTACCCTGCACAACATGTTCCAGAACGAGACTATAAAGTTCGTAGGTTTCAAGAATTTCATCCGTCTTTTCCAGGAACGCGACTTCTGGCGTTTTCTCGGATATACCCTCTTCCTCATGATGGGTGCACCATTCGCGATCGCAGGAAGCCTCATCGCCGCGATAATGCTCAGCAAGGATCTCAAGGGAAAGAAATCCGGCATCGCGAAGATCCTCATACCAGGCTCGATCCTCTTCGGATCATGCTGTCTGCTGACCGTGGCCGGAATGGGGGCTGCGGCGGTGATCATCCTAATCGTCGGAATCTTCGGGCTTACACTGGTGACCGGAGTTCTCTTCGGCCAGACCGTATACCGTACAATGTTCTATCTTCCGAATTTCACCTCTGGCGTCGCAGTTTATATCCTGTGGAAAAAACTCTACAGCCCGCAGACCGGCCCCATAAATGGCGTACTTTACAAGCCTCTCGCGTCCCTCGGAAATGTTGTGAACGGTACCCCCCCATGGGTGTTCGACATGATAATGTGGCTCTGCATAGTGATCGGACTGCTGATCCTGAAACGCGTGGTAAAATCAATGTGCAACCATTGGAAGGACGGCGATATCGGATATCTGGCGCTGGTGCTTGGATTATTCTTCGTCCTGCTGCCGTCGGTCTTCGGCGCACTTTGGCTTCCTGAGATGTCTGCGAAGATCGCAATACTGATCGGCTCTTTCGGACTTGCTGCGTATGAACTCAGGACACTCTTCGGCACCCGCGACTTTGAAAGCACGGCCTGGAGGGGCGTCGGTACTTCATTCATGCTCGCACTTTTGACCCTTATCCCTCAGTTTATCTTCATTGGATTTGCCATTGCCGTGCTGAATCTTCCTGGTATCTCCGCCGACGGACTTGAACCGCCGGACTGGCTCGCATCATTCAACTGGGCGAAACCTTCAATAATGATCATGGGGCTCTGGGGCGCGATCGGCTCCAACAACATGCTGCTTTATCTCGCAGGCCTCAGCAATATTCCGCCTGAACTCGATGAGGCGGCGGATATCGACGGTGCAAGCCCGTTCCAGAAATTCTGGCATATCACCTGGCCTCAGCTCGCACCGATCACATTCTTTATCGTAGTCATGAGCGTCATCGGCGGTCTGCAGGGTGGATTCGAGATGGCCAGGACAATGACTCAGGGCGGTCCCGCAGGTTCAACGACAACCCTCAGCTACTTCATCTATAATGAAGGTTTCGTGACAGGCAGGCTTGGATATTCATCGGCCATTTCATGGATCCTTTTCGCCATGGTCTTCTCCATAACTATGATCAACTGGAAATTCGGGAGCAAATATGTCAACGACTGAACAAGAACATGAACATATTGCTGGAGAAGCCAGAAAGAAGGCTTTCAAAAGGGAGCTCTGGGGGAAGACTGGGCTTCATCTCGTCCTTGCAGTAACAAGCGTCATGCTGATCCTGCCGTTCCTCTGGATGGTGCTCACAAGCTTCAAGGAGCTTGCCGAGGTCGGACTTACTGATTGGATGCCAAAGTCCTTCAAATGGTCGAACTACCCGGAAGTGTTCGATGTGATCCCGTTCGGTAAGTTCTACTGGAACAGTATCTTCATCGCTTCATGGGTGACCTTCCTCCAGGTCTTTACGAGCTCCCTGGCGGCATTCAGCTTCAGCCGTCTCAATTGGCCCGGACGCGACAAGATCTTCCTCCTGTACCTCTCTACGATGATGTTGCCGGGTCTGGTGATGATGATCCCTAACTACCAGATCATGATTTCCCTGGGCTGGGTCGACTCGTTCATCGGACTCATAGTTCCGGCTTCATTCTCCGCATTCGGAACATTCATGCTCAGGCAGTTCATGATGACGATACCCACGAGCCTCGACGAGGCCGCCGAGATAGACGGCGCCAGTAAATGGCAGCTCTTCTGGGATGTAATCCTTCCGCTCTCTAAGCCGGGAATACTGACGCTAACCATCTTTACGTTCATGGGCAACTACCAGAGCTTCTTCTGGCCTTTGGTCATGCTCAAGAGCATCGACAACTACACTCTCCCGGTCGGACTCCTCTTCTTCGACTCCACCCGTGGTCAGACCACTCATCTGCTGATGGCCGGCGTCACCATGTCAGTCCTTCCGATGGTGATAGTCTTCATCATCATGCAGAAGCAGATGGTCAAGGGAATCCAGCTCGGTGCGGTCAAGGGATAATGGAAAGTCGTCGGGCATCAGATATTGCTGCAACAAATACTTATTCAATGGTTTCGGAATAGTATAATTCTGAAGTTCTATATAATTGACCGACGATTGCTTCAGTCGCCTTTCTCCGGTTCCACGTGGATGCCAAAAACCTTGTGACTTCGAAGGATCTTCTGTCTTTGTTCCTTCAATGAGATTTCCTTATGTTTCTTAAGGGATTCGTATGCTTCATCGAAGATTTCCGACTTGGCCTTCCAGTTGCCAGAAGCGGTTTTAACGTATCCGGAAGAAAGAATGAGTTCCTGCTCGATCCTTTTCAAGTTTTCCTCATAGAACTTGGAACTTGTCGGACTCCAGCTTATATGAGGATTTGATCTCCTTGATTTTCTCTTGTGTCTTGAAGGTTGCCGTATCCTCGTCAAAGAGATATTTGTATTCGTCGAAAATGTCCCTCATGCTGTATTTCTCGTTGTCAATCAGGACAAAGAGTCCTTCCTTGCCCTTATATGTGCCCTTCACGGGACCGGATCTGTTCTTCGAAAGGAATTCAACATGCTGTCCCGGCTTAGCCTCAACATAAAGTTTCATGGCATCGCTGAGTTTTTCGGACATGTTCTTCTGGTTGTACTTCTCATCCGTGAGTTTCCTGGCTGTCTCCTGTGCCTCCTGCGTTATCTGTGCCAGTGTCTTTGTGGGCGGTTTTACAGGATATTCCAGGTTTGCGGATTTCGCAGCTTCCTGACGGATCTCCTCATCTGCCGGCATCTTCAGTTCGGAGAGCTCCTTTGTCATAAGCTTCTGCTCGTTCCTGTATGTTGATTTGTAGTAGGATACGCCATAGAAGGCAATGCCTGCAACTACTGAGGTGATAAAAAGCAGTGTCGCTAGAACCTTGAGAGGTCCGGTTATTCCTGAACCATGTTTATAATGCTTCTTTGCCATTTCAGTTTCCTGTCTTAAATTAATTTAGTATTCAAAAACTGAAAACTCAAATCTCTACAGGGAAATAAAAAATATGAATTCCTTCCAAAAGGCAACTGATGCCTTGATGAAACCGGGAACCTTCGTAGTAGGCGTAAACTACTGGGCATCGCACGCAGGTACGAGCATGTGGCGTGACTGGCGCCCGGAAGTTGTCGACAAGGATTTCAAGATGCTTTCCGGCACAGGAGTGCAGGTGCTCCGCGTCTTTCCGCTGTGGCCTGACTTCCAACCGCTCACGATGCAGCGCGGTGGCGGAGGAACTCTCGCCGGGCTGTTCTTCGGGGAAGAACCGTTGCCTGACACTGAAGCCGGACAGGCTGGTGTCGACGAGGAGATGATCCGGCGTTTTGAAAAATTCGCGCAGCTCGCGGAAAAACACAAGCTCTCACTCATTGTCGGACTTGTGACAGGCTGGATGAGCGGACGGCTTTTTATCCCGCCAGCCTTCGAGCATCTCAACGTGCTGACAGACCAGCTGGCAATCAAGTGGCAGGTCAAGTTCGTGAAATATTTCATCAAGAGGCTGAAAAAGTATCCGGCGATAATCGGATGGGATCTCGGTAATGAATGCAACTGCATGGCTAACGCTCCACGTCCCGAGGATGCCTGGGCATGGACATGCGCAATCTCAAATGCGATCCGGGTTTCCGACAACTCGCGTCCGGTCGTCTCCGGAATGCATTCGCTCGTTCCTGAATTCCGCGGCGGAAATTCCTGGCTGATTCAGGACCAGGCCGATCTCTGTGATCTTCTTACGACCCATCCTTATCCGATATTCACGCCTCATGCAAAACATGATCCGCTCGACACGATCCGCACGATCCTCCATGCCACCGCAGAAAACCATTTCTACGGCGACGTTGGATGCAAACCGTGTTTCACTGAGGAGACTGGCACTCTTGGACCGATGATCGGCAGCTTTGAAAAGGCTTCTGCTTTCCTGAGGACAAGCATGTATTCCCTATGGGCGAACGACTGCCGCGGACTTCTCTGGTGGTGCGGCTTCGACCAGAAGCATCTCCCGCACCAGCCTTATGCGAAGATCGCAATGGAATGCGAACTTGGACTCTTCACAAAGGATCATAAACCCAAACCGATGGCTGCGGAATTCGCAAAATTCAGGAAATTCCTGGATTCCATGCCGTTTGAAAAACTTCCCGGACGGACAGTTGAAGCAGTATGCATCATAACTTCGGGAAATGACCAGTGGGGCTCCGCATATGGAAGCTTCATCCTTGCCAAACAGGCCGGTCTCGACATCGAGTTCCAATATGGAGGTCAGCCGCTCAAGGATTCAAAACTCTACTTCCTTCCTTCTGCAAACAATATGACTTCACTTCTCAGGCCGAAATGGCATGAGCTTCTTGGCAAGGTAAAGGCGGGTGCGACGCTTTACCTCTCGATAGACGACGGTTATTTCACTGACTTCAATGAAGTGTTCGGAGTTGAAGTGCAGACGAGAACTACCGGTACAGGGAAATCCTCCTTCGTAATGCACGGCATTGATGGCAGTCCGACCGTTGCCTTCAGTCCGAAGAACTGCATCTCAATAAAGACAAGGACTGCCGAGATCCTCGGAAATAACGTCGGCGGCAATCCTGTTTTCTTCAAGGCGAAATATGGAAAAGGAACTGTCTATCTTCTATCGATCCCGCTTGAGCAGCTGATGATATCATCAGCTGGTTCGTTCCAGTCGGAGGAGACCAGCGATGCCTGGAAGATCTATGCTCATGTCGCGAAACCATTTACTTCAAAAAGGGCGCTGAAGAGCAATCATCCGATGCTGAATGTAACGGAACATATTGCAGGAAAAACCAAGAGGATCTATGTGCTGGTGAATGCAAGCCCGGAAAAGATAGAAGCCGATGTGGAGATATCCAAAGGCTGGAGGATCGATGACAGGTATCCTGCTGGACTTTCGTTTGGAAAATTGTCCGATGGCAAATTGAGGATATCCATGCCTGCTAATTCCGGAGGAGTGGTAATACTCATTTCATAGTTCAGGGATCAGATTGGTTATGGACAGATACATGAGAGTATTTTTTCTGTTTGTGTTCATGCTGCTGAACGCAGGATGCAGTATCATCCCTGGAAGTTCAGATGGAAATATCAATAAGGAAGAAATGACAATTAAAGCTATGACCTTCAATATACGTGTTCCGGCAGATCCCGGTGAAAAGAGCTGGGAACAGCGTAAGATTGTAGCTGCCAAGGTGATTACTTCGCGCCAGCCAGATGTTGTGGGGTTCCAGGAGCTGGTTCCACAACAGAGGGACGACCTTCTGGCTCTCGTGAAAAATTATTCCGCTTTAGGACTTGGCAGAGAAAAGGATACCGGTGGTGAGAGCTGTGCTGTCTTTTATCTAAAAGATCGATGGGAAATTGATCCGGGCCAGACTGGAACTTTCTGGTATTCCGACACTCCGGAAGAGTCCGGCAGCATCAGCTGGGGCAACAAATGGGTCCGAATTTGTACCTGGGCAAGGTTAGTAGACAAGAAGACGGGGAGGGGGATATATGTCTATAACAGCCACTGGGATTTCAGCGAGGATTTCCATCGCAAGGCTGCCGGAATGCTCCAGGAGCGTATAGCACTGAGGACACATCTGGAAGAACCGCTAATAGTCATGGGCGATTTCAATTCGCCTCCCAGGGACAAATGGATAGCCTGGTTGCTGGAGAAAGATAGGAGGTATCCCTTGGAGGATGTCTGGGTAAAAACACGTCCAGGTGAAGACGGATTCAGCTTCCATAATTTCAGTGGAAACGGCAAAGCACGCATCGACTATCTACTGGCAAGCAAAGGAAAATTCAGCGTGATAAATGCCGAAGTGATCTGCGACCATGACGGAAATATCTGGCCCTCCGACCATTTCCCCGTATGGGCCGAATTGAAGTTCAAGTGATCTTTTTCGCCAAGAAGAATACCAGAAGGCTATGAAGTTTTCTCTTGGGTTAAGAATTTTGTGATGCCGGTGCTCTGTTCGTCAACTCTTGTCTTCTTCGCGGCCCATGTCGTAGCTGATGAGGAAGTTTCCAGTGATCCTGCTGACTTCCTCGATGCTGGTGAGGCCACGGCTGAGCTTGATCCAGCCATCTTCACGGAGCGTCTTCATGCCCTTCTGCCGTGCGGCTTTCCTGAGTTCACTCGACGATGCGTGCGCCGCCACAAGGTCCTGGATCTCCTCGTCAAGGAGGAATATTTCGTATATAGCGACCCTTCCCTTATACCCGGTGCCGTTGCATCTTGCGCATCCTGCGCCCTTCCATGCCTGTACTTCCTCGGGTCTTGTACCGAGCAGATGGGAGATCTCAGTGCGGATATGCGGGGTGATGTATTCTTCCGGAACCTTGCAGTTCTGGCATACCCTCCTCACAAGTCGCTGGGCTACACAGGCGACAAGAGAGGAGGCGAGGAGATATGATTCGACACCCATGTCGACCATCCTGTTAACGGCGCCGACGGAATCGTTCGTGTGCAGAGTACTGAAGACCAAGTGGCCTGTCAGGGAGGATCTGATTGCGATCTCCGCAGTTTCCGCGTCACGGATCTCACCGACGAGTATGATGTCGGGATCGTGTCGGAGTATCGAGCGCAGACCGCTCGCGAAGGTGAGACCGATCTGGCTGTGCATCTGGATCTGGCTGACGCCCTGCATTTCGTATTCGACAGGATCCTCTACGGTGATGATCTTCCTGTCCTTCCTGGATTCAGATATTTTCGCCAGTGCGGCATATAGCGTTGTCGTCTTTCCGCTTCCAGTAGGGCCGGTGACAAGTATTATGCCGTGGGGGAGATCAATGAGTTTCTGGAATATCCTGTAGTCGGAATCCTCGAGCCCGAGGTCGGCCATAGAGAGGAATACGGTCTTGCGGTTGAGTATCCTGAGGCAGATCGTTTCGCCGAAACGGCTTGGCATGATTGAGACACGCAGATCGAACTCCTCGGTGCCGGCCCTTACGGATATTCGGCCGTCGTGCGGCAGTCTTCTCTCGGCGATATTCAGATCCGCCATGACCTTCAAGCGAGATGTGATGGCCTCATGGAACTTGCGGACGCCCTCCGGAACGGGGATGTCCTGGAGCATGCCGTCGATCCTGTAGCGGAGTTTCACGCTGTCCTGGAAAGGCTCAATATGTATGTCGGTGGCGCTCATCTCCAGGGCATCGTTCAGGATCTGGTTCACGAGGCTGATGATCGGTACTGATTCATCATCGACCTTGATGTCGCCTGCCGAGGACCTGTAGCGTATCTCGCGGTTCTGGAGCCTGTCGGCGATCTTTGATTCACGGATCCTGATGACGGTCTCGGCACCGAGGCCATAGACACTTTTCAACGTCATATTGATTTCTTGGGCGGTGGCAAGCCGCGGTTCGATGCGTTTGCCGACGAGAAGTCGTAGGTTCTCCAGGACGCGCATGTTCGGAGGATTTGCGAATGCGGCTTCGAGCGTGCCCTGCTTCAGAGACAGTGGCACGAACTTGTAGTGTATGGCAGTCTTTGCCGAGATGCATTTCTTCGCATCATCCTCGATCGCCAGCTTGTGCAGGGAGATCAGGGGAAGTCCGGTGGAGTCGCTGAGCGCCTTGTAAATGACATCCTGAGGACAGCAGTCCAGCTCGATTAGGGACTGGTGGGCTGGGATGCCCTCCCTCTTCATGCGCTTCTGGGCCATCTCAGCCTGTTGCTTGGTTATGCTGCCCTGGTTTTCCAGAAGTCCGAAGATATCCCCTTCCTTCCTTATGGTGGCATTCTCACTCATCCTGCGTAACCTTTTCGCTTGATTGGAAACCTATCCCCTGTGTCTCGTTCTTCTTGTTTATGATGTATAGCATATCGGATGTGACCATTTCAACTGTGAGACCGTCTATCTTGTCGCCAGCACCTACAGTATATTCCTTTGTCTCGGAGGTCTTGCTGTCAAAGACCGATATCAGGGCGAGTGGTTCACCGGAAGCGGACTTTGTCATGCCTTTGAACTCAATGTTCTTATATTCTGCATAACGCATCTTGATCACGGCGGCAGGTTTTTCTGGCGGCTTCTGCACGGGCTTGGTCTCAACGGGCTTGGGTTCCGGCTTGGGTGCCTTTACAGGTGGAGGTGTCGGCTTTTTCGGAGGCTTGACGACAAAAGTCTTCTGGAAATAGAACGGTTTCTCATCCTTGTTCAGGGCAGGTACTGGGTCCAGGAAAGAGAGAGCCTTCGGATTAAAGATATTCCTGGGCTTGGGGGCGTTGGTTGACATTGGAAGATTGTCACTCTTCGACTGCATGAGGCTGAGGGCAAGGAAAATCACCGAAAGGACGATCATCAGCAGGGATATGGCGAAGAGCACCTTCTCCCAGTCCTTCTTGAGCTTTTCATTCAATTGTCTTGAATCCATAATCCTGCCTCTGCCATTTTTTACGAACCACCCGGAAGTATCTTTGGAGGAGCCGGTTTCCTGGGCACATCTCCGGAACTTTCGTTTGAAGGATAATAGAACGCATTGCACTCAATTTCAACCTTGATGTTCTTTGCTTCCAGAGAAAGCTGTACGTCGTCGTTCCGGATGTCCGGAAGCATTGACATCTGTACCTGGGAAACGGCAAAGAAATGTTCCGGAGACTGCAGCTTCCTGAAGAAGTTCCACAAACCTCCGATATTTCCATAGAGGGCGAGTCGCACAGGAAGCACCATGACATAAGGGGTCTTGTCCTCTTCATAGAGCCTGTATTCCACGATCGGCATCATCTGGATCTTTGCGGCCGGCCTTTTCCTCCCTCTCTCGTCCTGAGCTATCACTTTGTCGTCTGCCTGCACACTGAGACCGCTTTCCATCGCGAGCGCAGTGATCTTGTCGAGGATCCAGACCTGGAGGATGAGCTGGTAGATATTCTGTGTCTGGGTGTTCTCTCCAAGACCGAGCATTGATTCAGTAATGAAGATGTTCTTTGATGCCAGCTTGATCTCAAGATCGTTGAACTCCTGCTGGAAGTCCAGCCTTGTCAGATTATGGAGGAAGTCTGAATGGTTTTCGAAGACCTTCCTGACCTTGGAGTTGAGCATTCCGGTGCACTGGCGGAGCATCTGCTGGGACTTCTGCTTCATGCCCTGGATATCCTTCTTGGAGCCTTCAAGTTTTCCGCCTTCGAGCTCGGTCTTCTTCAGTTGCACGAATGATTCGAGCCTTCCAGGATCCAGTGGCCAGCCGGTACGGCCCAGTTCGTTCTTGGTGTTCTCAATGTAGGCACGGTCGCTGCGGACCTTGACCGCCAGGGGCCTTACAAAGATCGCGTATGTGACGCCAAGGAAGAGCAACAGGAAGACCAGCGCCATGAATATGCGGACATGCTGTTTCGGCCATTTCCTCATTTCTTTTCCGCCTTCTTTGGTTCAGGCACATTTGCCTGGTTGATGTTTTCTTCAGCGAACGGAATCTTTATCGCGAAATCACGGAACCTTTTTCCACCCAGCTGTGACGTGATCTCGCGGTTGTTGACCACCTGTGCTATCCATGGCGACGACATGATGTCCTCCCTGCCGGATCTTTCCTCCTCGGACAATATGTCCACTTCCTCGGTATTTGATCCGAAGAGGGGGAGTTGGCTTAGCTTGGTCTGGATCTGGCGGACCAGATCGTAATGCTCCTTCTTGTTGCTGCTGGATGATATCGTGAATCCGATCAGCACCAGTGTGCGGTTCTCTGTCAGATCATTCACGCACTTGGATTCCACCTTTCCCCGTTTCATGTATGCGAGGGGATCCTTGGCGGCAAGGTTTGACATGAAGATGCTCTGCACATCTTTCGACTGTGCCTTCTCCATCTTCAGGTTCCGGAAGCTCTTTTCGTCGGCAAGATAAACAAAGAGGAAGTTGTCACCCTTGATATTTCCAATCTCCCTGATCGCAGAAAGGAATCTGGGAACATTGTTGCCGTTGACTGCGAATGGGACGATCATTTTTTCGTAATGGTGAATGTCCTCATTGAATTTATCCAGCCTGGGAATGAATTCCTCGCAGGCCTTCAGCTTTGTCAGGATCTTCCTGTTGACAACGTCCTCGTTTTCCAGCTTGATGTAGAAGTCGACCATGTATATGGCGATGGCGATCACGAAGAAGAAGACGGCCGCCGAGAGATATTTGAGGTTTCTCTTCCTCTGCGACACCCATCTTATCTCCGAAGGGGCTAGCGAGATGTTGATTTCGTTAAGCCCCATCGCCTGAAGGGCAAGCCCATAGGCCGTGACCAGTTCCGGCAGGAGCTTGCCGTCCTTGTCAACGGGACCAAATAACTCGATTTCGCATTCCATGTAGTGCGCCATCAGGAATTCAGGCAGGCCTCCCATGAGTGTGCCTCCCCCGCAGAGCCACAGCTTCTCAATTTCAAGAGTGGCATTCTCCGCATTCTCGTGAAGCTTCCACTGCTCCACGGCGTTCTTGAGCTCGTTGACCAGCCCCATTGTGATCTTGTGCAGGGAATGCTTCTTGTTCTTGATATTGATCTCTGATTTCAGTTTCTCTTCTTCGGCCTTTGCTTCGTCAATCCCCTGGTGTTCCATTATGGCCTTGGTGTATTTCTCAGAACCGAAGAGCAGGCTGCTTATGGACAATACCTGCCCGCCACCGAATATCACTACTGTGGAGTTCTCAGCGCCTATCTCGATTATCATGTGAGGCTTTTCGGAAATTTTCGCTTCCGGGTGCAGGCTGAAGAGGGCGTTGACAAGCGCCATGCTGTTCATGGTAAGATCGGCCGGAGTTATCCCTGCGTTCTCAAGGATCCTGAGCTTGTCTGTGACTACGGAATAGCGGGATATGCCGATCAGTACAGGATTCTTCCTGCCATACTTGGGCTGCATGATGTGGTAGTCATGGATGAACTTCTCCTCGGAAATGCCGGAAAGCTGCGAAGTCTCATATGCGATCATTTCTTCCAGCTTGGCGTCGGGTGCCGCAGGGAAATCCCTTACCTGCACCTGCGCAAGATACTGTGGGAGTCCGGCACAAGTTTCCCTGTCCTTCCATCCGTTCTGCTGCATCCACGTTGAAAGGCTCTGGCTGAGTTCTTCGTCGTCGAGGATTCCCTCCGCCTTGAGTTTCAGCTGCTGGTGGGACAACAGGCGGACCCCGCTCTCCTTGGTCCAGGAAAGTTCGGCGGCCTTGATGGAGTTGGAGCCAATGTCGAGACCGAGAGCCCTGCGGGTTTTATTCTTCCAGAACATTCGATTTTGCATTCCTTTATCAGCTAAAATGCGGACATTTCAGAACTGAGGTCACGGCTCCCAGACGCCGTCCTCCCATTTACCCCTGCTCATGAAATAGTTTCCGGCAAAACCGACATTCAATACTGGAGCCTCTGAATTAGGAATATTCCTTGACGGAGAGTAGTTCTTCAGGTTCTTGACATGCCAGAAGCAGCGTATCACCGGGAAAAGCGTGGGGTCATAACCTTCGCCGACCGCATGGGTGCCATCACCGCCATTCTTGAGTTGGATGTTCTTCAGCTGTGCCCATGTGTATGGAGATGTAAGTCCGGAACCAGTAAGATTCCAATTGCAGTCGGCATCACTGAACTCATAGAAGTAGCTCACACTGCCGACGATCGTGTTGGGATTCACATGGATACCAGTGTTTCCTGCTCGGTCGTAAACCTCGGAGTGCTGCTGGTCGACCCTGGCGAGCCATGCGTTTGGAGCGGTCTTCGAATCATTTCCGTCAGAAGGACACAGGTAGATCTGGGTGCTTTTCATGTAGTCTGAATAGAGGCATGAGACCCAATAGACGTCACCGTCATTGTTGTCATGCTTGTATGTGATCAGGGCCAGTCCTATCTGCTTGAGGTTGTTCATGCAACTAGCCTGTCTTCCTTTGTCCCTGGCCTTGCTCAGAGCAGGAAGCATCAGACCCGCGATGATAGCGATGATGGCAATCACCACTAACAACTCTATGAGTGTGAAAAGTTTCCTATTCATAATGATGATTTCCCCGAAAATTAAAAAAACCGTTTTATATCTTATTTAATTTAGCATAACGTATTTGCATAGCAAATTATTGCATAAAATACGGAGATTTTTGTGAAAAGGTTACAATTTAGCGGTTTGGCGACGGAATGTCACACCCAAAACCTAAGTTATGCCCAGAGATGAATTTTGCTGGAAATAACCTTATTCTTTTCCTCTGAAATAGTCTACAGTAACTTTCATTCCAGTCTTGAAGTCGGAGGTGGGCTTGAAACCCGTAGCGAGGAGTTTGTCTATTGATGCCAGCGAATGTTTCACCTCGCCGGGACGTGGAGGCTTGTGTTCGACCTTGGACTTGGAATCCGTCATCTTGATTATCATCCTGACAAGATCGTTGATGGTCGTCTTCTTCCCATATGCGACGTTGAAGAGACCGCAGAGATCGTTTTGCGACATGAACACGTTTGCCGCCACCACATCCTTCACATATACGAAGTCTCTTGTCTGTTCACCGTCATCATAGATCGTTATCGTCTTGTTTGAGACAGCCCGTGAGACAAAGATCGGTATCGCCGCCGCATATGCACTTTTGGGATCCTGGCGTGGGCCGAACACGTTGAAATATCTCAGGCTGGTTGTTTTCAGTTTTCCTTCTCGGGCAAACATCTCGCAGTAATATTCCCCGTCAAGTTTGGTTATCGCATAAGGACTGAGAGGTTCCGGCTTCATCGTCTCCACTTTCGGTGACTCAGGATTTTCCCCGTAGCAGGCGGCGGATGTGCTGAAACATAGTTTCTTTACTCCGGCAGTTGCAGATTCTTCGAGGACAAGGAGAGTCCCCTCGGTGTTCACCTGCACGTATTCGACCGGCTTCTCCATCGATTCGACAACGCTTATTCCGGCGGCCATATGGAAGACATAGTCCGATCCCTTCACGGCCTCCTTCACGGCTTTCCTGTCGAGTATGCTGCTCTCGATGAGCTTATAGTCTAACCCCTTGAGGTTCTCTTTTTTTCCAGTCCGGAAATTATCGAGCACGACAATGTCAGCCTTGCCCTGGAAATGTTCGACGATATGGCTGCCGATGAATCCTGCCCCGCCGGTTACCAGTATTTTCATAAAAAGACCTTTCAGAAAAAAATTATTAACCACAGAACACACAGACTACACAGAAAAGGAAATATTTTAAAATGATTCTTAATTCAATATTAAAAAATCTTTTATGATTCTGTGTCTTCTGTGTGTTCTGTGGTTAAATATTCTTGATGATTTCCTGCATGCTGCCTTCTTTTTCTTCTATTGATTCGACCAGCTTGAACTGCGTCCTGCACCTGTCGAGGTTGTGTCCTTCCCGGTGGATCTTGAAATAGGTGTCTCCGGAAAGGTAGTCCGTAAGGAATCTTATTCCAATCTCGAATGTGATAAGCTTTCCGCTGAAAGGCAGATATTCGACTTCGGTCCTTGTCAGGAATTCCTTCGCCGTGCTCAGATATCCTTTAGCCAGAGCCTCGAACATGTGCATCTGCATCTTCACCTTGGCAAGATCCTTCTCGTCCTCGGCGGCGGGACTAGTGCTCGTGCGCACCAGATCCCCGAAGTCGTAGAGGGCGAGTCCCGGCATCACGGTGTCAAGGTCTATCACGCAGACTTCTTCGCCGGTCTTTTCGTCGAGCAGGACATTGTTCAGCTTGGTGTCATTGTGCGTGATCCTTTCAGGGATCTTTCCTTCGGTGTTAAGCTTGAGGAGTACGGAGGCCATGTCCTTCTTCTTCAGCGCAAAGGCAATCTCCTTTTCTGCGGATTTCGCACGGTTGCATGAATCGGCAGATAAAGCCTTTTCAAATGCCTCGAACCTTTTTGGAGTATTGTGGAAGTTCGGAATTGTTTCGTTAAGTCTAGCGCCTGGAATGTCGACAAGGTTCTTCTGGAAATCTCCGAACGCCTTTGCAGCCTGGAACGCCTGCTCAGTCGTCTCAATTATATTGAAGCTCTTTGTGTCCTCGATGAATATGTAGGTCCGCCAGAAGTTCCCATCCTTGTCCTTGAAATAGGATCTTCCATCGGTCGTGCTGATGAGGGATAGGGATCTTCTTGTTGATTCGCCGGAATCCGAAAGCTTCTTCTGGATGTGGTTCGTGACGCGGAAAACATTGTCCATGAGGGCTACGGGATCCTTGAAGATGTTGTGGTTTATCCTCTGGACAATGTAGCGCACCTTGAGTCCGCCCTGGTTGAATAACACCACAAAGGTATCGTTGATATGGCCTGAGCCGTAGGGAGCAGACTTAATGAAATCTCCCGGGATGAGGAAATTCCTGCAGATCGATTTGAGGTTGTAGCTTTTATTGCTCAAATTGTCAGATCTCCGTATTAATTAATCAGTTGATGGGTTTAAATTTCAAAGGAGGGTGGGTTTTCTAACCCGCCGAATCCTAATTCAAATGGCGGACTGGAAAGTCCGCCCTCCTTTGAAAATGCTCTCGATTAAAAATTACAGCTTCTCCGGATAAACTCCCGACTTGATGAGTTTCCTGATGCTTTCAACGACAACCGGCTTGTCCTCCTTGTATGTCACGCCGAACCACTGGTCCTTGCTCGGTAGCACCTTGACCTCCGCACTGCAGGACTTGATAAGTTTGCTGACAACTGTCGGAATGAAGAATTCAGCCTTTATGTTTCCTGTATTTGCCTTTAGGAATTCAATGAACTGCTCCTCGAGATATCCGAAGAGGGAAGGGGTGAATCCCCACATGTTCATTGAAGCTATCTCGTCTCCCTTGAGCCAGATCTCCTGGCCTTTCTCGTCAGTGAACTTCGCTCCATCGGAAGTCTTCACGATGTTCGTCCGTTCAACTACCTCGACGAGATGTCCGGAGGAATTCGTCTGGCAGACCCCGCGGGCCACATGCCCATGTTCTGAAAGAGTGTTCTTCAGTTCGAAGCCGACCATGAAATATTCGTCAGGCGTGCGGGGCTTGGCCTTTGCAAGTTCGCGGCCCAGCAGTTCATAGCCGCTGCGACCATAGAAGTCATCGGCGTTGATCACCGAGAAAGGTTCCTTCACAGCGTTTTTCGCCACGAGCACGGCGTGTCCTGTACCCCATGGCTTCTGTCGTCCTTCCGGCACCTTGAATCCGGGAGGCAGGGCATCGAGTTCCTGGAAGACGTATTCCGTCCTGATCTTTGATTCGAAACGGCTGCCGATGCATTCACGGAACTGTTGTTCGATGTCCTTCCTTATAACGAATACGACCTTTCCAAATCCACCGCGGATCGCATCATATATCGAGTAGTCGATGATGATCTGTCCGGCAGGCCCGACAGGATCGATCTGTTTCAGTCCGCCGTAACGGCTTCCGATTCCTGCGGCCAATACTAAAAGGGTTGGTTTCATCTGCTGAGCTCCATTATTTCACGAAAACTTGTTTATCCTTGATTTCACATCGTTCTTGAAGCGGTCGATCGCTTCAAGGGTATAATCGGTGATTGAAAGGTTCGGATCCTTGACAAGCGGCGTGAGGTCCATCGCGAAGATCAACGAGTCGCATTTGTCGGTTTCGTGCGATGCGAAGAATGTCGCGTTTGCGAGACGGCGTCCGATCGCCGCAAGGTCATATCGTTTGCCTCCAGTGATCTGGGAGTCGAAGACACCGAGTAGGGCTGCTGCGACATTCTTGTAGTCGGAGGCAGGAAGGACAGCCTTCTCCTCATCGCAGAGCCAGTCGAGGTTGCGCCAGACCTCGCAACCATAGACCTTTGCCGGCCTGTCTTTTTCCGGAAGGCTCCTCAGTGCCTCGATCGCGCGAAGAGCACAGGCTACATGTGTATCGTGCTTGTCTGCCGTATTGTGGAGATAGACCATCTGGGGCTTGCTTCCTGCGAGGATCGCAAAAAGGTCTTCGACGAGATCCTTCTTTGCAGGATCCTTCACAGCTGAACTCGGATAAGCTAGCTGGATCTGTATGGAATAATCACCGATGGATGCGGCCTTCCTCTGCTCAATGAGCCTTATCTCCTTCATCTGTTCGTCAGTGTAGTCCTTGTAGACACCGGTTCGCGGGCTTCCGGCGCCGTCGGTTACGATCACGCTCGAGAACCACTTGTCGCTCCGTCCAAAACATTCGGCAATACCGTGGTAGGCGAATATCTCGGTATCGTCCTGATGTGCCGCGATGGAAAGATGCGTCGTGCGTTTCAACGCCTCGTCCACGTCTGCGCCGTTCGGTACGAATATGTCGGCTTTTTTGCTCTTGAGTTTCATGATCATATTTTCCTATTAAATTTGTTGCGAAGCAACCTTGGAGTGCGGCACCTTGGTGCCGCTTTTCTTCTGCGAAGCTAGCTTCGCAGGAAACATAGCTGAAGCAAGCAGCACTCCATACCAATATCATTTCATCCCTTTTTTGAGAAGTATTTCTCAATATCGGGCTTGAGCTTCGGAATGTCAAAAGGCTTTCCTCCGGATCTGATGGATTCCGCACCCATGAAACCTGTCGCCACACTGTACCTTGATGCAACTGGAGAGGTGTATGGAACCTTGTCCTTCATCACGAAATCGAGGAATCCCTGGACGATCTTCTCATCGGCGCCGCCATGTCCTCCGAAATCCTTGCCGAAGGAGAAGCTCCTGTCACCCTTCAGCCTGAAATGGTCGAAACGCCTGTTCCACAGCTCAACAGTGCACTGGTCACCATAGTCGCCATAGTTTTCAATCCTGCCCTTTGTCCCTATGACAGTGTAGTTCCTGCAGGAATCAGGAGTGTAGAAGCACTGCAGGTAGGTGGCCTGTATGCCGTTGCTGAGCTGCATCAGGATCATGTTATGGTCCTCGACATTGATCTTCGGACTAAAGCCTGTCTGCTTGAGCGGTGGCCAGTGCGCTGCGTTAAAAGCTGCACATCCTTTTACAGAGGGCTTGCGCCTTTTGCATTTATCATAGACGTCCAGCTTGCCGAATCCTACGACCCGTTCAGTAAATCCTCCAGCGAGCCAGTGTATGACGTCGATGTCGTGAGCACCCTTTTGGAGCAGAAGACTGGTAGCATATTTTCTCTCCGAGTGCCAGTCGCGGAAATACGCATCGCCGCCGTACGACACGAAATGCCTGCACCAGATCGCCTTGATCTCACCAATAACTCCGCTGTTGATCAGATCCTTCATCTTGTGCACGAAACGCATGTAGCGCATATTGTGACCGAGGAAGAGCTTTGTCCTGTTCTTTCTTGCGGTTTCGAGGATCCTGTCACAACCTTTTATCGTTATCGCCATCGGTTTTTCGAGGTAGACCGGGATCCTTTTCTCCAATGCTGAGACAGCATGTTCCTCATGGCAGAAGTCCGGCGAGGTCACGAATACCGCATCAAGTTCCTCCGCCTGCAGCATCTTCCTGTAGTCCTTATATGTCGCGACATCCGGACCGATCCTCTCCTTGAACTTCGCAAGACCGGCATCGGAGATGTCCACCCCGGCGACTATCCTTATTCCCTGTCCGGGCCTGTGCGCTGAATATGCGAGCCTGCCTCTCCCCCACGCTCCTATAAGTCCAATCTTGAATTCCTTCATTTTATCCTTTCAATAATTAACTTTGTGCCTCTGTGCCTTTGTGGTTATTTTGACTTTGGAAGACTTGCCGCCGCCACCGCCTGTCCGTGCCTCTTCATCTTCTCGTCCGGTGTCCTGAAATTTATTTTATCAGCCAGCGACGGGAACTCATTCTTCAGGACCTCCTGCGCCTTTGAAATAATGATCTCCCCGCCGGTGCCGGAACTGACACGCCCGAGGAAAAGCAGGTTCTTTAGTTCATAGAATTGGGAATACTGCGCGACAGCATATCCGAAACAGGTACCGATAGTGGAATAAATTTTCCTTGCGCGATCGTCTCCCTTCTTCATCAGGTCCTGCACTCCGATAAGCCTTTCGGCAAGAGGCATTTCCTTCTTGAATTCTATTCCCGCCAGTGTTGCGAGCCTTGCAACACCCTGCTGGGAGAAATACTGCACCCCGCATCCTCTGTCGCCGGACCATTCGTCTAGTGGCGCATCTTCGCGGTAGTCGATAGGCGCGAACGCGAGCTCGTTCAGCCAGTCGGTTATTGTCCCGGCCGGAGTAACATATCCCGCCGCCATGCTCGTTCCCATCGAAATTCCAAGGACGGAATTGTCATTAAGGGACATCGCACCCGCGAGCGCGGTGACTTCGCCGTCATTCACGACCACGAACGGTACCTTCCATTCCTTCTGCAGATCGATGAACATGTTCACTACATGATTCTTGAAATCATCTTTGGGAACGCCGCGGAAAAGGGATGCGACCCTGACTTGGTTGTCGACATAAACCCCGGCTGAACTTCCACCTATCGCATCAATTCTTGGCAGGTGTGTGGCCGCTTTCTTTAGAGTATCATTTATTCCGGCCTTGTGCCATGATGGATCCTTCTGGAAGTACGGATCCCAGGGTATTTCTTCAGTGAATACGACGTTCCCGTCTATGACCGCGGCGCATTTCCTGTCGGAACCGCCAAGGTCAAAACCGATCCTGCATCCGTCCAGGTTTCCTCCGAGCTTGACTGCCGTCTCCTTCTCCTTTGGGGCATTGCGAAGTTCGCAGGATTCGACGGTCATTTCATTTCCATAGATCTTTTCGCCCATGATCTCGTGGTCGAACTTGCGCGTGCCAGACGATGAATATATCCTTCTGAGTTCTTCCGCCAGCTTCGGGCTTCCGGCAATGGTTATCTTCCAGCCACCCTTCATCCAGAGAAGATATTTCACTAGCCTTTCAACATACTTCAGGTTCAATGCGAAGTTCGCAGGTTCGTCAGGCAGAATCGAGGTTTTGAGAACGGATGTCGAACCGTTCGTCCTCTTTAGGCAGATCGCAATCTTTACACACTTTCCGGACTTTTCGACAAGCTTCGAGTATTCGCTGTTCCATAGTATTGCGGGTATGAATCCCGGATCCAGCTCCGGTGAAATTTTCATTTTAACATTAATCATGTCAAATTCCTTTTTATTACCACAGAACACAAAGAAATAATTCAGATATTCATAAATTATTTTACTAATCATCTCATAATAGTCTCTATGAATTTCCTCTTCAACGGAGCGCGGGTTTTTCAACCCGCGGCACTCTATCTGTGGCGGGTAAGAAAACCCGCCCTCCGTTATAAACAAACCCCCCGTTCTATTTCGAGACTATTAGCAAGACTGCATTCATTCTGTTTAATCTGTGTGTTCTGTGGTTTGCTCTCTTCATTCTTATGCCGAGTCCCTCACAATCAGTTCGCAGTCGACAGATTCACACGAGACTGTCTTTCCCCCGTCCATTATCCTCCTGAGAAGGTTGACCGACTTTTCTCCGAGTTCGTCAAGATGCAGGCGTATGGTCGTCAGCGCCGGAGAGAAATATCTTGCGATCTTGACATCGTCGAAACCTATGACTGCAATGTCGCCCGGAACCTTGTATCCTTCAGTCAAAGCTGCCTTGATGAAGCCCATTGCGAGGATGTCGTTCGCGCAGAGCACGCAGTCGGTATCCGGAACGGCCTTGAGCACGCGTCTGAACGCCGAGAATCCATCATGGAACGTACTACCTCCGTTGTCGAAGTGGAGCTTTGAAGACATTGCCCCGAGTCCCTGGGAGAAACCCAGGCGCTTGCGCTTGTCGAAAATCCCGCTCACGTAAGCGGGATTTTTCCTGCCGGTGTCCTTGAAGTATTTTCCTGCGAGCATGGCTCCGCGGGAGTTGTCGAATGTGACCGTATTTTGGTTTTCACCGGACATGTGTCCGACGACCACGTAAGGGAGCGAGGATATCTTTGCGGTCTTTACAAGCTCGTTGGATTCGGCTGTTCCGGCAGTGACGATGATGCCGGAGATGCTTCCGTTGAGAATTATGTCCTTGCAAAAGTCTGTTGATTCAGGATAGATAGGATGCACCTGAAGTGGGTAGCTGCTGCGCGAAGATGCTTCGCTGACACCGAAGATGATCTCGGTTATGAAGTAGTCGGGTTCACCCTTGGTGAGTGGAGGGTAGAAGAAGGCGATGGTGTGCGACTTCTTGCTCGAGAGGTTCCTGGCATGGTAGTTGGCCCTGTAACCAAGGTCTTCGGCTCTGGAGATTATCATCTTGCGGGTCTTTTCGCTGATGCGGCCCTTCGTGCCGAAGGCGCGTGAGACAGTGGCAGTCGAGATGCCCAGCCTTGACGCGAACTCCTTGATGTTCATCCTCTGTTTCAACTATTACTGACTCCATGCGTAATCGTTTACGCATAATTGAAGCCATATATGTCTGTTTTCAAGTCAAAATAACATAAAATGTGCGTAAAATATAGAGAAGCTTATAGGGTAAACAGTTACGCAATTACTTGTTTTAAGCAAAAGATTCGAATTGCATGGCACTTAACACTTAAAATATTCCAATCATTCCCAATCATCCATTCTTTAGCTCCCTCTTGCAAATGCATTATCATAAGGATATAATAGTGACACAAGGGCTTATGGGGGTGGGATTATGGCTGATGATTCTGAAGAGCTGATGTCCGACATGACCCAGCTGATGCCAAAGATGTCGATCGACGAGATCAAGACGATCCCGATCGTATGCCCGTGGTGCAATAAGATATATACGATTTCCAAGTGGAAGGTCGAACGTAACAAGAAGATTGGCGTGTCCCACGGAATTTGTCCGCAGTGCTACAAGAAGATGAGGAAGAAGGGAAAGGTTTGAAATTTGATTATGGCCGAAGATGATATCAAAGATGACAGGACACAGAGGATCTCAAGGGAAACTGTCAAGGAAGTGAAGAAGATTCCGGTTGTTTGCCCCTGGTGCAACAACGTATTTACGTTAGCAGGATACGAGGTTGAAAGTGGGAAACAGACCAAGGTCACCCACAAGATCTGCCCGAAATGCCTGGAAAAGCTCAAAAGCAATGATGACCTGCCGAAGTAGGGTTCCTACCCCCTGTATCCGGCGGTGAATGTCCCGACGACCTTCTTCAACTTCTTCGAATACACGAATTCAAACCCGCCGTCCGCAACATTGGTTTCATCGACAAATATCAAGATGAAATCGCCGATCTCCCTTGCGGCCAAAATGCTTGTCTTGTGCTTGCTCCTGTTATTAATGTATCTCCAGGATTCGTTCAGCACCTCGTCCGACAGTGATTTTGCGAACTTCGCATCGTCTGGACTGCAGAATTTTGCGGCAAGGCAGGATTTAATGTCGAGTTTCTGCCCGGGAATTTCGCTTATCACGAATGAATTCGGCTCGTATGCGCAGTCCGGACTCCTGACGATCTCGTATTCCCTAGAATTGCAGCAACCGGCAATGAGAATTAAAAGGACTGCCAGTGATATATTTTTCATTTTAGTCTCTTTTTCTTGAGTTTGATTGCTCTTCAACATGGTATGACGAACTTCGTGGGGATTTATTAGGATGGGGGGCAAGTAACGCTCGATAATGAATCACGGGGTTAGTCTAAGATTTTGTCATTATCCTGATGGATACCAGCAGAAAAAACCTATAAACTCCTTCTTCTGCGTATCATAAACAATATGGATATTCCCGTCGTCAATAGCCGGACAATTACATTCAATCAGGAGTAGATTTTCAACTTTTCTGCAGGCATATACTGAATATTTATAATTTGGCTTATTGATGTATTTTATAATTTTATTTTTAAATTCCTGATCTAGTTCTTTTGCAGATTTCGCGTCTTCTTCGTTGGGTGGCTCTACTATATCAATCTCTTCCCCGTTTTTATCAAGGAGAATCACTTCGTTCTTCTCAATTTTACATTTTGCAATTTTATTTATATTAATTGGCTTAATGCCGATATCTTTACCGTTTTTATCAACAAAGACCATTTTGCCGTTCTCGATTTTACATCCAGCGATTATATCATTAAGCATGAATCCAGCGCAGACGCTTTTACCTTTTTCATTAACAAGAATTATTTTGTTATTCTCGATTTTATAACCAACGATATCAGCCATTATGTTAACTGATATAAGCAAGACTATTATTGATACAATTAATTTCATAAGAATAGTTATGATTTAAATTTATTCCTGTTTTTCAGGAAGTTACTGCGGTATAACGGGGAAAGCAAGTGGATTTTTAGATGAAAGCCTTGTGTCGAAAGGCTGAGACCCCGAGATTTCGAAAAGAACAGCCCTTGCGGGTTTAACTACAAGCGTATTCCAATTGTAATGTATAAGTTCGTAGTTAATGCCGTAAGGCATGTTCTTGCTCTTAGAAGAGTAAGGAGGTGCTAGTCCATTAAATATGATTATGCTAAAAGGCATATGGTGGAAATATGCAGGCGCTTACCTGCATATGAATTCCTCGAAGAGCCTTGTGAGGGATTTGGAGAGGCTGACAGTCAGTTCCGCTGTGCCGTCGTCGTGATACTTCGATGCGAGAACTTTCCCGTTCTTGTGCGCGGAAGCGATCATGTCATGCCGTGCCGGAGGTATTTTCATCTTGACTATCTCCGTCGTAATACTTATCCTCTTTGTGATTTCCGAGACGAGGCTGTCGATACCGAGACCGGTCTTTGCAGATATGAAGACGCCTTCTGGCTCGAGTGATTTTAGCTTCGCCCTGAGCAACTGATCCTTCGCGACATCCGACTTGTTGAAGACGGTGATGATGTCCTTTTCACCGGCTCCAAGTTCGTCAAGTACCTTCAATGTGGTTTTCCAATGTTCATCGACATATTCGCTGCTGATGTCGAGAACGTGGATTATGAAGTCCGCGAGTACCGCTTCCTCGAGTGTTGACTTGAATGCATCAACAAGGGTATGCGGGAGCTTCCTGACAAATCCTACTGTGTCAGTGAGCAGGATCTTCTGGTTGTTGGGTAGGGTGTAATGCCGGGTTGTCGGATCCAGCGTCGCGAAAAGCTTGTCCTCGATCAGGACATGAGCGCCTGTCAGCTTGTTGAGGAGGGAGGATTTTCCGGCGTTGGTGTAGCCGACGATCGCGGCATGGGGTATCGCCGCCTTCTCGCGCATCTTCCTCTGTGTCAACCTCTGCTGTTTTACCTCCCTGAGCTCTTTCTGGAGCTGCGATATTTTGTTCTTTATGATTCGCCTGTCGATCTCGATCTGCTGTTCACCTGCACCCTTGACGAACTTTCCACCTGTCTGCCTCGAGAAATGTGTCCAGGCCCTGGTCAGGCGCGGCAGCGAATACTGCATGCGGGCGAGTTCGACCTGTATGACGGCTTCGCGCGTGGAGGCGCGTCCGGCGAAGATCTCGATGATGACCTCCTGACGGTCGATCACGCATAGTTTTGTGAACTTCTCCCAGTTCCTCTGCTGGGACGGCGAGAGATCGTGATCAAAGACGATACAGTCGGCCTTCATTTCTTTTGCGATGTTCGCAATCTCCTCGGCCTTTCCGCTGCCCATTAGGAAGTGCGGGCTGGGGTTGCGGAGACTCACAGTGATCTCCTTTATCACCGGGATACCGAGCGTTTTCATCAGTTCCTGGAGCTCGGATAGATGTTCAGCCGCCTCAGAGGGACTGACGCTGAAGTCGTAGAAGCCTACGATTATCGCCCGTTCGAGAAAATTCCTGTTGCCTGTATCAAACATTGATAATTGTGCTGTCTGTTGTTTTAGGTGCCTTGCTCTTTCGGTGCCTTCCAGGAAAATGCCGGGCGGAGATGCTTGTAGGGATGTTTGTCATATGGGGCTTTTGGTTTTTCCCCCTGCCATTTCCAGGCGATGAAATCAAGAAGCACATTCCAGTCGTCCGGAGTCTGTGCGTGACCGCCGGATCTGAAATGGAATGCAAGATTGTCCTGAACTCCGAGGAAACTATATACCTCTTTTGCGGCCCAGGCGCACTGCACCATCCCTTCCGGATTCGACCAACGGTCGTCCAGTGCGTAGGTCAGGAGGAGAGGACGTGGGGCGAGAGTCGCCAGCAGGCAGTGCTGGTCGAACGGAATATCCTGTTCCCTACCGAGATACGGACGCAGTCCCGGACCGAACCAGGAGGGGAAGACATTGATGATGTCAAGCGTCTCTCCGCCGTCTCCAACATAGCGGAATGCAGCGCTTCCGCCGGCGCATGAGGCGGTGTCGTTTACGAGGGTGATCCTTTCATCTGTCGCAGCGGCCACCAGTGTCGTCTTTCCACCGCGGGAAAGTCCGCTTATTGCTATATGCTCCTTGTCGATGAAGGGCAGTTCATAAAGGAGATCCACACAGCGATGGTATCCCCAGGCCCATGCCGCGATGGCGCCGAAGGTCTTTCCGGGATATACATCATACAGTCCACCGTTCCGCTTGGTCTTGTTCGGCACATTCTCATATCCCAGATCCTCCGCCATTTCCGTACGGTTGAACAAAACCAGTGCGCAACCGCTTTCAACAATGCGGCCGACCACCTCATCGGGAATATTCCACCAGCAACCATCTCCATTAATTATTGCGGGGAGCTTTTCCGGTGTTTTAGGGAAAATTATTTTTACACAGAATGAAAATGGCATCTTGCCGCCAAGGCAATGGATGCGGTAGGTCCATAAACGAGGTTCACCCGGCAGTCTCCTGGCAGAGCTGTGGCAAAGGGTTTCTATCTGGGTGGCCATTGGTCTTGTGGGGAGACCACCGTATTCCATGTTGATGATCATGTCTCGCCAGGCCTTAGAACGTTCCGACCATTCGTTTCTGGTTGATATCCTTCCTCCGCCAGGCAGTGAGAACGGATCGGGCAGTTCACCCTTGTGGACGCTTGGTTTCACCGGATATTTTATATTCCTGGTCCGTTTTTTCATCATTCGGCTCCTTTCGGAAATGAAAATTACTATATCATATGAACAGGGTGCTGCAAGGGATAAGGAGACTGTGCTTATTTATCACCACGAAGTCCACGAGGAGCACGAAGGGGAATTTTTCTTCCACAAATAAGAGAACAATATATTCCTCGCACAGAGTCGCAAAGTACACAAAGTTCAACCAACCGCAGATGAACGCTGATATACGCAGATATGAATTGGCTCTCCTATGTTCCTGCATATTCCGCATTCAGGGTGAACATGTTCGCCAGAGCCGATTCAGGAAAAGAGAATTCTTACTTCGTGAGCTTCGTGTTCTTCGTGGTGTAATCTCCACTTGGTGACTTTGTGCCTCTGTGCGAGAAATAAATGTAATGATTTTGGCATGAATCGTTTTATCTGTGTGGTTTTCGGGCATATTTTACCTGAAACATTTATCAGTCAGCCTGTCCTCCGTAGTCATTCTCTGGATGACGAAGGAGGACGGAGGTCTGTGCCAAGGTATATGAAGGAAAAGCTTTTCAATATAGTATTAGTCCACCCCGAGATCCCGCAGAACAGCGGAAACATCGGGAGGCTGTGCGTCAATACCGACAGCCGTCTCCACCTGATTAAACCACTCGGATTCTCATTAGATGACAAATACCTGAAGAGGGCTGGACTCGACTACTGGAAGCATCTCGACTGGGCGACATATGATGATATGGACGAGTTCTTAGGCACATGCAATCCCTCAGACATATATTTCTTCTCGACCAAGGGCGAAAAGAAATATTGGGATTGTCCCTATGTGAAAGGTTCCTATCTTGTCTTTGGCAGCGAGACTTCCGGATTCCCGAAGAATTTTTACAGGAAGTATACCGACAAGCTGTATACGATCCCAATGCCGGGGAAACATGCCCGTAGCATGAACCTCGCGAACGCAGTTTCTGTTGCGCTTTATGAGGGCCTTCGTAGGAGTACGGCTTAGAATCCGGGAACTTGACCACAGTCTTTTATCTTACCGTGAAGCCCATGAAGAACACGAAGGGGTATAATTTTAAAATTTCAGCTTGAAATGCGTATGCCTGAGGCGTAACTTATGGCATCGTGAGCGGTAACGGCAATCGGTAATATGAAAGGGAATACCATGAGAAATATTCTAATCGCCTGCTCTGTCATCTTGACATTTTCATTCGCTTCGTGTCAGAAGGATTCGCCAGAACAAAATCCATCGAACCAGCCAGGGCAGCCAGTTGCTGCTCAGCAGGTCTCCCAGCCTGTGCCACAACCCGTGCAGCCTCCGCCAAAACCTTCAATGCTTCCTGCATTTGATTTTGAAAAATTAAAACTTGTCGATGAGATTGACTGTGCGACTGACAATGGTACCCACGAGATGAGACAGTTCCCTGATGCTAACGCCAGCGATGTCCAGGACATACTTGGGAAAAAGTGCCGCGTCCTGAAATTTGGCGATGCCGCAACATATATGGCGTACAAGATCGGTGCGGGAAAAGGCCTCAAGGCGAAAGCCGCATATGTTCTGACAATTGACTATCCCGAAGACAAGTCTCGAGCGATGTTCGTCCAGAACCGCGGATGCGAGACGGGAAGCGGCTTCGCCACCGGACAGGCCTCAGGAGATACCATTATAGGAAAATATGTCAACAACAATCCCGAATTGCTTAAGTATCCTCTTACGAACGAATACAAAAAATGGTCACAATTCTTCTTCCTCCATGAAAGGACTCCGGATTTCATCGTCGGAAAAGATGGTTTGCGTACAATGACCCCCGACAAGGGGTTCTGGGTGATCATTTCCCAGACAGACCGCAACAATGATCCTTTGTCGGCTGGTGCTGCGGTTGCGAAGATCGCACTTTATGAGGTGGAGAATCCGGAAGCTTATGAAGTGAAGATCAACTATCCTCCGGCAAACCTGCCGCGCAGATATATTTTCGGACGCGAGGAAATGGCGGATGGAGTCGTCTCTGTTCCCCACGGACAGGACAAGGCACAGAACCGAGGACTTGACAATCCGAACGACTGGTTCGAGATGAAGATGAAGAACCTGAAGTTCCTTGGAATGAATACGTTCTCCAAGGATCTGCTGGAGTTCGGTCACAACCAGGGGTGGGACGGCGAGGAAGCAATCTGGGTGCAGTCATCGACTCCTAAGCGATGGAGCCAGATGATTGACACGATTTCCGCGAAATATAAGGATCTCTACGTGCTTCCATATTATGAATTCGGCGGTTCGACCGGAAAAGGCGGCTTGGGACACAGAGGAATAGTCAAACCACTTGCAAACAAGAAGGGCATGTTCTCGCATATAGAGTGGATAGAGAAGAACGCCCATATCGACGTGACGGATCCAGATGCATTGGCCGATGCGAAGAAAATGTTCGACTGTACAATAGTCCGCTACAAGGACAAGGTTAAATTTGTAGGCGCCTGGATAAGGACACGTCCGAGCCAGATTCCGGTCAGCTTCGGCGACATAACGCTTGCGAGATACGCGGATGAGACGAAGGTGAAGGTTACACGCGAACAGCTTTCCGCAGACAAGGCCAAGCTTGATGCATATTACAAGTGGTGGTTCGAGAAGAGGCATGCATTCATTGCGGAACTCGCAAAATATCTCCGCGAGAAAGGAATCGGCGAAGACGCAATAGTCCTCCTGACCACAGACACAAGCGAACCCGGACGCGAACTGCCGGGAAATGTTCTCGTCACGGATGACGTTGAGCTGTGGAAGAATACGATGGACAAGTTTCCTAAGAAACGCACTCCGCTCTCCTATGACCAGGTCGTGAAGGACAACATCTACGGAAAGGAACTTCTCAAGACGATCGGTGGCACCTGGGGCGAATGGGAATGGCAGCACTCCTGTCCTAATGCGGATCCTGCCAACTTCAAGAAGAAGGACGGGACTGTCGTAGATTATTCGTTCAACCGTCTCTATACGGTTTCAGTGCCGGAGGCGTTTGATGCATTCCGTTGCGGCGAAGGACTTGCTATCATGAGGCATTATTCTCTGAATGAAAACATGATGAACGATTCAAAGGATAAGGAGATCATGGGATATTTCTGTTCTGACGTTGACCGAGCCGGACCTTATTGCATGCTGGCGGAGGCAAGGGCTGTTGCTTATGGAGATCCCCGGTACATCGGATATCTCAATGGAAATACAATGGCAAGAGGATTTCCCCAGTATGTCCGTGCCTTCAACGCGGCCTTCCTTGCATTACCGGCGCTTCCAAGCAGGATCATTGCAAATTCAGCTTCGGATCCCGAGGTGGTTGTCAGGGAGATCCCGACCGAAAAAGACGGCACTTATCTCGCAGTTGTCAATACAGGCTTAGTGTCAAAGAAAGATGTCACTGTAAACATTTCAAAATGTACGAAACTTCTTGATGCTGTCACAGGAAATGAGCTGGGAATGAACAACGGAAAGATCACAGTTTCCCTGTATCCCGGGGAACTCAGGTCGCTGTGCGCGAAGTAACTCGGGCCCGGAGAACGTATCGGAGTAACGGCGTTGAAAAATGTGGTACAGGCGTCCCTCCTGTGCTACATTCAATCACCCTCTTTCAGATTCCTATGAAAATCCTCCAACTGAGGATATATTGTAGGCTTATATCAATGGAAATTATCCCATGAAGCTTGAATTCTGTTTTGTGTCGCGGCACAATCCGGGGACCTTTGTAAAGTCACATTCGCACAAGGCTCTGGAGATAGTCTACTACACTGAGGGTTCCGGAGAGATCGCCTTTGGCAACCGGAAATGGGATTTCTCCGAATACGACTTCCATATCGCACCCGCCGGCATCTTCCACAAACAGAAGAACACTGAGGAGCTCTGCGGGATATGCGTTGGCGTCTCGGGCAGTGGATTGGAGGAACTCTCCGGTACCTACCGTGACTATTCCGGTGCCCTCCGTTATCCGCTCGAACAACTTGTGAAGGAACTCAACACCAAGCAGGAATCCTACGAACTGATCGCCAACGGCCTCCTCGAACAGATCGTCGGGCTCACGCGCAGGATCATCGCATCGCAGTCGAAAGGACCTGAAACACCGAAGAACGAAAAGATCGACAAGGCACTCCACATGATACGCGAGAATGAGGGCCGCGTCTCGCTCGACAATATCTCCGACACGCTCTACATAAGCAAGGACTATCTAAGACATCTTGTGAGGAAGTCAACCGGACAGTCCCCCCTGCGCCACATCATCAGCTCACGCATGGAAAAGGCGAAACGCCTGCTTGAGACGTCCGACAAGTCCATCGGTGAGATTGCCACCGAATGCGGGTTCAACGACATCTACTATTTCTCCCGTTTCTTCAAGCGCAATGCGAAGGTCTCGCCCGCGGCATACCGGAAGAAGATTTAGCCATCCTCCTCCGCCAAAGCGCTACGGAGGACAGGTAGACTTTCACAGACTAAAAATGTAGACTTTGGCCCTTTGTTTCTTTGTGCCTAAGTGCCTTGCAATTGATATCCGGAAAGTGCAAAAACTCCGCCTGTTTAGTCCATTGAGGAATTTTCGTATAATAATATTTTATGTGCAAACAAAAAGGAGAATATCAGATATGAAGAAACCTATTCCAGTGATTCTTGACACCGACATCGGCAGCGACATCGACGATTCATGGGCGCTTGTGATGCTTCTCAATTCCCCGGAACTTGACCTGAAACTAATCACGACAGCCACGTTCAACACTGAGCACCGTACCGCCATAACTGCCAAGCTTCTTCAGGCTGCAGGTCGCACAGATATTCCAATCGGAACCGGAATAAAGACCTTGGATCAACCAATACAGGTCAGCCCTTGGATAAAGGGATTCAACATGAAGAAGTACAAAGGCAAGGTCTATGCTGACGGTGTTGATGCGATGATAAAGACCATAATGAAGTCCAAGGAGAAGATCACGCTCGTATCGATTGGACCGGTGACTAATATCGCAGAGGCGCTCAGGCGGGAACCCAGAATCGCGAAAAAATGCAGGTTCATCGGTATGCACGGCTCCATCGCGAAAAAATATGATGGGACTCCGGGACAGTCTGCGGAATATAATGTGATTGTCGATGTCATTTCAGCAATGGCCGTCTTCACCGCCCCGTGGGCAAGCATGACAATTACTCCTATCGACACCTGTGGAGTCATAAGGCTGGACGGAGAACTCTACAGGCGTGTCAAGGAATGCAAGAATCCTCTGACAAGGGCTCTTATCGATTCATATCAGGTCTGGCTCAGAGGTAAGAGCGATGAAGGTAAGAGCTCTACGCTCTTCGACACCGTTGCCGTCTATCTTGCGTTTGCAGAAGATCTTCTCAAAATCAAGGAAGTGCCGGTATACATATCACATGATGGGTTTACCAGGATTGCCGACAACGCCAAGAAGATACGTTGGGCCCTTGAGTGGAAGGACCTTGAGAAGTTCAGGGAATTTCTGGTGGGGAGGCTCATATGAATGGTCGCCAGCGTTTTGCCGAAGTGATGGGATACGGGAAGCCTGACCGCACGCCTGTCCTTTATTTTGGGACCTGGCCGGAAACCAAAGTGCGCTGGAAGGAAGAAGGACTCGATGCCATTATGATGAAGGGGGATTCTGCCGGACCCCAGATTTCCGGAATGGACACCGACTGGGAGATGTCACCGGATGGCAAAGGCAACATCTGGAACAGCCAGGGGCTGGTTGAATACACCCCGCGCCCGAAAGGGAAATGGGAGACCATCGAGGAAGATGAGACCACGAAGACAAACCGTACTCCGTTCGGAGGAATCGTTCAGGTCAGCAAGATAGGCAGCTCGATTTCGCATACTCTGAAACATGACCTCGAGCCGACACGCGAATCCTGGGAAATCTACAAGAAGGCACTTGATTCATCCGACAAAACCCGCTGGCGCGCCGGATGGGAAGAAAGGATCAAGCAGATAAACTCCCGAGAGCACATGACCTGCTTTTTCGGAGGAAGCCTTTTTGGCCGTTTGCGTGATGCGCTTGGTGTCGAGGCGATTTCATATCTGCCTTTCGACGACGCGGCCTTGTATGAGGAGATGATCGAGTTCCAGACGGAATACTACCTGGCGCTCAACAAGCCTCTCCTTGAAAAGGCTTCGTTCGATTTTGCATACATCTTCGAGGACTGCTGTTTTAACACCGGTCCACTGCTTTCGCCGGATCTTTACAAGACATATTTCGACAAGCGTTACCGTCGAATGATCGATTTCTACCATAAGATGGGAGTGAAATATGTCCTGATAGATTCCGATGGCAAGATCGATGATCTGCTTCCGCTGTGGCTTGAGAGTGGATTTGATATCATCTTCCCGATCGAGGTCGGGACATGGAAAGCGAATCCTGTAGAGTTCAGGAAGAAATACGGCAAGCGGATGCGCATGATGGGTGGAGTCGACAAGCATGTCATTCCCCACGGTGAAAAGGCCATCCGAGCTGAACTTGAACCGCTCAAGGAAATAGTCGTCGAAGGCGGTTTCATCCCTATGCCGGACCATCGCATTCCTCCAGACTGTTCGATAGATCAGTTCCGGAAATATGTGGAAATTTTCAAGGAAGTGTTTGGGGGCAACGAATAAAAAGTAACAGAGTAGCAAAGGCACATAGGCACAAAGCGAAAAGAATTCCTGAGTTTTCTTTCTACTGACGACCGACGACTGTCGACTATCCCTTCCTGATCGTCGCGCTGCGGCCGTGGGCATCAAGGCCTTCGACTTCTGCGAATCGCGCAATATAGGGCAGTTCCTTCAGAAAGGATTTTTTGTCATACTTGAGTATGCTGGCTCTCCTGAAGAACTGTTCGATGGTCAGTCCGCTGAAATATTTCGCCGTGCCGGCTGTAGGCAGGACATGGCTCGGTCCGGCGACAAAATCACCGACCGGTTCAGGAGTCCATTCTCCGAGGAATATGGCTCCTGCTGCATTGATCTTTGAAGCTATCGATTCCGCGTTGCGGCACATTATCTCGAGGTGCTCTGGCGCATAGAGGTTTGCGATCTCAGCAGAGTCGGAAATCATTTTGACAAGAATAAAGAAAACTCCGTTCGCCAGAACTTTTGCAACCGGACCTGACCTTTTGAGTTTCGCAGACTGGACAACAAGCTGACCTTTGACTTTTTCAATCAGAGAAGAGGAGTCTGTTACGAGTACAGCCTGCTCGAGTCCGCTTCCATGTTCGGCCTGTGAGAGCATGTCGGCGGCGATGAAGTCGGGACGGCATGTCTTGTCGGCTATCACCATTATCTCGGAGGGGCCGGCTATCATGTCGATAGCGACATCGCCGTAGACGATCTTCTTTGCGGTGGTGACATATGCGTTGCCGGGACCGACGATCTTGTCGACTTTTCTTATTGTCTCAGTCCCGTATGCCAGTGCGGCTATCGCATAGATACCTCCAAGCTTGTAGATCTCGGTTGCGCCGGATTTTGATAAGGCGTAGAGCAGGGCGGGATTTATCCTGCCTTCCTTGTTCGGGGGAGTGACGGCGACGATCTCCCTGACACCTGCGACTTTCGCAATTGCCAGGGTGTGTACGGAAGTTGAAATGAGCGGTGCTGTACCTCCGGGGATGTACGCGCCGATCCTGTTGAGAGAAGAATATTTTTCTCCAAGCACGACCCCGGGCCTTGGGGAGAACTTCCAGTCTTTTGGTATGCGCACCTTTGCGAAAGTCGCAACATTTCTTATCGCGATATCGACCGCTTTCTTGGTTTTTGAGTCAACTTCTGTAAAAGCCTTTCGGATCTCTGCATCTGTCACGCGGAACTGCGACGGGGTCAACTTTGCAGAGTCAAACTTCAATAAATATTTTGAAACAGCCTTGTTGCCGTTCTTTCTAACATCATCGACAATTTCTCTTACTGGCTTTTCGATGCCGGCAGGACAGACCTGTCGGGAGCAAAGGGCCCCGAGTTTCTTCCTGAAAGATTTATCCCTGAATATTATTGTTTCCATAGATGGTTTCCTATTAAATCCGGGTGTTAAATCTACACTTTGAAGTGATAATTGCCACCGCGTGAAGTATTTCGTCGGTCAAATTCAGCATCTATGTGTTGAATACAAAAAACTCTGTGATATTTTCAATTGCTCATGCGGTTTCGTGGATGGCCGCATATAGGGGGTGGAAGCAGGGAAAGCATCCTCAAGGATTATTAAATGTCTGAATCTGTAAATTTGAATCCTGAAAATACCGGCGGGAATGCTGGAATCATGTCGAGACTGAAGAAAGTCATTGGTCTGATCAGATTCAGATACAGCATTGGTCCAAGGCTCAAGATACATTTGAACAGCCTGATCCTAATGCTTCCCGCATTGGCTCAATATCTTTTCTTCAATGAGCTCGAATATCTTATTGTTTTCGCGTTCTGTTCCGCTTTTATTTCTTCTCTTTTCCTGCTTACGCGTGCAAGGCTTGCGCTTACACTGCCGTTCGTGGCCCTGTCGTTCATATATACAATTTTCCTGGTCATATACTCAAAATCTCTCGGTGTCACCAGCATCATGGCTCTTTTCAACACGAAGCTTGAGGCGATGATTGGTTTTGCCACGTCGCCGAAGATGATCACCGCAACACTGGCGTTCCTGATAGTCCTTCTGTTCTATACGCGATTCATAATATTGAGAGCTCCCGGCGAAGATCCCGGTCCCTATGTATCCAAAGACAGGAGATACATTCCGATAATCCTGCTGATCGCCGTGCCTATCTTCTTTGCTTTTGAAATGAACTATTTCAAGAAGGTATATCCTTTCTCGCTACTGTATGATTCGGGATCCTATATAAAAATCCTGGCGGAGATGAAGAAGACCGGTTCGACTCCATATGTCTTCGAGGGAAGACTGGACAACAATTTCAAGAATAACACAGGTACATTCATCCTGATAGTAGGTGAATCGGCAAGGAGGGCCTCCTGGGGGCTGTATGGCTACAAGAGGAAGACGAACGTGTTCCTCAGGGCTGTGCGTGACAAGTATCCGGACAACTTCTTACTCTTCAAGGACTACATAACAACAGGGCAGACCACATATCCCTCTCTCATGAGCATTTTTTCCGTCGTGCCGTCCAAGGACTTCAACGATATCCCCAGACGTCCCAGCTTCGTGAGAATAATGAGGAACGTCGCATACAAGACATACTTCCTCTCTACATATGCGAACATCTTCCTGGACTACATCAGCACCGATGAAAACATCATTACGGGAGGGGAAGACGACGATACCTTGCTGCCATTTATGCAGAAGATCCTTGCCGAAGAGACCCACGCCCACAAGAAACTGATCATCATGCACCTCAAGGGAAGCCATTTTGCCTTCAGCGACTACAACTATACTTATGAGGATTATATCTTTCCGAGTGACAATCCGATAATGGACAAATATGACAATTCGATAGTCCATACCGATCTGCTCCTGAAGAACATAGCTGAGGAGATATTTAAGAATCCTGAGCCGATATGCGTCTGGTACATGCCGGACCACGGGGAGAACCTCAACGATTTCGGCGACGGTAACTACGGGCATGGATGCAGCGGATTCACCTGCTATGAGCTTGAGATACCTTCAGTGATGTTCTTCAACAATGCATACCTGGAGAAATATCCCAAGATAAGGACAGTCATGAAGAACAGGAATTATACGGTGTCCCACAGCAATGTATCACATACGATCATGGGGCTTTCCGGACTCTATCCAAGAGACTACAGGATGAAGTTTGATCTCTCCTCGGAAGGATACAGATATGAGGAGCCATACATAATTGACGTGGATCTTTTCCCTGTCAGATATTCAAAAGCCAGGATCCAGGACTGATGAGCCCCGACGCTGAAAATTTTTCCCGTAGGAAAGCGGTAACCTTGATTGAAAATGCCGATGCCGGCAAAAGGCTGGACTCGTTTCTAGCCGAAAGATTCACCTATCATTCAAGGAACGAATGGCAGGGACTGATCGGAGAAGGAAAGATCAGCCTGAACGGGGGGGCTGCAAAGAGTTCCAGAAGGCTTGCCGTCGGCGACAGGATAGAATACCATGCCGCAGACATAGTCGAACCGGATGTCGATCCTACTTTTGAAATAGTCTTTTCCGATGAGCACATTCTCGTGGTTTCAAAGTCCGGGAACCTTCCTTGTCATCCCGCAGGCCCTTTCTTCAGGAATACCCTCTGGCATATGCTCTCGGGGAAATATGGCAGGATATATTTCGTAAACAGGATCGACCGTGAGACATCCGGACTTCTGATCGCGGCAAGGTCTCCAGAGATTGCATCCAGGATGTCCGGGGCGGAATATGGCATAAGGAAGAAATATCTGGCATTGGTACACGGTCATTTTCCTGCTGATCTGCATGCGAAGGGTATCATGGGACCTGACACCTCGAGCGCCATAAGGAAGAAACGCAGGTTCAGGCTGGGTGTTCCCGTCTCCGGGGATGAGGAATATGCGGAAACGATTTTCAGACTGCTTGGGGAGGGAGATGGATTGAGCGCGGTTGAGGCTGAACTTGTCACCGGACGGCTCCACCAGATACGTGCAACGCTCTCATTCCTTGGTTTTCCACTGGTCGGAGACAAGATTTACGGTGTCGATGAGGGAATATATCTGAGGTTCATCAACGGGAAGCTGACAGACGATGACAGGGAGAACCTCATGATGGGAAGACAGGCGCTTCATTCCAGCAGTCTTGAATTCCTGCATCCGGTCACTAAAAAGGAAATCGCCGTCAAGGCAGAGGTGCCGGAAGACATGGCGAAAATATTGGGGCGGATAGCATTGAAAAAATGAGGAAAAAGCATATCTTATTATTTTAGTACATATCCAATAGAAGGTGTTTTATGTGGCTTTTCTCCATAATGGCGATCATCATTGTGATCGGAACTGGGCTCTGCTATCTGATCATGGGCCATCTTGAGGACATCTACATCCATCTGGCGGCATATGCCTTCCTCCTTGCGGGAGTCGGATATCTCATTAAGCTGATGGAGAAGAGGGAGAAGAACATGGAAGCCCACATGGAATGGATACTCGACAAGAAGTTCAAGGTTTTCTCCGAGGAACTCAAGACCATCAGGACGATGATACTCAAGCTGGAAGACAGGAGGGACATAAATGACTTGTCTACACCTCCGGCTCCTTTCATCCCACCGCCACCACCTGTACCCAAGCTGAATGGAAACGAAAAATACTCAGGTCCGATAGGCAAACAGAAAATTCAAGATTGAAACAGGATGCCTGATTCAACATGCCGGATATGAAATCCAAAATCCCCTACAGAACCATCTGTTCCTGGCGTTTTCCGGTATAATATGGAAACCGGGATGCCCATAGACTGGAAGTCGATAATCTACCGGGGGGTGGAGTCAGAGGAACTTGACTACAAGGCTTCCCAGAACTGGAACAACCTCAACCGTGCAGGGAAGGCACGGTTCGCACGCCACTGCATGGCCATAGCCAACACCAAGGGCGGATATATCGTGGTCGGCGTCGGCGAGGACAAGACGGGACGCCCCTGCCTCTACACCGGCGTAAACGACAGGCAGTCGAAATCCTTTGATCCCACCGACGTCGGGAACGTGATCAACAGGTTCTCAGATCCGCCGATAGACTTCGACATAGAACGGCCGGTTGTCGATGGGAAACGCTATGTGGTATTCGTGATCAGGCGCTTTTCAGAGATCCCCCATGTGTGTAGCTACAGCTGCAACTCTGAGCTCCAGCAGGGAGTATTCTACATAAGGACCCCGGACGCTTCGAGCCGTCCGGCATACAAGGCATCCGAGATACACGGGATCATACAGCGCGCCCTCAGGAACCAGCGGGAACTCCTCGGCAGAATGCTGAGGGGGATACTCTATGAAGGACGGAAGACGCTGGCGCCTCAGGCGAAAAGCGAGTTCGTTGAACAGATAAGCCATTCATACAGGATATTTGACAAGAGGAAGGGTGAGTTCAAGCCGGACAGGGGGACTACATGGGAGATATCATTGTTTCCCTCTGAATTCATACTCGAGAAATTCTCCCTTTCAGAGATCAGACGAGCGGTGGAGAATTCGGTTTCGACCACATTGGAGTCGAACTTTGTCTTTCTTGAGGAAAGCGAGGAAAGCTTCTTCACGAATGTTGCATTCCGGACGTTCTGCAAGGAGCGCAGTCAATACTGGCAGGCATTCAGTTCCGGGCTGTTCCATTACATCACTGTGCTTGAAAAGGACAGGAATTCGCTGAGGTATGACGACATTGTGAAGCTTGTATCCAGCGCAGTTCATTTCTTCGGGCAATACTACTACGAACTCGGTTATACGGACGAACTTTTCAATCTGAAGTTCAAGATATCTTCCGTCGAAGGAACTACTCTTGCCAATATCGGGAGCAAGGCCAGCAGGTCTTCGAATGTCTGCCGCATCCCTGAGATAGAGGTCAAGCTTCAGCGTACCGCTTCCGATCTGATGAGCGGTACTGTCGGCCACAGCGCAAGGATAATCAGGGAGATATGCGAACGCTTCAACCTCCCCCAGGGAAAGCATGTGGAGCTTGAAAGCCTTATTACGGGGTTCCTGGAGCAGAGAAATATCTAATGGAGAAAATTCAAATTCCAGCCATTCAAGCTCCAAGCAAACAATGTAAAAGTTCAAACAGATTCCAACTAAAATGGAAAAATAGTAGATTGAAAAGATCTTGTTTGTAATTTGAAATCTGGAGATTGTTTGGATTTTGGAAGTTGGAACTTGGATTTTATTATTGGTCCTGTGGGAGCAGGATCAAATATGTCGGAAGACCGAGTATCTGGAAATATGAAAGCACTTCCTTGGTAGCCGGATCATTCGGGTTCTCAGCCTGATATTTCAACCTGATGAATTTCTCCAGTTTATCAGTGACCTTCTTATTCTTCAGAGTCGTCAGGTCCATCGCTTCACAGTTCTTGCACCAGCTTGCGGTGAAATCGATGATGAGCGGCATTTTTTCCTTTGCAGCTTTTCCAAATGCCGCATCTACGGAAGTCATCCATCCTTCGGCTACGGCAGAATTAGTCCTTGGGGCAAGGATCGAATATCCGGCATATGCGTAGTATACGGCTATGAGCATGATGAAAATTCCAAATGCATATTTGACCTTGACCATCCATGCGCCGGGCTTTGGAAGATAGGCGAGTCCGGCTCCCGCAAAAGGCCATGGGAGCGCCATCCCGGCGCCAAGAAGGAAAGGCAGCAGAAGGCCATACATGTCGCCCTGCGAATAAAGATATGAGGAAAAAAGAAGTACCGCTATCACTACGGGGGCGACACACGCTCCTGCAAGTACTGCGGATATTGCGCCCATTGTCAGGGCGGTGAACATGCTCCGCCCCTTGTTCTGAGATCCGGATTTCAGGAATCTCGAAAAGTCGATGGGGATTACATCGAACATGGCAAGCGCAAGAACGATGAATACGAGTGCCGCCGCAAAATTGAAGAAGGGGGATGAGTTAAGTGCTCCGAAGGTCGAGCCTGTCAGCACTGATGCAAGTCCAAGCAGACCGTATGCAATGGTTATCCCGATACCATACATCAGGCCCAGAAGGAATCCCTGAAGCCTGGTGCTGGAGTTTGCACCGGCTCCTATTATCGCCAGGTTCACAGGTATCATAGGCAGAACGCATGGCGTCAGGTTCAGGGCAAGTCCACCAATCAGTATCAGGAAAATTGATATCAGCAGGTTCCTGTCCTTAAGATCGTCAAATAATGTTTTCTCTTTAGGTTTGGTGGAATCAACGGAAGTTTCAATGAAAGAAAGGAATTTGTCGCTGTCCATATATCCTGCAGCCGTGCCTGCCATCCTGAACCTGCCGGCCAGATCCTTCCAGGAAAGTCCAGGAACTTCTGCGGATTTCACAGGTTTCTCCGGACTTTTCTCTTCTTCTATTGCAATCTGGCTTCCCTGGACCGTCAATTGGACTTTTTTAGGCGGATAGCACAGGAATGGATTCCTGCGGCATCCCTGGAATTCGATCGAGGCGCTGATAGTTCCGGAAAGTCCGGAAGCGGAATATTCCCAGGAGTTCGAGCCTTCCGGATAGACGTCGTGCTCCTCGTTGAATGCATCCTTTTCCTTCACTGTCGGCGGAGACTTCAGAAGCTCAGCTTTTTTTCCACCTGCACCAGTTATATTGATCTTTGTTGAATCCCGGTAAAGATAAGAATCCTTCTGGATCTTTGCATCAATGAAGATCCTGTCCTTTTCCGTCCTCGAAGACCATGTGAATGGCTCCCCTTCATCGGCGTAGGATACCGAGATGAAAGGAATCAATAATAAAAGTAATGTGATTTTCCTCCTGTTTGCGAGAAAAGTCATTGGCGTCCTCTGTCGAGATTGAAGGGAACGGGTCTAATATATTTCATTTTTCCGGAGAGACAATCTTCAACTCGTATCCGACCGGATCGTCGGCATTCCCATAGAAGACGTTCTGCTCAGGCTGGGGTTGCATCGGGGAAAGAAGCTCGAAACCGTCCTTGGCATAAAGCCTGACAAATGAGGAAAGTTGTTTCTTGTCCAACCTTATTTCGGAGGAAACCATCCCGTCGCCGGCCTTTGAGAATCTTATGCTGTTGGCGCTGACTCCGGATTTGGCGAGACATTCCCTTGCCTTTGCAATGGCAGTATCGGTATTGGTGGCGGTCCATACGTGTGTGACCATATCGGGAATGGCGACAGGCTTTTCAGTCAAATTTCCGCTTTGTGCCAGATCCAGGAACCTGACATCTGGTGAAGTGCTGACATCCCGCATATCCCTCAGCTGGATCTGCCCGGATGGATATCCAATGGGGGGCTTGTCCTGGGTTCTTTCAGGAACCGTGGAGACTATTTGGGCCGGTGGCGACGAGTGGATTGTCTCATCGGCGACGACGCTGCTCCTGGTCTCGGAGGAGTTCTTGACATATATGAAGACGCAGGTTATCAGGAGGAATATTGCTGCGGCCTTCATGAGCTGGAAAAGATAGAAAGGTATCACCGGATTCTTCTCCGCTGAGATCTTTGTCCTAACCTTCTTAAGCATGGTCTCTGGAAAGTCTGCGGGAGCTTTGTTGGAGAAGGTTTTTGATATCGCTTCTCCCATCTTCCTGAAGTCATCCAGCTTCTCCTGGCAGAGCTTGCATGAAGCGATGTGCACCGATTCCGGGGTTCCTTTGTCCAGTTCACCGTCGAAATAAGCGCAGAGCACCTCATGCTCCGGACATCCGGCTTCAATTGCTTTAGTGATGCTCTTCATTTCTTTTTTCTTGTCCATAGTTCCACCGGTTTTCCTGTTCTCAATTGCTCCGATACACCGTCGTCTTATGTCGGTTGCCCCTTCAGTTTCTCTGAAAGCGCCTCCCTTGCCCTCGATATCCTCGATTTCACAGTTCCTATGTTCGTGCCGGTGATCTTGGCAATCTCCTCGTAGCTCATATCTTTCAAATGTCTCAATATGATAGTTTCCTTCAGGGACTCAGGTAGTGAATCTATGGCCTTCATGATCCTCTCATCCTCCTCTGTGCTTTCGAGCTCCTTGTACGGCGTGTATGAATTGTCCGGCAGCTGCATATCCTCGTTCCTGCCATCATTCCCATCAGGTTTCTTTTCCGAAAGGCTTATATGCTGGCCTGCGCCACGCCTCCTGTTCCAATGATACTTGTTCCTCGCCAGGTTCACGACGATCCTGTAGAGCCAGGTCGAGAAGGACGATTCGGCCCTGAATGTTTTCAGGTTGTTATACACTTTGACGAATGCATCCTGCACGATCTCCTCTGCGTCTTCGGAACTCCCAAGGAGTCCGCGTGCCACATTGTACATCTGCACGCTGTACTTCCTTACAAGTTCGTCAAAAGCCTGTTCTGAGCCCGAATTGAAGCTCTTTACAAGCTCAAGATCATCATTCCTTATCGTTTCTTCCATTATAGACACCGGATTTCCTGAAAAGTTCCCTGGTTCTTATAAATAATGTCCAATGAGGTTAAAATAACCTTAGATGGAGAAAATTACACTGGGAAAAATACCTAAATCCTGAAATGCATGAAAAAATCAGGCGACTGTATCCCGCTCGATGATCTTGAATGGGGCGAAGGCATGTTTCCTGATGCGTCTGCCGGAAGCGATTGAATCCGCTACGACCGTGGCGATCTCCATGTATGGATATTCGAGAGTAGTGATTCCGGAGCACAGTGCGTTGAAGGATGGGCTGTTGTCCACCCCAAGCACCGAAATATCGCCTGGTATTCGGATTCCTCCAGCTTCGAGAGATCTCATAACGTTCATGGCAAGCCAGTCGTTGTGGCAGAATATCACTGTCGGCCCCTTTTCGGAACGGCAGAGCCTGATGAGTTCTTCCGGGACAAATGGCTCCATCACTTCCGGCTTAAGTTTTTTCTTGCCCATGAAAGATAGATAGCCGTTCAGCCTGTCGGCGTTGGCCTGCGACTTCCGCGAATAGTTCATGTAAAGGATCTTCCGGTGCCCCTTGCCGAAAAGATATTCTGTTCCGGCGTATCCTGTCATAAACTCGTCCGGATAGAGGTTCGTCACGTTTGCCGATGATATCGGATTTACCAGGCAGAATATCCGCAGGGATTTTGCGAGATTCGCAGGAATCACGAGGGAACTGTCCGGTGGAACCAGGATCGCCGCGCGTGTCCTTCTTGCGGCGAAGTCTGAGAGGATCTCAATGACTTCATCATCGCTTGAGGCGCTTGTCCAGAGAAGCCTGATCCCGTTCTCGCTTAGCTTTTCCCTGATTGCCTCGAAGAGATGCGAGAAGAAGGGGCTTGTCATGGAGGGCAGTATCGCTCCCGCCCACTGCGACTTGCCGGTCATCAGCTCCCTTGCTGCGGGGTTCGCAAGATACCCGTGTTTCTTTGCTGCATCGAGTATCAGCTTCCTCGTTTTCTGACTTATTCCGCCCCTGTCGTGCAAGGCGCGGTCCACGGTCCCTTGGGAGACCCCGCAGATCTTTGCAAGTTGTAGGGAAGAGATCATGGCAATACCTTGGATGATTGGCCTGCACGTGCCGAACGGCCAGGGATGAATGGAGGGTTGGATGGGTGGGTATCAAATTCAAAGAATCCTATTTCAAATATGATATTCATCTTGATCCTCTTGGTTTTTATTGAATTCAACGCCATCCATCCAATCATCCAACCATCCTTTATTCAATTACTATCTTCCTGATTTCCAGTTTTCCTCTCTTCGGAGTGAAGAATGCCTTTCCATTCTTGATACCCGCAGTGCCGAAACAGTTCCCACGTGCGAAGAACGTCTTAAAGTTGCCTTTTATCCTTGGTTTCATATAAAGGATTTTTTCGACAGCATCATATCGGATGCCGGTTATCCCCTGGAGCATCCCGTAGGAAGACATTGCCCTGGCATACCAGTGTCCGCATTCATATTCATTGAAAGGATTCCGG
>CAZRKP010000003.1:0-200482 GCA_964600895.1 uncultured Victivallis sp.
CGGGGCTGCTGCGAAGTTCGCTGAGTTCATAAGCTCGGAAAAAGGTTCCTCCATACTCCAGAAATTCGGATTCCTTATCGACAAGAAGCACTTGAAGAAGGAATACGAGAACGGTAAAAAGATCGAAAGCAAAGATGCGGTAAAATGAAAAAGATGATCCTCCTTATTGCGGGCATGTTCCTTTTTTCTGCGGCTTATGCGGCTGAAAACACCTTGAGGATCTATCTTGCCGCCGGAATGAACCCCGTCTTCGATCTGCTGAAGGAGGAATTCAAGAAGGAGACAGGAATAACGATCGATGTGGACAGCGCTGGCAGCGGTGTCCTCATCACACGGGCACGCGAAGACAAGGATGCCGATCTCTTCATTCCAGCCGACGGCTGGTATCTTGATCAGCTAAACGAGAAGACTGGACTGATCGAGTCGAAATCCACGATCGCATATTTCGTTCCGGTGATAATCGTACAGAAGGGAAATCCGAAGAAAGTCGCAGGACTCCAGGATTTCCTGCGAGATGATATAATAGTCGGCCTTGGACGGGAAGAGGCATGCACTATAGGAAAAAAATCCACGGAGCTTTTCAAAAAGAACGATATCGACAGGAAAAAGATCAGGAATGCAAAGGAATCGTTTACCGTCAATGAGCTTGGCGTCTGGGTAGAGATGAAGAACGTCGATGCGGCGATTGTCTGGGATGCCATCGCGGAAAATTTCTCAAAGGGTGTCGAGGTCATCCGGATTCCCAAGGATAAAAATCTCGTCACCGAGGTGGTTGCGGGAATCATGAAGACCTCGAAGAACAAGGCCTCGGCACAGAAGTTCATTGACTTCCTGAAGAGCGAGAAGGGCAAAAAGATCCTCAAGGACAAGGGCTACAGGACCGAAGCACCTTAACGGAGCGACGGCGGCAATATTCAATTTGAACGATAAAAATGACATCTACATTCCTTCGCTGGGCGGAAAGGATTTCCTTTCCGTTCTGACTCTTTCCTGCCTGGGACTCTTCGTCCTCATGATATTCTTCCTGCTGTATTCGAATGTGTCATATATCATCTCCAAGGGATTCACCTTTGCCGACTTCATGCGCATCATGAGTTCGCCTGACACTGTATCTGGAATGAAGCTCAGCGCCATCACTTCATTTTGCACCCTGGTCCTCGTCGTGCTGACATCGGTTCCGGTCGGATATGCCCTCAGCAGGTTCAGGTTCAAGGGATATGCCTTCTTCAACATGATAATCGACGTGCCCCTCGTCCTGCCTCCGGTGGTTGTCGGTCTCTCCCTCCTGGCGTTCTTCGGCAGCAACACCCTCGGGGAGTTTATCAGGGAGATCCTCAGGCGTTTCGACATCTCCCTGAGCTCGGTACTCGGTATAATAATGTGTCAGTATCTGCTTTCAGTTTCATACTGCATCAGGGCGTCGAAGACTGCTTTCGATTCCGTTGACAGGAATCTAGAATTTGTCGCCATGACCCTCGGGTGTTCACGTTGGCAGGTCTTCAGAAAGGTGACAATGCCGTTGTCTCTCAATGGGGTCATATCCGGATCTGTCATGGCCTGGGCGCGTGCTGTCGGCGTTTTCGGCCCAGTAATGGTCTTCGTAGGAACAAGTTCGCGTGTCCAGATCATGCCGACCCAGATATGGGTCGAATTGAGCATAGGCAACATCGAGAAGGCGTTCGCCATTTCATTTGTAATGGTACTGATGGCTGGAATCGCACTGACAATAGTTCATTATCTCGCTCCAAGGAAATAGCATGATATCAATTAGAAATTTGACCATTGAGGCCGGAAGTTTCGCCATAAGGGATTTCAACCTTGAGGTGAATTCCGGCGAATATCATATGATCATGGGACCTACAGGTTCCGGAAAAAGCCTGATACTGAAGTCCATATGCGGAATCATCAGGATCAACGATGGCAAAATCTCGATAAATGGACGGGATGTGACATTTGATGAGCCTATGAACAGGAAAGTCGGCTACGTCCCGCAGAATTCGGATCTCTTTCCCCATCTGGATGTGGAGAGGAACCTGACTTTTGCGCTTGAAATCGCTGGCACTTCTCATGCTCAGGCGCTGGAGGAGATCAGACATATCGTTGAATTCCTTGGAATATCCTCCCTGATGAAAAGAACTGTCACCAACCTGAGCGGAGGTGAAAGACAGAAGGTCGCACTTGGTCGCGCCCTTGCAAGGAGACCTGAGGTGCTCCTGCTTGATGAACCTGTCAGCGCCCTTGACCGCAGTTCCCGAAGGGAGGTTTGCGACATGCTCAGGGAAATGCACGCAAAATACAAGTTGACAACCGTGCATGTCTGCCATAATATTGAGGAAGCTCAGGCCCTTGGAACCAGGCTCTCGGTGATTTCCGATGGAAAGCTCGCAATGACCGGCAAGGCTACGGATATTATCGAGGACATATTGAAGAACAACAGGATCGGGATATCGGATAATGTTAATAAAAAATAAGATCTTCCTGCTTATATCTGTCCTTATTTCATTGTGGGGGATAAATTCATTTTCCTGCGCAGTTCCAGTCTACCGCTACGGACTTGAACGCTGGGAACCTGATTTCTATCCGATGTTCTTCCTATATGATAAGGAGGTCACATCTGAAGGAAAGGAAATTCTAGATTTCTTTGAAAATAACCAGACTGGAAAATCATCAAACCTCAGGATCTGCAAGGTGGATATAAGCAAAAAGACCAATCTAGCAGACGATGTGAAGCAGATCCTGGACAAGTTCAAGCCTGACAAGTTCCCATATGCAGTAATCTATTATCCCGAGCCTGCCGGAAACAGGATCGTCTTCTGGAATGGAAAACTCACTGTCGAAAACGCCCATCTCCTTGTCGAATCCCCCGTACGGCGCGAGGTTGCAAGAAGAATACTTTCCGGGGAATGTGCAGCATGGATCTTCATGGAAAGCGGAAACAAGGAAAAGGATAACTCAATTTATGAAAAGCTTTCTTCTGAACTGAAGTCCCTTGAAAAGGAGTTGAACAATAGGCCGACACGGGATCCGGATGCCGAAAAACCTCCATCCGGCTTCGATGAGGATGTAATGAGCCTTCCAGTGAAGACCTCCATAATCAGGATGTCAAAGGAAGATCCTGCGGAAAAATATCTTGTCAATCTTGTTGCGAAGATCGCTCCTGAGAAGATGGAAGCGAAGAACTTTCCCGTGGCGATACCAGTCTTCTCTAGAGGAAGGATGCTCGATATTGTAGCCGCAGACAAGATCAACCATAAGGAAATTTCAGCAATAATGAATTTCCTCGTCGGGGAGTGTTCCTGCGAAGCGAAGGCTATGAATCCCGGCGTCGACATGCTGATGTCGGTCGACTGGGAGGCTTTCGTATTTGGAAAACTCGTGGTCGATCAGGAACTCCCGCCACTTCAGGGACTGGGGAACATAAAACCTGCTTCGGCAAAAGTTCCCACAAGTGACCCCTCCTCTCCCACCGCTATTTCCCACGGCTGGAAAATACTTATCGGCATTGTTTCTGCACTTATCTTCTCATTTCTTGTCTCAGCCATATTTTTCGAGAAGATTATCAAAAAATAAGGAACCATATGAACGCCAAAGTTGTCAGGATCTTCTCCGCCCGTGCCTGCGCCGAACCGCTGAAGATGTCAGCGGAGCTTTTCGAAAAGAAGACAGGTATCAAGATCGAGATAAGTGTTTGCAGCCGTCACTGCGCAAATCCTACAGCTGAGGAGGCCGTCGGGAGTGTCGGCGGTGACGATTTCCTGCAGGAGATCGCAGACGCCGGCATCCATGACTTGGCCATTGGCGGAGCCGAATATCTTCTCGATGACGGTGAAGTAAGGGGAATTATCGTCAAGGGGAAGCGAAGAACCATCGCTTTCAGGAATTCCGCGATCATTGTTCCATCCTCCAATCCTGCGAATATCGCAAAAATCGAAGATCTCGCGAATCCGAGAGTAAAGATCGCCATCTCAATGCTTGACTGTCTCAAGGGTCTCTGGGAGGATGTCACCGCCAGACTCGGGCTCATGGACAAGATTGGCAAAAACATCACCTTCCATGCCAACGGATGCATAGCTATAGTAGAGGCGGTCGCGGAAAAAAAGGTTGATGCCGCATTCGGATGGACGGCATTCGAGCACCTTGCCGAGGGAAGGATAAGGATCATCGAACTTCCGAAAGAACAGCGCATACTCCGCGGTACCGGCGTCGGCATGCTGAAGTTCTCCAAGGATCCGGCAACGGCAGAGAAGTTCATGGATTTCCTGGCGTCACCGGAGTCAAGAAAGTTCTACCTGCAGCATGGCTGGATCATGCCATAAAATTTTCGAGTTTTCCGTCGGAAAGCTTATATCTTGTCTTTGCGAACTTCGCGGCTTTTTCATCATGGGTCACTACCGCCACCGCTCCTCCGTTTTTTGCGAATTCCGCAAAATGGTTGAATATCAGCTCGGAGTTCTCGCTGTCAAGATTGCCAGTCGGTTCATCGGCAAGTATCATCACAGGATTGTTGAGCAATGCCCTGGCAAATGCCGTCCTCTGCCTTTCTCCGACACTCAGTTCTGAAGGCAGATGATTTGCTCGCTGTAAAAGCCCGAATTTCTCGATCAATGCCATGGCTTTTGCTCCAACTCCGCTCCTTTTGGATGGGATCGCCGCAGTGAGTATGTTTTCCTTCACGGTCAGGAATGGCAGGAGATGGAACTGCTGGAAGACGAAACCGATTCCGGAGTTCATGGCAAGGGCACGCTGAACCGGCGCCATTGAATACAGATCCTCTTCATTGAACATTATCTTCCCGGAATCAGGGCTGAGTAGCCCCCCGAGAATCATGAGCAATGTAGATTTTCCGGAACCGCTCTTTCCCTCGATCGAGATGAAATCTCCATTGTCCAATCCAAATGAAACGTCCCGGATTATTTTCAGATCCTCTCCTGGCTTGTTGAATGATTTGATGATGTTTTCCGTCCTGAGGATCATATTCCTATTCCTCCCTCAGTATCTCAGCCGGATCCTGGCTGGCGGCATATTTTGCCGGCATGACAGTCGCCATCACCGCGAGGATTGAAGAGCATATTATGGTCAGCAGGGAATATTTCAAAAAGGTAATTTCACGGACGGTTGCAATGGCAGGCTCCATCTCACCGGTCTTTCCTGAAACAACAAGTATGACGGTCACTCCAAGAAGACATCCGGCAATTGATCCCAGAAGTCCGATTATGAACGATCGGAAGAGAATGATCCTGAAGATCTGTCCGGTAAAGAATCCTAGGGCTCGGAAAATGCCAATCTCGATCCTGCGTTCCTTCACATTTATCAGGGAAAGGAAGGCTATCATCAGGATCGCGCTGAAGACAAGAACTGAGACAAGAATTGCGGCGGAACTCTCACGTTCATTTCTCAGCTGTGCCCTGTTCGTCTTTTCATTCTCCAGTGCGGCCTGTGCTGTTTCTGCGGCATTTTTCCGGATCTCGGCGCGTGTGAGTGCGTTTGTCTTGAATTCGATCACCTGTGTGTCCGGCAGGACTCCGGCGATCTCCTTCCTGACCTTTCCGATGTCGCCCATGGCACAGTTGCATTCCAGGGCGAGAATTCCGTTTATCAGGCCTTTCCTGTCGAGAAGCTCCTGCGCCTCCGCAAGACTGATCCATATCGTTATGTCGTCCTTGTTGCCGCGTTCCTCGAAACATTTATCGACGGTAAACTCCTTCTTCATGATCGTTATCCTGTCACCCTGCTTCAAGTCCAGGCTCTTGTGGAGCTCATAACCGAGGATCGCAGTGCCTGGCTTGACAGCATCCATTATCGGCTTCTGCGGATCAAGGTGTATCGACGGGACTTCACCGCGCGTACCAATCAGGAGGATCGTCCTTTCCTTCTCCGGCCATTTGATCTTCTGGTATAGGGAAGGTAGCAGATGCCGGATGGTAATTATTTTTGATTCAGCGAGTTTCTGCGCATAGTTCTCAGGCATGAACTTCGAGGCGAAATCATCAGAAAAATAATCCGCCAGGTTCTGGTCCTTCGGAATTATGAGCACATTGAATCCCATGTTCTTGGTGATGACACGTGAGGAATCGATGAGTTCATCCATGCTCTTCTTGACCTCAGCCTCCTTTGCGGAAATGATCTTTTCGGTCCTGAGGTCATGCATCTTGAGCATGAGCAATGAGAAGATAAGAGTTCCGGCCGCAGCTGAAACGGCAAGAAGGCTCAGCAGGAAATTGGCCTTCCTGAAGAATATCTCCTTGATTATTATGCTTACCAGCGACATCAAGTACTCCTACATGATTGATAAACTAATCCTCTTGTTCCTAATTCTCAAGCCTAAGGTGCCACTGACATTAAACTGGAAACCTACAAGAATAAGCTGTTTTTCTACAATGATAAGAGTTTTGCATTTGGAAATGAGAAGATAGATTATGTGAAGTACTGAAAGGCCGATCATGAATCTAAGGCTTGTTACAATTATTCTTTTGGCATTCTCCTGTATGGGCATCTGCCTTTCGGAGGACTGGCCGACATATCAGCACGATAATCAGCGCACTGGTGTCACCGTCGAGGAAGTCAAGCCTCCACTCTTCCTGCAATGGGAGTTCACTCCTGCATTTCCACCCGCCAAAGGATGGCCCCTTCCGGTCAACGGTTACAATGCCAGGAAGAACAAGAACGATGTCAGCCACGACGACTGCTTTCACGTCATCTCTGTCGGGAACAATGCGTATTTCGCAAATTCCGGGGAGAACAGGATATATGCGGTGGATACGGCCACAGGAAAGATAAAATGGACGTATTTCACCGATGGATGTCCGAAGATAATGCCAACCTACTGGAAGGGAAAGATCATATTCGGAGCTGAGGACGGCAAGGTCACCTGTGTGGACGCCGAGACAGGAAAGCAGGTCTGGCAGTTTAATTCTGCCCTCAATGACGAGAAGATGCTCTCCTTCGACAGGTTCTCATCGCTGTGGCCCGTGAAATGCGGTATCATGGTCGACAATGACGTTCTTTATTTCGCTTCAGGACTTTTCCCGGAGGAAGGCGTATATCTTTACGCCGTGAATCCGGCCGATGGAAAACTCATCTGGCGCAGACAACTCGACAAAGGTGGCATACAGTCTCCTTCACCCCAGGGCATAATGCTCGCGTCAGATGATTCGGTTTTTACAACTTCCAGGGTCACTCCCGACCGCTGGAACAAGAAAGATGGGGCTGGAATAAATTTTGAAACTCCCTTTCCTGAAGTACCCCGGGCACATGAGTTCAGGTTCTATGCCGGAGGGACGAACACCCAGCTCCTGAACGGGAAGACTCTTGTCTTTGGAAACGCCGCCATTCTCGCCTACGACTATGACAAGAACTTCAAGGATAAATATGGAAAGGAGAAAAAGGGCGAATACAAGTTCGGCTGGTTCAATGCACGCCAGATGATCTTCAAGGGTGACATGGCATACGTTGCGACCGACTACAATGTGATCGGCATTGAACAGAAGAACATTCCGGACATCACCAAGACCGAAGTCGAGGAGTTCAGGGAGACCTACAACAAGATGGGCATACCGGGCCAGATGGACAACCATGAAAATTATGATTTCTTCTGCCAGAAGTTCGGCAAGGATTCGCCTTTCGCGAAATATTTCGAGAACGGTCCGTTCCGCTGGGGCAAGGCGAACTGGGACAAATGGCCCGATGTTGCAAAGGGCATATTCGACAAGATGGCGAAGAAGTGCAAATGGATGACTCCGCTCGTTGCCACTGAGTTCATGGTGATGGCAGGCAATGTCCTCTATCTCGGTGCAGAAGACAAGGTCATAGCCATGGATCCTGCGACAGGCAAGGAATTATGGAGTTTCAAGACGGATTCCCGGGTCAGAGGCATTTCCATTGCGAACAAGAGAGTATTCGTTAGCACGATCGACGGAAAGATCCGCTGTTTCTCAGTTGCCGACAACAGGAATCCTGCGAAGATCGCAGTCCAGAAGAATCCACAGCCTTTCGCGAAGAATGCGAACATGGAAAACCTGGCAAAGAACATTATCTCCGGTTCTGGAATCAAATCCGGCTACTGCCTACTCGTCGGCGGAAACGGAAACCTTGCTGCGGAACTCGCAAAGATCTCCGATCTGAATATCTACATAATTAATCCGGACGAGAAAGTTGTCTCCGAAATCAGGAGCAAGCTTGCGGAATCCGGCCTCTACGGCGGGAGGATCATCGCCGAGGCTCATTCCCTGAACGCACTACCATATCCCCCGTACGTTTTCAATATTGTGGTCGATGAGACTTCCATCGGAGGAAAGGCTTCACAGGTTCCGGCAAATGAAATCCTGCGCGTGACTCGCCCATTCGGAGGTTCTGCGTTTTTCGGACTGAAACCTGCGAATCTCGATATTGCGAAGTTCGCAGAGATCACGGAGGAAAAAGCGGTAGTCAAGACCCTTTACAAGATCACCCGTGGCAGGATAAAGGGATCGAAGGACTGGACGCACAACTACGGGACGCCTGCACTGACCTACTGCAACGAGGATGCCACGGTAAAAGGTCCTTTTGGGATTATATGGTACGGCGAACCCGGTGAAAGAAAGAGGATCGAGCGCCACTCCAATCCTCCAATGCCTCTTGTCGTGAACGGAATATTCTTTACGATAAGCTACAATACTGTCATGGCGTATGACGCGTTCAACGGGATCCAGTTATGGGAGAAATACCTGATGGGTGTATCTCGTTCAATGCTTCCGCTGGACACATCGAACATGGCGACTGATGAAAAAAGCGTTTTTGTCGTCGTAGAAAAGGGAGAATGCCTGCGTCTTGATGCGAAGACTGGAAACGAACTGAAGAAATACTTTGTTCCAGCGAAGGCAGGCTCCGAGATGAAAAGTTGGAGCTGGATAGTCAGGGACGGTAGTCTTGTTCTGGGAAGCAGGTCGGAGATAGACGTTCCGAGGAGGAAACCCAATGGAAGGACAAGCGATGCGATATTCGCATTCGATGCCGATAGCGGACAGCAGAAATGGATCTACGAGGGCAAGGGCATCGACCACAATGGCATCGCCGTAGGAGACGGGAAAATATTCTTCCTCGACGACAACCTGACCGATGAGGAGAAGAAGACTGCACTGGCATTCCCTCCGAAAGACAGCAGCTTCCCGGACAGGGAGATCAAGGATGCGGCAAAGGCCGAGAAGGACTTGAGGAAGATTGTCGTCCTGGACGAGAATACAGGAAAGAAGATCTGGGAGAAGCCGTTCAACGCCGATGACATGACCGTCGACAACAGGATAGTCGGCAATAACAACGTGACTGTCTTCTGTATGTACAAGGACAAGACTCTTGTCGTAGCCGGAACCGGGGCTTTCGGACATCCCTACAACGAATACTACAAGGGTGAATATTCCAGGCAGGCCATATACGCGTTCTCAAGCGATGATGGAAAGCTTCTCTGGGGCGGCAGACGGAATTATTTCAGACGCCCTATCATAGCCGGAGACACGATATATGCGGAACCGTTCGCGTGGAAGCTGAGGACCGGTGAATCCGTCATGGTTGAAAATCCATTGTCAGGCCAGATGCAGAAGCTGGACTTCTTCAGGGGTTACGTGGGATGCAGCCATCTGCTTTCATCAGGTCCGGCCTTGTTCGGGGCGCGCGGTGGAATATCGTTCTGGAATCTGGATGACAGGAGCGGATTCGTTCCATTCACCAATGTGGATGTGTCATGTGGAATCGGATTGACGCCAGCGGACGGGATACTGATCGCACCTGAAGGAAGATCCGGATGCACGTGTCCGACGCCGGTATTCACCTCCATAGTGCTTTATCCGCGGGAAAAGCAGAAGAACTGGGGTGCTGGCTTCAATGGAGTGACAGGAGGCGAGGCAAAATCCCTTCCAGTTAAACATGCATACATAAACCTTGGTGCTCCGGGATACCGACAGGATGCATCAGGCAAGCTCTGGATCCCATATCTGGCGCCATCCAATGCAGTTGGGACAGGCCTAATTGGCAAGTGGCTTCCGGAATACAGCAACAATCCTGATCAGTTCTACTGCTTCAACGAGGACGATATGAAGATCACCGGCACCGACAGGCCATGGCTCTACATCTGCGGATACAATGGTGTCACGCCGCTTAACTTCAGGATGCAGGAAAAGGGAGCCTCACAGAAGAAATACACCATACGCCTGCATTTCGCGGAACCGGAAGAGAATGTGAAGGCCGGGGAAAGGATTTTTTCCTTGTCGATCCTCAATAATGAACTGCTCAAGGATTTCGACATCGTCAAGGAGGCGGGAGTTCCAAGGAAGGCACTGGTGAAGGAATTCAAAGGGGTTCAGGCGGGAGATAACCTGTCAATCCTGATGAAGCCGGCTGACAGTTCGAAGATCAAGCTGCCGGTGCTCTGTGCTATCGAAGCTTTGGCAGAGTAATATTACATTCCGCAGTTTTCAATCACCGCCATCAGCTTGCTCCTGGTCATCCGATGTGCAATTAGGATCGCAATGACATAGGATCCGACGGAAATGAGTATCGAGATAATCATGAGGATAAGCCCCCCATATATTCCAAATCCTATCGAGCCTATGAATATTAACGCCGTTCCTGGAATCCCAATTAGCATGGAGATGACGGAAGCCACGAGGAAGGATATGATAATCACGGCATATTTGACGGATAAAGACATGTAGACAACCACATACAGGAAGAATACGAACTTCAGCACATACAGCAGGATATATGACAATCCCAGGAACATTCCTTCACTAATTTCCAAAGGTATTTTTCCGCTAAGTAGTATCAGGAAGAACCCGACGACCAGGAAACTGAGCGAAGGCAGGAGCATGACAAAACCACCTTTCATCTTCTGTATGACGATCATCCTGAGAGAGATCGGCAGGATGACGATTTCCTGGAGTGTCTTGTCCCAGACCTCGCTCCCGAACATCCTTGATGCCAGATATATGAGTTTTATGGAGAAAAATAGGAGTCCGAGGAAGAATAGGGAGTACGGTATGGATTCCAACATCTCGTTCCAAGCACGTCCTCTTGCTTCATAAAAGCCAAAATAGCAAATTAAGAACAGGCACAAAAACATAAGGAAATAGGAAAAGAGGAATATCGTCCAGCCTCCACCCACGAAATGGAACTCCTTCCAGGCCAGCGCATTCTTCCAGGGGCGTTCCATTTTTATGATCTTGAAGATCTTTTTCTTGGAATGTGTCACCTTCTGCATTACCGGCACTCCTTCGCCTTTTTCCCTAGTAAAACGATTGAAGGAGCCCAATGCGAGCATAAAGAAGAACAGGCCAAGGAGGATATTGGATATGGAACAGAGATCCAGATAGAATCCAGTATAGCCCGTTCCCAATACCTCATCGAGCTTGATGAATGGATTGATGAACTGCAAGACAGATACATTTCCGCACAGTACGAAGAAGAGTATGATGCTTCCAAGCGTGAATGAACCAGCTTCCGATGATTTCTTCGAGAACACGGAGAAGAACAGGGCCAAGTTGCAGAGCATGAACATATACGCGATTATAATTATGTAGGCAGTTATTACCTGTTTGAGGCTTATTCCGCCGAGGGTGACGGAAAGGACGGTGAACGGGAACTGGGCCAGGACAAGCATCATCCCCGAAATGAACTTGCTGGCGCCTTTGCTGAGCAGCATTCCAAGCGGTGAGATGCCAGTCATCATCAGCAGGCTCAGCGATTCAGATTCCTTCTCCTCAGTTATCGCGGTTGAGAAAAGGCCTATTGCGAAAACGCTGACAAATACCATGTTGATCGTAGCGACCACCTGGAAGAACAGCAGTCCCGGGGCGCGCATCCCGACCGACACGCTGCTCGCGATCTGCGCCTGCGCGATCGAGAAGGTTATTATCACGAGCATCAGAAGTCTCATGAGATAGTTCTGCCACGCCATGTTGTCCATGCGCAGCGTATGCTTCAGCAGAACCATGTTCGGCATTTTCATCAGTTTCCGACTCCGGGAGTTGTCAGGTCGAGGAACACCTGGTTGAGATGCTTGAGATCCTCCTTGAAGGCGAGCACCTCTGCTCCGTTCCTGATGCTTGCATTCAGCAGTTCGTTGGGAGAGGTGAAATTGCCGTCGACCACTATCCTATATTCAAGGCAGTCATTTTCGGGAATGACCTCGGTCACCCCGTTTATCTTCCTGAAATCCTCCGCCACGGGAATGTTCTTCTCCTTGAAGGTTATCCTGTATCCGGCGTAGTTCTGTCCCTGCCTGAGCAGGTTCCTCATGTCGCCGGAATACTTGACAGTACCGGCGTCAAGGATCGTCACACTGTCGCACAGGTCAGCAAGTTCGCTGAGGATGTGTGAACTTATGAAGATCGTCTTGCCCATCTTGCGGAGTTCGCGCAGTATCTCCATGAGCTCTATCCTCGCCCTGGGATCGAGCCCGGATGCCGGCTCATCGAGAAGCAGAAGCGTCGGATCATGTACAAGCGACCTGGCAAGGCTCACCCTCTGCTGCATTCCTCTTGAAAGAGATCTCAGCAGGTCGCCCTTGCGTCCATCCATGTCGGTAAGCGCGAGCAGGTCACCTATCACCTTGTCCCTTTCGTTGATCTCAAGCCCGTATGCCGCAGCGAAGAAGTCGAGATATTCATAGACGGTCATGTGCCTGTACATGCTGAAATAGTCGGGCATGAAGCTGATCCTCTTCCTGACTTCGGTATATTCCTTCTCGATGTTGTAGCCGAAGATCTTGACAGTTCCGATGCCCTGCGGTTTCAGGATCGTCGCGGCTATCTTGAGGGTGGTCGTCTTGCCCGCTCCGTTAGGACCGACGAATCCGTGGATCGAATTCTCCATTACGGAAAAGGATATGCCGCGCAGGGCCATTTTTTTCTTGAAGGAATGGAAGAGGTTCTTCACCTCCATGGCGGCCCGGGGGCCTTTTTCAGCAGTATCTGTATTTTCACTCATTTTTTCCACCTTGTTTTTTGTTATCATAAACACTGAAATGGTATAGTGTGTATCCATGTCTTCCCTTGAATCCAGTTACGGAAACCTGGAATGCCTTCGGAGTCTCGGCAAGGATGAACACTTCCACGGCTTCTGAATCCGTAAACCTGTCCTTCACATACTTCTCACGCTCAGGAAGCCCCGGCCCGCCGCGGGAGGTGCAGATAAGTGCAGGAACTATTGTATCCTTGACTATCCGGAGCGGATCTTCTTTCGTGTTGTGAGAATAATACATGTAACGGTGATCCTGGGTCCATTTACGTATGTATTCATTGAATTTTTGATTGCTGTAGTTGACATATGCTCCGGAACTGTCCTTGGACATGTAGTTCAGCTCATTCTTATATTTCGCCCATACATCCATAACCTTGATTGCATCAAAACTTTCTCCAAGCTTGAAGTGAAACTCATTAATCCTGTCCTCTCCTACCTTGAGCTTTTTGACCGAAATTCCGGATTTTTCAAGCTGTATCATCCCCCGGTGGACAATGTTGACCGAAGAATAAAGGGGGATCTCGGTCTTGAAGAAACCGTCCTTGCCGTTGTAGATCAGGTCCCTGGTGTTCTCATAGGAGGTCCCGCTTGCGTAATATCGCAGTTCCTCCGGATGTGTGATGGTATAGTAATCGCCCGAGGTCACGAACACGTTGAACCACTGCGAGACATCGAATCTCCCGTCACCAAGGCTTCTTGCATAGCTAATATCGTTTACGACGCTCTTTTCGCCGTAGCCCCTCATCCCGAGAATTGCGAACATCGCAGAAAATCCAACAAGACAGACTGCAAAGAAGATTATGGGTTTCCTGTAGTCCTTTGATTTCCTGCCGATGATAAGATTGACGACGGCCACCAGGATGAGATAGATGACGGCAGATATGTAGATGAGGGGCCAGTTGTGGTCGGTCTTGACCCTGTTCTGCAGGAATTTCTGGAACTGTTCAGTATAGTTCTCATAGTTATAATAATATCCGTAGTCATCCTCCTCGGCCTTTTTCTTTTCGACTGTCGGATATACATATCCTGACTTCATCATGAATTCGAAAGTTATGTTCCTGGCTGGAACAGGCAGTTTAACAACCTTTCCAGCGTTGATCCTGAATTCATTCGCATCCTTGTTCAGAGCTTCAAGTTTGCCTGAGAACACCGGAAATTTTCCATCTGGACCATGGATGACATATAACAGTCCACCTCCGCTCAGCCAATCCATGAACGCATCCGCCTGATATGGCGATAAGGAGGGCTGTTCGGCGATCACCGCGGCATCAAGCCCGTCTGTCAGCGCAACGGAACTCGGAAAAAGCATGTCCGGGAAGACATGCATGCCAGGCCTCGAATAGAGACTTGTCGGCGTACCGATGAAAACAATGGCTGGAAATCCGGAGTCGGGATTGTTCACCTTGAACTGGTCATCCTTGCCCTTCCCCCATCTTACGGTCCAGCCATCCATGCAGTTAGAATTCAACATCGGCGAGAAGACGATCCATTTCCTTGAATGAGGTGCGATGTACACCGGCTGGAAATATTCGGCACCGAATGACGACGATTGGAACATGGTTCGGTCAAGGATGATTGTACCGTCGAAGGGCTTTTCAGAATCATTCGCAAGAAGAACGCAGAGCTGGTTGAACTTGTTGGGCACTACCTTCCCGTCGAATCCCCATTTGGCCTCAATCACGTTCACCGGGGAGAAGGATTCGGGAAATACCTGGAGAGGCAGCAGAAACATAATCAAAAAAACAAATCTGTGAACAACTTTCAATTCAGCTTTGAAATCCATGTTTCATTCCTGTCATTTCAGGTTTGTCAGGCATATGGACCGCCGATTTATCTTTGCCTCAGATACTTCCAGGAGCTCTCAAGGCAATGGTACCGGAGTAAAATATATATCCCCAACAGCAGATGTGCCCATATTACGAATCCAATATGATATAAAATATCCTCCCCGTCGATGAAGGTGCCGATGAAAGGCAGGGTCGGGCTGAAAAACAGGAGTCCCTCCGGCACCGGCTCGGAAAGCAGTTTGAAACAGAACATCAGAACTACCGGCAGGAGCAGCCAGGACGCAACGCTTATAAGCGACACCAGTATCGCCCTGGACTGGCTCTTCACGAAAAGCCCAACCCAGCAGGAGAACCAGCTTATAAGCGGCAGATAGACGCAGAAGAAGATTCCGAGAAATACCATATACTGGGCGAAACCGGAGTCCGCTGCTGAAATGGTTATCGCCTGAATGGTCACGGGAATTATGAAAATCATTATGTAGGCCCTGCACCTTTTCATTTTCTGCCTGACGATCTCCCTGGGGGAAATCAAGGTCGTCAATAGTATGTCGAGGGTCTGGTTGCTCCTTTCCGAAGATATCGCTGAGGCTCCGCAGACAGCCACAGTTATCATTACCCCGATGACATACAGGAGGAATATCGCCCTGAAAAGCTCCAGATATGATCCACCATAATACGAGCCTCCATCGGATATGTATTTCCCCAGGCAGGCCAGTACCGGCAGATAGAGGATGAGCATGAGTCGTATTCTGTAACTCAGGCGGCCAACCGGACTCTTGGCCCTTTCATACCATTCGAAAGGATTGTCACCGACTGTCGGGCTGACATTGTCCTTCAGCAGCTCAATACCTCCGAAAAATTTGTTCGTCCACTGCCAAAACCTGTCCAGTGATCCCAGGACCAACATGAACATTGATTTCCGTTTAGTCAAAGCCCGTGTCTTCAGGAAGAGCACTCCGAGCAGAAGAAACACCACCGTCGAAATCACGAGGAAAAGGATCGTACGGGTGAATATCAGATCTGTAGGGCTTTTGGGTCCAAGCAAGACAACTCGTGGGATATACAGGATGTATAAATATGACAGGATCACTTCTGTGATCGTGACAATGTATGAACATACCGCCGCAGCCATAGTCGTCGAACAATATGCCGAAAACATCAGGGAGAACGCCCCAACCTGAAATATGAATAGGATTATGAGGATGGGAATTTGGTAGACCTCCCTTGAATCAAGGCCGCCGAACGAATATGCCACCGCCAGCAGCGGAAGGCCAAGGAAGAAGAACATCATCACTGGAATCACGTGGCTCAGATATTTCTGGACAATTATCTCCCAGGCCTTCATGCGGGTGAGGAAAAGTAGTTCCAGCGAATTCCTTTCCTTCTCGATGGTTATCACTCCGGACATCACTCCAGGCAAAAAGATAATCACTGCGAAGAACTGGCAGATCATGACGGCATTGAAGATCATGAGCCCACCGAGAGCATTGCCCTGCTGTGAGGACTGTGAGAAAAGTTCCCTGAGGAATGTCACCGCAATCGTCCCCAGCAACAGGATGAATACGACCCGGACGAAATAAGTCCTCTTGCGGTTGGCCTGCTCAGTCAGTTCCTTGTCCAGCAGTGGAAAGGATGGCAGTCCTATGTCCTTGTTATCTTCCATAATATATATTTTTTGCGTTCGAAAAAAAATATTTCCCTCATCTTCTCCGGATGTATTTGTCCGCGTTCCTGATGCAGACGGATCTCAGGAAGAGGTAAAGCATGAACATGCCGCCTGAACATATATAGAAGGCGATCGGCTCGAAATATCTTGTGTTTTCAAAGAAAGCCTCGTATATGGAGAATCCGGGACTGCCGTAGGCAATAAAAAAAAGAAACGAATCATCCCGGTAACTATAACGTTCCAAAAGCATTAGAAGCAGTGGAGATGCAAGCCACGCCAGCATCAGCATAAATGCGGTGAATATTGCTCGGACCTGGCTTTTGATCAGGAGCCCGCACAGGCAGGAAACCCATGATATCAGCGGGAAGAAGACGAAAAATATCACAATGAGAAGTATTATGCCCTCCTTCAAGTATTCAGTATCGAAATAATACTTGTCGTTGACAAGCAGGGAAAGGATTATGATCGGCATGCAGAAGACAGTGACATACGCCCTACCCCTCTTCATCTTTTCCCGGACTATGTCTTCTGAACGGACCGGGGTCGTGAGCAGGACGTCCAGCGTCTGGTTCGTCCTCTCGGACGAGATCACCGTAGCCCCGCTGACGCAAAGGAATATCGCGGTCACCAGGAGATAGATGACCAGTATTGTCTGGAACCAGATCGCCGACTCATGCCTGTCCATCACCGGCAGCTTCAGCATGAGGCATAACAGCACCGGAACATATGCTATCAGCGCAAGCCGGACCTTGTAGCTTATGCGTCCAACGGGGCTCTTGATCTTTTCATACCAGGCGATGGGGCTGTCGTTCGGTAAAGGATCCCTTTCCTCCTTGATCACCTGGAATCCCCCGTAAAGGCGGTTCATGTCGAACCATAGGCGGTCGAGGAAATCAAGCAGCTTCCGGAAATAATGCCTCCTCCTGACCTCAGATCTGCCCTTCAGGAATTTCACTCCCAGGAAAAGGAAGAGCACCGTGCTGACAAGCTGGAAGGCCATGAATAAATAAATGGCTTTGTCCTCGTTGAGAAAACCTGTTTCTTCGCAGAAGACTATGAAATAATAGAAAAAGAATCCATCCAGTATCACTGCGAGGTATGAGCATACGACCGCTTCGGCGGTTGTCGCAAAGAATGCTGAAAGCATCAGGGAGAATGCACCTATCTGCAGCATCGAGATGATCACGAAAACTGGCAGCTCATAGACATCCCTTCCGCTCAGTCCGCCGAATGAATATGCCACTGCGATTAACGGCAGGCCCAGGAAGAAGAACATGAGCATTGGGATTATGCGACTGAGATACTTCTGCAGTATTATGTCCCGTGGCTTCATCTGCGTCAGGAAGAGGAGTTCCAGCGAACTGCGTTCCTTTTCCGACGTTATCACGGTCGACATCATCCCCGGCAGGAGTATTACTGCGGCAAACAGCTGGCATATCATTATCACAACGAAGATTTGCTCCCCAAGATAGGACAGATCCCTTATGCTCATGTTGGGACCGCTGAATGCCTTGTTATTTTCCATCATTACCGCCATTATGATCATGATGAAGATTATCATGGCCGCACGCAGGGCGTACGTCCGCCTGCGGCTGGCCTGCTCGACAAGCTCCTTGCCAAGCAGCGGAAAGCTGGGTAGAAATCTCCTAAATCCTATCGTAAGGCTTTTCATAATATTATTTTGTTCCGCAAAAAATATTTCCCGCCTGTTCGTTATTCTATATTCTTCATTCGAAATTCGTTATTTGAAATTCTCATCTCCTCCGCAGGTACCGGTCCGCATTCCTCAGGCAGTAGGTCCTGAGGAAGATGAAGAAGCCGAAGACCACAAGTGAAATTATGGTAAAGGTAAACTGTTCCCTAAGCCCGCTGTACTTGAAGAATGCCTCAAACACCGGCACCGTCGGACTGAGATACATCAAGACCGAATCATATTTGTAGGATGATGACATTTGAAGCAGGATCAATGGAAATAGAAGCCAGAGTATAAGGAGCATAAAGGATGTCAGGATCGCCCTGCCCTGGTTCTTTACAATCAGCCCGACAAGGCATGATAACCATGAAATCATCGGCATATATGCGAAAATCAGCATAGCTATTACCAGCAGGTATCCCTCCCCTCGCCTTGAATAGCTAAATCCATTAACAAGAAAGGCCAGGACAAATATCGGAACGGTGAATATCCCTATGTATGTCCAGGTCCTCTTCATCTTCTCCCTGATGATCTCCGCTGCCGACAAAGGTGTAGTCAGGAGGATGTCGAGGGTCTGCCTTGTCCTTTCTGCGGAGATCACCGAGGCTCCGTTCGAGCATAAGAGTACTGCAAGGACCAGCAGATATACGACAAGCAGTAACTGGAACCAATATTCCTGCCTGTAGGACCTATAGCCACCCACGTTCATCATAAGGCATGCTAATACTGGAAGATATGCAATGATTGAAAGGCGGATCCTGTAGCTCAGTCGGCCAACCGGACTCTTGATCTTCTCGTACCATGCAAGCGGGTTGTCACTGGGAAGCGGATTCTTCTCATCCTTTATGATCATGATCCCGCCGAAGAGACGGTTTATGTCGAACCAAAGCCTGTCAATAGTGTCAAGCCCTTTCCTGATATGATGTCCGCTCTTGGCATCAGCCCGTTTCCTAAGAAAGGCCATGCTGAGTCCCAGGAAAAGGAATGTAGTGATGATCTGCACTATCATAGCAAAATAGAAAATATCCGTCTCCCTTCTGAACCCCAGCTCGTATGAATATTGACCAATAATGATGAAGAATAAAAATCCCAGCACAAGCATGAGATATGAGGAGACCGCCGCCATGACCGTAGTAGCGCATAAAGTCGAGAACATGAGGGAAAACGCACCTATATGGAATATCGATGTCAATATAATCAGGGGAATGAACCTGACCTCTTCACCGTCCAAGCCTCCGAACGAATATGCGATCGCAAGAACTGGCAGTCCAAGGAAGTAGAACATGAGGCATGGGATGATCCTGCTCAGGTATTTCTGGACAATTATCTCCCAGGGTTTCATGCTCGTGAGAAAGAGGAGTTCCAGCGAACTGCGCTCCTTCTCCACGGTTACGACAGCCGACATCATTCCCGGAAGCAATACAACAACCGCAAAAAACTGGCAGATCATCACTACAGCGAAGATATCGTTGCCCAACCTTGCCATCCTGTAGATGCTGTTCTGAGGCACGTTGCTGTTGCCAATTGTAAGTACTATGAAAAATCCTATGATGACGATAAGGATGGCCCGGAACGCATAAGTCCGCTTGCGGTTGGCTTGCTCGGTCAGCTCCTTGTTTAGCAAGGGGAAAGATGAGCGAAGCGATTGGAGTTTACGTGTTAGATTGATCATAATCCTTCAGTTCTACATTCGATACTCGATGTTCATCATTCCTTTCCCCTACCTGTTACGCAGATAGTGATCGGCGTTCTTGATGCAGAGGAGACGGAATGATATGTATAATGCAAAGGACAGTATGGCGCACGCATAGAACGCCATTGGTGCGAAGAACTCATACTTGTCGAAAAACTCAAAGGGGGCATACGCCGGACTCAAATATCTGAAAACATCAAATTCGGAACTCCTGAGCAAATCAAACCCGTGTATGATCTCGGGCGCCAGAAGGGGTCCAGCGATCCATATTGTCAGGCCGGTCATGGTCACTATGACCGACTTCATCCTGCTTTTGAACGCCATGCCGGTCCAGCAGGAGAACCAGCTTATCAAGGGCAGGTAGGCGAATACAATGGTCGACATGAGAGAAACATAGCTGAATGCAAGAAGGACATCATCATCGTAGTAACGGTATCTGTGATAAATCTGAGTATCGACGATAACGCACACAAAGGAGCACAATATTATGGGAATGGCGAAAATTACCAGATAAGTCCTGTTCCTTTTCATCTTTTGTCTGACTATCTCCCCTGAGGACATCGGAGTCGTCAGCAGTAGATCTAGCGTCTGGTTGCTTTTCTCCCTGGAAATTGCCGACATCCCCGAAACCGCCAGGACTATCGCAAGGATGAACATGTATAGGAAAATCATCACCTTGAAAAGTCCGATGTTGTCCCTACTCCAGTTGTCAGAAAGCAGCATGAGGAGCATTATCAGCACCGGAACATATATGAACACCATAAGCCTGAGCTTGTAGGTGAGACTGCCGACAGGACTCCTCAACTTGTCATAGAACTCAATCGCCCCCATCCACGGCTTTGCTTCCCTGTCATTCTTGAAAAATTCAATTCCCCCGAAGCTCTTGTTCCATTCTTTCCAGAACTTGTCCAGTCCCTCCAGGAACCGCAGGTAGAGGAACCTTTTCTTGACGACGGCCCTCTCCTTCAGATACTTTATGCTCAATCCAAGTGAAATGAATATTGTGACAATCTGAAATCCGGCAAAAGTAATCATAGCGCCTTCAGGCCCTCTTCTGAATGCTCCCATCATTATGCTGAAAAAAAACATCTGTGCTATTGTCACCAAATATGAACAGATCATCGCGCCTGCCGTCGTGTGGCAGTAAGCGGAGAACATGAGGGAATATGCGCCAACCTGCAATATCGAGATCAGAAGCATCAAAAGTTGCAAGGAGTTATTCTGGGAATCAATGCCACCGAATGAATATGCGACCGCGAGAAGCGGAAGCCCCAGGAAGAAGAACATGAGGAATGGAATTATCCTGCTCAGATACTTCTGTAGGATTATCTCCAAGGGCCTCATGTTTGTCAGGAATAGGAGTTCAAGCGAGTTTCTCTCCTTCTCGATCGTTATCACCGGCGACATGATCGCCGGCAGCAGGATGAGCACTGAAAACACCTGGCAAAGTATTACCACCTGATATATATCTCGTCCCACATTCGAAAACATATCAAACATGGAATATCGCTGATCAAATGCCAAGTCATGCATCCTCATGACCACAAATACCCCCATTACCGAGATCATCAGTATTCGCAGGACATAAGTGCGTTTGCGGTTGGCCTGCTCGGTCAGCTCCTTTCCGAGCAATGCAAACGACGGCATGCGGACATGGGAACGAACCCATGTCAGCTGTGGCTTGAAAGGAATTTGGGAAAGTCCGGTCTGCAAGATAATCCTAAGGGTGATTGGATGGAAGGATGCGTAAGATGATCATATTTTTTTCGTCCGAAAAAAATATTATTGGACTTTGCCTTCGGTGAGGCGCATGAACGCGGATTCCATGTCCATCGCCTGCGGCTGGAACATCCTGACCTTTGCGCCTATCTTGTGTAGTTCGGCGTTCAAGTCTTCCGGTGCGATGAGCTTCTCGTCGATCTCGATGGAGAGCCTGTCGAGGTCCTCCTTCACCATAGAAACCCCTTTGACTTTCTTCATCATTTCAATCAGGTCCCTGGTGAGGTTCGCCACCTGCACGTGGATGTTGCGCTTGACGTCCAGGCTCCTGTAGATCTCGTCGATGGAACCTTCGGCTATGAGCTTGCCCTGTTCGATAATGCCGATACGGGTGCAGAGCTCACTGAGTTCGGGAAGTATGTGGCTGGAGATGAGGATCGTCTTGCCCATGTTCTTGAGCTCCTTGAGAAGCTCGCGCATCTCGATCCTGGCCCTCGGATCAAGTCCGCTGGCAGGTTCGTCTAAAAGGAGGAATTCCGGATCGTGTATCAGGACACGTGCCAGACCGAGCCTCTGCTTCATGCCTCGTGAAAGATCATTGACTTGTGAATGCCGTTTTGCCGTAAGGTCTGTGAGTTCGAGAACGTCACCGATTATCTTCTCCCTCTTTTTCCATTCCACCTGGTAGGCGGCAGCGAAGAAAAGAAGATATTCGTTCACGGTAAGATCGTCGTAGACCCCGAAGAAGTCGGGCATGTATCCGATGAGCCTCCTTGCCAGATGCGGCTTCGAGGAGACGTCGATGTTGTTGATCAGAACCCAGCCGGCGGTTGGCATGCGCAGGGTCGCCATCACCCTTATCGTTGAAGTCTTCCCGGCACCGTTCGGACCAATGAACCCGAACACCTCGCCCTTGGGAATGCTGAATGAAAGCGATTTGACTGCTTCAAAGGCGCCGTATTTGACCCAGAGATGTTCAACTTTTACGAAGCTCATATCACAAGCCGTAGGCCCTCCTGTAGATCTTAATATTGTCCTTCATGAATACAATTACAACCGCCATTGACTGCCCCTGATCGAGCTCATCGATATACGGTGCAAGATCCAATCCCTGTCTCATGGAAATGCGAGGCGCGCTGGCGGTCATAACAGGAAACTTCATCTTGGACAGTTCCTGTACGGTCTGACCGTAACGTCTGCCGTAGTTTCCATTTAATATCTCTTCAAATATGCGCGCTATCCTCCTGTCACCTTCGCTGTCCGAAGCATGAGGGGAGGAGAAATTCGCCTCAACCCTGCCTTTTTTCATCAGCATGACATGCAGTGCATCGCTCCTTTTCCCAAAAGCATCAGCCGCAAGTTCCGTCATCTTATATGTATTGATATTTGAAATGTCCTCCGGAAACTTCAGTTTTGCAGCATCTTCGTCATGGGGATGGAATGAAATGGTCTTGGAAGTGTGCGGAACCCACTGTTTGAGGTTGTCCAGGCACGAATAATCGTTGTAAAGGCTTCCTTCATAGGATGGCGCATAACTTCCTGCCATCCTCCTTGTATCATCAAAATAATCCTCCCCGTGCCTGCTCGCGAGGATCTCGTCCTTGTACTTTGACCTGACGGTCTTCGTCTTTCCGGGAAACACCATATAATACTTTTCCTGCCAGAGGAGACTGCCGTCGGCTCCAATATCGAATATGGTCAGCGTCTTCTTCCGGTCATTAAGCCCTACCTTGTAGTCGGAATACAGCTTCGTAAAGACCGCGAACATGACACATACCACCGGGAACACAATCCATGTCAGGCGCCTCATCTTCAGTTTTCCGAGGACATAGTAGTCAAGAGGACCAGTTATTATTGCAAAGGATGCGAGTATCAGAACTATCACCCATAGGGGGATGAATTGTATGCCCCCCTTTCCACCGGCCAGGATCTCGTTCTGGTAGGATGAAGAATAAGAACTATAGTCGTATTCATCAGAGGAATAAGTGCATGTTTCAGGAGTGATCCTCCCGCTGTAATTATAATTGTATCCAGATATGTTCTTGTATTTCTCCTCGAGATCGAAGAACTTTCCATTCTTCAGGAAGTATTCAACTCGGCAGTCGCGGACACGCCAGAGGAAGGCGGCGAGGACACGCCATTCCCTCGAAGTGAAATCATTTTCGTTGCTGAACTTGTTCTTGAGCACGGCCACACGTCCAAGCCCCGCCCTGATCCTCATCACGTTCCCGAATTTTCCGCTGAACACCATATGGCTGTCCTTGTCCAGTTCGGGACTGATGCTCTCGGTCTCGCTGCATGACTCCACCCTCTTGAAGAAATCAAGATGTATCGGCTGGCAAAGGGCCTTTCCGGGATAGATGCAGGCGACTCCGCCCGCAAGTATCCATGATGCAAGTGCGTCAAGCTGTTTCTTGTTCAGATAACTGAACCCTTCCTCCTGCAGGATCAGGATATCATAGGCGCAACAGGCTTCCGGCGTGATCGGAAAAAGATTGTTGGAGATACCTGATATGCCGCTCTTCACTCCGGACCGGTCATTGGCCAGGATGTCGCCTAGCTTGCGTTCCTCTTCACTGGAAGAGTTTTGCCTGTTATTGAAGTCAAAGTCATTCTTTTTTCCCGGCTTGAACTTCTCCAGGTCGGGAATGAAGTTCTCCGGCTGGAGCTGTTTCGCCATCTCGATGGTCGTCGGCTGGGTCGAATTTTCCGGCCTAACATATCCGATGCAGATGTTCCTGGTCATGTTCGATGGAAGGATTATCGGGACGCTACCAAGATCGACGGCTTTCTTGTCAACGATGAATTTGCCCCTGACCTCGGACATGTCGGTCGACTGTGACATTGGAGGAAGCATGATCCTCTTCCTCTGGAAACCGGAAGAAACGGTAAGTTCGTCGGTAAGATATTTGGATAATACGGCCCTTCCGTCCCTGAATTCAAGCTCCAGCTTCCCGCTTATGATCTCCCTGCCCTTCATCGTGAATATTAGTTCTGCGGGGATCGGCGCCCCGGATCTTACGAAAGGAGAGATCGGCACGATATTGAACTGCAACATCTGGTCCGACTTCGCATTCGGTCCTGCTGCCGGCGTTTCCTGTGCCTGCAACAGCTGAGAGAATCCGATAAGAAGCAAGAGAAGTAAAATCTGAAGTTCGAAGCTCGAAATTTGATTTTTCAATTTATCAAACATTTGCATTTTTCCATATTGTCTCGGATTTCGATATTATCCCTGCGGCGCCCTTCTCAGGCCAGCAGGTGGCTTGTTGAAGAACCACCACTCGAAAAGAAGCATGATGAATGCGAATATCGCAAGCCATTTCCACAGGGGCTGGGGAGATTTGACGGCCTTTTTCTCGGCGCTGACGCTAAGCTCGCCAAACTCTATCTTGTCTATACCGGTCAGCATGGTCTCTCTCCTGTTGAGAAGCGAGGCGTGGATCTCGGCCTTGACGGTTCCACCCTCGGATACAACATAATCTCCCGCCTTAAGCGCCGGAATTCCAGTCAACTTTCCACCGACCCCGGTCTTTTCCGTGAATTTTTTGCCGTCCGGAGTCTTTATATCGTAACCCGTATCTGGTTTCATCTGGAGTTCAGGCAGGATTCCGGTGGCCACGGCATATGAATCCGCAAGTCCCGCCTGCACTCTTGCAATATTTATTAGATTTGTCATTATCACAGGAAACGCCACCCTGTAGGGCAAAGTGGACTTCTCAACATTGAACAGAACATTGTATGTGATGGTTCCCGCCCAGACCTTCTTCAGGATCAAGGGACCGTTCTTGCCGAAGGCGACAGTGTCATACCCGAGCTTCTCCGGACTGTCATCGGCTGCATTCGTTGAGACCTTCAGCTTCGGATCTCCGATTATCAGGAGTTCGGAAAGCTGGGCGTACTGCAGGAGGGCATCGTGATAGTTCCAGTCGACGAGTTCAGATGTCTTGCCGTCCACCGTGATGAACTTCCTGAGCTGTTCAGGCACGAAACCGGTGGTGAATATCGTCCTGCATGAGTTCTTGAGGCTGAGATCGGACTCCTTGTCGGTGATAATCAAGTCGGTCTGATCGTCCGGGATCGTCTGCAGTCTTACTCCCCTCATTCCACCGAGTGATGACTGAACCGCCTTCAACGACGTAAGTGGAACATAAACATACAGCGGCCTTATCATCGGAAGCCTCAGAGATGCGCTGTTGTCCGACAACAGCGAGTCATATCCCTGGGGAATAATCTTGACATCGATCTGGCTTGGTCTGTCACCGGACGTCTCAAATGATATCTTTTCGGAATCTGAACCGCTCATCGGCAATGCCTCGGTCGCAACAAGCTTGCCGTCGAGGCGGAATTCGACAGATGCCGCCAGCTTAGGATCGTTCCTTGCGATCTCCGCAAAGACCACCCAGCTGTTCTCACCGCATATCTTGGCGTTCAATCCGACGATCCCGACGTTCGGCGTCTGATCGCCGATCTTCCGGTAGCTGATCTTGAACGGCAGATTGAAGCTTGTCTTCTCGTTGAAGTTGCCATCTGAAAATAGAATGACCTCGTCGAAGCTGTGCTCGCGCGACATCGCATGCACCATCCTGAGGGCATCCTCGATGTTGCCCGGAACATCCTCGGGCTGTATCTGTTCGAGTACGTCAAGGATTATTCGCGAATTGTCGGTGAAATCACATTTTCTGGTGGCGGTCTTGCTGAATGAGATTATTGCGATCTTCTGGTCCTCCATCTTATTCCTTACCAGCTCCCGTATCTTGTCCTTGGCCATCTCCAGCCTTGAGATGCGTGATGTCTGGTCGATTGCCGCCATGCTCGCCGAATTGTCGATTATTATCGGCAGGAGGTTCTCCTTGCCCGACGTTCCGGTGAAGTAAGGACGGGCTGCCGCGAACACCAGGAAGAAAAGCAGTAGCAGCTGCAGCAGGAGGAGGATGTGCTTCTTGAACCGCTGGAACGGCGAATTGACGCGGTTGTCATTTATCACCTGGTGCCAAAGGTAGAGCGACGGGATCTTCATCCTCGGCCTTTTCAGCTTCAGGAAATAAAGTATCACCAGCGGTATCGCCAGCAGCAGGAACAGAAGCTTTGCTAATGATTCAAAACCCATAGTATCCTTTTAAGTTCCAAATCTCAAAATCCAAATTCCAAACAAATTCCAATCTTTAAATTTCAAACAGGAGTTCATTGCCTTTTGAATTTTATCTTCACTTTATCCATCCTCTCTTGAGGAGAATATCGAACAGGACTGTTTCTACCGACAAATCGGACGACAAGGTCATGAACCTGCCGGATCTCTGCTGTGAGAGCTTCAGCAGTTCCTCCATATGCCTGTCCTTGTGCTCATGGTAGATCGAGAGAATGTCACCGGCCGCCGTAATGTCGAGGGTCACATCCGTCTCGCTGTCGACAAGTCTGAGATCTCCGGTAAGCTCAGGATTCATTTCCGCCTGCGAAAGGATCTGAAGGGAATATATCTCGAGCCCCATGCTGAACAGCGAGTTGAACGCCCGTTTTATGTTACCGAAAGTCAGGAAGTCGCTCAGAAGTATCACCACGCCCTTGCCCTTATGGTATTTCAGCACCTGGTCGACGCCTTTTTCCAAAGGCAGGTTTCCGCCTCCCTCGGTAGATTCAACGAAACGGAGGAAGTTCTTCATGTGCGCGCGGCCATGGCATGGCGGCATGCGTTCAGCAGGACCTTTCGCGCCTTCACGCACGAGGTATGCGCTGAGTTTCTGTCCGGCAAAAAGCGCCATAACTCCGAAGGCCGCCGCGAGGCTCTTCGCAAGTTCAAGCTTGCCGTCGAACATCATCGATGAGCTTCCATCGATGATCACGACTATGTTCATCTCTTCCTCGAGGCGGAATATCTTAAGGTACGGCCTTCTCAGCCTGGAGAAGATGTTCCAGTCGATGAACCTGGTGTCGTCGCCCGGAGCATAGTCGCGGTAGTCGGAGAACTCAGTGTTGCTACCACCCCTGCCCGCCAGCTGTTCACCGCGGTGCCTGCTCGTGTTCCGGCAGATCGGGTTGATCCGCATCCTCTCGACACGGCCAAGGACCTTGTTCGAGAAGAGCGGCGTTATCTGCGTTGCTTTTGATTCGGATTCGTTCATGGTATTAAAAATGGGTGATTGGATGTTTGGATGACTGGATGGATGCAGGAAAGCTAATTTCATCAATCTTAAACCCAATCATCCAACCATCCATCAATCCATTCATCCTTGATTTTACTCCTCCTTCACATTCTTCACCAGATCATCGATGATGTCTGTGGTCTTCTTGTTCTCGGCCTGTCCGTCGTAGTTGAGGATTATGCGGTGCTGGAGCACCTCACTCACATAGAGCCTGATGTCGTCGTACGACACATGCACCCTTCCCGATGCGAGCGCGTTCGCCCTGGCTGCCATGATGAGCGCCTGCGAAGCTCGCGGACTCGCCCCCCACTTCACAAACCTCTTCACGTCGCCAGTCGCCGACTCCGTCTCCGGATGCGTCGCCAGCACGATCCTGACGGCATAATCAAGTATCGGTGGCGCAACGACCACCTTTCCGAGGATCTTCCTGAGTTCGAGTATCTTCTCGGAATTCAGGATCTTATCCACCTTGATCTGCTCCTTGAGGATCGTTCTCGTGACGATCTCGTTCATCTCGTCCTTGTTCGGATACGGCACCTTGATCTTGAACATGAAGCGGTCGAGCTGGGCTTCCGGAAGCGGATAAGTGCCTTCCTGTTCGAGGGGATTCTGCGTTGCCATCACGAAGAACGGTGCCTTCATGATGTAGGTCTTCCCGCCGGTCGTTACCGATCCCTCCTGCATGGTCTCGAGCAGCGCAGACTGCGTCTTCGGTGTGGCCCTGTTTATCTCGTCAGCCAGCAGTAGCTGTGTGAATATGGGCCCCTTGCGGAACTCGAAGTAATGGCTGCCCGATTCGTCTACCATGATGATGTTCGTACCGATGATGTCGGCCGGCATCAGATCCGGTGTAAACTGTATCCTGCTGAAATCCAGCTCGAGCACCTTGCCAAGGGTCTTTATGAGCTCGGTCTTGCCCAATCCTGGAACACCTTCCAGCAGCACGTTTCCACCGCAGAGAAGCGCGATCATCGTGCCGTTCACAACCTCCTCCTGGCCTACAATGACCTTCCCGACCTCCGCCCTTATCTTCTTGAAGTCATCCCTGAAAAGTTCAGCTTCCGCCTGCAGATTTTTCTCCGCCATGTTGCACCTCTTATTTCTTTAATATATCATTTTTATTGTAATGGTTATTTTTTGCATCCGCAAAAAATTACTTCTTCCTCTTCTTCGCCAGAAGGCGTTCGGTCATCGACATCTCCTCAGTTTTCTGCTCAGGTTTCTCCTCGGACTTTTTCTCCTGCTTCGGCTCATCCTTCTTCGGCGGTGGTTTCGCGGGGAAGGTTCTGCCTGATGGTTTCGGAATCGAGATCTGCATGTCCTTCACCGACTCCTCCATCTTCGCGTCCACATCCTTCTTGCGCTTCAGGAGGGAACCAAGCGTCTCCGTAGACTCGCCGGTCTTCTTCTTCCTCCTGAAAAATCCCATAAGAACCGAGAAGTCTATCTGCACGCGCCTTATCCCGACATCAAGCGGAATCAGGCACGCCAGCAGGACAAGGAATATTTCAAACACCGGTTTCGAGCTCCGCCGGGTTTTCCTTTCCTTGACAAAAATCTCATCTCCGGTCTCTGTGCCTGTGAGTATCCTTCCTCCTGTCGCTTCGGCGATCTTCTCTATCACTGCAGGATTCGATTTGAACCTCAGATATTCCGCAGAATACGGAACTACAAGTCCGCCGGCAACCGTATCATTCCTCTTGTCACCGACCCCGGCTGCAAATATCTGGTATCTGCCCTCGCCCCAGAGATCGAATTTCCCCTGGTATCGGCGTGGTCCTACCTGCTCGAGTTTCAGATCAAGCCCTACATCACCCGGCCCCTTTATTTTCGCCATGATCTCGAGGAATCCTTCCTGGGGATGGAAATCTTCGACTGTCACTACACCGGTGTTTCCTGAACAATATGAGCTCATCCTCAGGCTCGATTCCATCGAGACACGCGAGATGTTTACGACAAGCTGTTTCACGAATGCTTCCAACTTGTCCCACTGCATCCAGTCCTTCGCCCAGTTAGGTGAGAGATCGCTTGTGAATGCGGCAGATTTTCCAGTGCCGAAACGGCCGACAGCAAGCACAGGATCGACCTGGTCGGTGTCGGGTCCCCTGAGGACCACCGAGCACCTGCGCGAATCGCTCTTCGGAGTTGTAAGCACATATCCGTGCAACGGAGGCATGGTATCGATTCCCTTGAGTATCGATCCGTCGTCGAATTCAACCTTGGGCGTGAATGTCTTGTTCTGGATCATGCTCTTCTTGAGCGTCTTCGCCTCCTTGATGAATATCGAAGGGAGCGCCTCCGGATTCTGCGGATAGTAGAACCTGCCGCCAGTGGTCGATGCCAGAGCCTTCATCACGTTCTGGAAGGATCCCTGATGATAACCGTCGACAAGCACAGTAGATACCGATATCTCCGCTTTCACGAATTCCTGGACAAGTTCCGGGGTCGGCGGCTGAGGATCTCCGTCGGAAATTATTATCATGTGCTTCGTAGCAGCATCGGACTTCTTCAACCCTTCAAGTCCGAGCTTCATCGTTGTCCCGAATGCCGGCATATCCCCGGGTTCACAGTTGTTGATCTTCTTGACCATGTCCTCATACTGGCTGACAGGAGTGAGAGGAAATATCCATCCTTCACCGACCTTGTAGTCCCATGCGAGCAGACCGGCCTCATCTTGCTCTCCGAGGACTCTTATCGCCGCCTTCGCGATCCTCTTCGCCCAGGTGTTGCCATTCTCAAATTCGCAGGTATGGAGGATTATCGCCAATGCGCCTTTCGGAAGAACCTTCTTCGTACTGATGTCCATGTCCACCGGCAACGCCTCGTCTATAGGCGTGCGATGATAGCCGCCGGGGCCGAAGCTGTTCCTGCCACCGACCATCAGAAGACCCGTACCCTGGCTATAGACAGCATCCCTTATCGCGTTTAGCTGGACTATGTCGAACATGTCCGCGGAAACGTTCACCATCACGACGCAGTCATATGGCATCATCGTCATGGTATCCCTTGGACAGTCGATCGCGTCCTTCACCTCGACCTCGCGACCGGACTTCCTGATTGTCTGTGCTATCAATTCCCATTCCCTCTTGTCTCCGGAAGGATCGCGCAGGAAAAGAACCTTTCCCTTGCCTCTCAGATAGATGTAGTTAATGGCGATGTTGTTCTTGTTCCAGCCGTCCTCGCCCTTCGGCACATCGATCCTCGCATTATACTCGTAGTATCCGGGCGTCCGCAGGTAGATCGGGATTGTGAACCGGTTCTTGCCGGCGTTGTACTGGACGTCCTTCTCGAATATCGTCTGTCCGTTCTCCTCGAGAACAAGCCTGCCCTTGCCGGGCGTAAGGGCCGAGAGGATCACCGATGCATCATATGTCTCACCCTCCTTGACATTCACAGGAAGTTCGAGCTTCTCCAGCCATACCTCCTTGCCGAAATTGAACTGTACAGGCAGGACGTCCACCATGATCGATCTCGACTTGAGTTCGTCGAGTGCATTCTTGACAGCGCCAGATGTTTCGTTACCGTCGGTGATGAGAACTATGCGGCCGTTCTCATCCTCGGGAATCATCGCGGCGGAAAGAAGGAGCGACTTTTCAATATTGGTGTCGTCTCGGCTGATAAGGGAGTTGACCGCCTCGAACGGGAAAGTCACCCTTGGTGGAAGTTCGACTGCGGCATCCTTACCAAATACGATGAGTCCCGCCTTGTCTGCCTCAGGTTTCTTGTGGACTGTCGAAACGACATATTCAAGCGCCTTTGTCGAGGCATCGTCGGCTATTGAATCTGAAATGTCCAGCGTATAGACAACTGACAGCGCTTTGCTCTCCCTTACGGCACGAGGTTCAGCCAATAGCATGATGAATATGCCGGCTATGCTGAGCCTGACCCAGACTGCAATGATCTGGCGGAATCCGTAGAGCCCGGAATATCCATTCTCGATCATCCACCAGAACCAGGGCAGTATCAGGACCAGCCAAAAAGCCGCCGGTTTCGTGAACAGGAGCTTGCCGGTAAGTTCAAGCAGCAGGCAAGTCACCCCGAAGAGCAGAGGGAAAAGAACCGGGGTTATGAACGATGTCCATCTCAGTTCCTTCCGCCTGGGAGGGAAGATGTAATAAATGAAATTCCTCATATATCTTTTATGGATGAGTGGATGTTTGGATGGATGGGTATATCTAAGGGAAACTTATTTAACCAAATCATCCATTCATCCAACAATCCATCCATCCTATTTTAACACTGCAATCCTCCGGTTCCCCGTATCCGCAACATAGATGCATCCCTGATTGTCAACTGCGATCCCCCATGGAGTTGTGAAGTTCCCCTTGTCGCGTCCCGGCGATCCGAAACATCCTTCCAATTTACCGTCAGCGTTGATCTTGCTTATGCGCGAGGAACCATATTCAACTACATACAAGTCCTCTCCATGGAAATAAAGATCGTATGGAAGGTAGAATGTGAACCCGCTCTCCTTTCCGCCAAAACTTTTCAGGTATTTCCCCTGCTCGTCAAAAACCTGTATCCTGTTGTTCACGGCATCCGTCACGTAAACCTTGCCATCATGCCATGTGATCCCGGAAGCACGCTCGAATTTGCCAGGTCCATTGCCATTACCGCCAAATGCAAGGATGAACTTACCGTCCTTCGTGAACTTCTGTACCCGGTTCATCTCGCCATATTCGCTGACGTATAGATTCTCCTTGTCATCATGCGTGACACCTACAGGATTTCCGAACTGCCCTTCCCCCTGTCCTTTCGTCCCGAATGTGAACGAGATTTTTCCATCGGGCTCGAAGGCCACTACTCGTGAATAGTGCGTATCGCTAACAACAATCTTCCCGTCATTCATCACGTTAACACCTTCTGGGCGACCAATGGCAAAGTCAGGCATCTTCCATCTTCGGATAATCTTGCCGTCATTTGTCGCAACTGTCACGAATGCACAGTCGTCAAGAATCACGATCTCATTCCCTTGCCCGATCGTCACCGATCTTGGCGCCGGGATCTTCAGGCCGTCCGGAGGTAGTGATATCGAATTAACATGCTGGACCTTGAGCATAGGCGACGACGACTTCTCTCCGCAACCGGATAGAAGTAAGGCAACTACTGCGAAACTCGCAAGAATTTTAAGGATTTTCATTTTTGACAGGTTCGATTTGTAGTAGCCCAATTTATTGAGCGTTTTCCTCTTTAATTCGCAGGATCTCCGTTACTTTTCCCATTCTTGAATTTTATCTCCACCCTATCCCCTTCCCTAAAATGGCAACCGTCGGTCCTTGAAAAGAAGGTTCTTGATCTGCCGGTGCTGGACTCGACAAGCTCCGCGACCGCCATTTCGCCGTCGAACCCGTATTTCCTGATTTTCAACAATCCCTCTTCAGATCCGGAAATCTTCAAATGCTCCGGCCTGAAAGAAAGCGGTTTTTCGGAAGAGCGTCCAAGCCAGACCTGGCATTCCTCAGGAACAAACCAGTTCACCTCGCCAAGATAGGACGCCACTTCCTCCGACGGCGGATCAAGATAAAGCTTTTCCACCGATCCATCATAGATTATTTTCCCGCCGGATATGCAGATCACAGCGTCCGCAGATCCGATGATGTGCGAAGGAGAATGAGTTGAATATACAAGGGACTTGCTTTTCTCCCGGGCATGCCCAACGATCATCTTCCAGTTCTTCCTTCTTCTTGAACTGTCGATGTTCACAAGCGGCTCGTCGAAGACAAGGACCGCTGGATCCGCGGTTATCGCCCTAGCGATGGACAACCTTGAACATTCACCCCGGGAAAGCTCTCCTGGACGTTTGTCTCTTCTGTCGGAGAGCTCAAATTCTTCAAGGAGCGTATTTGAAAACTCCACCCCGTGCTTTCCGGCGACAACTGCCAGATGCTGTTCTACGGTCAGGTGCGGCCAGAGTCCACCGTTGTGAGGCGACCAGAACAGTTCGGTCTTGAATCCGTTCATGTCGATGTTCCTTCTGACGGTCCCGAAATCTGGCTTTTCAAAACCAGTCAGGAGATTTAAGAGAGAGGTCTTTCCGGATCCAGAATGACCTACAATTGCGGTAATCCCGTTCCGGATCTCAATACTTGTGGGATGGAGCCTTCTGTCCTTACCAGCTCCGTAAAGTCCCGCACCCTCAAGTTTCCAGATAATATTTTGCATGCAATATATTTTATTTATTTTCGCGTGGCCTAAGGTTAACAATTCTTTTCTTCTGTTGCCAGTATAGGCACTATAATTCGTGAACATGCAATCAATATAAGAAATATCGCCACTGGCATGATCACTGAAAGCAGTATCGTTGCCGAAAGTTTCTCGTTCTGTCCATAATGAAGAAGATTGTAAAGCCTCGGGAAAACCGTCGGCATTGTCGGCGGGGAAAGGACCGCCGAAATCGAGATGTCGAAGTATGTCGGAATGAAAATTATGAAGAAGATGCAGAACTTCACAGCGTATTTGAGCCTCCACAGTATCTCCGCAGCTCCTTTCCTCGAAACTTCCGAATGCAGTGCTGATTCGGCGATGAACACCGATTCCTCCTGCACAATGCTGCTGAAGGCATATCTCAGGAATAATGCGTATGGAAGTTGGAAGAGTGTCATGGCTGCCAGAAGAGGAAGCGGTGTGTCCCTCAATAACACCAATCCCGGCATCTGGAAGAGAAACAGCATTACCAAGGCAATCGGAAGGGTACCCATCAGCCCCGGAAGCATCAATGTGGATATCGCAAAAATTTTCTGGAGCGTCATTCCCCCATGCGCAAACCGGTGGAAGACGATTCCTGACACATAAAATGCCAGCAGGGATGAAGTCAGTGCAAAAATTATCCCGGTCATCGTCTCCTTGATGAACCAGTTGCCATCCAGGACAAGCGAGAATCCACCGGTGCCATTCCGCAAGAGCGCAAGCAGGGGCAGCATCATAAGCATGATCAATCCCGTGAATGAGATTATCCATGAAAAATAATTTTCCACAGGACGTTTCTTGAGATCAAGTTCAGAAGCTTCGTTCTTCTTCAGCCATTTTTCGTTCCTGTAGAAGAAAAGGAAAACCAGGATCAGGGTGAGTTCTATGAATACAGGAAAAATACAAAGCTTCACTGACTCTATGACAGGCAGACCGCCGGCATTGAGATCGAAGAGGGATACTGTCCAGTGCTTCACGCTCAGGAACGAGGCAATGTCGAACTCCGAAAAGGCCAGCAGGAAGACCACGAGCAGGCTAGCATTAAATCCTCTGCCGGTGTTCCTGATCGCAAAAAGGATGCGACTGAATGAGGATTTCGAATATTCCCCTGTCAGCTCCATGCAGAACTTGCCCTGTTCGGATATCGTCTGCGGCACGAAATAGAGGACCATGACCGAAACCGGCAGCAGCTTCATCGAGATCAGTAACGAGTAGAAGATATTGTTCAGGGGCGGATGTCTCAGGAGGTCGTAGGAGACCTTGGACCAGCAGCAGCCCACCGCGATCGCCGGAACAAAATATATCCCGAGAAGCATGCAAAACACGATAATCTTTCCGCGAATTTCGCACGCATGCATGAACCTGCTCACGTGCCTTCCAGCAATAGTCACAAGGAAGGAGACGAGAATGCAGTAAGGAAGTATTCCCAGACAGTCAAAGATGATTTTGTTGGTCAATTTATATTCTCTTTTCGTCAGGCCTTGCCTGACCTTGGAGTGCGGTAACTTGTTACCGCTTTTCTTCTGCGAAGCATGCTTCGCAGAAAACAAGGCTGAAGCAACCTTCAATTAATCCTACAGCTTTTCCTTCAGCCACTGGATGCATTTAGGATAGATGTCGGAGAGTTCTGACAGGGAGATGCCCTCATCGGCCCATTTCTTGAGTTCCCAGACCTCTTCAGGAATTTTCTTCTCGTCGACAGGCCCGAGCGGGATCTGCCTCGACTTCGAGTTCGCAAGCACGACTTCACATTCCTCGGAAAGAAGATAGTCTACGAGCTTCTTTGCTTTCTCGAGCTTCTGGGTACCCTTAATCACCGCCACTGTGTTCGGAATGCAGATTGTTTTCCCGGAATCCAGGCGCACCGGCAGGACAGCCACCGGCTTCTTGTCATCCTTCGCCTCGAAATAGTCGTCTGTATCCGTCCAGCCGAAGTCGCACGAGCCGCCGGACACCGCATCCTTCGAGGCAGCATTGCCATTGACTATCATGATCTTCCTGGCAATCCAGTCGTCATGCATCCTCTTCAGCTTCACCTCTCCGTATTCTGACCAGAGACAGCAGTAGTGGGTGAGGGTTGTTCCATATAGGGGCTTGGCAATCGAGACTCGTGAGAGATCACCGGCCGCAAACCTGTTCTTAATTTCCTTTTCATCAGGCTTCATCTTATCGGTATTAATTATGTAGACCCTGAGCCGTGAAGCGAATCCCGCCCAGCAACCTTCGGGATCCTTGAACTTTGCAGGGATCCTGTCGTATCCTTCGCCCTTATACGCCTCAAGCACACCTTCCTTCTTCAGCTCCATGATCCCGAGGAGCTCGTTGTTCCAGAACACATCGCAGCGCGGACTTTTTTTCTCAGCTTTCAGCATCTCCACGAGACCGAGGCTCTTCGTGGCCTCCGTATCATACATCGGAACGATCTTGATCCCGGTCTTTTTCTCGAACTTCGCAAGGATGTCCGCGGCAAACACGGAATCATGCGCGCAGTAGACGACAAGCGAATCCTGGGCCCTTGAACTCATTGCGAAATACGCAACTGCAATTATCACGGCAAGAACCGTAATCAACACTGGTACAATTTTCTTCATCTTTCTCCTGTTCTGATCCTTTTACTGATAACGCGCAAGCACCAGCGACTGTACTCAGTTCGCTATGTGAGATAGTTATGAATTATTATTTGCTTCTTTTAATGGAATTGTAGGACTAAGATTGTTCTTGATATCTCTATATGATTTAACTAGCAAAGCAATGCCAATCACTAATCCAAGAAAAGATAATAGAACAACACCAATTAAAACTTGTCGTGTCTGCCTGCCACCATAATCAACGAAAGGTATGAAAGGTAATTTCTTTACTATGTTGAAGGCCGGGTTACTATTACTTTTGGTGCCCTCTGGCGAATTTTGTAGATCCCCGCTGACATGTTCAGACAGTGCTAGTAAAAAGATAATTAAAAAGACAAAACATATTATTGATAGCATTGAATATATTATTTTATTTATCATAACTGGTTACTTTCCCCTACTTCTTCTCCGCCTTATCCCCGCTCCCAAGCGTGCTGAAATAGTTCTTTATTGCGTCATGGTAGCCCGGAGGCACCTGTTCCTTGACGATAGCCTCACTCACCCCCTGCTTGACCTCCTTGATGGTCTCAAGGTACTCCTCCTTCACTGCACCTGATTCAGTGACCTGTCGTTCCTTCCACTCCATCAATGTCTTGCCGGCCTGCAGCTTGGATCTGGAAAGTTCATCCTTGAAATCGGTCTTGGCGTTCTCATTTTCTCCGGGGAAACCTCCTCCTTTCCCGGGATCTCCGGGCTTCCCTTCGCCGGGCATTCCCCCTTCACCTTCTCCTTCTCCCTGAGCCTGCTTCATTAGGTCCTCGTAGAACTTCTGGTAGTCCATCATGTCCTCGAATCCCTGTCCGGATGCGTTCTTGATCTTCTCGAGTTCGTTCAGCATCTTTGCGAGCTGGGCGGCACGGGCTGCGGACTCGAGCGCTTTCATGTCGTTAATCATCTCCTCAAGCCGTTCAAGTTCCCTCTCTCCAAGCTGCATGGAGTTTGACACCGACGACATTGCATCGTTGCCGGCACTTTCCTCTCCACCCATACCCATCTCCTTCATAGCCGTATCGAGAGAGGCCTGCAGGGATTTTGAACCAATCTCATTCTTGCTGAAATTAGAGAGCTCCTTCAGTCGCTGACCCAGTTCCTCCTCCTGCTTCTTCTTCTCCGGAGAATCCGCCATTGCGGAAAGCTTCTCAGCCATATCCTTCATCTCGCTTATCTCCTTCTTCACCCCAGAATAATCTCCCTTCTGCACCTGTTCCTTCCATTTTTCCGCCTTGTCGCTCATGCGTCCGAATGACTGCTGGGAGTATCCGCGGTTCAGCATGTCCTGCATCTTCTCCTCGTTCTTCCCCTTCATCATGCTATTGAGCTCCTTCTGCATGTCCTGGAGCTTCTGGGCATTGAACTTCTTGTCTTCCATCTTCAGGTTGTCGAAGATCTTCTTGAGATCCTCTACCGCCCTCGCCACCTCGGGTGAATTCTTCCCTTCGGACTTCTTCTTCAGTTCCTCCAACCTCTTCTTGACTTCCTCGTCCATTTTGTTTAGGAGCGCATTGCTCTCCTGCTTCTTCTTACGTGCCTGGTTCCTCCCGAACGGATCGAGTTGTGGCATGAATATGGAGAACAGCAGAAGTATGACAAGCACCCCTGCGGCATTCGCAAGCTCACGGTTCCATTTGTAGGTGACAACGATGTGCGGCTTTATCTTTGCGGATTCGGCGTGGGCGTTCTCAAGCACCAGGGGACGGTACTCCCCGAAGGATTCTTCCAGAAGTACGGTTGTCAGGAAAAGATCCTTCGTCTTCATCTTGGCGTCGATTATCCTGGCGAGGTTCTTCTTCGAGTAACGCCGGTGGAAAATGGCGCCGAGGATGGCGCCGAAAAGAACCGGCACCGCTATGGATATCGGCGAGAAGTAATCCGGCATGAGCCCCGTGGCTCGCGAGAACAGCAGCAATGCAAGGTACAGGCAGGAAAGAATGATCACGAAGACATGAGTCCTCCTGACCATCGAATCGATGATCGCGCGCCTCCTGATCAGGCGCAGGCTTTTCTCGAAAGTAGAGCTGGAACCTACCTTATTTTCTTCTTTCATCTAATCTATCTTCGTTTATAGTAGCGCATGTTTGCGCGTTCTTATTCTTCATACCGGGATTACATTCGCAATTCGATATTCATAATTCGGTATTCTATATTCAGTTCGCTTTTCCTTTCAGGTATTCCTCCGCCTCAGCATTGTTTTTATCGAGTACCTTTAGGATCCTGTATTCCCTTGCGGCTTTTTCAGCATTACCAGCTTTCTTATACAGCCTTGCCGCCGAAAGATGCGTATCGGTATCAAACGGATTTATCATGAATCCGCTTTCATAATTCCTCAGTGCCTCGTCAGTCTTTCCCTTCTCAGCATAAAGACCGCCCAGCAGCTTGTACACCTCAAAGGTACTGTTGTCATATCTTATGTAGTTTTCAAGGAAGGTTATTGCGTCATCAGTCCTGTTCTCGCCAAGTAGGATGTCCACCTTGACCTTCCATGCCGGTACGGGCCTCTTCATCTTGCCTTCTTTCGGGGAGAACTCATCCTTCTCGCCGTCATCGTCGGAAGACTCCCTGTCGGCAAGTCCGGAAGTTTTCAGATAGCTTTCAAAATCATCGTTCATCTCCGTGTAATATTCACCTAGTTCAGCGCCAAAATCCTTGAAGGTTTTTCCAGTGACCTTCTCCAGGACATGCTTCGTGGACATGCCGGTCTTGTAGAGCTCGAGCATCTCAACCAGTTTTTTGAATCCATATTTCTTCTCGATGCAACCGCATATCAGCTCCGCCTGGTAATAATGCAGGGCTATGAGCCTTCCACCGCCAATGAATCCCAGCTCCATATTGTCCAGGGCAAGGGTGTAGTTGCCTCGCCGTGCCATTGAGAAGAGGACTTTGTTGTTGAAGTGTCCCTCCTTCTCCTCCATGCTACTCAGCCCCTCAGTGTACCAGCGGGGGATTCTGAAGTCTGTCATCTGCAGGCTTATCACATGCATGAACTCGTGATCCACCACCGCACGCCAGCAGAATTCGCCGGTCGGCGAGTTCTGGTAGAACCTCGGTGAAGGGAGCAAGATTACCTTTCCAAAGCAGACACCGGCGGCCGGCAGATATGGCAATCCCACTGTCCTCACGGAAAAATCCAGATGAGTGGCAAGGAACAGTATCAGGATCTTCCCGTTATACTGCTTCGCCCCCTCAGGCTTGAAAGAATATTTTGCCGTCAGTCTCGCATAGCTCTCCTCAAGACAGTCCTTCAGATATGGCCAGACCACCTCGTCATCGCCCTTCGGAAGCTTTACTGCGAAATGCTCTGTTTCCCTGAGCACATACTCATTCCTCTTGAAATCCTTGTCCATCGCCTGCAGTATGTTGAACGCGCAGATATTGTAGGGATTCTTCTTGAAGGAAAGATCTAGCTGTTCATACCCCTCTTTCTCCTCACCGAGCCTTATGAGCGCCATCCCAGCCATATAATTTCCAGTCCAGTCTCCACGATCGACCTCGGAAGCCTTCTTCGCCCATTTCAGCGCCCCGTTAAAATCGTATCTCTTGGAGGCGAAATCGGACATCACCAGATATGCTTCAGCGTCCGAAGGGTTGACCTCCTTGATCTTCGAAAGCACCTCGTCTCTTTGCTTCTCTTCCCCCTTGGCATCATGACACGCCGCTAGGATTGAAAGCACATGAATATCTTTCGGATTGACGGCCAGCACCTTGTCAATCTGCTGCCTGCACTCATCATACTTTTTCTCTACAAGATTTATTCCGGCATTCAGCGCAACCGCTTCCCCGTCCACCGGATTCTCCATGAGGATCTTGTCCACCAATTCCTTCGCATAGACATAGTCGCTGTCGTTCACTGCAAGAAGAGCGAGACCTGTCATGGCATCAGGATTCTTCGGCTCCAGTTCGACTGCCTTTTCGAATTCTGACTTGGCCTTCGCCCATGCAAACCTGTCGTTGTAGAGGAATCCGGCCCTGACATATGCGTCAACATACTTGTCGTCGGCCTTGTGCGCCTCGTCGAAGAATTTCACCGCGGTCTTTGGATTCTCCACCCGAACTGCCTGGGCAAGCGCAGTAAATGCCGGAGCCGTTGTGATCTTTCCCTGCCTGTACATGCTCATCAGGTAGTTCTGTTGTTCCTTAAGAAGCCTCTTGTCACCAAGTATCTCGAGCACATCTATGAGAAGGATCCTCGCCTTCCAGTCATCAGGATTGTTTTTGATGTTCTCCTGAAGCATAGTCATGGCTTCGGAAAAGTTCCCGGAACGAATCTTCTCAACGGCTGGATCAGCGGAGAATGCTGACAGATGGAAACATAGGAGTATCGTGGTAAGTAGGGATAGGTGGATTTGTTTCATGGGTGAATTTTTCAGATTCCAAAATTCTAGTTTCGAATTTTCTTCTGGTAAGCTCCGCCCCGTCGGTTATGCGTTGTCACGATAGTTCTGCATTCGAGGTAAGGCGGTTTTTAAACCGCCAATTAAACGTCAGGTTAAAACCCGACATACTTTCAGGCGGAACGAATAGATAAATACCCCGTAACAACAAGCGACAAAGTAATATATATGTTGTTATCGGTTATAATATGAAGAAAATAGGGGTTTTTTAAGGATATTTTGAGGTGGTTATTCTGCCTGCTGAAGACACCTGTTGCCCCGTCCATATCGACCGGGGCAATAGGCTCATGAACAACATGTTACACCAGAACCGCGATCCTGTATTTTCCAGACTTCAACTTTAGCTTCCTTGTTGCACCGGACTTATGCAACTGTAGTTCATCGCCGGAGAAAATGTCCTTGACTTTATCCACGTTGAAAATTTCGCCGTCAAAAGTCATCGTCGCTGAATTGCAGTCGGCCGGAAAGAAAACGAACGCCATGTCCTTACCGTTGCTCTTTCCATAACGGACATATACATAGGAATTGAAATTCTTTTTCGTCTTTGCTTCAATTCTGACCTTTCCTGCATCTGCTCCTGCATCATCAATGAACTTGAGGAGCAGTTTTTCAAAGTCCAGATTGCAGTCCTTGTCATATTCGTCTCCAAGATATGTGCCGCATAGGATTATCTTCCCTTTCCCCACCTTGACCTGTGACAGCAGCGATGCATCTTCAGTTGCGAACTTCGCAAAAACTTCGCCCTTGCATGTGCACCATGGCGAAAGCATGTGCGAAGACTTGAGCTTGTAGTTCTTTCCTGCGATCTTCGCAGAGAACGCTGGATTCTTCGGAACCCAGCGTCGTCCGATCTCACTGACACCTGAAACTTTTGCGGGAAACCTGTCTTCTGGATACCTGTAGATCCCGACCGAGTCAAATGCACCGTTCTCAGCCTCCCAGTATATGGTTCCACCAGCCTCGACGAATTTTCTGAGTTTTTCTGCCTTGCTGTCATCGAGAGCCATCATCCTCGGCATTAAAAGGATCTTGACTCCCTTGAGCTCCTCGAGATGTTCCTCCTCTACGATCTTGAACGGAACTGAATTGCGGATCAGCGCCTTGCAGAACCCTCTGATCGAGGTAAGAACCTTCTGCGCGGAACCTTCCTGAGCCCAGTAGAGGTAATAGGTCTGCGGACTGAACATGATCGCTACTTCCGCACCTGCAGGTTTATAACCATCGAGAAGAGTGGAGTACTTCTTCAGAAGTTCGCCGGTGTGCTGCATCGCGGGAATTCTTTCATCGGCAAAACCGTCATTCCCCATGAATCCGAAACCGTTGGATTCCTGACCAAAGACTTCATCGCGCCAGCACCAGAAAAGAATGGTATCGGCACCGCAGGCGATGCTGTTCCAGACCCAGCGCTGCTGGTCGACCGCCCTCACGGGATTATGGACATTGAAACCAATGTTCGATCTTCCACCCTGTAGTTCGCTGACCCAGAACTTCTTACCTCTCGTGGCGGAATTGATCATCTCCATGCTCATCGTGTAATCCGTTTTCAGCATACTCCACCAGGAAGGGAAATTGGAACATCCTATCCCATCAAGCTTGTCCGCGATCACCCAATCGTTGCCACGGTTCAATGCCTGTTCAATTCCACCTTCCCATGCGACAAACTGCATGCACGGATTCGGCCCGTGCGCTGTGACAACCTTGTCCGGATGAACCGCCTTGATGATCTTGTACCTGTCCTCGGCATGCTTGTTCGAACGGCATGTAAGGAAATGCGCAAACGACATTGTAGAAGTATAAGGACGAGAAGTTGTCTTGCCGGGAATTACATCTTCCCATGAGTCATAACGCCTTATCCATTCCTTGTTGAGCCCGTCGAGGCTACCAAATCTCTCCTCGAGCCATTCACGGTATTTCTTCACGGTATGCCTGCAGTAGCAGACCGGTCCATCGGCCTGGACATTCCACCGAAGCTCGTTCCAAGCATCCCAGCCTGCGATATTCTTCCTGTCCTTATAATGAACGGCTGTCTCGTGGATGAACGCCGACATCCTTTTCCAGACTTCGGGATGATCGAAGCAACCACCCGGCGTGAGACCATTGTGGCATTCATTGCGGTTTTCGGAGACAACTTTGTGACCACGGTTGGTCACAAGTTCGCAGTCGTGGATGATCCTGTGGATCCAATAAGGATGAATTTCTGCAATGGTGCTTAGAACAACATTCAGGCCGTTCTCCCCAGCGAAATCAATGATCCTGTCATAGTCGTCGTAGTTGAATTTCCCAGGATTCGCCTCTACCCACGACCACATAACCCATAATTGCATGCAGTTGAAGCCGGACTCCTTCATCTTTCTGGCGTCTTCCTTCCAATATTTAGATACCGGAAACGGCGGACGGTAATATTGCGGACCAAGATTTATCATGTTAAACTCCTAAGATTTTTTAACCACAGACCACACAGATTACACAGAAAACAGGAATAATCAAATCATTTTCTCGCACCCGCTCTGTTCAAGGCACAGAGGCTTTGTAAGAGGAATTATTTCGTGTATTTAGCTTGTTTCGTGATTTACACTTTTTTATTCTTCTGTGTAGTCTGTGTGTTCTGTGGTTTAATAAGGCTTGCGAGTCTCGCAAGACCGCCCTGTGCAGTTTCACGGTATAAGCTCTTAAGATCATGGCCCGTGAGCCGCATCGTCTCGACAACCTCATCGAATGAGATCTTGTGGCGTCCGTCCGAGAACAATGCGTATTCTGCGCATGTCAGAGCCCTTGCCGCGGCGAAAACGTTTCTTTCGATGCATGGGATCTGTACAAGTCCCAATATGGGATCGCATGTCAGTCCAAGATGGTGTTCCATCCCCATTTCGGCTGCGTATTCAATCTGATAGGCCGATCCTCCGAGCAGTTGTGCAGCTCCTGCGGCGCACATCGCGCATGCTGACCCTATCTCGCCCTGACACCCGACTTCCGCTCCGGCAATTGATGCATTCTCCTTGATCACGTTTCCGAAAAGCCCTGCTGTAGCAAGAGCCTTATGTATGTCTTCATCTGGGAGATTATAAGTTTCCTGCAGGATTTTCATGACTGATGGAATGACAGCGGATGAGCCGCAGGTTGGGGCGGTAACGACAATTCCTCCGGATGCATTCTCCTCGGCAACGGCTAGAGCATAAGCTGCAAGCAGACCTGTTTTCTGAGAAGAAGGATCGTTCCTTTTTGCCTTGTAATAGAATGAACGGGCTTTTCTCTCCAGCCTGAGATCTCCAGGCAGAACTGCTTCTGTGGCAAGTCCTCGTTCAATTGCATTTTTCATGGCTTTCCAGACATCAGAGAGATGGTTCATGATATCTTCGCCTTCAGTTTCGACGACGTATTTCCAGATCGGTTGTCCGTTCTCATGACACCATTCGAGGATCTTGTCCATGCGCGTATGCTTGTATACCGGATGCGGAACAATCTTTTCGCCTTCGGCAACAATCGTACCTCCCCCTACGCTGAAGTAGAGTTTTTTAGCTGTTGTCGCTCCATCGGAAGACAGCGCCTCGAACAGCATTCCGTTCGGATGAAATTCGGGTGTGGTGTCAGCCTCCCAGACTATTTCAACTGATGTGGGCTTTAGTGCATCGATGATCGCCTTGTCGGTAAGATGTCCCCTGCCGGTCGCGGCAAGACTGCCGTAAAGAGTAACTCGATATTTTCCGGCTCCAGGATTTTTCTTCTTGAATCTCTCAGCAGCGGATTTCGGCCCCATCGTATGACTCGACGACGGTCCGTTGCCTATCTTATAGATCTCTCTTATGGATTGCATGAACGGTAAAATATTCTTGAACGACGTAAAAGCAATAGCGTTTCGGTTTGACTTTTGACTGCAGATCTATTTGGTGAACTTCATACAAGGTTACTTTGCCAATCCCTTGTATGCCTCAACCATCCTTTTCGCATCGACTTCAGTTGCAAAGACCAGCATCCAGATATCGTCCACCTTCGCGGCTGAACCGTTCTGCGGGCTTGAGCCGTCCGCCTGATGGACTATGAGCTGAACCTTTCCTGATTCTGCCGGGATCTTGAATATTCCATAGATCACTCCCCATTCTCCCGCCTTGACATTGGAAAGTTTCATAGTGTCCGCGTTAAGATAACCATCAATCTTGTGATCGTCAGCCCTGTTCTCCCACTCGCCAAAGAGATATGGAATCCCGGTCTGATCCCCTTCATCCATCCTGTCGCTTGATGCACGGGCAATAAAAAGCGCATACTTTCCTCCTGCATCCGCTGGAAGATCTATCTTCTGCATGAATTCACCGCTGTATCTCATGAAAAAACATGGGTTTCCGGGCCTTCCGGCCTCAACTGACACATCCCCTACCTTCTTCCAGGAGTCCAATCCTTCATTCGCGCCGGGATTTTTCACCATGTTCTTATATCCAGAGATCTCAAGGAGCGGACCTGGTTCCATCTTCGAGACTTCTTTTTTCACTGCAGCCTGGACCGCATTTGCAGGAGGTGGCCCGTCACGCCATACAAGGATCTTCCTGTCCCCTCCACCGGTAGCAATCGAAAAGGGATCAAAACAAGTCGCCAACGATGATACATCTTCGGTATGCCCCTTGAGCTCGTGCAGTTTCTTCCCTGTCGCAGAATCCCAGACATAGGCTATCCCTCTGTTCGCAGTCACAAGCCATTTGCTGTCCGTGCTAAAACACAAAGTCGCAGTTGAGGCGTCCTGCACATAGTAATTCTTGATCTCCTTCTTCTGCTTGAAGTCGTAGATCACGATACTGCTGTCATTGTGCCCCGTCGCCATATATTTCCCGTCCGGACTGAACGCTATCGAATAGCTCTCGGAATCCGGTGAAATCTTCTTTATGTCATAATTCTTCCCGCTCCAGTCCTTGGTGCTCCAGACGGTATATTTGTTTCCCTGACCGCTTCCGACCAGATTTTCCCCGTCAGGACTGAACGCAAGACTTCGAATCTTCTCGCTGCCGTTGACAGTCGTCAGAAGAGTACCGGTCGCAGCATCAAATATTTTCACAGGCTGCTGGAAGGCGGCAACGGCAAGTTTCTTTCCATCCTTTGACAACGCCATGGAAGTTCCACCTTCGGTGATGAACGGCTTAGGTGCTCCAAGAACCCCATTTTCGTCCACTGGTATTTCAGTAATGACCTTGGAAAGATCGGCAACCAGGATGGATTTACCGTCCGGTCTGAGGAGAACAGATGCCGGTCGGTTCCCCATCTTCAGATATGAAATCTCCTTGCTTTCGTCAATATTCCAAACTCTCACGGAATAATCACCTCCGCTTATTGAGAGCAGATTCTCTCCCATGGGCAGGAAAACCATCCCTTCGACCTCACCCTGATGTCCTGACAAGGTCTGATGTATTGAAAGAACACCGGTCTTGACGGCAGGCTTTCGAGGCTTCGGCCCCGCGGGCTTGTTCATCTCTGCGTTCATATCTATCGTTATATTCCAGTTGTCCTTCACAACCTTCCACTGGCCTGATTCCTTCACGAACTTGACGTTCCCGGTCATCTTCTGTCCCTCGTTCTCACCGGTGACCTCGATCTCTGCATCATTTCCGTTTACAGTCACCTTGCCGACCGTATATTTTTTGGGTATCAGGGCCTTTATCATTTCAAGCATCGCCGGAGCCTGGGGACTTGATAGTTCGGCGGCCTTGTCTTTCGCCACGAGCTTCTTGAGTTCCTCAATATTCCCGGAGGTTATTGTGGACATATATTTGTCGTATGTGTTCTTTACGAGAGTGTTATCGTCGAGCTTCTCAGCACAGCCGGCAATAAGAAAGGAGATAATTCCACAAAGTAGTGATAACTGCAATGAAGTTCTCATATAAATTCCTCCCAAGTTATGAATGGATTCCCCTTATAAGATATCCTTTGAATTCCGCAAATCCAATTATCCGTGGATTCCTTGCTTGCATGGACTTCCCATATATATTAACCGCCGTTTTTAAAGATTGGATGGTTGGATGGATGGATGATTGGATGGATGGGAAAGAATCAAAAACCCAGCAGTCCAGCAATCCAATATTCCAGCAATCCTTCCCATTAATCAAATCCAAACTCGGAGCAAAAGATATGAGCAAAGAAATTATCCGGAACGACTGGGAAAACCATCTGCTTACAAACAGGAACAGACTTAATCCAAGAGCCTATTACTTCCCCTACCAGAGCCAGGAAAAGGCCATACTTGAAAAACCGGACGTCTCCGACGGATTCATCTCACTGAACGGACAGTGGGAATTCCTGTGTTCGCCGTCACCGACAGAAGCCCCGGAGAACTTCCAGGCCGAGAAATTCGATTCCAAAGCCTGGGACAAGATCCCCGTCCCTTCCTGCTGGCAGATGCTCGGATACGGCCACCCGCACTATACCAACGTGAACTATCCTTTCCCCATAGATCCTCCTCGCATTCCGACCGACAACCCGACAGGCTGCTACCGCCGCGAATTTGTGATCGAAGATTCCATGAAAGACAGGCAGTTCTTCCTGCGATTTGAAGGTGTTGATTCTGCATTCCACGTATGGGTGAACGGCAAGGAAGTGGGTTTCAGCAAGGGCAGTCGTCTGCCAGCCGAATTCGATATCACGAAGATAATCCGTGCCGGGACAAATGTACTCGCCGTCAAGGTCTACCAGTGGTCGGATGGATCCTACATGGAAGACCAGGACATGTGGTGGATGAGTGGAATTTTCCGCGCAGTATACATCCTTGCACGTCCCAAAATGCATGTAAATGATTTCTTCACAACCACAAAGCTCGATGATAAATACCGTGATGCCGTTTTGAACTTCAATGCCACCGTAAAGAATTCCGGCAGCTCAGCTGTCAAGGGCGCATCCCTTGAGATCGTTCTGCTCGATCCAGATGGAAACAAGCTTCTGAAGAAGACTGTTGCTTCAGGCATCGAAATTAAAGCAGGCGAATCCAAGTCTCTCGAGGCCTCTGTGAAAGTCGCAGAGCCGGAGAAATGGACAGCCGAGTCTCCCGTTCTCTACAAGATGTTGATCAGCCTGAAGGATTCGAAGGACAACATTATTGAGACAATTCCGGCAAATGTCGGGTTCCGCTCCATCGAGATGAAGGACGGAAACTTCCTCGTGAACGGAGTCAGGATCATATTCAGGGGTGTCAACCGCCACGACCATCATCCGGACTTCGGCCGCGCCGTCCCATACGACGCCATGCTGAAGGATGTCCTCCTGATGAAACAGTACAACGTCAACGCTGTGCGAACTTCGCATTATCCGAACGACCCGCGCTTCCTAGACCTCTGCGACAAATACGGTCTTTACGTTATCGATGAGTGCGACCAGGAATGCCATGGGTTCGGCGTCATCAAGAACTGGGACCAACTCTCCAAGGATCCGGAATGGAAGGAGTGTCATGTCGACAGGATGGAACGCATGGTCATGCGCGACAGGAACCATCCCTGCGTGATATTCTGGTCTCTCGGAAACGAGACGAAGTTCGGCGAGAACCACAAGGCGATGGCCGCGAAGGCACGTGAACTCGATCCGACCAGGCTTATCCACTACGAATGCGATACTGCCGCCGAAGTCTGCGATGTCTACAGCAGGATGTACGCGGATGTCAACACCATCACAAAATTTGGCGAGGGCAAGGAGCCATTCAAGAACTGGCAGGGAGATGTCCCCCCTTCCGAATACGCCGGCAAGAAACCACTTGTCCTCTGCGAATACGCGCACGCAATGGGCAACGGTCCCGGTGGTCTTAAGGAATACTGGCAGGCCATGTTCAAATATAAGGCGCTGCAGGGTGGATTCATCTGGGAATGGATCGACCACGGAATCAGGAAGAAGACTGCAGATGGCAGGGAGTTCTATGCATATGGCGGAGATTTCGGCGATGAGCCGAATGACGGTAACTTTGTGACAGACGGCCTAATCTTTCCTGACCGCACACCTTCCCCGGGCCTTATTGAGTATAAGAAGGTGATCGAGCCGGTCGTCATCGAGGAGGAAGATATCAAGGCTGGAAAAGTCAAAGTGACAAATCGTTACGATTTCAATTCCCTCGACCATCTCAAGTTCGATTATTCAGTCGAACAGGAAGGCGTCCAGATCTCATCAGGAATGATTCCTACTCCTAAGATCGCTGCATGGAAGAGCAAAGTCATCACAGTTGATTACATAAAACCACATGCGGTTCCTGGAAAGGAGAACTGGCTGAATATCAAGGTCACACTTGCTACCGACACTCTTTGGGCAAAGGCCGGACACGAGGTGGCATGGGCGCAGTTCAAGATTCCTGCAAAGGAAAATGAAGTCGCTGCACTGGCAGTGATTATCCCGAAGATGTCCTGCGAAGAGACCAAAACATCATTGAAAGTTTCAGGAAATGACTGCTCCGTTATTTTTGATTCGGTCCGCGGTAGGATATCGAGTTATAATTATTCAGGAAAGGAAATCATCTCACAGGGGCCTCTCCTTAACTTCTGGCGCGCCCCCACGGACAATGACAGGCTTGGCGGAGCCGACAACGGCCAGTTCGAGAAGAAATGGATGGATGCAGGATTGCACTGGCTGCAACACAGGACCGACGGATTTGAATGCAAGAAACTCGACTCTTCGACTGTCCAAGTCACTGTGAAATCCAGGATTGCTCCTCCGATCTTCAGCCGTTCATTCAACTGCGAATACGTCTACACGATCTCCGGCAACGGGGAAATGTCGATAGAAGCTAAAGGCGAGCCGGTGGGTGAATGGCCGATCATGCTCCCGAAAATCGGGCTCCAGCTTGGAATCCCGAAGGATTTCTCAAAGGTAAAATGGTTCGGCCTCGGTCCAGGCGAGAGCTATCCGGACACGATACTCGCAGGAAAAGTCGGCCTTTTCTGCAAAACGGTCGATGAACTCTATACCCCTTATGTCTATCCTCAGGAAAATGGGAACAGGAGCGACGTGAGATGGGTTTCCTTCTGCGATCTTCGCGGATATGGCCTGAAAGTCTGTGGCGCACCGACAATCAATTTCAGCGCCCATTACTTCAACACCATGGACCTTACAAAGGCGAAGCACACGACGGATCTCCCGAGAAGGGACGAGATAACTGTCAATCTTGATTACAAGCAGACCGGAATCGGGACTGCGAGCTGCGGACCGGGAATCCTGCCGCAGTACCATCTGAAACCGGAGAAGTTCGGATTCAAGGTTGTTTTGAAGCCGATAAAAATAGGGTAGCCAGAACAGCTCTTACGAGCTTAACTACGAACGCATTCAATACTGAATATGTTTGCAGTTAATGCCGTAAGGCATGTTCTTTATATTTCCATGGCAAAATCACAGATAATAATTCTTGAGAAGACAGATTCAACGAACAAATACTGTCTTGCGAAATTCGCAGAGTTGCCGGATTCGTCGTTGGTCATCGCAAAGGAGCAGAGTGAAGGGCGCGGCCGCCGCGGAAGATCATGGATGTCTCCGCCTGGAAACCTCTATGCGAGCTTTGTCATCAAGAAAGCACTGACCCCGGCACAGAACACCTATATCGGAGCAGTTTCAGCAATTGAAATGCTCCGCCAATACGCTCCCGGGATTCCCTTCTGGATCAAATGGCCCAACGATGTTTTTACGAAATCCCTAAAGATCGCAGGCATACTTTCCGAAAGACATTGCCCTGAAAATTACAATAAGTCAGACGGCGCAGTCGTAGGGATTGGGATAAACCTGAATACCGATAAATGCTTTTATGAAAAGAACAGGCTGAAGGCGACATCCGTCAAGGTTGAAACTGGAAACGAAAACGACATCACCAAGTTTGCCGTATCACTCCATTCGGCACTGATAAGGAACTATGGCATCGCAGTGAAGTCGCCTGATCTGCTGTTCAAGGCCTGGAAGAAGGAAAATATCCTGATCGGCAGGAATGTCGACATAATACCTGAATCCGGTTTCCAGGTCACTGGACTGTTCAGGGACATTGACAAGGACGGTGCTCTTGTCCTCACCCTCCCCGACGGGAACACCCGCAAACTCTACAGCGGGGATGTGTCGGTGAAGTTCAAGTAACTTTCAGCAGTTGTGGCTTGTTCTCGTATAGCTTCACGATCAACTCACCGAAGATCGTGTTCGCCCAGGCGAACCATTTCCTGGAGAAATCATTTGGATTGTCGACATGGAATGATTCGTGGATGAATCCTGTTCCGGCATGCGTATTCTTGATTGTCTTGAGGCAGTAGAGTATTTCCTTGTCGTCGATGCTCGTAAGAGCCTGCATAACAAGCCCCAGCGGCCAAATCTTGTTCTCACCGACATGCGGCCCCCCTATCCCCATCGCGTATTTCCCCTCGTTGAACCATGGATTGTTCCTGCTGAGTGAGAATTTCCTTGAACGCTGATACAGAGGATCATGCAGTTTGCAGTAGCCGATATATGGAATTGAAAGGATGTTCGGGACGTTGGCATCGTCCATGAAGATTGCGTTTCCATAGCCGTCAACCTCTAAAGCATAAATTTTTCCAGCCACCGAGTGGCTTCCGATCGCATATCTCTTCAGGGCAGAATCAACTTCTCTGGCAAGCTTGTCGCATTCAGCTGCGAATTTCGCATCTTTCAGCACCTTGGAGAAGATTTCCTTCAGCTGTCTCAGTGAAACCACCGCAAACATATTCGAAGAGACCAAGAATGGCAAGATCGTACCGTCGTCGGAGGGACGGAACATCGAGTGGATAAGCCCAATCTTGCGGGTCGGATTCCCATATCCGCGTCCGCACTGGGTATCTGTGGGATTTACACCTTGCCTTTCGAACTTATACGGGCCTTTGCTATTTTTACGCTGCTGTTCCTTAAACGTCTTTACGATCAGTTTCATGGCCTTCCGCCACTGGCTGTCAAAGATCGACTTGTCACCGGTAGCCTTCCAATATCCGTGTGCGAGACGGATCACATAGCAGAGTGAATCGAGCTCCCATTTGCGTTCGTGGACTCCGGGCCTCATTTCAGTCAAATCTCCACCCCAATGGCTCTTCTTCTTCGGATCATCGTAGAATGCGTTTGCATAAGGGTCGAGTAGGACGAATTCGGCCTGCTGGTTGACTACACCTTTCAGGAGTTTCTTCAGCTTCTCATCCTTTGAAGCAAATGGTAGATAAGGCCAGACCTGTGCGGTCGAATCACGGAGCCACATGGCATCAATGTCGCCGGTAATCACATAAGTGTAAGGTTTTCCATTTTTCTCGTAATATCGGACGGTGGTATCGAGAGTGTTCGGAAAACAGTTCTCAAAGATCCAAGCAAGTTCCTTGTCGGCGATCGCAGATTTGATTTTAACTATGGCGGATTCAATGGCTTCGCTGGTGAAACAGCGGTCCTGCTGTTTGGGGCGCTGAGAGGGAAAATTTTTCATTTTCATTTATCCAAGTAGGTACGTGCTTCAGCATGTACCAGCTTTGCATTTAAGAGTGGAACAGGCTAAAGCCCGTCCCTACTTTGACTCCGAGACACCGGCACTTTCGAAGGTCGCCATCTCGTTCATTATCTTCACTCCTGCTTCGACCAAATGCATTGCAAGAGCGGCTCCTGTGCCTTCTCCAAGCCTTAGATCAAGATTCAACAGCGGTCTGACACCAAGTGCCTTCATGGCATTTATATGTCCGGCCTCTGCCGAAAGATGGCTGAAGAAGCAGTAGTCCTGGACGTTCTTATTCATCTGGATCGCGGTCAGTGCACCTGCCCCGGAGATGAATCCGTCAACTACTACCGGCACCTTGTTTGCGGCAGCGGCAAGGGCGACTCCGCAGATCCCGGCTATCTCATATCCACCGACAGCGGCAAGAGTTGAAAGCGGATCCATGAAGGCCTGCTTGTGGAATTCTATCGCTTTCCTGATGACTTCGATCTTGTGCTTCAACTTGTCATCTGTGATACCTGTTCCTTTTCCTGCGGTCTTCTCCGGATCAAGGTTGAGGAAAACGGAGTAAAGAGCCGCTGAAGGCGTGGTGTTCGCAATTCCCATGTCGCCTGTTCCCAGGAGAGTACAGCCTTTCTTGATTTCCTTCTCTGCGAGTTTTATACCAATCTCAATAGCCTTTTTCGCCTGTTTAATGGTCATTGCCGGGCCTTTTGCGAAGTTCGCAGTTCCCGGGGCGACTTTCTTCCTGATCACTCCCTTGAAAGGGCAATCCGCGGCAACTCCGATATCAATGACCTTGAGTTTTATCTTGCCATGGCGTGTAAGGACGTTTATCGCCGCACCGCCGTTTGCGAAATTCGCAACCATCTGCGGGGTAACCTCGCGCGGAAATGCGCTGACGCCCTCGTCGGCAATTCCATGATCGCCAGCAAATGTAAGGATGATAGGTTTTGCGATCTTCGCAGATACATCTCCGCGTGCGGCGGCATATCTTCTGGCGCAGTCCTCAAGAAGCCCTAGGCTTCCGAGAGGCTTTGTAAGCGAATTGAGCCTCTTCTGGGCTTGTTCGGCTATACCGGTATCGGCAGGTGCAATTTTAGCGATTGTCTCTTCAAAAAGCATAAAATCTCCTTAGTTTATATTCTTCACCACGAAGGACACGAAGAATACAGAAGGATGAAATTTATCTCAAAGACTACAATACGCAAAGATTTTTATGATTATAAATACATAAGCACACTTCGTGCCCTTCGTGATCTTCGTGGTGGAAATTACCTGCCTTTGATATATAGGGGCTGACCGCATACGGTCAGGACTACGTTGTCGACAGCGGCGGCGATTTTCTGGTTAGCGAGTCCGGCGGCGTCACGGAACTCGCGTGACATCTTGTCGACTGGGACAATTCCTGATCCAACTTCATTGGTGACAAAAACCAGAGGAGCCTTCCTATGGGAATTGATGACCTCAGCAACTTTCTTGATTTCCTTTTCGATGTTCTTATTTTCAAACATCAGGTTGGACACCCAGAGCGTGAGACAGTCAACTATTATGAAATCGGCGCCTTTTTTTTCTGCTTTGACGATTGCAGAGGAAATATCTATCTTGGTTTCGATGGTGGTCCAGTTCTTTCCACGTTCCTTGCGGTGTTTCTTAATGCGATCAGCCATTTCATCGTCACCGGCCCAGCCAGTGGCAATGTAGAACGGTTTCTTTGCGGATTTCGCAAGTTCGAGTGCATAGCGGCTTTTACCGCTGCGGGAACCACCGGTGATGAGATAAGAACTCATAAAATCCAAGCTCCAAATAACAAATTCCAAACAAACTTTAAAACTCAAACTAATTCATTGTCCCGAGCTCCAGCAGCCTCGGGAGACTCCGACAAAATAGATAAAAAAACGCGCAATAAATTGCGCTACTACGAACAAAGAAAAAACTCCGTTACTCCGGATACGCTGTGAAGCCGGTTCAGTTCTTCCCTGTGCTTCCGAAGCCGCCTGCGCCGCGCTTGCTGTCGGCGAGTTCTGATACAAATTCAATATCGACATCCGGAAGCTTGCTTATCACCATCTGGGCGATACGGTCGGCACGTTTCACACTGTAGGTGTTCTTTCCTGCATTCAGCATTATCACGCAGACTTCTCCGCGGTAACCGGCATCGATCGTTCCTGGGCTGTTGAGGACTGTCAGCGCATGTTTGAGTGCGAGACCGCTTCTTGGGCGTACCTGTGCCTCATATCCAATCGGAATCTCCATGAAAACGCCTGTTGGAACCAGATGCGGTTCGCCGGGCTTGAGTTCCATTTCAACTCGTGATTTGAGATCAAATGCGGCATCGTCGTGATGGGCCTTAAGGGGTTTGATGTCATCGCATCCCTCGAGCATCTTGATTTTGACTATTATCTTCTGGTCCATAACATTTCTTCCATTTTTGATTTTTAATTGGTGATTTTTGATTTTAGCTTCGAGACGAAGCGGAAATTCTTGAAGACCTCATTATTTTAGCTAATTCATTTCCTTCATTTAACAGAGGCAATACTTTTTCCTTCTTCAACATCGATGCTTCAATAATTATTTCAAGCCAATAAGCGCTTTCATCTGCTTCTTCTTCAACAATTCCTAATCTTGCAATAAATTCGACCTTTGACCTAGACCTGCATGCAGCCCTGTAATTTGACCCAACTGAAGTTCCAGACCTGACAAGCTGATTTGAAACTGCATTTCCTGCTGGTGTTCTTGGAAATTCATCAACAAACTTTATTATTGCCAGTGCAAGCTTTTTTGTTCTATTCTTTAATTCCTCTTCATTCATTCTCTTACCAAATCAAAAATTAAAAATCGAAAATCAAAAATTATCCAAAATGGGTTTCGATATACCTGCACGCTTCCTCGAGATCCGGAAGTATCTTAGTGCAGTATTTGACCATCCACGGTGAACAGTCCTTGAAGGTGAACGGTGAAAAACCTACGACGAATTTGCCGAGGTCATGGGCGGCATAGAAGACCTCCATGCTGGTTCCGATGCTCGGTTTGGAGTAGTTCACGAGGATAATGTCGGCATCGCGGACGTCCTGCAGGTCGAACTCGACGATCTCGTTGGCGCTGTCGACCTCGCGGTCGCGGAACGCTCGGCGCATCGGGTCGAGAAGTTTGAATTTTTTCGATAAAAGTTTCTTCGCCTGTTCACGCCATTCGCGGGCGACGCCTTCATGTTCGTCCATGATAGGACCGCTCAGGTAGATGGTCTTTATGGTGTTGTCCTTCATTACAAAATCCCCCTGTCAATGTCATTAAATATGGAATTTCGGGCAGGAATCCCAGTCATTCGACGGGACAAGTGCCCCAGTTACTCCAGCAACATCGGTTTGATGTTCCAGATCTCCTCGGCGTACTCCTTGATCGTCCTGTCACTGGAGAACCTGCCCATGTTGGCGACGTTGATGATCGCCTTCTTGTGCCACTCGTTCTGGTCCAGGTAGAGCTTGTCTACCTTCCCTTGGACAGTACTGTACGATTCAAAGTCGGCAATCGACATGTAGTAATCGACTCTCATGTTGTCTAGGAGCGGATCGAAAAGATGCTGGTTCTTAGTGGAGAAGAAACCGCACTTGATGAGCTCGATGATCTGGCGGAGGCGCGGTTGATCCTTGAGAAAGTCCTCAGGATTGTATCCGCTCTTCCTTAGCTTTTCGACCTCGTCGACCTTCATTCCGAAAATAAAGATGTTGTCATCGCCGACGGCATCCTTTATCTCGATGTTGGCACCGTCGAGTGTGCCGATCGTGAGTGCTCCGTTCAACGCGAATTTCATGTTACCGGTTCCAGACGCCTCGGTTCCCGCGAGGGATATCTGCTCGGACAGATCCGCTGCCGGCATGATCTTCTCTGCGAGAGAGACACCGTAGTTGGCTACAAAGACGACCTTGAGCTTGTTGTTCATATCTTCATCGCTGTTGATTACCGAAGCTATGGAGTTGATGAACTTGATGATGAGTTTCGCCATGAAGTATCCAGGCGCGGATTTTCCCCCGAAGATTATCGTCCTGGGCACGACATGGTTCTTGGGATTCTCCTTTATCTCGAGGTAGAGCGCGACGGCATGGAGGGCTTTCAGGAGCTGGCGCTTGTATTCATGGAAGCGTTTGACCTGGACATCGAATATGGAGTCGACGTTGACCTTTATGCCGTGGTGATCCTTGATATACTTGGCGAGATGTTCCTTGTTCTTGCGTTTTACCGCAGCGACTTCGGAGATGAACTCCTTGTCATTTACATGCTTCTCGAGCTTCTTGAGATCGTCAATGTTGGTAAGCCAGCTGTCTCCGATCCTGTTCTTTATAAGTGATGTAAGGTCTGGATTCGCCTTGAGCAGCCAGCGCCGCGGAGTGATTCCATTGGTCTTGTTGACGAACTTGTAGGGATAATACTCGTAGAAATCCTTGAAGAGACCGTGCTTGAGGAGCTCTGTGTGCAGGGCGGCGACGCCGTTGATCCTGCTGCTTCCAGCGACGGCGATATACGCCATGCGGACCTGCTTCTCGTGGTTCTCCTCGATGAAGGACATGCGGTTGAGACGTCCGACATCTCCGGGATACTTGTTGGCGATACGGCGGAGAAACCTGTCGTTGAGCTCATAGATGATCTCAAGATGCCTTGGAAGCAGCTTTTCGATCATGGAAACCGGCCATTTCTCAAGGGCTTCACTCATCAGGGTATGGTTTGTGTAGGAGAATGTCTTGACGCAGATACCCCAGGCCTCGTCCCAGTCGAGATCATCCTCGTCGACAAGGATCCTCATGAATTCGGGGATAGCCATTGCCGGATGGGTATCGTTCAGTTGTATTGCAACCTTCTCATCAAGCTTCCTTATGTCGCCGCCAAGCCCCTTGAACCTGAAGATTATGTCCTGCAGCGTGGCGGAAACCAGGAAATACTGCTGTTTGAGACGGAGTTCCTTGCCGCCGTAGTTGTTGTCGTTCGGGTAAAGGACCTTCGTTATGTTCTCGGTGAGAGATGCCTCAAGGTTTGCATTGATATAGTCGCCGCTGTTAAAGCTGCTGAGGTTGAAACCATAGAGCGACCGCGCGGCCCAGAGGCGCAGATTGTTCACATGTGCGGTCCTATATCCAGGTATCGGCATGTCATAAGGCATCGCGAGGACGTCCTGTGTATCGACCCATTCCTTGCGATACTTGTTGCCTGTGCGGGATTTCTCAGTACGGCCATAGAACCTTACCTTGCGCATTCTTTCAGGTCGTCTTATCTCCCAGGCATTTCCCTGACGTAGCCAGTGATCCGGTTCCTCGATCTGTCCACCGTCCTGAATGATCTGCTTGAAAATGCCGTAGTTGTATCGGATGCCATAACCGAAAGCGGGATACTGGAGCGTAGCCATGGAATCGAGGAAACAGGCCGCAAGCCTGCCAAGACCGCCGTTGCCGAGACCGGCATCAATCTCTTCGTCCTCGATGGATTCGATATCGAATCCGAGTTCCTTCACCGCATCCTTTACAATATCATAGACCTCCAGATTGATCATTGCGTTTCCGAGTGCACGGCCCATGAGGTATTCGAGTGAGAGATAGCAGACGCATTTCGGCTTCGTCTTGTCGTACTCACGTCGGGTCTCGATCCACTTGTCGACCAGCAGGTCGCGGATCGTCAGCGCTATGGCGAAATATCTGTCATGGTTCGACGCGACTTCAGGATGCTTCGCGAGCGAACGCGTCAGGTGGTGCATATAGTCATCCTGGATGGATTCCTTGGTAATCTTGTTTTTCCTGTCAGCTTTTGCCTTCATATCAGATTCTCCGTATAATTGCGTATCCAGATATTATTCAGTTATGGAATATTTGGTCAATATTGTTGTTAAGTTATTTTTTTCAATCTTGACAAAGGAAATATCAAACTGTTACTTATGGGAACCTTATTCGGAAACTGCTCAATCCCAAGGAGGGGAGAACATGGAAAAGGAGATCAAACATCCACTTCAGCAACATCCTGAGGCCATCAGGACAAGTTATCTTATGCTTCTGGCTTCAATGGCCAACGCCGATGGAAAGGTTGAGCCGTCCGAGCTCGAGAAACTCAAGGAATTCTGCAGGATAGTCGGGCTCAGCGACGAATCACTCCAAAAGGTCATGGCCGCAGCCACAGGAAAGGCTGGAGACATCACGATATCCCAGCTGGAAATGCTGAAAACCTCAAACATCAGGTTCTCCATCATGACCGACTGCATATTCATGGCCTGCGCAGACGGAAATGTCGCATGTGAAGAGGAGAACGAGATCCAGCGCATCGCCAAGGCCCTCGATGTGAAGGGTGATCAGATCGCAGCGATCCGCTTCTATGTCGACAAAGCGAACTACATCATAAAGAACAAGGGCACATATGATATCAAGGGTGTAGCGAAAGAAGTCGGTGACAAACTGAAGGCCGTTGACATCCCTGTTGAATCTGTCCTTTTCGCCTTTGAAAGTCTACCTTACTTCCAGGATACAAATATGAAGGAACTGCTGAAGACGCTCGGATACGGTCTCGGTATGCTTACCGGAATTGGTCCTCTTATTATGTTAGGACTGTTTGGCTGGAAAGGCGTCAAATGGCTCGGTAAATCAGTGAATATCTCATGATTTTTCCGTACTGCCGGAAAAACATTACTAGTCCTTCAGCAGCATCGTAAGGATCGCCTTCTGGACATGGAGACGGTTCTCGGCCTGGTCAAAAACGATCGAAGCATGGCTATCCATCACCTCGTCCGTAATCTCCTCTCCCCTGTGCGCTGGAAGGCAGTGCATGATCCTGACCCCTGACGGTGCTTCATCTACGAGTTCAGATGTAACTGAGTAGGGCTTGAGGGCTTTCTTGCGTTTCCTAGTCTCCTCCTCGAAACCCATGCTTACCCAGACATCGGTATAGATATAATCAGCCTTCCTGACAGCCTTATAGGGATCCTCCTCCCATGTCACCGTACCCTTGCCGATATTGTGATTCTCGATGAGATCCTTGCTTGGACGATATTTCTTCGGTGAAGAAAGCACAAGATCCATTCCAGCGAGTTTGGCTGCGAGGATCAATGAATTTGCAGTATTGCAGGAGCAGTCACCGATATATGCCACCTTTATACCATCAAGCCTTTCGCTGTATTCATAGATCGTGAAAAGATCTGTTAGTATCTGGCACGGATGGTAGAGGTCTGTCAGCGCGTTGATTATCGGGATATTCGCGTATTTCGCAAATTCCACCACATCTTCGTGCTTGAAGGTCCTTATGACCACGGCGTGCAGGTAGCGGCTCAGCACCCGGGCCGTATCAGGTATGCTCTCCCCTCTTCCAAGCTGCAGGTCGTTCTGGTCCAGGAAGATGGAGAATCCACCAAGCTCCCTGATGCCAACCTCAAAGGATACCCTTGTCCTGGTGGACGACTTTGAGAATATCATACCGACACTCTTGCCCATGAGAGGCTTGTCCTTTGACGTTCCACGTTCCTTTTTCATCTTAGCGGAAAGTGTGAATATCTCCTTGAGCTCACCAAGGGTGATCTCTTCAACTGTAAGCAGATCATTTTGCATGTTGGGATTCCTGTAGTTGTTTTAAGGACTCTTCAAGGATAAGCAGAGCTTCCTCGATCTCCTTCTTGGAAACATTCAGAGGAGGCAGAAGCCGCAGCACTGTTTCGCCAGCGGTTAGGACAAGAAGCCCCTTTGAGGTGGCGATCTTCTTGAGGTCGGTTGCCGGCTTGTCCATCACTACGCCTATGATAAGCCCCTTTCCCCTGATTTCCTGGATGCACTTGTATTTCTTTGCGAGTTTCGCAAGTCCTGACATCAGAAGTTCGCTCTGCTTGTTGCAATTGTCCAATATGTTTTCGCTGTCAAATGCCTCGACGACCGCCAATGCGGCCGCGCACGCGAGCGGGGTTCCGCCGAACGTACTGGCATGTGTTCCGGCGCCGAGGATATTACCGAGCTCCCGTTTGACCATGAATGCGCCGATAGGGAATCCATTGCCAAGCGCTTTCGCCATGGAGAGCGCATCAGGCTGGACTCCATATCCCTGCCATGCGAAAAATGTGCCAGTTCTGCCCATTCCGCACTGGACCTCGTCATACATGAGCAGAATACCGTGCTTGTCGCAGATCTCCCGGACTTTTTTCAGGTAATCCGGGTTTGCAGGTATGATTCCACCTTCACCCTGGACGGGCTCAAGCAGGACTGCACAGGTCTTGTCAGTGATTTTCTTCTCTATTGCTGCGGCATCATTGAACGGCACATGCACGAATCCGGGCATATCCGGTGAAAATCCGGCCCGGTACTTGCTTCTTCCGGTGGCCGCGAGAGTCGCAAGCGTTCTGCCATGGAAGGATTCCTCCATGACGATGATCTCAAACTTGCCTTTGGCGGATCCCCATTTCCTGGCAAGCTTTATCATGCCTTCATTGGCCTCTGCACCGCTGTTGGCGAAGAATACAAAACCATCAAAGCCCTTCTCGACGAGTTTCGCCGCGAGCTGAGGCTGCTTTTCATTCATATATAGATTTGATATGTGGACAAGCTTGCCGGCCTGCTCCTTGATGGCCCTGGTGACGGCAGGATGACAGTGCCCAAGGTTGCAAACGCTTATTCCGGTACCGAAATCGAGGAATTTCCTGTTCTGGCTGTCCCAGACATAGGATCCTTTGCCCTTGACCAGCAGGATCTCGGGCGAATATGTGTGCATCACATACTTGTCCTGGAACTCCAGGATTTCCTTGTAGTTTTTCTTGTTGTCAGCCATATGTTAAAATCCTAATTTTTATCAGGTTAAGTGAAAACTTTTAATATAGCACGGAACACGGGAGAAACAAGGGGTGATAAGCTAAGGATATATGCCTGAATTAGAGATAAATACAAAGAATACAGGTTATCTTCAAACAGCAACCAAGAATAGCCAATAATTACATGCCTTTTCACTCATCACCAGAATTTCCAGTGTCGTGTTGGAAAATACTTGATTCATAAGATGATATATCCAAATCATTCCTGCGCTTAGTTCAACTGATCCATACAGTCATTCGACAGCCTAGTCAGAATGCTTATTGGGAAATCAAGCTTTTTTTGGGGAGCCGCCCTTACTGTCACTTTCTGCCTGGTGCTCCTCGTCGCGGGTGGTGAGTATGGTGATGAGATAGAATCCGAGTGGGACGCCAATGACCATGCCCCATATCCCCATGAAACGCTCACCGATCAGAAGAAGGATGATTATTAGAAGCGGATGCGTGCGGAGGGCTTCCCCGGTTATGCGCGGATTCAGGACATAGGCTTCAAAGGCGTGTATCAAAGCAACAAAAGCAATAAGTTTAACAGCCAAGGCAATTCCTCCAACCTTGATTCCGAAAAGAAGTATCGGCACCGAACTCATGAACGTACCAAGGATCGGGATGAATCCGCATATGAAGACAATGGCCGAGAGCAGCGCGATGTTGGGAACCTGGAAATACCACAGACCGATCGCTGTCAGCACGGTATTGCATGTCGCGATTATCGCCTGTGCCTGCAATGCCTTTCCGAAGACATTTGCGAACGCCTGGATGTGCGGGGCCGCGCCAAGGTAAAAGGTCCGGATCCTGCTCTTCCCCAGTTCATTCATCTTTCTGGCTATTTTCTGCCAGTCCCATACTATCATGAATGAAAAAAGGGTCGACAGCAGGATGGCCACTGTAATCTTCCAACCGAGGTTGATGACCTTCAGGAGGGGATCAATGACATTCGGCATATACATTTTGACTGTGTTTGCCGTCTTCTCCTTCAAGCTCTCAACGATTTCAGTATATTCCTCGGAGCCGATCATGATATTTCCCTTTTCATTGCCGAAAACCTGCCTTACAATCTTTTCAGCAAATTCGTTGATCTTCTCGTTGGTCTTCTCGGAATTATCGGCAGCAAAATCATCCAGTATCCTTTTCGACTCCATTACAAGCTTCGGACCTATCCAGATTCCGGCTCCAATCATGACACCGATGAAGGCGATGAAGAAGAGGATCGTGGCAGCCCTGTAGTTCATCCTGAATTTCTTGACCAGCAGATACACTACGGACCTTGCAATATATGTGATGAGGAAGGTACCAAAGATTACAGGAAAAAAAGGTTTCAAAAGGTAGAAAAGACCTATCAGGATGGTCCACAGGACCATCTTCTCCCAGTGCTGTTCAAAGAATCTCCTTACTCCGGAACTTTCCATGCCAACAGTCCCCAATAACTATAAGTATATTTTGTTAAGATACTTGCGTAGAATACATTTACAAGAACTGCTCTCTGTGTATTTTCGACACCACCGTAAAGGGAAGATTGGCCACAGACTTACACAGACTCCAGCACTGACTTATTCTCAATAAAGAATCGGCTCACCTCTGCTCCAGCAGAGGAGGCATACGGAATATGCATGGGACCATGAACTCGTTCATATTCCCATGCCATTTCCGTATCACAGGGCGGCCATGTCCGCCTGAGACGATTCGAATTAAGAAATTTTGTTTGCTAAATTTTGTGTCTTTGTGCCTTTGTGAGAGAACAGTTTTCCTTCTTAGTCGGTGAAAGTCTGTGGCTGAAATTTCCTGTCTGTTTACTTTTCCCACCTTCGTGCTACCTTACGGACTTTCAGTGTTCGGAAAATCGGAACTACCTTGTTGTTTCAACCAATGGAAAATATAAGAAAATTTGGACTGCTGGCAATAATGTTCACATTCATAGGATTAGGCTGCGACGAAAAGAAGCCCGGAAACGGACCGGCCTCCATCCTATGGAAGATCGAATATGAGGGCAATACCTCCTGGATCTTCGGAACGATGCACGCACCGCACTCCCACTTCAACAAGCTGCCCGAACCTGTTAAGGATGCTCTGTCCAAAAGCAAGCTTTTCCTGTCTGAGATAGAACCGGACGACAAGAACCAGGTCAAGATAATGCAGGGAATGCTCCTCCCGGAAAATGAATCCCTCGAATCCAAGATCGGCAAGATAAGGTTTGAGCGCCTCAAGTCGATAACCGCCAAGTTCGATCCCCCTTATACCTCATCGTTCCTCAACAGGAACAGGATCTGGGCAGCTTCACTCCTGGTAGCATGGCCGAGGAAATCCACCGATCCAGTACCAATGGATGTACTCCTATACCAGAAGGCCAAGCTTGATGGCTGTGAGACCAGGGGGATAGAAACACCGGAAGAACAACTCGCCCCACTGGATTCCTTCACCGAGCCGGAACAGATCCAGATGCTTGAAGACTCCTTGGATGAGGCCGATGGCGGATATAGGATGCTCAACGCACTGACCGGCAAATACATATCACAGGACCTTGCCGGAATGACCGAGGACTTCTATTCCAGGAAGTCCAGTTTCACTCCGCAGTTCAGGGACAAGTTCATAAATCTCCTCCTCAAGGAACGCAATAAACTTTTCTTTGACAGGATCATATCTGACATAAAGACCAAGGACTGTTTCGTCGCAGTGGGAGCCGGTCACCTCATCGGAGATGAAGGACTTCTTTCGCTTCTTGAGAAGGCAGGATGCAAGGTGACACCGGTGGAATTCAAGTTCGACATTCCGATACAGGAACAGATACCGAAACTTTTTTTCTTCATGCAGCTTTAAAGGGGGAACCATGAACATCAAAGAAAATCAGACAATCGAAAACATAATGGCGAGACGCAGTGTCAGGATGTATGAGGACAAAGACGTATCCGATGAAGACCTTCTCACCATACTCGAAGCCGCGAACCAGGCGCCTTCCGCACACAACAACCAGTCATGGCGCTTCGTGATCGTAAAAGGGAAGAAGAAGGATGAGATGGTGGAATTAATTTCCAGGCGGGCTGGAGATTTTCCGCGTCCCTCCTCCGCCCTGCTCCGCATGGCATCGCGCAGCATCGCAAGCGCTCCAGTGACAATCGCCGTGATCAACACAGGCGAACTCATCAGGCACGGGACGGAACTCTTCGAGGTAGACAAGGAAATCGCGTACGATTTCTTCCGGACGATGGAGATACAGAGTTCAGCCGCAGCCGTGGAGAACATGCTGATCGCGGCGACCTCTCTTGGTCTTGCAACCGTCTGGCTCGGGATACTTTTCCTGATCAAGGATGAGGTGCTGGCACTCCTGGACGAGAAAGGTGAGTTCATGGCTGTAGTGCCCGTAGGATACGCTTCAAGGCAGTCCTCCGGACCGAAGAAGCGTCCGCTGGAAATGATTGTGAAAAAAGTGGAATGACTGTAAAGGAAGAAACATGAATTCATCTGATCTGAGAAACTTCGCCTATGTCTCCGAGGACTACCTGAAAGGGCCTGTCAGGGCCTTGGTTGTGAATTTCCCCGGACTTGGCGGCATGGAGATGAAATCCTCCCTCGACATCCAGGACATGAAATACGGACAAAGGGGAGTTCTTTTCATTTATCCATTCGTAAACCCCTGGAACTGGATGAACAGCAAGACTGTCAAGTTTGCCGACGAAGTCCTGGACATCGTGATCGGGAAGCACAAGATCAGAAAGGACTGCCCTATCATTGTCCGCGGCGGAAGCATGGGTGGATATTCAGTCCTCGCATACAGCATGTTCACAAAACACAAGCTGTCCGCAGTGATTGCGAATTGTCCGGTCACAGACATCTATTTCCACTGTACGGAACGCCCGGACCTTCCGCGCACATTCCACGACGCTATGGGAAGCTACGGGGACATATCCAAGATATTGAAGGACAGGAGCCCGAACTGGCATCCGGAAAAGCTCCAGGACATCAGATACTTCATAATCCACGGATTTAATGACAAGTCAGTCAACAAGGCAGCCCATTCCGACAAGCTCGTGAAACTGATGCGGAAGAAAAAGATGGATGTGACTTATATCGAGGACGACAAGATGGCTCACTGCGGTCCCATGAAATATGAGACTTTGGCGGCAATGGAAAAATTTTTCGAAGAAATAATCAAATAGGTGATGAAATGTCTGAATTTAAAAATGTTAATGTGGTGAAGAAGGCGAACGTTTATTTCAACGGCAATGTTACGAGCAGGACCGTGCTTTTCGCGGACGGTTCGAAGAAGACCCTCGGGATAATGCTTCCTGGAACCTACGAGTTCGGCACAGACTGCAAGGAAGTTATGGAGATACTGTCAGGGGATCTCGACGTCCAGCTGCCCGGATCTAATGAATGGAAGAACTTCAAGGGCGGCGACTCGTTCGAGGTGCCGGCAAAGATGAAATTCGGCCTGAAGGTTAAGATCATTACCGACTATTGCTGCTCTTATCTGAAATAGTAGTTGATCGTTAGTCATCACTCGTCAGCAGATAAAAAACAGGTCGGAGATTTTTGGAAAGGATCTATGAAATTTTTCAATTCATTGTTTTTGGCATCCCTGTTCATTTCAATACAGCTGTCTGCGGCAACTCAGACTGGATCTGCGCCAGCCGCCGGCACACAAAATGCCTCCAAATATTATGTTTCCGAGACAGGGATGGACGCCAATAACGGACTGAGTCCCGAAAAACCGTTCCGGTCAATCCAGAGGGCTGCGGACCTGACAAAGCCCGGGGACACCGTTTTCATAATGAACGGCACCTACACTAAGGACGAACCTTCGTCAAATATCCTTACCATAGACCGTTCAGGAAAAGAAGAAGCCTGGATAACCTACCAGGCGTATCCCGGACATTCTCCGAAACTCAATTCAAAGAACTGGAACGCCATCAAGGTAGACGGTGCTTCCTATATCACCATCGATGGTCTCACGCTCATTGGCAACACCGACAACATCAAGCTGGAATATGCCCTGTCCCAGAAGGAGAACAAGAACAATCCGGCAACATCAGGAAATGGCATTTTCATCTGCCAGAAGGGAGACCAGAAGCCTCATCATGTCACTGTAAGCCATTGCAAGGTCTATAAGTTCCCCGGTGGCGGAATAGCCACAAGCCATGCGGACTACATAACCATAGAGGACAACGAGGTGTATGAGAACGCCTTCTATTCTCCATATGCCAATAGCGGAATATCCATGTATCAGAACTGGAATTCCGATATCAACACTGGCTACAAGATGATAATCAGGCGCAACATCAGCCATAACAACCAGAATCTCGTGCCATTCTTCGCCGGCGGCGAGATCACCGATGGCAACGGCATCATAATAGACGACCTGCGAAATACGCAGAACAATTCCAAACTCGGTCCATACAAGGGCCGTACTCTTGTAGAGAACAACATAGTATACTGCAATGGCGGACGCGGTATCCACATCTATACCAGCGACTGCGTGGATATTGTCAATAACACCTGCTACCTGAACTCCCAGCATCCCAAGATAAAAGAAGGGGAGATTTGCGTGATGAAGTCAGGCGATGTAAAAGTGTTCAACAACATCATGTACGCCTCAAAGGGCAAACCAGCAAATTCCATCCAGAACGCAGAATCGACAGTATTCGACTACAATCTCACATTCAATGGAACATTCACCGGATCCCAGCTTCACAACATAATCGACAAGGATCCGCTGTTCATGGATGGGTTAAAATTCGATTTCAAGCTTCAGTCGAGAAGCCCTGCCGTCAATGCAGGAACCAATTCCCTCAGGGTCACAAGGGACATGCTCGGGATCCAACGTCCCCAGGGAACCGCCGTTGATATCGGTGCGCTTGAAAAGAATTAGTCCGTAAAAGTCTGCGGCAAATCTTCTTACGCCATGAACTCAAAGGTCTGCTTCATTCCCCTGTCCCAGCCTTTCCAGAGGAAATCCTGCTCCCTTTCCTCGGCGATGAGCCTGAACGCATAACGGACCTGTTCCTCGTAGAACTCGCAGAATGCACCACGGTTCGTGATATCCTTGTTGTTCATAGTGTAGGCTTCTGCCGGACACGGTGCGCCGCAGAAATGCTGTATCGCACAGTTCATGCAGGGATTGATCTGCTCCGTCTGGCGTTCGGAAACCTTCCGGAAGACCTCTGTTCCAAGAACCTCAGGTATGCTGTCCTTGAAGAGATTTCCTCCCTTGAACTCCTTAACACCCACGAATTCGCTGCAAGGGAACATGTCGCCATTGGCGGCCACCGCGAAGAAGCAACGTCCTCCACCACATGGGGAAATATCGCACATGAGCCTGCGTGCCGACGGCGCAATGATCCCAAGGACAATGTTTGCGAAGTTCGCAACAATGATCTTGCGTCCGGTCTTCTTGTAGAGCTGCCAGCTGCGTTCAAGGGCCTTGATATAATGCTTCGCTGCAGCTGCATCGTCCGGCTTGACTGTACGTGATTTTTCCTGTGTGCAGCGGATTATGTTGAGCATGCAGACCTTTACTCCTGCATCATGGAAGAAGTCCACGGTTTCCGACAGCCGGTCCATGTTCTCAGTAGTAATAGTGCATATCACGTTGAATCCCGGATGGTCCTTCAGCCTGTCAATGACCTTGATGATCTGCTTGAAATATCCTTCGCCCTTCCAGTCGCGGCGTAGCTTGTCTGCGGTTTTCGCGTCGGGACCGTCGATCGAAATGCCAATGCCCACATTATGCTTCAGTACGAAATCTATTGCCTTGTCATCAAGCATTGTGGCATTGGTCTGGATTCCGAAGTCAAAATCCTTTGAGAACTTCTCGATCCCTGCAAAGACAGCATCCTTGTTCGTGAGAGGTTCAGCTCCGTGGAAAATTATCTGCGGGTTCCGTCCCTTTGGCACGGTCGTCTTGAAATACTTCTTGAGGATTGAAAGCCCTTCTATGAGCTTTTCCTCCGACATGTTCGCTCCATGCTTCCTCATCTTCTCGGGAATATAACAGTAAGTGCAATTGAAATTGCAACGGTCTGTCGGATTGAAATAGACGGCTGACGGCTTGAGGCCGAAACGGAGGGTCTCCATCTCCTTCAGGAATTCCTGTTCCTTGCTCTTGAACGATGAGATGAATCTGCTGTCGGAAATGATCGAGCCAAGATGGTCTTTGCGGACAATTGTCCAAAAGGCGGTTTTGGGATTGATCAATGCTGTGAAGTCACGGTGTCCGATGTCGATGACGAGGAAGTTCGGTCCGTATCCGGTATTGAGATATTCTTTTTTCATATGAAAAGTTTTTTCTTTCACCTGCATCGGGCATCAGCCGCCGGTGTTGGATTCCACCGGCGGCCCTGATGTCCATACAGGCAAAAATTTATTTCTCCTTGATCAGGATGTAATGGGAGAGTCCTGTGCCGCTTGCGCTGCAGCTCTTCCTGTGGGCGATCGCCTTCTTCGTTGCTTTCTTCTTCATTTCCGTCCTCCTGTTTTGGGGTTTTATCTATTTCACTCGAATTACCATGAAAATGCCGTCGGTTCAATAACCACCTGTCTCCTGGAATCCAGACAAAATAAAAAGGGTTCCGGCAGACGTTATGTCTGCCGGAACCCTTTGCCATCAGATTCCAATGTTTTATTTCCAGCTCGTCTTCTGGCTCCCGGATCATTCCTCCTGAACTGTCTTCCCGAAAGGTTTTCAACCTTCAGTGACCTGCCTTGCGGCATTGTTCCGGAGGTCCCCGGTTACAGCGGCGGGACCGCGAAGGATTTCCACCTTCTTCCGTTTTACTGAAAATAACTTTCAACCTTTTATTATATCATCTGCTGTCACCAATTCAAGTCCCTTTGCCAGCTCATGATCATAAACTGTGCAGGTTCCTGACAATGCTGGAATTGCACGTTATTAAATACTATATTGTTTGGCTTTGCAGACAGGGCATTGAAAGAACCTGAAGGCGGAAAAATGGATCATTCGGCAATATTCGCATTTTTTAAAGGACAGCTGGACTACATATTCTTCATGTATGGACTGGCTTTCATCCTTCTCGGTTTTGTGTGCCTGATGATCAGGACGCAATGCTCCATCAGGCTTTTGAACCTGGGGATCTTCGGGCTGATCCACGGCATCAATGAATGGCTTGACATGATCGTGATAAGCTGCGGGGACAGCCCGGGGTTTTCGAAGTTACGGCTTACCGTTCTCATCCTGTCATTCATATTCCTGTTCGAATTTGGCAGGGAGAATATTTTCAAGGGAAAGCTTCGTTGGCTCATTATCCCTTTCCTTGCACTCCTCGGTACGGGTTTTCTATTCAGAAGTTACGGATTGGATCTGAACGACATGAATGTGCTGTCAAGATATCTCCTGGGATTCCCAGGTGCGCTCCTCGCGGCTCTGGCACTGTTCAGGCATTCAACCTCCTCGGAGACAAGAATCCCCCTCCTGACGGGATCCCTGGCAATGCTGGCTTATGCCTTCTCCAGCGGAATCCTAGTTTCCCCTGCGAACATTTTCCCATCAAACATGGTTAATTTCAACATCTGCCAGGATTACCTCCATGTACCGATACAGCTGATCCGGGGAATACTTGCATGCATAATGACAGTTGCGATATGGAATTACGCGGAACACAACAGACCCGTATTTTCGATGAAAAAATACAGGCGGGAGAACATCCTTTTCACATTATGGGGAGCCACAGTGCTTTTCATAGTGCTGATACTCGGCTGGTTCCTGACGGAGAAGCAGGGTCGATTGGAATTCAAGGAACGCTCTGGAGAGATCCTGAAAGTCGTACGGACTGGAGCGGCAGCAATTGACATCGGAAGGATCAGGAACCTGTCCGGAACCTCCAGGGATCTTTTGAATTCCGATTATAAAAGAATAAAATACCAGTTGATGAAGATGCATGAATCTGTCAAGGAATGCAGGTTCTTCTATCTCACGGCTAAAACTCCAAATGGGATTGTCTTTCTCGCCGATTCCGAGCCTCCCGAATCGAAGGACTATTCTCCGCCCGGAGAAATATATGACGACGCCCCCGCTGAACTACATGAGATATTCTCTACAAGGAAATCCATGGTCATTGGTCCTTACTCGGACAAGTGGGGAACATGGTTTTCAGGATTCACACCCATGTTCGATCAGGAAGGCAAGTTCATTTCCGTAATGGGGATGGATATCGGCGTAGAATCGATACTTGCGGAGGTATCACTGCAGAGATTGAAAATTATCGCACTCGTCTGCCTCCTGGAGCTGCTGCTCATATCGCTGATGATCTATCTGAGGAAGATGGCTGAATCAAGAGAGCTCCTTTCAGCAAGCGAACTAAAGTATAGGAAACAGTTCACCGACAATCAGGCCGCGATGCTCATAATCGATCCAACTACGCAGCAGATCCTCGACGCAAATCCTGCGGCATGCAGCTTCTACGGTTATGGACTTGACGACCTGACCTCCAGGAAAATGAATGAGATCAACGTCTTCCCCTCGGAAAACCACAACGGGGAGAAGACTCATTCCCTTTCCCGTAATTCCAGCGTATCAACTTTCACCCACCGCCTGGCGAGTGGAGACATAAGGGATGTCGAAGTTTATTCAAGTTCCGTGACCAGTGCAGGAAGGACCCTGCTCTACTCCATTATATTCGACATCACGAAGCGTAGAAAGGCGGAGGAGGCCTTGCGGGACAGTGAAAAGAAGTTCAGGGAGCTCATTGAGGGGCTCTCCTCGGGAGTTCTCGTCTTCTCACCGGACATGACTATGTTCCTCGCCAATGCCAAGGCCCATGAGATGCTCATGTTCACGCCGGACAAGAGAAAGGCTGACAGCCTTGTGATCGATCAGAATATTCTATTCATGAATGAGGATGGCTCAGAGCTCAATCTCAAGGATGTCATGTATGAAAAGATCTTCACCTACAGGGAACCCATGCGGAATCTGGTAGTAGGAATTAAAAAACCACGCTCCCCAGTGTTTTGGACCCTTATGAATGCATATCCTTCGTTCGACTTTTCAGGAAACATAATGCAGGCTGTATTGACCTTCACCGACATCAGCGAGCTCAAGACCACCCAGGAACAGCTCCTGAAGGCAAAGGAAGATCTTGAAAACGCAGTACGGAAGGCCAACGAATATGCTGAAAAAGCCAAGGATGCCAGCCAGGCAAAATCCGATTTCCTCGCGAACATGAGCCATGAGATACGGACCCCGATGAATGGAGTGATAGGAATGACAGGACTCCTTCTGGACAGCAATCTGACCTCGGAACAGAGGGAATACGCGGAAACAGTCCGGATATGCGGCGAAACCCTCCTGACACTGATAAACGACATACTTGACTTCTCCAAGGTCGAAGCAGGAAAACTTGAACTTGAACTACTTTCCTTCGATATCCGCACCACCCTTGACGAGATCAGCGACCTGCTGGCGATAAAAGCTCAGGAGAAGGGCCTCGAACTGCTCTGCATAATCGATCCGGATGTCCCTGCCTTCCTGCGCGGAGATCCCGGCAGGATCAGGCAGATCATTCTCAACCTTGCAGGCAACGCCCTGAAGTTCACTCCGAAGGGGGAAGTAGCGATAAAAGTCCACAAGGTTTCTGAAACAGCTGAAAAGGCAATGCTGCGCATTGAAGTCACTGATACTGGGATAGGCATCCCTGATGACAGGATATCCGCGCTGTTCACGCCGTTCACCCAGGTTGATGCCTCAACCACAAGGAACTTTGGGGGGACGGGACTCGGCCTTGCAATATCCAAGAGAATCGTCGAAATGATGGGTGGCAATATCGGAGTAAAAAGCAAGGTTGGCATCGGATCAACTTTCTGGTTCACGATGAACCTGGAGAAACAGCCGAACGCGATATCCCAGCAGAAGACTGTGGAGGACATATCCGGACACAGGATCCTTGTAGTTGACGACAATGAAACAAGCAGAAAACTTCTCTCCCTGATACTTGAATCCTGGCATTGCAGGCATGATGAGGTTGCAACCCCGGCCGAAGCCCTTAAACGGCTCATCGACGCTTTTGACAGGAACGATCCCTATGAACTTGCGATCCTTGACATGCAGATGCCGGAGATGGACGGAGAAACCCTTGGCAGAAAGATTAAGGAGGATCAGCGAATACAGAATACGATCCTCGTCATGCTGTCCTCCCTGATCAAGCACGGAGACTCCGAGAGACTTGGAAGAGCCGGATTTTCCGGTTTTCTTTCGAAGCCCCTCAAGAAAGCAAAGCTCTATGAATGCCTTGGAACTCTTTTTGGAACGGTCATTTCAAGCAAGGAGAACTCCCAGTCGGTCATACGCCGTACCCTTCCATCACAGATAAAGGCAAAGGCACGCATACTTCTGGTTGAGGATAATATCACGAACCAGAAGGTCGCCCTAGCAATTCTCGGCAAGCTGGGATATTCCTCTGATGCCGTGGCGAACGGAAGGGAAGCTGTCAGAACCCTTGAAACCATACCCTACGACATAGTCCTCATGGACTGCATGATGCCCGAGATGGACGGCTATGAGGCCACCAGGATCATCAGGAGCCGAGAATCGAAGGTCATGAACCATGACATATTCATTATCGCCATGACGGCAAATGCCCAGAAGGGCGACAGGGAAACATGCCTGCAGGCTGGAATGAACGATTATGTCTCAAAACCGATACAGCCTTCGGAATTCGCCGAAACATTGGCGAAATGGGTGCAGAAGCTTCCAGAAAAGAGATCCGTCGCATGACTCCAGCTTTTAGAGAAGCAGCCTACCGACATGATCCAGCAGGATTTTTTCGACTTCAGCTATTTCGGCGGTCTTTATAAAGGCTCCGGCTGCGAGTTCGTGTCCACCTCCGCCAAGCGCCCTTGCGATCTTCGCAACAGGATACCTGATGTCCTTTGAACGCAATGATATCTTGAATCCGTCGTCCTTCCTGTAGATCACGATGGCGATCTCGACCCCGTGGATCTGACGGATCTGATCTATCACAGTCTCAGTATCCTTCTTCTCCACCCCGTGCTCCTTGAGAATCTCATCGCTCACGTATGCCCAGGCGTAGCGACCGGAAAATTCGGTCTTCATGTGGCGTGAAACTACTTCCGCCTCCATTTTGACTATATTCAGCGGCTGTGAGAAGAACATCGCTGTTATTATCCTGGAATAGTCAGCCTTGAGAACCATGAGCTCAGAAGCAGTAACCAAGGTTGAGGACTTCGTATTTTCGAACCTGAATCCTCCTGTATCCATTACGATTCCCATCAGCAGATATGTCGCGGCATCCGACGATATCTTCATTCCCGTGGCCTTACTGATGATATTGAATATGATCTCAGATGTTGCGGATGAACCGGATTCCACAAAGTTCGTCTTTCCGAAAAGCTTGTTGTCAGGATGATGATCGATATTCACCAGGGGCATTCCCAGGACATTCCCCCTGCTCTCCTTTCCAACGCCGATCCTTTCAGGCGTGGAAATGTCAAGGCAGATTATCCAGGAGTAACGTTCGAGAGGTGGAAGCTTTCCAAAAATGATCCCTTCTGGAACAAAGGAGGAATAACGTGAAGGGACCTGGTCTGTAAGATATGCATCTACCTTCTTTCCGTTCTCCCGTAGGACCTTGAACAGCCCGAATATCGAACCCAGCGCATCGCCATCGGGCTTCTCATGGGTCAGCAGGAGAAAATTGTCGTTTTCCCTTATGAATTTTCCTAGTTCTGAATTCATTTCTTAAGTAAGATAGTTTAATTTAACAGTCAGTTAATTATTCCAATGTTGATCTTTAAAATACCTGTCCAAGTGGATTTTTCACGTAGTGTCCTATACTTTAGGATGCCTTTAGCTTATGAGAGGTTGTTAGCATGAAAAAAGTTGCTTTGCTCTTAATCTGCCTGATCATCGGATTTCTGCCGTCCGTTTCGGCAGTTTTTGTCAGCACCGGGGAATGGTACACCAAACTGGACAAGCCTCCGCTGAATCCTCCGGCCTGGGTATTTGGTCCGGCCTGGACTATCCTTTATCTTCTTATAGGTCTCTCTCTGTTCCTTTTCCTATGCAAAGACGTTTCCTGGAAAGATAGACGGACTGGAATCGTCCTTTTCACCTTGCAGCACCTGCTGAACTTCTCCTGGACACCAGTATTTTTCCACTTCCATTCCATGATTGCGGCATTCGCAATAATCCTGGCTATGCTTGTCCTGATAGCTCTTACCGCATGGAACTTCTACCGTCATTCCCATGCTTCCGGAATCCTTATGGTTCCATATCTGGCATGGGTACTTTTCGCATCATACCTCAACCTTTCTCTTATATTGCTGAACCGATGAACAAAATCCTCCACATCACAAACGGTGACTGCGCGGTTGAGGCAATAAGAAAAGCCGGTATCAAGGGCGAAGTCCTTCCCTGGAGGGATCTACTCCACGAAGGTCCTGTTCCCTCTGGAAAATCCCTAAGGCAGATGTCGCAGATCCGCGCACGTTTCATCATGGGCCTCTGGCCGGAAATCAAAGGAGTCGACAAGGGATTCCAGAAAAGGGACAGGCTTCTTGCATCTTTTAGGAAATTCGACGAGACAGTCCTCTGGTTCGAACACGATCTTTTCGATCAGCTCCAGCTCATCCAGATCCTCGACTGGTTCCATGGCAGGAAACTTGGAAATTCCAAGCTCAGTATTGTCATCACAGGCGAATATATCGGCCCGGGGATGAATCTCAGGAAATATCTCTCCGTCAGAAAGAAAGTTTCAACTTCACAGCTGGAACTTGCGAAATCCGCCTGGCACGCATTTTGCTCCAGGAATCCCCGTAATATTTTGAAGATTATCTCCAATGACACAAGCTGCCTCCCTTATCTAAGGCTTTCACTCGAACGGCATCTCCAGCAGTTCCCTTCGCATGAGAACGGGCTCAACAGGACAGAACGTCAGATCCTTGAAGCTGTCAGATCCGGAGTTCACTCGCCGCATGAAATCTTCCAGGAATGCCAGAAACTCGAAGAGCCGAAGTTTATGGGAGATGCCGTATTCTGGATCTATCTGGAAAACCTGATCAACTGCAAGCGCCCACTCTTAAAGACTAAAAACGGTTTACCGTTCCGGCAGCCTGCGAATTTCGCAAACCGTGAAGATTTCAACAAGCAGAGGATCCAGTTGACCGAAGCTGGTAAAAAGGTCTTGTTCAACAAGGCCGACTTCATCGCCCTCAATGGAATCGACAAATGGCTCGGGGGAGTGCATCTCACTGGGAAAAATATCTTACGCTGGAACCAGGCTGAAAGAAAATTCAAATCGGACGGACGCCTGAAAGTTCGTGTCCCTTGTCGACGGTGCAGAGGCGCTTGAGGGTCGAATCTGTGTTGATATGCGCTTCGACGGCCTTCGCGATGACAAGCGTACAGTCTCCGGGCTTGATGATGTCGACAAGCTCGCATTCGAAGTTGGCAACGGCATCGGCAAGCAAGGGAGCCTTCACCTTCTTGGCATTCTGGGTGTTGAGTGAGGCCTTGGCGATTTTGTCCACCTCATCCCCATGGCAGCTTCCTGCGATGAGGGTCTCCTCCTTCATGAATTCATGTGGATAGGCGATCACAAGCTCTTTTGATTCCCTGACAAGCTCGAAAGTGTGGGAATCCTCATCTATTCCGAGGATGAACATAGGCGGTTCACCTGAAATGATACAGGTCCAACCACAAGCCATGACATTGGCTTTGCCGTCATTGCCGCGGGTCGTCACAAGGACAACCTGTTCAGGATATTTCCGTTCCAAGGCCTTTTCGATAGTAACGATTCTCTGCATGGTTTCCCCCTTCAGTAGCAAAAATAATTTGCTGCAAGTTCCAAAATTCATAGTTCAGACAAGTAAAAGCTGTAAATAACAGAATCCTCAAAACAATATTCTGTATTCTGACTCCTGAATTCTGACTTCCATATTCTACTCTTCCTTCTTCTCCATCTCGGATATGATCTGCAGGACACGATCTCCTTTTTCGATGCTGTCGTCGACTATGAAATCAAGCACCGGAGTATATTTAAGGACAATGTCCTTGGATATCTTCGTCTGCAGATGATGTCTGTTGGATTCGAGAAAGTGGATTATCTTGTCCTTGGTGGATTCCTGCTTCTTTCCAAGTATGCTGATGTATACCTTGGCATGGCGGAGATCCGGTGATGCGACGACTTCGTTGACCGTGACGAGGCAGTTTTCCATGCGGAAATCAAGCCTTTCGATCATTTCGGCTATTTCACGCCTGAGAAGTTCGTTTATCCTGTCAAGGCGGCTGTAGTTCTTCATAATGTGGCTTTTTTGAATTCGACCTCGTAGATCTGTATCAGGTCACCTTCCTGGAAATCCATGAAGTTGTCGAGGCGGATACCGCATTCGAGTCCCTGTTTGACTTCCTTCACGTCATCCTGGAAACGTCTGAGCGACTGTACGGCTCCATTGAAGATAAGTTCGTTGTTCCTGTAGACCCTGGCCTTCGCCCCGACACGCACAGCCCCCTTCTCGACCATGCATCCGCAGACCTTCGGTCCCTTTGAAAGTTCGAAAATCTTGAGTATCTTCGCTGAACCGAGATCCTTCTCGCGCTGTTCCGGTGCAAGCTTGCCGGCAAGAGCATCCTTGAGATCCTCGATGAGTTCGTAGATTATGCTGTAAAGACGTATCTCAACATTCTGTTTCTTGGCTATGGTATTGACACCGGTATTTATCCTGACATGGAATCCTACGACTATGGCGCCGGATGCTGCCGCGAGAAGCACGTCGTTCTCGGTGATCGCCCCTATTCCGGAATGGAGGATGTCGATCTGGATCTTGTCGGACGGGAACTTTTTCAGAGATTCAGCTATTGCCTCCACCGATCCCTGGACATCGGCCTTGACTATCAGGTGCAACATCTTCTTCTGGTCCTGCTGGAGTCGTTGCATCAGATCTTCGAGACTTGCGCCTTCGGCCGCCGAAGGATTTACAGTCTCAAGCCCTTTCATCCTCTGCTCAATCTCCCTTTCATCGGCGATCTTCCTGGCTTCTTTTTCACTGCAGACAACAAATGTCGCACCTGCCTCGGGAACTCCGGAAAGTCCAACGAGTTTGACAGGTGTGCTGGGTCCGGCACTGTCAATCTTTTCGCCAAATGCGTTGACCATCGTCTTGACCTTGCCGAAATATTTTCCACAAAGGACGCAATCTCCTTTTTTCAAAGTGCCTGTCTGCACCAGGATGCTGGCCGTCGGGCCATGTCCCTGTTCAAGCTGGGCTTCAAGCACTACCCCACGCGCCCTGCGTTTCGGATTGGCCTTGAGCTGGAGCATTTCGGCCTCAAGCAGGATTCTCTCGAGAAGCTTGTCGATCCCGGTTCCTTTAATTGCAGATACTCTTACGGTTCCAACCTCGCCGCCCCATTCTTCGCTTGAAAGCTCATACTGCTGCATTTGGCGGACGATCTTGTCCGGATTGGCGGTCGGCAAATCCATCTTGTTGACGGCGACAATGACCGGAACTTTTGCGGCCTTAGCGTGGTTGAGGGCTTCTATGGTCTGTGGCATGAATCCATCGTCAGCGGCAACAACAAGTATGGCAATATCAGTCGCCTTGGCTCCACGAGCTCTCATGGCGGTGAACGCCTCATGGCCGGGGGTGTCTATGAAAGTGATCGTCTTGCCATGGATGTTGACAACCGATGCCCCTATGTGCTGTGTAATGCCTCCAGCTTCGCCGGCGGCAACATTGGTCTTCCTGATGGCATCCTGGAGGGAGGTTTTCCCATGGTCGACATGGCCGAGGAAGGTCACCACCGGAGGACGATCAACCAAATCCTTTGGATCATCCTTCTCCTGGTCAAGCGCATCTTCAGGGGAAGGCTTGTGATCCTCATGCTTCATGAGGTGGCCGTCTTTCTCACGGCGGTCGACTACGAGCGATATTCCGAACTTGCGGCAGAGCTTCTTAGCCACATCGGGCTCAACAGTCTGGTTCACGCTTGCCAGCACGTTCATTGTCAGCAGGGAACTGATGATCTCATTGGGCTTCTTTCCAAGAGTCTCTGCAAGCATCTTGACAACGATCGGTGTCTTTATGTGGACTTCCTTGAGATCCGAATCCTTCTCGGCGTCCTTCCCCTTCTTGTTTATCTCATGGAAATGGTCTTCTACCAGATCAATGAGATCGCTGTCAATCTCGCTCGAACCTGTACTCACGCCAAGTCCAAGCTCCTTGAGCTCCTTTATCACCCTGGTCAAGGGGATGTTGTATTTTTTCACAACATCCTTGACCTTTATTTTTACTTTTCCGCCCATTTAACGCACCATCTCCAATTAGTCCTTTTTCGAATCAAGCTTTTTCAGCGACTGCATGACCTTCTTTACGTCTTCCTCGGAAAGCCCTTCTATCTTCGATATTTCAGAAGCTTCCACCCCCTTCAGATTCTCAACTGAAAGGAAACCGCCGCTGACGACCTTCTGCGCGATCTCCTTGTCTATCTTGAGGGTTTCGGACAGCAATTCAATGGTCTGTCCCAGCTTCTCCTCGAACGACACTTCCTCGACCGCCTCTTCAGGATTGATGTTTATCTTCCATCCGAGGAGCTTTGAAGTGAGCCTTACGTTCTGTCCGCGCTTTCCTATGGCCAGAGATAGCTGGTCCGGAGTGACTTTTATGTTCAGTGTCTTGGCTGCCTCGTCCACCTCGATCAACTTAAGTGCTGCAGGCTGCAACGCCTTTGTCGCGAAGACCTTGAGATCCTCGTCAAAGGGCACGATGTCTATCTTCTCGCCACCGAGTTCGGTGGTTATGTTCTTCACCCTCATTCCTCGCATGCCGACACAAGCTCCTACCGGATCCACGTGTGCATCGGAGCTGAATACGGCTATTTTTGTCCTAGAACCGGGTTCACGGGCAATGGCCTTTATCTGGACTATGCCGTCATGTATCTCGGAAACCTCCCTTTCGAAAAGCCTCTTGATGAAATCATCCGATGTCCTGCTGAGAAGAAGGCTTGGTCCTGACCCCGAAGGATCAATCTTCTTGAGTATGGCGTTTATGCGGTCGCCCTGCATATAGGTCTCGCCGGGGATCTTGTCCTTTGGCGAAAGCACCCCTTCGGCCTTCTGCATGTCGATGATTATGCTTCCTGCATCGAAACGCCTGACCACTCCGCTGACGATCTGTCCGATCCTGTCCTTGAATTCCTCAAAGACTATCTCCTTTTCGGCCTTGCGCAGCTGGTTCATTATTGTGTTCTTGGCATACTGGGCGGCTATCCTGCCGAAATTCTTCGGGGTGACCTCCCACTTGACGATGTCACCGAGCTTGGCGCTGGGATATCTTTCCTTGGCGACGTTCATAAGTATCTGGTCGCATGTAGGCTTGGATTCGACGACCTGCAGCTTCGCCCAGGCCTTGATCTGGCCGGAGTTCCGGTCTATCTTGACCTCTAGGTCGCTGGCGGGATGTATGCTCTTTTTTGAGGCTGAAAGTATGGCCTTCTCTATGGCCTCAATAAGAACCTCCCTGCTTATGCCACGCTCCTGTTCTATATAGTCCAGGGTAGCTAGAAGTTCATTATTCATTATCATCTGGTGAAACTCCTTAATAATATTATCCGTACAAAATAAAAGTGGGTATGCACCCACTTTGACCTTAATACCGTGTTGTGAACTGATAAAATTAGCACCAAAAGTGACAAATTCAAATACAATTAGCCTGAAATTTGAACCATAGTAAGAGAAAAATAACTTGCATTTTCATGTTTGCATGCCATTTTAACTGCCCGTCACGCGGAGAAAGCGTGTTCCCTAATGAAATAGCGAATTGTAGAAAGGCAGACAATGCATACCAAGTCAGCAGCGAAAAGACTGAAGACCAGCGAAGCGGCGCGGATCAAGCACAAGTCCGTCAGGCGTTCCATCTTAACAGTTGAAAAACAGTACAGGGCCGCACTGGCCTCTACCGAACAGAAAGACGTCAAGAAACTCTATTCAGAACTCGCTTCAATGTTCGACAAGGCCGTCAAATACGGCTCGCTCCACAGGAACAAGGCCGCCAGGAAAAAATCCCAGTTGGCCAGCCTCCTCGCGGCAAAATTGAAGAAGTAGAAATGGTTTTCCGATCTTAACAGGATTTTCCGCCTTCTGGAGAGCTCCGGAAGGCGGATTTTTTTTGAGCACCCTTTATGATTGATTTCCATGCACATACCAACATGAGTTATTGCGCGGAATCCTGTATAACACCGGAAACCTACTCAAAACTAGTAAAAACCAATCCCGATGTCGATGCCATCTACATAACCGACCATGGCATGGCCGTCTATTTCCCTTCGGATGTTGCATGGAGCTGGTCCTATATGACCGACAGCCGCATATTCGACGCGCAGAAGGACTGGGGAAACAAACGCCTCGATGCACATCTTGCGAACATCGCAAGGTTCAAGGACGACGGCATACACTCCGGACTAGAGGTGGAAATGATGCACGATGGCCGCCTTACCATAGACGATCCTTTCAGGGACAAGGTAGAGATATTGATCGGAAGCGTCCATTACCTGCCCATTGACATCGAAGAGGAAAAGAAGAAGATCCTGAAGGAATGGAAGAAACATACCATCAATCTTCTTAATACCGGAATAAGCATTCTCGGCCACCCCTTCCGCTGGATAAGCTCGCAGATAGAGGTTGACAGGAAAATTATCAGGGAAATAGTCAAGGAAGCCAAAAAGACGGGTGTCGCCATGGAGCTCAACGGTCATCATGTCGTACCGACCGACATCGGCATGCTCCAGGAATGCGTTGAACAGGGAGTCCCTGTCGCCATCGGCACCGATGCACATGCGATGGGGGAGATCGGGGATTTCAGCTACCATATAGAGATCATAGGGGCTGCCGGCCTGAAAATGACCGACATAAAGATGTTCACTCCGAAAGCTCCCTCCAAAACGGGCAAAGATGTTTGAGTTGGAACCGGATGCCCTGTATATTACCTATAATTTTCTGGATGGCTGGATGACTGGACGGGATACTGGTAAATCTCCCGGCTTCAATACCCATTCATCCCTTAATGTAACCATCCACTCATCCATCTTGGGGATTCATGGACAAGCAGTCATTATCGTCAGAGATCAAGAAGGCCAACAGAGAGGTCTACAATTCGATATCCCCGGAGAAATACAATCAGAACGAGAGCATATTCAATGAGGACCGCAGAACGGCCTGCGAACTGATGCTTTCCAAGGCGGTAACCGCTTCAGGCGACGGGAAGTATCTTGACATCGGCACCGGAACTGGCAATCTCCTGCGGCTTGCTTGCGCCAAGTTCAAATCATGCTTCGCCTGCGACATAAGCGAGAACCTGCTTGCGAAGGTTGCAAAGGATTTCCCTTCCGCAGGATTGGCTGCAAGCGACGCTGAAAACCTTCCATATCCGGAAGCCACATTCAACTGTGTTTCGTGCTACGCACTCCTCCATCACCTTCTTGAACATGAAAAGCTCTTCAGGGAATGTCACCGTGTCCTTGTAAAGAATGGAACTCTTTACACCGACCATGATCCTAATTACTATTTCAACAGGTTCTACCATGTCTATTACAAGATCAGGTTCGCAGGGAGGCATGGGTTTTCATCCGCCACCGAGGACCTGGCCGAATATCACAACGTCTATTCACCCGGAATTGATCCTGAAAAACTCAGGAAGCTCCTTCTCGGGATAGGATTCAGCAAGGTAGAGATCACATACAGGATCACCGACAACAGGAATATGGGATTCTTCAAGAACATGGTGCTCTCTTTCCTCAGGGTGGCTGTAAAGATCCTGCCATTGAAAAGTTTCCACACCCATTTTGCGATATTCGCTGTTAAGTAGAAAAACAAAGACGGATGAGAGGATTGTTGGATGAGTGGGTATTAAAGAAAAACATCTTAGTTTTCCATCCAATCATCCATTTTAAAGGAATTATGGACTTGAAGATACATAAGCTCGAAAATATCCACGTGGAAGCTCCTCGAAGGGACATCCTTTCCCGGCTGAAATATAATTTCCACAAGACCCGGGCCGACAAGAAGACTCTCGACCTCTTTGAAAAGACCCTCGGCCTTGCCTTATCATTCTGCGAATGCCGCGGACTCTACAGGTTCCTTGACATTGACCGCAAGGAAGGAAAAAGGATAGAACTTTCAGATGGAACTGTGTTCGAAAGTGCGAGTCTCGCAAAATTCCTGAAGGACAGCTCGAAGGTCGTGATAATGGCATCAACTGTCGGCAAAGACATAACCGATGAGACGAACTCTCTCATTGCGAAGAACCGAGCGTCCGAGGCGGTGATCGTCGATGCTGCAGCCTCCGAGATCGCCGATGAGGTGATGAACCAGATCAACCTCGTTTGTGCGAACATCGCAAAAAGGGACGGTTTGAAACTCACAAAGATGCGGTTCAGTCCCGGTTATGGGGATCTCGGCATCGAAAACCAGAGGCAGTTCTTCAAGGTCTTGGAACTGGAAAAGAACGGCTTCGTTTTCACGGAAAGCTTCATGATCGTCCCGGAGAAGTCGGTGACGGCGATCGCGGGAGTTGAGTAAGCGTATCGGCGTTACGGCGTACCGGAGTTTCGGCGAAAAACAATTATTCTCACCACTAAGAACACGAAGCTCACGAAGGGTAATATCTTACTATTCTATCCAAGAACTAAAGCAATAAATCATTATCGTTCCAAAACCATACCATATGTATATGCCCTCTTCTCCGCACTTCTTGTTTTTATCCTTCATATAAAGCAATAAAGGAAATACAGGTATGCACTCTCTACCTATCTCTTTGTCCAAAATCTTTTTTGCTGTTTCCCAATCTGGAAATTTTTCGAGCTTGTTCCTGTCAAGCCAATCGCGCCACTTCTCAGGTTCTTTTTCGTATCCAAATTTTAAAACAGTATAAACCTTTTTTATACGGGCTAAGTTCTCGTTTTTATTCTGATAAACGCCCAAAGTAGCAGTTAAAGTGAAAACTATTATAAATATTGTAAAGCCAATTATTGTATTCGTGTTTTTCATAAAACAATCGGCATCTTGATTATCTTCGTGGGCTTCGTGGTGAATCTTATTTCATCGCGTTCGCGATCTCTCTGAAGATATCGTCGAGTGACTTCGTAATGTCCCAGTCGGGGAAATGCTTCTTCAGCTTTCCGAGATCGGAGATGTAGCAGATATGATCGCCCTTGCGGTTCTGATCGAGGTATTCATAGTCAAGCTTGTTGCCGACAATGTCCTCGGCGAGTTTGATCGATTCGAGCATGGAGATGCTGTTTCCCCTGCCCCCACCGAGATTGTAGACTTCTCCGCAGCGCGGATGCAGGTAGAACTCCTCGAAGGCCCTGCAGACGTCGAACGAGTGGATGTTGTCTCGCACCTGCTTGCCTTTGTACCCGAAGATCCTGTAATGGCGCTTCTCCTTTACGCACTTTATCAGATACGCAAGGAATCCATGGAGTTCCGCCGCTGAATGCGAAGGACCGGTAAGGCACCCGCCACGGTAGCAGGCGGTTTTCATTTGGAAATATCTCCCGTATTCCTGGACCATGACATCAGCCGCCACCTTGCTCGCACCGAAGATGCTGTGCAGGCACTGGTCGACGCTCATCGTCTCATCAATGCCGTCCTTGTACTTCTTATCGGCATAATCCCAGCGCGTCTTGAGCTCCTTGAGTTTCAGCCGGTTCGGAGTGTCGCCATAGACCTTGTTGGTGCTCATGTAGCAGAACGGGGATCCGATGGCATAACGGCGTGTCGCTTCAAGCATGTTCATTGTGCCGACAACGTTCACATCGAAATCATCGAAGGGACGCGAAGCCGCAAGGTCATGGCTTGGCTGTGCCGCGCAATGGATGATGAAATCGGGTTTAAGATCCTCAAAGAACCTGAGCATCGCCTGCCTGTCGCGGATGTCCAGGGAATGGTGCTTGAAGTTCTTCGTGGATGCCTGGATCCTTTTCAAATTCCAGGTGGTGTCACCATCCGGACCGAAGAATTCCATGCGCATATTGTTGTCGATGCCATAGACCTTCCAGCCCTTGGAATCGAAATATGTGACGCATTCGGAGCCGATCAGGCCGCTGCTGCCGGTGACAAGAAGTTTTTTCATGTGTCCATCCTGAACTTTATTTTTGTTTCAGGTTTTAAAATAATCCCGAATAAGCCTTAAGTCCAACATGAAAAAACAAAAGCTTCTTATCCTTCCTGCGACTCTCCTGTCCCTATCTTCCAGGCCGCAAGGATCGCCAGACCGAACCAGAGAAGATCCCAGGCCCTTAGAAACACCTTGATCCTGTAGAAATAGCTATAGCTCTCGAGTTCCTTGTTGACGAGGAAATTATATACTTTGTCCTTTTCCTCCTGCTTCAATGTCGCCGCCCGTGAATCAAGCGTCTTGATCAATTTCTCATATGCATCCTTGAGATTGTCGGGAATCTTGACCTCATCCGGATCATTTTTATCAAGCCAGTCCAAAAGGTCCTTCTGGATCTCATTATTTGAAACCATCTGCAGATAGACATATCCCTGCAAAGGGCCTTGTTCCTTCCTCAACATCTTGTCGATCTCACGTTTGAAGACATAGTTGGCAGTTATGAGTTTACCGCACAGGAGCCCGACAATTGCAAGGAGGGCCGCAGCCAAACCGAGGCGCATGCTGCGTTCTTCAGTAAAGATCGTCGCAGCAAATCCGGTAAGCGCTCCTACGCCGATCGCTATCCATCCGATCTCCATGTTAAGGAATATCGCAATTCCCGCCCATACAAGTCCGGAAATGATTGCTGCGGCGGCACAGACACCTATCGCAAGTCCAAAAGATCCTGCAACCTTCGCCTTGGCAATCGTCTTGACATTCATCCCTAGCTTGAGGTTGTGTCCGCAGTTGACACAGATAACGGCATCAGGTTTGACAGGAGTCTTGCACTTGGGGCATATTCCGGTGGCGCCAGCTGAGCCTCCGGTGGCAACTTGTTCCACGGCAGGAGGCGGCGGTGGAGGTTCAGACGGTTGCTGTCTTTTGATAGAAAGCGGTTTGGACTTGAGAGGTATTGAATCCGGTACAGCCTGTGGTATTTCCTTGGCAGGGACCGTCATTTCAGCTCCGCACTGGCATTCGGCTTTTTGTCCTGCTGCATCATCCTCGAGTTCGTAGTCCTGTCCGCATTTACCGCATTTGAACTTAATGGACATAAGGCCCCCTGCTTGTTGGAAGGTTTTGTATGAACAGATGAGAAAGACAGGACATGGATGGTCCATTACCTCTCATAAGCCATTATATATAATTATGAATCCCATTAATCTCAAGCATCTTGCGAATAAAAATAACTTTGTTTACAAAAGGGGTATCAATTCAGGCGGTTTTATGATACAATAGTAGGTTGGAGTTATCTTTTTATGGGGGTTTTAGGATTTATGATTCAAAACTCTATCATCGATCCCGATTCATTCCTTGATAAGGATCTTCAGAAGAGGGCACGCGATCTCCTGAGGACCAATACGCTTATTTTCTGTTCGATGGACAAGGATGGACGACTCCGTTCATTGTTCAAGGACAGCTCAAAGACCGTCATAAGCGTAGAGGTCGCATTCAAGGATGCTGAAGCTGTATCGAAATGCGGCGACTGCCACTCCGAAGGCATATGCATCCACGGTGCCGCAAGCATTCTTCACTACGTCAAATACTCACAGATCCCTGCAAAGAGCAAGTCCGTTGAGAAAAAGCCTGAGTTCTCAGGACTCACCCAGAAGGACATTGACGACTTCGCTGAAAGCAAGGACGAACATAAGGCAAGGATATCCCTTGAACTTGCAAGCGAGATGCCGCACAGCCCTAGCCGATGGGCCAACTGCGTCTTCGAGGCCAACATCCTTTTTGAAAAACGCGAATACAAGGGATCCCTGGGCAATCTAAGGCAGATACATTTCAAGGACATACTCGGTGGAAGCATGAGGATATCACATTTTCCTCCGCAGGACAGGCAGATCATCAGGTTCCTGGCGACGAACGCCGAGGCAGACGGATTCAAGCTCAGCCTCAGTTCAGAGACTGCCGCTGAATTCCTCCACTCCCTGTCAGGCTTCGACAATTTCCGCTGCGGCAAGGAGAAGATAACGGTACATCGCGAATCTGCGAGACCGGTTCTTTCAACTATTCCAAGCGGCGAAGGATATGTCCTAAGACCCGGAATTGAGACTGAAAAAGGATTGATACCCCTGAAGGATCCCCGTATCATCATGGGAAGGTCGGGTTGCTGGGTCGGACTTGCCGGCGACTACTGGTGGATCCCCGCCACGATGGACCTTGTCTGGCTCAGGAATTTCCTGCATGCCAAGGAACAGCTCTGTTTCAGGGAGAAAGCGCAGCAGCTGATCGCGGATTTCTCCAAAAATTCAGTTAAGACCGCAAAAATACAGGGACAGAATCTGCGCTACCGTGATTTCCTGCCGATATACCATGCGAAGCTCGCAAAGGACAAGTCCTTCCAATTGAAGCTTTCCTTCGACTACGGCGGCTCAATAGTCCATCCCGCAGACAAGCGGCTCGCTGAATCTTCCGGTACATACTGGAAAAGGAATCTCGAGCGTGAAAGGGAGTTTGAGAACGAGATACTGCTCTGCGGATTCCGCAAGAAGAGTGGTGGGGAAGGGATTTATACGCTCCATGACACCGAGGCCTACGGCCTTTTCTTCGAGAAAGTCATGTCTCGCTGGGTAGAAGAAAAACGAGAGATCTATATTTCCCCGGAATGCTCATCTTTCATTAAGAAAGGGGATCTGGAGGAGTTCATCCTCAGATTCAGGACTGTCAGCGAGGACAACGGATTCTTCAAGATCAGATACCAGATCTGCACCTCGCGCGGCGAGATAACATGGAAGCATCTTACAGATGCCGTCAGGAACGGAAGGACATTCATCGAAACACGCGGAGGCAACTACGGGAGGATCAGCGACAGGCTCGCGAAGTTCGTCAGGACCGTATCGGACTTCGTACAGATCGATCCGGAGAATGATGACGTGATAATGATCTCCAGGGCGTCAGCGCTCTTCTGGACCGATACCGCAAAGGAACTGCTTGGAGACACTCCATCCGAATTCCTGGATCTCAAGAACAACCTTGAAAAGACTTCCGGGAAAGACACCCAAATCCCCGATTTCGTAGGCGTATTGAGAAATTATCAGAATGACGGGCTGAAATGGATACAGAGGATGGCTGAAAACGGCCTTAATACGATTCTTGCCGATGAGATGGGATTGGGTAAGACCATACAGGCTCTTACAGTTATCTCCTGGTACCGGCATAAGAACGTTTCTCATTACTTGCCTGCTCTGGTGCTGTGCCCGAGCAGTCTCGTTGAGAACTGGGAAATGGAGGCTAAGAAGTTCGTCCCCACCTTGAAGATACTGGTGCTTAAAGGGCCTGACCGGGCGGAACTCGTGAATCAAATCAACAGCTCCGATATTGTGATAAGCTCCTATGCGCTGGCCAAGCGGGATGTCGAGATGTACAGCCAGTTCCATTTCGGATTCCTCATCCTGGACGAAGCACAACACATCAAGAATCCCGGCACAGCGAATGCAAAGACATGCAAGTCAATCACAGCTGAACACAAGCTTGTCCTGACAGGCACTCCGCTTGAAAATTCCGCCGAAGAGCTATGGTCCATCTTCGACTTCCTGCATCCGGGTATGCTCGGTTCATACAGGAGTTTCAGGTTCAGGTATTCCGGAATAAGGGACAGCGAGGACAAGCAGCTGGAACTTGCCGCCAGGGTCGCACCGTTCATCCTTCGCAGGAAAAAGAAGGAAGTCGCCAAGGAGCTTCCAGAAAAGATCGAACAGGTCATCTACTGCGAGATGGAGGACGAACAGCGCCAGTTCTACTCAGAGCTCCTCGAAAAGGGACGCGATGAATGCACGGATTTCCTCAAGGGCAGGATCACGAAGTTCGACATGCTCACGAGCATTCTGCGGTTAAGGCAGTTCTGCTGCCATCCCGCCCTTCTCCCTGAGAATTTCGGCATGAAACATGTGAAGTCCGCGAAGATGGATCTTGTTCAGGAGCTTCTCTTTGAATCGATCGACAGCGGACACCGCCTGCTTTTCTTCAGCCAGTTCGTCTCACTGCTGAAAATCGCAAGGTCCTGGCTCGATGAACAAGCGATAAAATATGAATATCTCGACGGCAGCACCGAAAACCGCATGGAACGCGTCATCAACTTCAATTCAAGTCCTGACATTCCGGTCTTCCTTCTCAGCTTGAAGGCCGGTGGCAGCGGCCTGAACCTGACAGCGGCAGACACTGTCATCATCTACGATCCCTGGTGGAATCCGGCGGTCGAGATGCAGGCGACGGACAGGACTCACAGGATCGGACAGGACAAGAGCATCAACAGCATGAAGATCGTGATCAAGGATTCCATCGAGGAGAAGATGCTTGTCCTGCAGAAGAAGAAGCAGATCCTCTTCAAGAACCTGGTCGATACCGTGCCATCCACCCTCGGCCATCTGAGCAACGACGACATTGAGTTCCTGCTAAGCAGGTGAAGAAATATGGCAAAATACGCGTTTAGTCCTGCTGAGAAAATGAGCAAGAAAGAAAAGGTTATTTTAATATCTCTTCTTGGTATTATTTTACTTGCTATAACGATAAACTATTTTATTCCTACTGGAACCCGTATTTCAGCATCTTTTCAGATAGATTACCATTGCCGAGGTAATTTGGACCAGATTTATGCCGCCCTGCAAACATATAGTGAAAAATACAATGATAATTATCCTCCATATGACGGAGCACAGGGTTTGGATTTGTTGAGACAAGAAGGGCTTGTTAAATATATGGATTTTTTTATATGCCCGGGAACCAAAATATCGGCAAATTCAAATGCTGTGCCATTGGACGAAGAGCATCTGTCGTATTGCTATAAAGGTGGCTATGTATATGGAAAGACTCCAGGAAATGCGCCCTTCATATGGGACAAGCAGAAATGCCATGAGGGTAAATTACAGATCAGGTATTTTAACAGTTACCATGTAGAGAAGACAGATAATTTTCCTGTCTTGGATAAGAAATGATTTTGATGAGCGAAGCGAATCACTTGGAGTGCGGCAGCGAAGATGCCGCCTTGCCTTCCGGCATGCGCCCCCGTTCATCCGACAGGACTGACAGCTTGCCGGTCTCAATGAACCGGCGAAATTCTTTCGCCGGAAGAAAGGCTGAATCTACGGAAACCCTCCGCTTCAGCACTCCAAATCGGATAACACCGAAATATTCAATAAAGAAGGATTAAAGAGAGAGATGGATTTACAAAAACAGAAATGGAATGCTGATGAATACGCGAATAATTCTACAGCCCAGCTGAAGTGGGCTGAAGAACTGATTGCGAAACTCGCGCTGAAGGGAGATGAGTCCATCCTCGACATCGGGTGCGGGGATGGCAAGATCAGCGCACGCCTTGCCCAGATCGTCAGAAATGGCCGGGTACTGGGAATTGATTCTTCGGAGAGCATGATCAATCACGCTTCAGAGCAGTTTCCCGCAAGAACATTTCCAAACCTCCGCTTCCAAATCATGGATGCTGCGGCAATAAGGCTTTCGGAAAAGTTCGATCTCGTGTTTTCAAATGCCGCACTTCATTGGGTGGAGGATCATATGGCTGTGCTGCGGGGAGTTCATTCCTGCCTGAAACCAAATGGAAAGATTCTGTTCCAGATGGGCGGATCAGGAAATGCTGACAGCCTTTTCAAAGTTGCCGGCGAGATAATGGAGTTGCCAAGATGGCGAGATTATTACAGGAACTTCAAATCTCCGTATCACTTCTACAGTCCGGAACAATACAGGATCTGGCTCGAGAAGAGCAAGTTCAAGGCCCTGAGAGTCGAACTTATCCCCAAGGACATGCAGCAGAAGGGAAAAGAAGGAGTGAAAGGCTGGCTGCGTACGACATGGTTCCCCTATCTGGACCGCCTGCCCTGCGAAAAGCGTGAGCTTTTCCTGGATGAAGTCGTTGAAAAATACCTGTCAGGATATCCTATTGACGCGGACGGACACATTCATATCGGCATGGTCCGCCTGGAGGTAGAGGCCTGCCCCATTTCCTGAAAACCGCAGAATTTTTCAATGCATCATACTTTTAAAAGCAATTTTGGAGTGTAGTTTTTGGAATTATCCTAATTATCCATATCACAACAGGAGATACTGCCATGGTGACGTTGAAGACGAATTTCGGCGACATAGAGATCGAACTCGACGAGAAGGCCGCCCCGGTGACGACCATGAACTTCATGAAGTATGCCACTGACGGCCATTACCGCGGCACCATCTTCCACAGGGTAATTCCAGGATTCATGATCCAGGGCGGTGGCTTTGATGTCTCATTCCGCCAGCTACCATGCATGCCTCCGATCAAGAACGAGGCCGGCAACGGACTGAAGAACAACAGGGGCACCATCGCAATGGCAAGGACAAATGTGGTCGACAGCGCGACGGCACAGTTCTTCATTAATCTCGCTGACAACGATTTCCTCAACCACAGGAACAATTCTGCTGACGGATTCGGCTACTGTGTCTTTGGAAAAGTTTCCAAGGGAATGGAAGTCGTGGACAAGATTGCAGCAGTTCGCACCGGCTCCAAAGGACCGCATGACGATGTTCCTGTTGAGAACATTGTTATCAATGATGTTGTGATTACGGCCTGAACCATCCGCACATTCGGATTCGGCCTGTTATCATACCTCTTATGCATAATTGAATCAACCATGTAAATTTTCCCGTGATCCAGCGGGATAATTTCATTCGCATCAGCTTCGCTTTCAACAAGATACCCTCATACTCAACCACATATCACCACGCCCCTTAACATTGCCCTGGAATTGTTGTATAATGTACATTGAAAGGGGGCATAAAACATACCGAAGAGCAAGGGGAAAAGAGGGGTCCAAAAAGAAAGGAGGGAGGCCATGAAGAAAATCGATTGGCATCTTCTCGTGAGAGAACTTCTTGAGGGCCTGTTCCTGTCACAGCAGGAATTGGCGGAACGTTGCAGGGTGAGCCAGCAGAGCATCTCCAACTGGAAGAACAGGACAAGGAATCCTGGGATCTTTGCTAAGAAGAAGCTCTTTGAACTCGCCGGCAAGGAAGGAATTGATATCAGCAAGTATGAGACTGATCCCGCCAGGGACGTGATCACAAGGTATCTTGACCAGAACAAGGGAAGGGAGCTCGTGAGGATATTCGAGCTTTACCAGAAAATGTCCAGAAGTTCAAGGAACAAGCTGTTAAAATATGCGAACTCGCTCGTTAAGTAGGATCATCCGGATTTTTTTCTCATTTCACGGATCGTCTTGACGATTTTTTCGGCAGCTTTGTCGATTTCATCGGGGTTGTTCCTGTAACCAAGGGAGAATCTAATTGAACTGTTAAGGAATTCCGCGGGGACTCTCATGGCCTTGAGCACATGGGAGACCTGCGAGGCCCCCGAGCTGCAAGCAGCTCCGGTCGAAACAGAGATACCTTCAATATCCAGCCTTACTGCGAGCGCATCGGCCTCAATCCCTCCAAAGCTTATATTTAAAGTATTCGGGATCCTTTTATCTGTATCTCCATTTATCCTGATATTCTCCAGCCCCTTGGCTATTGCCATCTGCAACCTGTCCCTCAACATCTTTTCCCTGGTAAAATTCTCCTGCAGGGTCTCAACAGCAAGTTCGCACGCCCTGCCAAGTCCGACAAGCCCTGGGACATTCTCCGTCCCTCCCCTCATCCCCTTCTCCTGCGTACCGCCTCGGACAACAGGTTCAACGGAAATCCCCCTCCTGATATAGAGTGCACCGGCACCTTTAGGCGCATAGAACTTGTGTCCTGATATCGAAAGCATGTCAATTCCCAGATCCTTAACGTTAATCGGAATTTTTCCGAAAGCCTGTACGGCATCCGTATGCACAGGAACACCCTTTTCATGGGAGATTTGAACAATGTCCGCAATAGGCTGAATGACACCCGTTTCGTTGTTCGCGGTCATTATGCTGACAAGAGCGGTATTTTTTTTGAAGGCTGAGCGAAATGCATCAATGTCCACTATGCCATCATCAGATACGGGAAGATATGTGACCTCAACCCCTTTCTTCTCAAGGTGCTGGCAGACCTTCAGGACTGCATTGTGTTCAATAGCACTGGTGATAATGTGCCAGGATTCCTTTGAAGAACCAATTCTTTCAATAAAACCCGAAATTGCGACATTGTTAGATTCAGTACCACCGCTGGTGAACAGCACTTCGATGCTGCTGCAACCGAGAGCCCTGGCGGTCCTTTCCCTGGCAGTGTCCAGGGCTATCCTCGACCTCTGCCCGTGAGTGTGCAAACTTGAGGGATTACCAAAATCATCCGAGAAAAATGGCTGCATCTCAGCCATTACTTCAGGCTTGACAGGAGTCGTCGCATTGTAGTCGAGATAAATCCTATGCATGTCTCTCACAAGGTTGCAAATATTTCAATAAACAGTAAACTAATCCGGAATTTTGAAATTGAAACAAAAATTATCGATGAAAAATCTTGTTATAGCCGGAAAGAAATTCAAGAGCAGGCTTTTCATAGGAACGGGCAAGTTCTCCTCCTCAAAGGCACTGCGCTCCGCCCTGCTGGCCTCAAAGACCGAACTTGTGACCGTGGCGCTTCGACGTATCGAGCCGGGAAAACGCACCGACAGCATACTATCAGCAATACCTTCGTCAATCACAATAATGCTCAATACCAGCGGCGCCAGGAATGCTGAAGAAGCCGTCAGGATTGCAGATTTCGGAAAATCTGCGGGATTCAGATGGATCAAGCTCGAATTACATCCCGATCCACATTATCTGCTTCCGGATCCGATCGAAACCCTGAAGGCCGCCGAAATACTGGTGAAGAAGGGGCTGACTGTCCTCCCTTATATAAACGCCGATCCTGTACTCGCGAAAAGACTTGAGGAGGTGGGTGTCCATGCCGTTATGCCGCTAGGTTCGCCGATCGGAAGCAACCAGGGGCTAAAGACAGAATCCATGCTCAGGATAATCATCGAGCAAGCTCTCGTCCCCGTTGTTGTCGATGCCGGCATAGGGCTTCCTTCACACGCGGCGGCCGCAATAGAGCTGGGAGCCGATGCGGTACTTGTCAATACAGCAATAGCTTCAGCTGAAGATCCGGCACTCATGGCCGAATCATTCGCAATGGCAGTAAAATCCGCAGAGAATGCCCTGAAGGCAGTGCCTCCGGCAGTATCGACCCAGGCCTCCGCGACTTCGCCAATGGAAATTTTCTAAGAATGGGTTAATGGATTTATTCGCCAACTGTGAATTGTTGGATGACTGGATAGGAATTTCATTTCTTTAAGAACCCATTTGTACCTTTTTATTCCTTAAAAACATCCTTCCATCCATATCCTTTCCATCAGCGTTTGTTTTTCCAAAATCTCCATGTATTATTTGGGCCAAAATCAGGAGATTCCCACTATGACATCTGCAGTTATAAAAACCGTCGTCCTTCTAATAATGTCCAATATCTTCATGACCTTCGCCTGGTATGGGCACCTCAAGCATCTAAATACCAAGCCGTGGATCATCGCCGCAATGGTGAGTTGGGGAATAGCTTTTTTCGAATACATGCTCCAGGTTCCGGCAAACAGGATCGGTCACAACGCCCTTTCCCTCCCTCAGCTCAAGCTTCTGCAGGAGATAATTACCCTGACGGTCTTTGTTCCCTTTTCCGTGTTCTACATGCAGGAAGGCATAAAATTAAACTATCTCTGGGCGGGAATTTGCCTGTTAGGAGCTGTATATTTTGTTTTCAAGGGATAAAGGGTATCTTTAAATAAGAGGGGGAATCTCATGAAAAAATATTTGTTTATAATGCCAGTTTTCTTCTTATCCATGCTCATATCTGCCCAGGAAAAAGACTTTTCCGGCGATTTCGACAAGGATAAGGATGTCAAAGCTGATACTAAAAAGGTCGATGGCGCTGCTCTGGAGGAAAAGAAAACCCAGCCTGCACAGAACGATGCTGCCGAAGCACCGAAAGAAGCGGAAAAGAAGGCAGATGGACCGGTTATTGAAAAAGGGCTGTCGGATGACGAAGCCCTTAAAGATCTCACAAATGCAATCAGGAAAGGGAATGCCGACCGTACCGAAGCAGTACTTGACGCCTACCCAAACCTTCTCGACAAGAAGGACAAGCTCGGTAATACTCCTCTCTTCAATGCGGTCTTCGCAAACCAATATCTTGTTGTTGAAGCGATCATGAAGAGGAAACCCAACATCAACATCTCAAACCAGCTCGGTGACGCCCCCATCCACGCCGCCGCCAAGGAAGGAAATGTAAAGACTCTTGAACTCCTCCTGAAGGCCGGAGCTTCAGTATGGTCCGCTAACTCCAAGGGGGAATCCCCGCTGGTAAAGGCCGCGCTCGCAGGAAAGCTTGATGCAGTTAAGTTCCTACTGAAAAACAGGGCCGAGGTGAACACTCCTGATTCCAAGGGGGACACCCCACTGCACAAGGCGGCTCTGAAAGGGGAAAAAACGGTAGTGAAGTTCCTTCTGGAAAACGGAGCAGATCCGTCCATCAAGAACAAGGAGGGGCAGAAGGCTGCAGATATGGCAAAAAATCCCGATGTGAAGGAACTGATCCCGGCAAAATGAAAATACCGATACTGGATACAAGATGCTGGATACTGGAAACTTTATTATGAACGTGGTACAGGCGTCTCGCCTGTAACTGGATTTTTCCGAAACAGGCGGGACGCCTGTATCACATTCTCAAGATAATTTAAGGTGCCAAAATGATTGATACAGTCAGATGGATAAATTCAAAAGGGAAGATTTTTTCTGGTCCGGGAAAGTTCAATAAAAACTTCCTGCCGGGAAAGCTCAGGCTAATAGATCAGACAAGACTTCCGGAAAAACTCGTGTATGTCGAAACCGATGACAAGCATGAAATTTTCGATTTCATAAAACGCCTGGTGGTGCGCGGAGCTCCGGCAATAGGTTGCGCGGCAGCGCTTGGATTAGCGGCAGTCTCCCAAAATAGTAAGGCAAAGAGTTCTGCTGAATTCCTCCGTGAAATCCGCAAGACGGCAGAATACCTCGCATCCTCCAGGCCGACAGCCGTAAACCTTTCCTGGGCATTGAAACGTTCTGTTTCCTCCATTGAAAAGGCATCCAGAGAAATCTGCGATGTCCGCAGATTGAAGGAGTTGCTCCTTGTTGAGGCGCTGGAAATAGTTAGCGAAGACATTGAGATGTGCAAGGCTATTGGCAGGAATGGCCTAAGTCTTATCAGGAACGGCATGGGGATCCTTACACATTGCAACGCAGGGGCACTGGCGACATCCGATTACGGAACAGCTCTATCTCCTATTTATGCCGCACATGAGAAAGGTCTGAAGATCAAGGTATTCTCAGATGAGACACGGCCTCTCCTGCAAGGCTCCCGTCTGACTGCATGGGAGCTTAAGAGGGCTGGCGTGAATGTCACGACGATCTGCGACAATATGGCCGCACAGGTTATGCGAGAGGGAAAGATTGACCTTGTCATCGTTGGGGCGGATCGGATTTCTGCAAACGGAGACGCTGCGAACAAGATCGGCACATATGGAGTTGCGATCCTCGCAAAGTATCATGGGATCCCGTTCTATGTGGCAGCCCCCTACTCCACTGTGGATATTGCAATAAAGCATGGCAGCGGTATTCCAATAGAGGAACGCAATGGGGATGAAATAAGGAAAGGCTTCGGCAGACTTACCGCACCCGCTGATGTCAAGATCTATAATCCGGCATTTGATGTGACTCCCAATGAGCTTATTGCCGGAATCATCACCGAAAAGGGGATCATCAGGAAACCCTACGGGAAAAACATCAGGAAAATACTCGGCGGAAAGATGCGCCACTCATAGTTTTTTTTAAATGCATGTGCACGTTTCGTATATTTTCGTGACAAGTATTTAATTTTGGCAAGCTTTACTATCGATACAAGCGTGCTAAATTATTAATTTTAACAGATTTCTCCATAACAATGCCGAGCACATTTGGAACAAAATATAATGAATGCAAAGTTTTTTCTAATATTGATTCTTTCAGGAACATTCCTCCTCTCCTCATGCCAGAACACCACAGATGACAAGAAAAAGGACGAGGCTGAAAAAAACAAGGAGGAAGTAACAAGGAAGATACAGGAACTAATAGCTCCGGCTGCTCCTCCTATAGTTGATGGAAAAGCCGAAGATGAGCTCCCTCCGGATTTAAAGATCATTCCTGGCAAGGACAACAAGACCACCATCATCTACAAATGCAGGCATATCAAATCCAAATCCATCCTTGATGCCCTTGAAGGTATGTTGTCCATCTCAGGTTCAGTGGAAGAATCCGCAGATCAGAACATGATCATCATCAACGATCTCAGCACAAAGGCAGAAGACTACAGGCAGGCGCTTGTCTCCTTGGATACGAAAAATCCCCAGGTCCTCGTAGAAGCCAAGATAGTCGAGGTAATTGTCGATGAAGGAATGCAGAGGGATGTACAGGTTCAGTATACGAAGGTTGATTCGTCCAAGGGCCTGACAAACACATACGGTTACACTTTGAACGCCCCAACACAGAATCCGCTCAATGGACAGGGAGGAGGATTCAACTTTTATCCCTATGCTTCCGGAACTGCAGCCAACAATCTCAAGGATCTGAACCTCTTCCTGCAGTGGTTGAAGACCGCCAGGGATGCGAAGATCCTTTCGTCACCCACATTGATAGTCGATCTTGGAACCACTGCAAGCATGGTTGCCGGTGAGGACATTCCCATCATCCAGACCCAGGTCAACGGTGGAACGGTGACAACATCCACATTGTTCAAGAGGATCGGGGTAAAGCTGAATGTAACCCCTGTCATCATAAATAACACCGCTGTAAAACTGATCATCAATCCCGAAGTCAGTTCCATCACCCGGTTCGAGTCGTCGAACCAGAACGGGATACAGGTCAATAATCCTGTCATAGCGATCAGGAACATAAACACCGAGCTTACGGCTGGCGACAACGAGATAATCCTGCTTGGCGGTCTATATTCAAATGAGATCATCAAGGCGACACGCAAGACCCCCATCCTCGGGGATATGCCGGGACTTTTCGGCGACATGTTCACTGCTCTTGATCTGAGCGACATCAAGAGACAGCTCGTTTTCTTCATGAAGATAAGCATCCTTAAGAAAACCGGGACCAAGGATGGTTTCGTGGGATATGACATCAACAAGTCTGCCAACGATATCAAGAACATAGGAGATACGCTCCAGGACTCCAAGGAGCTCTTCCCGATAAAGAACTTGAAATACATGAATCCTGAAAAAGACTACAAATGAAAAAGATCGCCATAGCAGCCATTGCACTCGTCGCAGTGGCGGCGGTATCAGCATATTTCCTCCTGCCGTCATTCTCTTCAGGCAACAAAGGCTCCAAGGACAAGGTCCTTGACAGATACTTTAATGTGAAGAAGGGGGATATGACCATAAGTGTCCTCCTTACCGGAAATGTAAATGCCCAGGTCAAGCACAAGCTTGCCCTGGAAGCGGCATTCAATACCAAGCTCCTCTGGGTGGTTCCTGAGAACACAAAGGTCAAGAAAGGGGATGTCGTTGCAAAATTCGAGACTGAAGACCTGCAAATAAAGATTGACGAGTTCAAGCTCAACCTTCAGAACACACAGAAGGAACTTGAGATAGCGATCGAGGAGAAGAAGATCCTGGAAAGCTCCAATGAAGCAGAAATAAAGACTGCCGCAGACGCCGTGACCGAGTCAGAAGAAGCTTTCAGCAAGTATAAGAAACTGGAAGGGCCGAGGGACGACGACGCCCAGGATGTGAAAGTGGAGGATGCAAAAAAAGTCCTTGAGGATGCAAAGATAGCTTACGAGAGCGCCAACAATGACTTCGTTAATACTGTCTTCATGAAGCAGGATGACGAGGATGATGCCAAGCAGAAACTCGACGGCCTCAAGAAGAAAACCGAAAAGGAGCAGATAAATTATGCCAATTCCATCCTCGAAAGAAAGATCTTCAAAAGATTTACCTATCGGAACAAGATGACACAGCTTCAGAATACCGTGGACCAGAAGAATCTTGAAATGAACAAAGTCAAGATAAAGACCGCATCACAGCTGATCCAGAAAGAAAACGCAATAAGCAAAATCCAGGAGAATATCAAGAAGATAGAACGCGACCTCAAGAAACATGAGGAGTATATGACCCAGATGCAGCTCGTTGCGCCCGTAGACGGCATTGTCACATTTGGGGATCCTGACAACAGGAGATGGGGAGGTGCACTGGAAGTGAAAGTGGGCATGGACATAAGGCGCAAGGAAGTGCTGATCACCATTCCCGACATGAGCAAACTGATCGTCGAGTTCGATCTTCCTGAACAATACAGGTCCAAGGTGGCGCAGAACTATTCTGTCATCATAACTCCCGATTCTCTGCCCAATCTGAAGATCAGGGGCAGGATAAGCAAGATCGCACTGCTTCCAGTAAACCTGATCTTCTGGGACAGGACATCCCCAAAGATATATAATTCCGAAATTGAACTGGACCAGCAGAATCCCCAGCTAGTGAGTGGCATGAGCGTCCAGATAGAGATCATAACAGAAACATTGAAGGACGTCATATCCATACCGATAGAATCGGTATTCGAGGAGGAAGGGAAATATTTCGTCTACCTCAAGACGGGTGACAAGCCTAAGATAGTGAATGTCACACTGGGCATTTCCAACGACAATTATGTACACATAAAAAGCGGTCTCAGCGAGGGGGATACCATCTACCTATACAGGCCGTTCGAGAGTAAGACGAATTAAGGGTACCCTTAAGACAAAATGAACGTCCAACATTCAACTTTCAACATCGAACTTCGAATTGAAACCTGTGAACATCTAAATCCGTTCGACGTTGGATGTTCAATGTTGGATGTTCGATGTTCAATGGTTTAACTGAAAATCTTCCTATGGAATCCTCCGGTGAAATAGTCAGACTCGAAGAAGTGAAGAAAGCCTATCGGATAGGAACAAATGATGTTCCGGTCCTGAAAGGTATCAACATAGTTGTCAGGCAGGGGGAGTTTGTCGGCATCATGGGTTCTTCCGGTTCAGGAAAGTCGACGCTCCTTAATCTTCTGGGGCTGCTTGATGTTCCGACTGAGGGGAAATATTTCCTGCTGGACAGGGAGGTAAGCCGCCTCTCGGACAACAGGCTTGCTGAGCTTAGGAATTCCTGCATAGGCTTCATCTTCCAGAGTTTCAACCTTTTCCCCCATCTGAACGTTCAACAGAACATAGAGGTTCCTCTCGTATATGCCGGTACCCACAAGCACGAACGCAACAGGATATCTTCAGAACTCGCAGATAAGGTCAAACTGGGGCACAGGCTTAAACATAAGCCTACCGAACTCTCGGGAGGAGAATGCCAGAGGGTAGCGATTGCACGTTCACTGAGCAACAATCCCTCTTTCCTACTGGCGGACGAGCCTACTGGAAATCTTGACGAAAAGACAAGCGGGGAGATCATGGAGTTGTTTAAGAATCTGCACCGGGAAAAGAAGGCAACAATCCTGATGGTGACCCACAATCCCGAATTGAAACCGTTTTTTGACAGGGTGATTTACCTGAGGGATGGCAAAGTTGTCGGAGAAGAAGAGTTTAGCTCCTGAAGGAAGAAATATCCAAGTTCCAAAATCCAAGCTCCAAACAAAGCGGAAAAAGAAGAAAATTTTCAAATAAGATCATATAATTCTGAGAAATTTCTTTGAAAAAGGCTTGTTTGGAGGTTTGATAATTTGGTGTTTGTTTGGAATTTGGAACTTGTTTGTATTTTGAATTTTGGAACTTGGAATTTACAAAATGTTGGTAAACGATCTTTTCAGGCTCTCATTCCATAACCTGCTCCTTCACAAGATCAGGTCGTTCCTCACTTCCCTGGGCATCATCTTCGGCGTAGGAAGCGTGATATCCATGCTTGCGATTTCAGAAGGCGCCAAAAGACAATCCCTCTCGCAGATCGAAGCCATGGGCATAGACAAGATAATCGTATACAGCAAGAAGCCTCCACTGACTGGAAAAACCGATAACAGTTCCTCCCAGGGCATAACTGAAAGCTACGGACTGACGGACATCGACCTTTCCAATTTCAGGAAATTCGACAACGTCGAAAGGGTGACGACCGCCAGGAACTCCAGGAAGAAGATCCTCAAGGGCACCACCCGTCTGGACATACTACTGGTCTCTGTAGACACCTCCTTCCTTGACGACACAAAATCAAAGCTTATTGCCGGACGATGGCTCACCAATGTCGATAATAAAAGCGCCTCAAATGTATGTGTAATAGGCAAAAATGTGAAGCGGAGTCTTTTCTCCATCGGTCAGACTGGGATCATCGGAGAGATGGTCAAGGTGGAGAACGCAGTATTCAAGGTTGTCGGAATCATTGAAAACAACCTTGGAACACAGCTCCCAGAAATGAACAGCCCCAACGACATGATCCTCATCCCCCTCTCGACCTCATACAACCTGTTTGGCAAAAATGCCTATGTCGGCCAGAGCAGAAGGCAGATGACCATCACTCATATTGAATATGATGTCTTCATAGTGAAGGTGACTGATATCGCATTCATCGATGATACCGCTAAACGCATCAAGGGATACATGAACAAATCCCACCAGAAAGACAAGGATTGGGGAATGATCGTACCCTTTGAACTGCTTAAGCAGAGAGAGCAGACCCAGAACATATTTACTGTGATTATGGGCTCCATCGCCGGCATCTCGCTATTGGTGGGAGGTGTCGGCATCATGAATATCATGCTTGCCAATGTCTACGAACGCCGCAAGGAGATCGGCACCAGAAGGGCACTTGGCGCAAAAAAACGTGACATCCTCACCCAGTTCCTGATAGAAACGGTTTTCCTTACAATGCTCGGGGGTGGCATAGGAATTGCATTAGGAATTGGAATATCTTACGCTGTAACCATTTACGCCAGCTGGCCGACAGTTTATACTTTCTGGAGCTTTGCCCTGTCCTTTGTTATTTCCGCTCTTGTCGGGATAATCTTCGGCACCTATCCCGCCTGGAAGGCCGCCCAGCAGAATCCTATCGAAGTCCTCCGGGCGGAGTGAACAATCCCAGTCTTTTTGAGTATTTTATCACTTGGCTAACTAGAAAGGTCCATGATGGACTTCTTATACAATCTGGTTTTGAATTCTTACGCAATGCCAATTTTAATTCTTTCAAGTCTTTTCCCATAGACTTATCGATATCTATTGATGTATAACCGTTGCCTATTTCAAAAATGAAATGGGCATCACTTCCACCGGTCAGGCATTTCCCGCATTTTTTCCCAAGCTCATCAGCCAAAACGGAGTTATCAACATTATGAGAGTTTCTTGTTTCAATTCCATCAAGCTTTTCCAATAGTGATTCTGGATAGTTATATTTCTTCCTATGATACGGATGCGCAAGCACGGCAATTCCATCCTGCTCATGAGCCTTATCAACAACTTCTTCAGCTTTCTTGGTCCTTATCTCCTCTTTGATAAAGTAAACAAGGATGTCACCATACTCAGTACCAATTTCCATCCCCGGAACAATTATGAGTTCAGGATATTTTCTCTGAAGAGCTACATGGTCGACCCGGAAGACATTATGATCTGTTATAGCAAAACCATTAAGACCTTTTTTAGCAGCGGCCTCTGCAATTCTCTCAGGGGAAGAGAGAGAATCAAAGGAAAAGCATGAATGTATCTGCATGTCCAACTTAATCATATATTCAAATCTCCATCCCGTCTCCAGTTATCGTATTAGTTTCTTCCATAAATATGCAATTCCCGGAATGGGATCTTTTAAGGAAAATATCCCGTCTGGAATTCCAGGATTCATCATGCCACACAGTAATTTTATAGCATCACATGGATTGTAACCATTCTTTCTTATCTCCTGCAATCCTGATATGAAATCCATTCCTCTGAATTTCAACCTCACATTCTCCCTGTATTTGGTCTCAGCAAACTTATTTTCCCCGTGTATAATTTGATAGTGTATGAATGGTATGTTCATTCCTGCAAGCCTTGCCAGTGGCAGGGAACCCCAGTACCTAGGATTTATTTCAAGAAATTTCAAATCTCCATTTGCCTCTTTCCTGAATTCAACCATTGCTGGACCGTTCCATTTCAATTTGTTAAGAATCTTTTTGCCATATTCTACCGCCTTTTCATCCTTAATCGACATGCAATAGGAGCTTGGTCCACCTGATATCGGATATTCCCTCAATCTCTGATGGACAATTCCTCCTTGACAAAGGCTTTCCCTATCATATATCGCCGACCAGCCAATCCCTATACCTGAGACATACTCCTGAATCAATAGGTCTTTCTTATGTAGTTTGAGGCGATTTACTACCTCTTCAATTTCATCTTCCGTCCTCGCTATTCCGTACCTTTCTTTAGGCTCCAGGTAAAGTCCCTCGTCATCAGCTAGCTTTATAACGACTGGCAAGTTGAACTTAGATAAAGTTCCGAGGGATATTTTGCCTTCTTCATTCTTCAATATTTCCGTGTTTGGGCATGGCACCCCAACATCTCTTGCGACTCCAATTGCACTTGTCTTGGTATTAGCCTGGTAGAATGATTCCTTGGAAGGCAACAAAAACTTCTCAGGGAACAGGTTGAATGCCTTTTCATAAACTGAGATTATCGTATTAGTTGATACTGGAAAGATTCCATTGGCCCCTTTACATAGTTCAATAAATACATCAGAGGTGTAATCAGGAATCTTAACGAGTCCACAAGAATACTTGGAGCTGGCTGAAAGAATCGGTCCTTTGAAACATTCCCTTTCAACACAAAGCACCTTGATCCCCTTTTCCCCCAGGGCCCTTGTCAGTTCAAGAGCAACTCTCTGGGAAGCATCGGTGATAATTACATTATTTCCCTTCATGCCAATATTCATTTTCTTCCCATATAATAGAAGTAGCTTGACATCTTGGCTGCATTCTTCTTTTTTAAAAGATAATAATCAAGCAGGATAAGCGGATATAAAATCCAACCAAGAATCTCCCTTATTGAGGTGTAAATAAGACGATTATTAGAAAATGGGAAAAGAAGTGCGCCATATTCCTTTAGAATCCATATCAGACTGCCTGTTGGGCCAGAAGCAATATCGAGGCGCTCTTCGTGAAATCCATCGAAAACTTTTCTTATTCCATCAGGTGTAAACCTATAATAGTCTTTGGGGTTTTCATGCAACACCTGTAGGAAGGGAATAGTAGCTAATACAAAGCCGTCTTTTTTTAATACACGTTTTATTTCCTTTGCTATAGCAAATGGTTCTGGAACATGTTCTAGGACAAGAAGAATAAATATTCCATCTACAGCTCCATCATCAAATGGGAGGTTCAATCCATCGCAGACCAATTGTGTACTGGAGCTCAGTTCGAGATTGGCACAGTAAACAGCCGGATGAGATAATTCTCCAATGCCTCCAAGATCCACATAGAATCCATCATTGTTTAATTCCCTTAGTACGCCATCCAAGATCTTTTTCCTCTTGAACCATTTAAAGGGAGCTGGAGATTTTATAAGTTGTATCATCCCATAACTTAATAAACTTGGTAAATATTCTGATTTATGCCATTCTCTTATTTTCATTTCCAGTTCTGCGAGCTTCCCAGAAGAAATCATTATTGGTACATCATTTGCAATACTGAATTTTTCATTGCACTTATAACAATCCAATTTCTTATCTGAAGTTAAGTTCAGAAGCGAATGACAATATGGGCATCTTAGAATGTTGATTAATTTCTTGAGATCTGGCATAATTCATTATCCCGCTAATCACCTGCAAACAGATGATAAAACCCTTGAAACTGTCTAGAACTCAGTTTATCCTATATATCTATATATCAAGTTTTTCCAAATGAAAGATGCTCTTAATGAAAAAAGTCGGCCTTGTCATCACAAGGATGGTAAAAGGCGGTGCCAGTCGGATAATACGGTCAATCATATCCGGAGGCAGGGATAAATTTGCATTTTCTCTTTACACAGGTGTTCAGGACATATCTGAGGGTGACTTGGAGGATTTGAAACCTATTTGTGAAATAATCCTAGTTCCGAATATGTTGAGGGAAATAAATCCCATTAAGGACTATAAGGCATATTTATATTTGAGAGATGAATTCAGAAGAAATAAATTCGATGTCGTCCATACCCATACATCAAAAGCCGGCTTTCTTGGCAGATTTGCCGCTTCAAACGCTGGAATACCTAGAATTATACACACCCCACACGGTACTATCTACGCAGACAACAGCAGGATAAAAGGTGTACCTGACATTAAATTAGGCAGATATCCATTTCTTTTTGCAGAACGGCTTGCCGGTAGAAAACATTCTTTCCTGACAGTACTCAGCAATAATGAAAGAGAGTTATCTATAAAACTTGGTCTGTCTAGTTCAGATAATACCATTGTCATCCCCAATGGTATAGATCTTGAAAAGTTCAAATTCAGCGAAAATCAACGCTATGAGGGCAGAAAAAGTCTTGGTTTGCTAGATGATGACGTCTTCATTCTCAGCGCAGGCAGGCTTTCCTTGGAAAAAGGGCATTCCTTATTGATTTCAGCTTTTAAGGATGCCTTAAAATCTAACCAAAATTTGAAACTTGGCATCGCTGGAGAAGGAGAACTTATGATAGATTTTAAAAAGGAAAATTGTCAACTTATCTCCGCTGGCAAGCTTACGCTTTTTGGACATGTAGATAACATAGAAATGCTTTTCTCTGCTGCCGATATTTTTGTCCTCCCCTCATTCTATGAAGGATTCGGACTGGCAGTTCTGGAAGCCATGGCATCAGGAGTTCCGATAATCGCTTCGGACGTAGGAGGTATTCCTGAACTCATGGAAAATGGCATAGAGGGTTATCTTGTCCCGAGCGGAAACGTATGTTCAATTTCAAACAAGATTGCCGAATTGTCCTCATCTTCTGAAATAAGGCTAAAAATGAGCGTGTCCGGACGAAAAAAGGCGCAAGGTTTCAGCCTCGATAAAATGCTAAGTCGTTATTTCGAGCTATATTATTAAGTTTTATGCCATTTTGGATGCTTCCTCTTAAATTTAAGAACGGCAATCTTATGACGGAAAAGTTCAAATTTTATATACTGTTCATATTTGTGTTTATTTGCATGTTGGTTCCGGAAGCTTTTTCAGCATCCTATGGTAGAACATTTGCCCAAGCGCAAACAGAACTGAGGAATTTTCTGTCAATCTCATCAGCTAATCCTTATCTTCCAATTATCGCTTTAATTGGTTTTACGATGGCAATCGCCACATTTTATTTTCCAAGATTCGGTCTTTTCATAATGCTATTCTTTGTCATGATCTCCACAGACATGCCCCTGGGAGGAAAAGATAGTGTTCGTCAAACCACGGTCAGGTTTGAGGATGTCGTCCTTATACTTGTTTCCATAGGGTGGATATTGAACAAGGCAAGAACCAGATCTCTTTCCAGCATAAAAGAAAACAGGCTATATAAACCTATTCTTGCAATGTCATCAATTATTATTATCGCAACAATTTTCGGCTTTTTCCAAAATACGGTTCAACTTCACAAAGGAATTCTCTATTCCATGAAAAGGCTGGAATACTTCTGGATATTCTTCATGACCTATAACCTCATGGAAACGAGGGAGGACGCCTGGCTTTCAATAAAAATCTTTCTTTGGGGATCCGCGGCCATATCAATAATAGGCATATTTCAATTCACCATATTTCCTTTGTCATCGCTTGCCGCAGGAGGTTCAACTGCAACTGCAGGATTTGGGAGGGCAAACACACTTGCTGATTTTTACCTGATAATCCTTGGAGTTGTAATGGGGCTTTTTATATATTGCAGGGACAAGAAAAGACTATCCATATATGCCATACTTATCCTTCTATTTGCAACCGCCATCATAATGACGAAATCTAGGGGTGCATATGTAAGTATTCCATTCATTTTCCTTGTTATCGCCTATTTTTCCAGAAATATGAAATTTATCATTGTAATCGTTTGTTTAGCATCGATTGCACTGATATACCAGTTTGGCTCTATTTTCATAACAGACCAAACAACTAAATTCCTGTATGACAGACAAGGGGAGGATATTAAGAATCAGGTGTCATCCATAGGAGAAGTTATGAAAAAGGGTCCTTCTGCCGATTCTTCATTTAATACAAGATATGTCTCCTGGATAAATGCAAAACCTGAAATTTACAAATATCCTCTGCTGGGACATGGAGTAGGTTCTATGCCTCTTTATGCTTTTGACAATCAATATGTGGCAGAGGTTTATGACACAGGCATGATTGGGTTAATTGCTTTCCTGTTTCTTAATGTTGTCATATTTCTAACTGTTTTACATTTATATTATATTACCAATGATGACTTTACCAAGGGCCTGTCATTAGGCTACCTGGGAGCACAGATGGGAATTCTTGTTCATGGGATTACCATAACCAATTTCTATACCATTATAAATATGGAAGCCTTCTGGTTCATTCTTGCCATCATAATGTTGCTGTTTTATCTGGAAAAAAAAGATTTACATAATATTTCCAATTCACCATCAACTCCTTTTTCGCAGGAATCCGGGGGTTGAGATGGATACTAAAGTCTCAGTCATAATTCCTTCACTTGACGGCAATAGGGGAGGTAATTTAGAAAAGCTCAAAGAACAACTTAAAAGACAGTCTCTTCAACCGTTGGAAATAATTGTTGTAACTGGTATTTCTCCAAATGGGAAAGCTAGAAATGAAGGAGCGGTAAAGGCCTGTGGGGAATATCTTGTCTTTATTGATGACGATGTATCTCTTGGAAATGAGAAGGTAATTGAAAATCTGGTAAAACCGTTTAAGGAAACAAATAATATTGGCATGACAGGACCGTCTCAACTGATTCCTGAAGGTTCAAGCTGGTTCCAAATGATATCATCAAAACAAATCCCCAGATCGAGTTTCCCTGTGCAGGACAGGCTGATAGACAGCGACATGGTTACACATACATGCCTCTGTATGAGTGCTAATCTCTTCAAGGAAATAGGGATGGAAAACCCAAATATTGTTTCAGGAACGGATCCGGACCTGAGATACAGGGTCAGAAACGCAGGTTATCGTATCTGTGTGGTACCTGATACTTGGGCATATCACCCCATGCCTGATTATTTTACAACATTGATGAGTAAAGCTTTTGCCAGAGGGCAGAATTCCGCAGAAGTGAGAATAAATTCCCCTGACATGATTTTCGAGCTTGGGGAAGGCTATAATATGGATTTCATTCCAAAACGCAATCTTTTTTTTAGATTCTTAAGAATGTGTTATCGGACAATCCTATGTCTTTTCTCAGGGAAATTTATTGCAATGTCATATATGCTGTCCTACTCAGCTGGTAATATTTTGCATACAATAAGAAGAAACCTTATTCATTAAGGATTCACTCCATGTGCGGAATTGCTGGAATTTCATTAAAAGATCAGGGAAACAGGTCGGATGAAATAATTAAAATGACCAAATCCCTGAAGCATCGTGGGCCTGATGGTGTTGGCTTCGCCTGTCTGTCTCCATTTAAAACCCCACTCCTGTCCCTCGGTAATTTTGCACTAAATGAATCAGGTCATGTTTTTCTTGGCCATCGAAGGCTATCAATAATAGATCTTGAAGGCTCCAACCAGCCCCTATCAAATGAAGATGGAACTATTTGGACAGTTTTCAATGGGGAAATATACAACTATATCGAATTACGTAAACTGCTTTTGTCCAAAGGACATGTTCTACGCAATAAAGGTGATACCGAGGTCCTTGTGCATCTATGGGAAGAATATGGAAAAGACATGGTTGATCACCTTGTCGGAATGTTTGCTTTCTCAATATATGATTCCGCCAGGGATGTTTTGTTTCTCACGCGAGACCGATTTGGACAGAAACCACTTTATTATTTCGAAAAGAATAATCTTTTCTATTTTGCCTCTGAACTTCAAGCCTTCTTCGAACTTGATGTCTTCAAAACAATAGGGACTAATGATATTGCGATTGCCCAATACTTCCGTTACGGATTCATTCCTAATCCTGAAACAGTCTATAAGAATGTTTTCACCTTGCCTCCTGGCCATTCACTTGTAAGATCGAAAGGGCAAACTACGCTTTATCAATACTGGAAACCGAACGTAACAGGAGAAGTTGATTCATTTGATTATGACAAACTTGAAAGCCTGCTGGACGAATCTGTGAAGTTACGCCTCCGCTCAGATGTTCCATTTGGGGCTTTTCTCTCCGGGGGTGTCGACTCTGCTCTTATAACCTCTTCCATGGTAAAATTCTGCAGTGAACCTGTCAAAACATTTACAATAAGCACAGGGAAGGAATACTTTACAGACGAATCTGAAGCTGCAGCTGAAACTGCCCGGATTATGAAAACAGATCATCATGTCTTCAAAGTAGAACCGAATTTTATCGATGTTGCAGAAAAACTTGCCAGACATTATGGTCAGCCTTATTCGGACTACTCCTCAATTTTAGCATATTATGTGAGTGCTGAAACCAGAAAACATGTGAAGGTCGCCCTTACCGGAGATGGAGGTGATGAGTTATTTGCCGGTTATAATGGATATCTCCGTCTTAATCTATATTCACGTTTCGGAATCCTTCCATTTCCGGTTAAAAAAGCTGTAGGAACTCTCTATGGTCTCTTCTCTGCATCCGGCACCGACTTCCAACGCCATGATTCGATATGTTCCGCATTCCCTTTGCCCTTGAAAGGAGAAAACATCGCACCTCTCTTCCATAGTCTATGGAGAAAATCTACATTACATCCCGATTTCATTATGAAAGTTGAAAATATAAGAGCTGTAGAAATCAGCAGATTTACTTCATATTTTGAAGAAGCTGTTTCCAGCAATCCGCTGGATCGATGGATGGAGGCCGATCAACGCTTATACCTCTGCGACGACGTTCTTGCTAAACTCGACATTGCCTCTATGTCTGTTTCACTTGAATGCCGTTCTCCCTTACTGGACCACCGATTTGCGGAATTCGCAAATCGCATATCAGCTGTCAAGAAGACAGAAAATGGATGTGCAAAATCAATATTAAAGAAAATCGCGTCAAGAAGAAACCTTTCCCATCTATCGGATCTGCCCAAAAAAGGATTCTCCATGCCTTTTGCCCAATGGCTCAGGCAAGGAGCCATTAAGGACTGGGCTTATTCACTGATATTTGACAATAAGAGCGCGTGGAGCTGTTATCTTTCAGAAAATTCTGTTGTAAGATTCTGGGAAGACCACCAGTCAGGCAGAATGAATCATCAGATGCGACTTTGGATGATTGCTTCAATGGCACTATGGCAGAAATCAAGAAAAGGATAAGCTTACTGCCTTTTTAGGCTCACTTCATGAAGCCAGCACTTGAATGGATATCCGTTCATTTCGCTTTTCCTGATATCAGCTATATCAGGTTTTTTCAAGGTATATCCAGGTAATAAGTATTCTTTGAGCACGCCTGCCGTATATGAGACTTCTGTGAGGAAACGGATGAACTTAATGTTAAGCAAAGATCCAATGATATATCCCATTCTCCGGATTATCCTGTAAGGCATCGGCCTTTTTTCCACAAAAGTCCCTTTGTCGTAGCCATCCGAAAGCTCAAGTATCTTTTCAGGATAGAACCTAAGAGCAAAACCTGAGCCTCTCCCGTTCCTGTAGTACATCTTCATTATTCCAGCAACAGTACCGGGAAGGGCATGATATACCCAAGTATTTGCAATAATCACTACTCTCTTGCCAGCATCCCTTGCCTTTTTCCTTAGAACTGGATCCAATCCTCTTACCAGTGATTCATCCTCGCCGCCAATCTTGTTGATGAATTCCCTTTCCATGATAAGGCATGGATGTTGTACCATGTCCGAATCAACGTTCTTTTCCTGCACAGGGAAAAACCTCCTGGGGATTTCCTTCATGGCCCTTTTCTGGAGAGGAGAGGCATCCTGAGGTATCAGACAGGAAGCTCCGCCAATGCCTATCGTTGGATCTGCTTCCATTGCCCTCATAAGTTTGTCAAAAAGCTCTGTGTCATCTATTATGCTGTCATCATCCAATGTTGCAATATATTTTGTACTTGATACAGAAACTCCGTAATTTATTGCTCTTCCTTGTCGTGAGTCCCCAGATACAATATGTATTTCCAAAGGCTTGTTTGTCTGGGAAGATATGGATTGAAAAAGTTGTTTGATATACTTGTTGCCTTCAAGCTTGAAGACTGGAACTATTATAGTGTAATCTGCATTCATCCGCCATACCCTTTATTTGAACTACATCACCCTTGTATCATGAAAACTTTATATTCTAAAACCTGAAATGCAATCATCCTTGACAATTGACTAAGCACACTTGGAGAGCTATTGTTAGTTGACCTTGAAACATGATAGGACATATCTCATGCGTATAGGAATAGACGGTACTCCAGCTATCAACGATATCAGGGCAATCCAGCGATATACAGGAAACCTTATAAGAGAACTTTCCAATATAGATCATGATAATTTGTATTCCATTCTTTGCTTGGGATGCAAAAAATCAATCAATAAACCCTTCTCTGATATATATAATCCTAAATTTTCGATCATCACATCCAACTTTCCTGGTAAAATCCTTAAGACCTCTTGGTCCTTAACAGGATATCCGAAATTCTCGTCATGGATAAATGGTAAAGTTGACATTTTGCATTTCCCTGGCGGTTATGCCTATGTTCCGACTTCTGGGGAAAAAGTTCTGACGACACTTCATGGTTTCCATCATCAGATTATCCCTCATCGTGCGAATGAGAAATTCAAAGCAACCGTTTTAAATATGCTTGATAAAACCATCAGGCTTTCAAATAACATCATAACTGTCTCTGAAACAAATAAAAGGGAACTTATGGAAATTTGGAATGTTCCTGGAGATAAAATAACCCCAATTCCTCTGGGAATAAGCACTGAATTCAGGCAAATTGAAATATCAGAAAATGATAAAATCTCCTTCCTCAGTAGATATTCTTTGAAAAACAAACCTTTTATATTATATGTTGGCGCTTTGGAGCCCCATAAGAACATTGACGGAATAATTTCCGCATATTCAATTCTCGGAAATGATTTTTACAAACACTTCAATCTAGTTTTAATTGGAGCTGAAACTGAATATCTAGACAAATACAAGAGAATGATTTCTAACTTCCACATTTCAGAATATGTAAGTTTTATAAATTATATTACTCCTGGCTCAGAAGATCTTACATGGTTTTATAATCTCGCCGAACTTTTTGTATTCCCTTCCTTCTATGAAGGATGGGCTTCTCCTCCTCTTGAATCTTTTAAATGCGGGACCCCTGCTCTTGTTTCAGACATTCCTTCACTCAGGGAATCAACAGGAGGAACGACCTGCTATTGTAATCCCAATGATCCTGAAGACATAGCTTCGAAAGTTATACTTATGATTGAGGACCATACGCTTTATAAAGAAATATTATTTAAGGGATTGGATTTCGCCATGAAATGCACCTGGCAGAAATGTGCAAGGCAGACACTTGAACTTTACAAATCTGCTGCCCAATCATAAATTGATAAGTTTTCTATACACTTCATATGTCTTTTCAGTCATAATTTCCCAGGTAAAGGCCATAGCTCTAATTTTTGACTTATCTTCAAGCTCTTTTCTGTAGGCAATTGATACAGTTATAGCCTCAATTCCTTCAGATATCTCATTAATGTTTTCAGGATCTACCATGTGAGCATATCCCTCGGCAATTTCTTTTAAGGAGGTCGAAGCGGAAGTCAAAATTGCCTTTCCATTTCCCATCGCTTCAACTACTGGCATACCAAAACCTTCATATAGGGAAGGATAAGCAACGAAAAGAGAACCCTGATATAGTGCATTCCTTTCGTCATCAGTATTCCACTTGACAAATACTATGTTTCCACTTGAAATATGATTGCCAAGCCAGGAACGTTCACCCACCCCTGAGATTACCAGTCTCAATCCCAATAATTTACCATTGAGTCTGTTGAACGCTGAGACTGTCCTCTCTATATTCTTTCTTGGCTCAAACGTTCCCGCAGGAAAATATATATACTGATACCCATCAATCCCCAATCCTTTCAGAATTCGTGAAAGGTTGTCCGCTTCAAGCTGATTTGGGATATCGCACCCAATGTGGACAACGGATATCTTATCGTCAGAAATCTTGAAATAGTCCATAATATCATTCTTTGTAAACTGAGAAATCGCAATCAGTTTATTTGCCCTCTTGACATTAACAGGAAGTAGTTTTTTATATCCATAATCATTGAGGGTTTTTCCGGACTCAGAATAATATTCAGGTTGTCTCAAGTATGCTATATCATTAACAGTCAATACCTTTTTCGCTTTTGACATGACAGGTAGTGAAAAATGCGGGGAGTGGATGATATCAACATCCTTATAGAACCATGACATATCAGGGATTCCAAAAGATGTCCAAAGAAAATTAAGAGCTTTTACTGGAAAACGGAATTCCTTCAAGTTAGCTTCATTTATAAATTCCGGCTGATTTGCCTTTTCTCGAAAGTAAAATCTTAGGAAATCCAGATTGCCACCTTGAGACTTTACCTTCTTTTCGAGGGCAGGTAGGAATTTTATAAGATAATTATAAACACCTCCTCCCCTATTGGCATGGAAAAGAACTGAGCTGTCAAACATAACTTTCATTTTCATTCACCTTTTCCAAGCCATGCATGAAATCCTGTCTCCAGGGATGGATGGCATTCTTTCGCCAGGTCTCTCCAAACAATATATAACCTTGATTGTCTGGAACCATAAAAGCCTTAAACCCCTTGAAATAATCTTCAATGGATTGAAGCTGAATGGAATAACTGGTTTTATCAGTTCAATTCGCCCATAACCGGCAGAATTCAAGACATATCTCAGGCTATTTTCGGTAAATATCGTCTTATGAGTGAAATCATCGTATAACGTGAATAATGAAGTAAATCCGCATATTTGTGGACATGACACAATTATAAAACCTTCTGGTTTCAAAGTCTCTTTGATATCCAAAAGGAATTCAACAAGGTATTCTTTATCGATATGCTCGATAACATCCTTTATATTAATGCAATCATACTTGTCTTTGTTGATCTCTTTAAAACCCAAAGTCTTTACAATTAATTGTATTGGGAAATGAACTCTTTCCGAAGCAATACGCACGCATTCTGAATTTATGTCTCCGCCCGATATGTTTTTATATCCCTTAAGAGAAAGATATTCTAAGAAATCACCATGACCACAACCATAATCATAAATGGTTGCGTTCTTATCTTTGGGAAGAACTTTGCCATACCAGACATCATATCCCGCTTTTATTAATTCTTTTGACCTAGAATGCCCAAGCCTATCCAGATGCTCGGAATATGCTCTATCCACATTTATTTCAGGCTCTTTGTTTATCATTTCTTTTCCTAAAATATTCAAGATCACTTCTAACCATACGTTCAATTAGTTCGTTAAATGGGATCTCAGGCTTCCATCCAAGCACTTTCTTGGCCTTCGAGCAGTCTCCAAGTAGGATATCGACTTCAGATGGGCGATAGAATGTTGGATTGACTTTGACATACTTTTTATAATCTAGACCGGCAACTGCAAATGCCCTTTCGCAGAATTCACGTACCGTATGGGCTTCTCCGGAACATACCACGTAATCATCCGGTTTGTCCTGCTGCATCATTAACCACATAGCTCTAACATAATCCTTGGAATGACCCCAGTCTCTCTTTGCATCAAGATTGCCAAGTTCAAGAGAGTCTTTAATCCCATTCTTAATCATCGCCACGTGGGATGTGATCTTACGAGTGACAAACTCAAAACCTCTTCTTTCTGATTCATGATTATATAGTATCCCGCTCAAAGCGAAGAGCTTATATGCCTCTCTGTAATTCCTAGTCAGCTCGAAACCAGCTACTTTTGATATACCGTAAGAGGATCTTGGATGGAATGGGGTGCTCTCATTCTGTGGTACTTGACGAACCTTTCCGAACATTTCGCTAGAACCTGCAAAATAAAACTTTGCTTCAGGAACAATGTCTTTATAGGCCGAAAGCATGAAATGTGTTCCATTTATATTCGTATTCAAAGTGGAAAATTCATCTTCGAAGCTGTAGCTGACATAGCTCTGGGCCGCCAGATGGTAGATCTCGTCCGGCTTTATCTGACTAAATATCTTATAAAGACTGGGATAGCTTTCAAGTGAACCTGGTATCAAGTTTATCTTATCCTGTATATGCTCTATCCTCTTCAACCTATTCCCGGGATCCTCTAGAGCAACTCTTCTAATAATGCCGTAAATGTCATATCCCTTTTCCAGAAGAAGCTCAGCCAGATAACTCCCATCTTGACCTGTTATGCCGGAAATAAGAGCTTTCTTTTTCATAAAAACCTCGCTTATATGAATGAGAAGGGCTGGTATGCAGTAGCATCATAACTTTCTACTATGACCTGATAGCCATTGTCGTTAAGAAGTTTCATTATAGCCTGCAGTTTATCCTTGTCCATAATTCTGTCCATGTACCCATGTTCAAATCTTAAAACGGAGGGTTTAATCCTTGAAAAATCAATTGCATTTATTATTTCTGCATCATATCCCTCAGTATCCATCTGGAGAAGATCAATTTTCTGGACATTATGCCTTGCAATCAGTTCTGCAAATGAAACACATTTAACTTTCTCCTCTATAATGAACTCCTTTGGAGTATGCGACAGCTCATGATGAGTACTGCTGAATGAGGCCATTCCACCTGACCACTTTTCAAGCTGACACCTCTTCTCAGGATCAACCTTGTATAGAGTCATTTCCTTGAGTTTATTATGTATTGCAAGATTTTCCATGATTATGCCAGGAAAGTCCTTGTAGTTCTCGACTAATTTGGAGTATGCATCTTTCATAGGTTCAAGAAGCACCCCCCGTACCCTTCCAGGATTTCCAATGATAAATTCCCGGATTGGATCGAAAGTCACACCATCATTTGCGCCTATCTGTACAAGGAAGCATTCTCCATTCCTTTCAAGATAATAATTAAGGAACTTGGTCAGATTAAAATATTCAGCATTGCAAGGTTTCTGGATCCTGGAAATGGCATATCCGCATGAAGTAAGAATTCTTTTGATATTGTTCTTGAGCATTGCCATATGCAAACAGTTTCCTAAAACTCATGGTTTAAACAATATGAATATGATATATAATATAACATATAATTTGCAACTTACATGAACTGATCTTTATATGCGGATTAAAAATAAAATAGCCATAGTATCATCTCTTATGTTCGGCGCAACAGGAGTAGGCATTACTACCATAAATATTGCTAAAATTTTGATTGCCAACGGACACGAGATTTATTTTATTACTTCCATGGACCCAGGCTACAGTTCTCCAAATTTACATCCCGTAGTCATAAAACCTAAAAAATGCCTTAAGAGCATACAATGGAGCATTGGCCACAGATTGCATCTGCCTTTTCTCCATAAAAATGCTACAGCCGCAGACATAGATGTTATAAAATTCTCCGCTTCTGTTTCTAAAACACTTGATCAGATTATCAGGGATAATAATATCGAACTTTTATATTTTATAGAAAGTTACTTGGAATACATCTTCTTTAAGCCTAGTCCTGGCTACCAAATACTTCTCAACCTCGCATGCCCAAGGTATATGTTCCAAAAACTTGGAATCATAAATGATCCTGTAAACAACTATCTCTTTGACAAAGACTCTTGTTTCATGAAGCACGTCAATAAATTCAGCACACCATCTAAAGCTATGGCTGCCCTCGCTGTAGATTATTATAAACTCTTTGACAGAAAAATTAAAGTTATCCCTAATCCAGTTGACATCTCAGTTTTTTTCCCAAAACAAACCAAAATATCCCAAGATTCAATCGGCCTATGTTTTTCTGGAAGATTCTCACGAGAGAAAGGTGCTGATTCGATAATAGAAATAATTCCCCCGTTGATGCGGGAATTCAAGAACCTTTCATTTTCAGTTGCAGGCAGTGATTCTATTGATTCACAAGGTCGTTCGAGAATAGAACGTCTGAAAAATCTACTTTCTGATTCCAATTGCATTGACAGATTTAAATGGTTTCCATTTATCAAATATATCGAAATGCCGGAATTTTATCATAACCACTCTATTTTTATAAGTCCAACAATGTTTGAAAGCTTTGGAAACACGCTTGCAGAAGCTCAAGCATGCGGGTTGCCAGTAGTATCATGCAAGGTAGGAGGAGTACCTGAAGTTGTACTTGATAAAACAACCGGGTTCCTTGAAGATGTATCTGATAACAAGGCTTTGTCTGACAGAGTAAGAGAACTGATTACTGATGGCGAACTGAGAGAAAGAATGGGGGCAAATGCAGCATCAAGGGCAAGGGATTTGTTTAGTTTTTCTACAATCGCCTCAAAATATGAGGATTTGGTATCATAGATAGTCTTTATTTCTGCAGAATACTGCGAAGGTCCCCATAGACCTTCGATGGATTATAGCATTTCTCAATAATTAACAACCCGCTAGATGAAAGATTTCTCCTGTATGACTCGTCTTTAAATACCCTTATAATCTCATCCGCTATAATTTCAGACCTATCAGATAGTTGCTCCTGTAAATAGTCTTCAATTTCAATTCCTCTTGCAGCTGTGGCTGACAATATTGTCGGTTTGCCGAAAGACATGCTTTCAAGAACTTTGATCTTTAGCCCAGTTCCAATCCTCAGTGGTATTACGACAATATCTGCAAGCAAATAAGCTTCCCTTACATTATTTAGATAAGAAAGCATCATTATGTCTTTCCGGCAGGAATATTCCTCTTTAAGCTCATCGCAAGCATTGGATATTATAAATTTCGCCTCTGGAATGTTTTTCTTCACAGATGGGAAAATTTCATTAACAAAATAATGAATCGCATCTACATTAGCATATCCACTTCCCGAAGCATAAAGAATGTTGGCTCCAGGAGGATTCCTTTCAGGCAAAGGTTCTGTTTTGAATGAAACAGGAACATGTATCGGATTGATACCATGTGAAACCATGAAATCCCGATCCCATAATGATATGGCAAGTACCAGATCCACGTTCTGATAAAGTTCCATCTCTCTTCCTAGATTCCTAAAATGAGTGAGAAGTTTTCCCTTTTTAATCTTCATGAATTCATAATAACGTTGATACCATATATCATGTGGATCAATAATACGGAACACGTTCCTAGGAAAGGCCTTCAGGGTTCTCGAAAGAAGTGGGGTATGTACCATGACTATGTCATATGCATTCTTCCTCTGCATTGCCGAAAGAAATTCTATAATATCGTCTCCTACGTATATGCTGCTGTCAAATAGGGGTCTAGTAATCTTCCTGAATATTTTCTGTAATATTTCATAGAAACAGTTCCCATGGACCGACACAGGAGCAAGGGAGATGGATTTAAACAATTCTTTGCCATCGAGTGGATTACTTCCTTTTATGGGATTGCAAACAAATAGGTGAATCTCAACAATATCGTTTATGTTCCTGCACATATCGCCAATTCGGACCGTCATTCCACATTTGCACGGGAATGGATATTCAGGAACTATCATTAGCATCTTTTTCATAAGTAACCCATTGTTAATGCATTCATTTATACTAATACTATTCTGAGCATATTTTTCTATTGTGAATTTCCCTTTTGATGATATAGTCACATTTATAGTTCATATAAACATTAGAGATCTCAAGGACAGCCTACAGACAAAGTACCAATGACCATAATGGACAGATTATTGTTGATGTTGGTTCCACTTGTTAGGCTGTGGATACGTTACTCCCCATTCCCTTTTCTGAAATCATTATTGTGGCGTAGGTTTGCTTGGAGGGGTAGGGAGTATACTGCCAGAACTAAACATGGCTTTATAATGTCTGGAAAATCGAATGATGTTATTCAGGGTTTCTTGTATTATTTTGGAATATGGGAACCCCATATAAGCAACTGGACATTATCACGAATTCACAATGACAAGGGGCGTATATTTGTCGATGTAGGTGCAAACGTTGGATATTATTCTCTTCTTGTTGCAAACTGCAATCGGGATTTCTCTGTCATTGCAATTGAAGCCTTGCCAGCAAATTTCAGCCTTTTAAAAAATAATATCCTCTCCAACAATTTGAAAAACATAAGAATGATATGTTGCGCTGCCATGTCGCATAGAGAAAAAATAACCTTACACAATCCTGTTGGCTCACACATGGGAGCAGCAACCATAATCCCTGGACCTTTCTGCGATAACACTACGCTTGAAGTTGAAGGGCTTCCTTTATCTGAAATAATATTGCCCGAAGAGATTGGTAGGATAAAATTGTTTAAGATAGATGTTGAAGGCGCTGAATGGGAAGTAATCCAAGGGCTTATACCAGTTTTTGACAAACTGCCAGAAGATGTTGAATTCTGCATGGAAATAACTCCAAAAAAGCTTGGGGTTGAGAATGAGAATGCCATTTTCAACTTCTTCTCAAGCAAGGGTTTCCATGCGTATTATATAAAGAATTCCTATAATCCCGATGACTATGTAACCTTCAAGGATTGTGAAAGTCCAATAAGGATTAGAGATAAGGTCCCTTCTGAATGCTTTGATGTAATATTCTCAAGGAAAGATTCAAATCGCCTATAATCTCAGGCTGTTATCTTTGGCTTGACTGCATATGCTGCAATCGTCAGCCCCGAATTCCTCCTCAACGAAAAGCCGTCTGATATCACTGACAGGGGATATGCAAGCAATGAATATAATATGAACAGGAAAGGCCATTTCATGATTTTAAAAGCCCATCTGCATATGACAGATGACAAAAAGGAAGTTAGTAATGGTTTAAGAACCTTTATTTCAAAACCTACATCTTCAAGCTCCCTACGAATTGTTTCAATTGTAAAATATTTTTGAACATGACAGAATTTCCTATGAAACTCGATAAATTCCCTCGAATTGATATTCTCAAGAGAATCTACTGTAATCAAAAGCTGACCTCCCGGTTTTAATATTCTTTTCATTTCTTTCAAAGCTTTACTTGAGTCCATGAAATGCTCTATCGCACATATTGAGACTACAATATCAAAAGAGCTGTCCGGATGAGATATTTCCTCCGCATTCCCACAATAAAAGAAAGCATTGTCCATCCTTATGCGATCGGCAATTACTATATTATCCAAGGATAAGTCAAAAGCAAATACATACTGAGCCTTGGTGGAGAGAAAATCAGCATAAACACCAATTCCACAGGCAACATCAAGAATCCTGTCCTCGTTCCGTATTTTAAGATGCTTCCTGAGAAATGACATCTCATGAAGTCTGAAAAGATTCGGTACCGTAACGAGATAGAAGTATGTCCTTCTCAAAAATTGCCGCATAGTTTGCATTTGTATACTAATTCACCAAGCTGATTCTTCAATTATTTTATACTTAGGCAATCATTTGTCTATTGTATATATTTCAATAATTCCTGGATTCCCCGATCCTTCAATGGATTCCACCTTAATATTCTGTATGCCAGTTATTGGCTGTGTCCAAGATAACGTTAAAATGTTTCCACTGCTAAAATTAGAAAATGGGAACTCATACTTAGAATTTATGATAACCTTACCTTTTCTTATGAAGTCATCCCCTTTTCTCCCCATAATCATCAATACCTTGATAGCGATGTTCTTCTTGAGCTGCATTTCGATAGAACCGATATTTCCTTTCAAGGCCCATTCTGTATCTTCTTTCCCATCACACGCAAAGTCAGATTTATACTTTTCATCATACGATGAAGTTGCAGACACTTTATCGACATGTTTGCTAATTGATTTCTTTTGTTTGGATGGAATTTCAGAAGGCGGTATCAGTTGGATTTTGGCGAATTTAATGCTTGATGAATTATTCTTTGCATCTGTCGATTCTTTACCACCTATTACAGTACCATACTCATCCTGTATATTTTCTATATAAGCCCTTATTTTCTTTGCGTTCTCAATCTTGCCAACTTTAACCTCTTCTGCCTGGACTCTTTGAAGTTCTATTAAATATTTTGACCTAAGAATTTCAATTTCTTTTCGGTATGTCTCCTGCCCTTTCTTCGCAGTAGGATTATTAAATTCAGTCCTGCTATCTACTATACTAGTGTCGCTCATGGCATCTATTTCCAACTTTAGTTCCTCAACTCCCTCAAGACTTCCCTTTTTCTGCTCAATATCCATAAGCGCTTTCAAGTTTCTTATGTATCTATCCTTGGATCCTTTCACACCTGAAATAAATGTCTCATGAACTTTTTTAACATTTTCTATCTCCAAAATAGTAGTCTTATCATTTTTAGGCTCTCCTATGTTTAAATTGAAATCCTCAGAACACAGGATGGCTGAAACTGACATAATGCAAGATAAAAGTAAAACACGCAAGATCTTTTTGACCATCATATCCTCCATTGGGCGTTATTCATATTCTAACCCTCATCTTCTTTTAAATTTAAGCGCCGGCATTCTTTCAATAACATATCTCATCTCTCCAACCATCAAAAGCTTGCAATATATAATATATGACACAAATCCAAGTGAAGAATCAATTAAAAGCTTATATGCTGGATGCATCCAAGGCGTGCTAAAAATCATTCTTGCCATTATTATAGTAAATGCCATTAGTATTCCGCAGGCAACAATCTTAAGGAGATAAATCAATGGTCCAGTAAAAGAGATGTCCTTGTGTTTGAGTTTAAGAACTATTCCAGACACGATATTTCCTAATATAGCCCCAAGGGCAGCTGCCGTTACAAGCCCATAAATCCCTAAAACTTTTGCGCCTATATAGTAGATTGGTATAAACAAACATACTGTCAGTATCATACAGTATGAAACCATCTTTGTGTCATGAAAAATAAAAAATATCCTTCCAGAGAGACTTAGGAAGCAGTTTGGAAGTATCACAAACGATAATATCATCAGTATTTTGGAGGTTAACTCGCCATCATTGACAGTAAATTTACCATATTCAAACAAGACCCCGACTATTTCCCTAGAATCGGTGAGCAATAACACATTGAACGGAACTGTCAGAAAAAAAATAACATTAAGAGACTTGAAAAAAGTCTGGAAGACCGTCTTCTCATCGTTCTCTATGCTTTGCTGGCCCATCAAAGGATACACAGCGGTAGAAACAGGACCTGATATGAAACCGACTATCGAGCCTATGACAAACAGGGACAGTTCAATAAGAGTAACTGCATTTTTCTCAGGAAGACCGGATGCTATGCTCTTATGGATGACAGGAACAATCCTCGAAAATACACTTTCAAGTAAAACTGGCCAAGATAAGATGAATGCAGACTTAATGATGGGATTTGACAGTTTCCAGTTCCAGCACCATTTGACTCTCTTGAAAATGAACACCAACATGATTACCAGGCCAATCAAGGAACCGGTCAAATTACCATATACAAGTCTTTCAATACCCCATGAATCCGGCAAGCACCATATTGACAGCAGTGAACTGACTGGAAAAACAAGCGCTGCTATCGATGGAACGAAGAATTCCCTGAAAGAATGATAGATAGAGGTATATATGAGAGACATCCCCATTAGAATGATCGACGGCGAGAATATCATTGAAAACCTAATTGTAAGTTCAAGCTTGTGTCCCTCAAAACCAGAAAATATGAACGGCATAATCAAAGGAACCAAAACACAATATAAGCCTGCAATCAATGTAAGTAGTAAAAGAGATACATTAAGCAGCGAAGAGAGATCCCTTGAAGCTTCATCCTGACCTACCTCTGCCATTCTTTTCTGGAAAACTGGTATAATTACAATAAAAAGTATTCCTCCAATGAAAAAGTCACTCAAGGTCTGGGGAATGGTAAATGCCGCGAAATACGCATCCGTCTCAATCCCAGCCCCGAAGCATGTAGTCATGGACGTCCTGACTGCAATGGCCAGGAGGCTTTTCGCCACATATATGAAAAGCAGAAATATCGACACATGTGATATTCTTTTCAGTTCAGCCATTGTTTTCCTGTTTCATATTATGGATAAATTCATTCATCTTTTCTACATGCTTCTTCCAGTTGAAGGTACTTCTGGCAGATTCCAAGGATTTGTTCCCAAGCTCTGACAATGTTTTCAAGAATGAGAACTTAAAGATCTTTTCAGAAACAGCTTCTTCGTTACAGCCTTTAATAATCAAGTCTTCAGACACAGGCAAGATGCCTGTATTACATTGTATTTCACGGAGAATTTCAGGTGTCCCTCCAATATCAGTACCTATCGCTGGGATACCACATGCCATGGCTTCCACAGTTGAAAGGCCGAATCCTTCCAATTCCCTTGTAGGCATGATGAATAGATCAGCTGCACGGTAACATGAAGGAAGTTTCGATTCCGGAACAAAGCCTGTAAAAATGACATTCTTCTCTAATCCAAGAGAGGCTGAAAGACTCTTCAGTTCGTCTAGTAGAATTCCTGTTCCAACTATCAAAAGCTTCATGTCTTTCACTGCCTTTGATTTCACCAAGGCAAACGCTCTGATCAGGACGTCCACTCCTGTCCTTGGAATCAGCCGGCGGGACGTCATCAGGACAAAACTGCCTTCGGCAATACCAAATTTTTCCCTTTCCGCCAGTTTTTCTTCTTTATTGGCGACAGGGAAAAATTTATCAGGATCTGCTCCTCCTGGGATAACAGTCATATTTTTCCCTTTGATACCTGGATGTATCTTCAACATCAGGTTCTGCATATACCTTGAGAGGGTGATTATACCGTCGCATAACTTAAGCGCTTCGAGTTCCCGTCTCTTTCTCAGTTCATGCATTATCAAATTGAAAGGAAAGGTCCCGCTTTCATTTATCCTGTGCTCCTCGCACCAAGGAGAATGGAAGTAATATAATTTCTTTGCGGGAACCTTTTCCAGCAAAGAAGTTATTCCAAATATAGCCGATGAAGAATGTATAATAATGAGGTCAGGCTTATTTTCACCAAGGTAAGTCTTTGTCAGATTTCTGATAGACTGTTTCCGATGAAAATATTTTGGGAGAAACCAAGAATTTCTGCAATTGTAATGATGAAATCTAATCCCATATGGATTCTCATAGTTGCCTGTCTGGTCATTCCTACAGATTACGTCGATCTGATGTCCCTGTGCCGACAGAACCTTTGCAACTTCAATGAAAACCCTTCCGGCACCACCGAAATTCTCAAAGTTGAATCCGTCTATGAATTCAAGGATTTTCATAATTCTATTAATATAAACCCATTATTGCACGAATCATACGAGAAATCCAAGAACAGCTCTTACGAGCTTAACTACCAGCAAATACAAAATTTCTATACCAAGTCGTAGTTAACCCACCTACAGGCAAATTAATGCCATAAGGCATGTTTCAAGATTTGGAATTTGCCCAATCATCCATTCATCCAACCATCCATTTCCCCAATCTTTAAATATGCATCAGAATATCCCTGGACTACCTTGTCGATATTGAAGTCTATTATTCTTTCAGTCGCGCTATCCGAAAGTTTTTTCCGAAGTTCCTTGTCTTGTTTAAGCATTTCTATGCCATCTGCAAGTGCAGTTGGATCGGACGGCGACACTAAAAGGGCAGTTTTGCCGTTTTCCACGATTTCAGAAATCCCATTCACATCTGTTGATAGTACTGGAATTCCGGCGGCAAAAGCTTCAAGAAGGCATATACCGAACCCCTCCTCTACCGAGGGAAGCACCATCATGTCTGCAAGAGAGAGAAGTTCTGGAACATCTTCCCTTGTACCAAGGAAAATAAACTTTTTTCCCAGTCCATGTTTTTTAACCTCGTCAAGCATCCCCTCCTTCTCAGAACCTTCACCAATCAGCAGGAAACGAATGTTGTCATCTTTCAACAATAAGGCTGCTTCAACCAGATACCTATGTCCTTTCTCGCTCTTGAAGTTTGCAACAGTCATTGCGCAAAAGTTTTCCGGACCTATACCAAAATCAGATCTTTTCAATGCAGCAGAAGCGAAACGTTTGCGGAATTCGCAGATATCAATCCCATTATGGACAACTTTCCTCTTCCCTTTGAAAGATGGGTATGTATTAAGAAAAGTCCTTTCCACAGAACTAGAAACTGAAATAATCATCCCAGCCCGTTTTGCAATCATTTTCATCCAGACGCCATATATTCCACCGGGATCTTTTTCGACCGCATGCACATGCATGATCCTTCCTGGAATACCAGCTAAAGCAGCCGCAGTCTGGCCTATCAGATGTGAAAGCAAAAGATGGGTATGGACTATGTCGATTTTCTTCTCTTTCAGCAGGCTGATAAGAAAAAGCATCTTGTGAAGGAAATTTTGCTTGTTGAAGCCAAGGAAGTGGATTTCAAATCCTTCCTTTTCAAGCAGATCTGCATGATATCCCCTGCCAAAGAGGCAGATTATTACAGGATTGATCCTGCTCCTGTCAAATTTGGGAATTGCCGTAGCAATGGTAGTCCAGCCGCCGATCATGAGATCGTCGAAGATCATCGCGACATTCAGAGGCTCTTGTACTGTTTTTTCCATTCCATCTAAATAATTTTATTGACAGGATAACAGGATTATCCAGATGAAATGAATTCATAAGATCATGAAAATCCTGTAATCCAGTCTACATATAAAGGGAACCTCTAAAATATACACTTCTGGCTTTTATATGGAAATACTGATAGCTTATACAATTGAAAGATAGTGTCCAAGTGTCAGAGTATCAAAGTGTCAGAGTATCAGAGTATTACGAACGTAGACATTACGCCATATCAATCAATTGAATTTTATCATGAATCTTGAAAGCAATCTTGTATGTCCCAAATGCAAGAAGGAGCTAAATAAGGACGGAGAAGTCCTAAAATGCTCTTCCTGCTCCTCAACTTTTTCCAAAGCAAGAGGGGTCTGGGATCTGAGGACGGTCCTTTCCGATACCAAAACCGGATGGGATGCTGAAGACTTCGACCGGATATATGAAATATCCGATAAGGGATTCAAAGATAGGACTGGAAATGCTAATAGCCTAGGCATACCGTTGATCGCTGATGCATATCTTGACTCCGAAAAGGAAGGAAAGATAAAAGATTTCATCCAGGAGGAAAAGCCTTCTACTGTTCTTGATTTGGGCTGCAGTTTCGGATGGTTCTCCTTTGAAATGTCCGAACGTTGCCCGGAAAGTCATTTTTACGGGGTGGACATATCCACCTTCAGGGCCAGACTCTTCCAAGAGCAGATTTCTGCAAGGAAATGCACGGACAAGATGCTCTCCGCGTCTGCAAATGCCGAAGCCCTGCCATTTGCCGATAATCTATTCAATGTAATAGTTATGGATGAGGTCATTGAGCACCTTCAGAATCCCTCAAAAGCCATGGTGGAATCAGTTCGTGTCCTCAAACCCGGCGGACATTTAATAATCACTACTCCTTCCTTATTCATGACAAAATTCTGGAAAGTGTTTGCAATAGTACCGACTTTTCTGAAACGTCTACTCAAAGGTGAGTCTCTTGTCAGGAAAAGAACTATCAAGCTTCATGAGGAGCTCCTGATATCTTCAGCCATGAAGACATTGTTTGCCAGCTCCGGACTTGAGATCATCCGTTGGGAAAAGGTCATATTCTTCACTCATGAATCATATCTTCAATATATTCCTGTCCCATTGATAAGAATCCTGCTTCTAATCGCAAGATTAATTGGAAAAATACCATTTCTTGGTTTCCTTGGCCTGCATCACTTCATCATCCTGAAGAAAAAATAATCACAGCTGAGATACCTGTGCTACACTCCTCCGGAGTGCTATATTATTTATTCATGAAAAAGATATTAATAATTCTGTTTATAGTCCTTGTTGGACAAGGGCAGGTGTTCTGCCAGTCGCAGTCGTGGCATCCGGGGTTGTTCAGGGTGAATACTACCGTCAGCGCAGGTAGAGAAAGCATTGAAACTGTAGCTTCCAAAGCCGAAAGAAACGGCATGGAGTTCGTTGTTTTCAGCGACCAGTTCCTTGTGAAGGGGGAATACGGCCTGCCCCCGTTCAGAAACATCTTGAAAAAGAGCGTTGAAAGACCGAGTATATGCACTTATGGAATTGAATATTACCTGCAGAGGATTGAGGAGACGGGTAGGAAATATCCCGGAATCGTGGTCATACCGGGAGCCGACATAGCCCCGCATTACTATTGGAAAGGATCTCCATTCACAGGAAACTTGATGACCAGACAGTTCAGCGAACAGCTTACTGTCTTCGGATCATCAGATCCGGAATTCTACCGGAAACTTCCAGTGATACACAACAACTACATGTCTTTTTCATTCTCAAACTTCTTCCTCTCCATTCTCCCGTTGCTGCTATCCCTGATCGGAGCATTCACCCTCCTCTCGCTGAAAAAGACATATTATGAGGATGCCCAAGGAAATAAATATGTAAAATATAAGAAGACAAAGGCTGTCGTCGGGATCATCCTCATCCTAATTGGCATAATCTGGTGCATCAACAACAGGCCTTTTACCTGTAAGTTCGGATACAACCAATATTCCTCATATGGCGCGTCCCCTTACCAGAAGGTTATCGACTATGTCCGGAAGAACGGTGGAGATTCCTCTGGAATCATGTGGTCCGCTCCAGAAGCGACGATGAAAGACAAGATCGGCGGAGTATCAATGCTGACGGCACCATACCTTGATGACATCCTCAAAACTGATGGACACAACGGATTTGCAGGAATCTACGGTGATGTAGCCCATGCCTACGAGCCTGGTAAGGACTGGGACATCATGCTCAAGGAATATTGCTCCGGAAAAAGATCCGTTCGTCCTGTTGTCGTCGGAGAGGCCGATTACCACGGCAGCGGTGACATCTCCTTCATTCAAACAGTAATCAACTCCAACAAGCTTGATCAGAGGAACGTCGTATCGGCTATCACTGCAGGACGTTCATATGCCGTATCCTCACAGGGCGGGAACATGATAACCATCCAGAATATCTCGATTGAAAATGGCATTTGCATCTGTGGCCCGGGGGAACTTGTCAAATACAGCTCCAGGTTCCCGATGGTCCTGAACATCAAGGGAAAAGTTCAGACTGAAAATAAAATTGAGAAGTTTCCCGGTGAAATAAAGATCATTATCGACGGCAAGGAGTCTTCCACAAAGAAAATAAACCTCTCAAATTTTACCTTGCTGGATCAGATACCGGCAACTGAATTCGACAAGGATCTCAAACGACATTATATAAGGTTTTATATAAAAACATATGGTGCTGGACTTTTGATATCCAATCCCATATTCGTTGAATTATAATGTCCAAATATCTTAAAATATCGGCAATTTCCCTAATCCTTCTCGGTATTCTGCTGAGGGTGCTTGTCATTTATCAAAGTGGGCCTCCTCCGCATTATGAACTAAATCCCTATGCGGATGAAATAAATTACATGGAACTTGCCACCAACATCTCCTCCTGCAAATATTACGGTTCCTGGTCGGAAGGATTCTTCACTCAGTCATCAAGATCCCCCGGATATCCCGTATTTCTTGCAGCCATAAACAAGATTACAGGAAAAAGTCCGACATCATTTGCCCTGACATTGAACCTTATCCTTGATTTAATTAATATCTTCCTGGTCTACCTGCTGGGCAGAAAAATATTCGGCAATAAGACAGGTCTCCTCTCCGCCCTGCTCTATGCCACCCTTGGAGCAGCATTTATCTATGTTAAATTTGCAACATCTGAAATATTCGCCATGACCCTTCTCCTTCTTTCGTGCTATTTCCTATCTTCAATCAGGAATTCATACTTGTCATCCACCATTGGCTTCGCAGTGACTTTCGCTTTCCTGATCCATACAAAGCCTGTCTTCCTGCTCGTAACCCCGTTCATGCTGATTTCACTATATTTATGCATAAATACTGAAAAGACATATTCAAGGCTGCTGAAATCCGCCATACCGGTCTTAATCATTTTCATACTATGTATTCCCTGGGCAATAAGGAACTATGTCGTACACAGGACGCTGATCCCAGTCTGCACATTTTCCGGCTGGCATCTGCTTGTCAGCGCTGAAGGAAAAGATGAACTTTCATCTGAAAAACTCACCAATTACATCTATGATCCCAAACGCAGTGATTTCACCGAAGGGCAATATTACAGGGAGAGCGAGGATGTTCTCATAAAAAGCGTTTTCTCACATCCGATAAATTTTCTCGCTTCTGGAATATACAGGATATGTTATCACTGGCTCCCCAGGGAACCATACCTCCGCATTTTCCAACCCAAGGCATATCTGATGCCGATCTACATTACCGACAAAATCTTTGTTCCTGTTCCAGACTTCGAGGGAATCCTATATGTCTTACTGATAATTGCCGTCATTGCGGCAATACGTCTGAAGAAAATATTCATCGCTACATTCAGGAAATGGCTCCTCCCAAGTGCACCTTTCATAATCCTCATCATCTTCTACACCGTCGTCCACTTATTCGGTGTCCCGCTCGAACAATATAGGTTCATCATTGAACCACTTTTCATAATACTGGCATGTGGTTTCGCATTCACCTTCTTTTCAGAGGAAACACAACCTTCGGGGAAGTCTTTTTCCGCAAAAGATGCCACTTATGATTTCACAGTCCCTGCGTTTATGCTGCTTATCGTTGGAATTGCCACTTTGGGCAAGGCATCCCTCTTTTCCTATACCTACCCGAAAACACCTGTTGATCCTGCTTGTATGTCTTATGCGGAGCTACGCATTACGCAAATGAAAAATCTCGGTAATATCCCCAAAAACACAGTATGCGAGACCATGGGAGAGGTAAAATATATTCGCAAAGATCTTGAGTTTGACGCAAACCTGAACAGGGCTGAAAAGAAGAAAGGATCTGCTGTCGCTAAACTTTATATAAAACTTTATGATCCTGAAAATCCCAAAGGGATAGGGGACATGAAGCTTAATTTCATAGATGGTGACTTCCCTTATGAGGGAGACTTCATAAAAGTAAAAGGCCCGGTTTACACCGGAGAATACAAGGATATAATAATGCACGTTGAACAATGGGAGAAACTAAAATGAAATTCGGTTATTTCGATGATGTTAGACGTGAATATGTGATCCAGTCCCCGCAAACACCCTTTCCCTGGATAAATTATCTGGGCAGCGAAAAGATGTTCGGGTTGATATCAAACACCGCAGGCGGTTACAACTTCTATCGCGACGCCAAGCTCAGGAGACTCACCCGCTATCGCTATAATAATATTCCCGCCGACTCAAACGGCAGATATTTTTATATCAGGGAGCAGAGCGGTTCCTTCTGGAGCCCGACCTGGCAGCCGGTAAAGACCAAACTTGATAAGTATTCCTGCAGGCATGGTCTTGGATACACGACTGTCGAATCAGAAAGGAACAAGATAAGATCTGAGATAACCTATTTCATCCCACTCGGAGAAAACATCGAAATCCACAGGGTCAGACTAACCAACACCGGCTCCTCCGCAAAGAAAATCAGCCTCTTCTCATTCCTCGAGTTCTGTCTCTGGAACGCCGACGGCGATGACCGCAACTTCCAGCGAAACCTAAGCATCGGTGAAGTAGAGGTTAAGAATTCGTTCATCTTCCATAAGACTGAGTACCGTGAACGCCGCAATCATTATGCCTATTATGCCGTCAACCGGAAGATAAATTCATTTGACACCGACCGCGACTCGTTCATAGGAAACTACCGCAGTCTTGAAAATCCTATTGCTCTAGAGAACGGAACCTGTTCCGATTCCGTCGCATCCGGTTGGGCGCCTGTTGCATCGTTCTGCCTGAACATCAATCTGAAACCCGGAAAATCAGAAGAACTCATCTTTGCTCTTGGATACATCGAGGTTCCGAAAAATGCGAAATTCACAAAGCCAGGAATCATCAACAAGAAACCTGCGGAGAAACAATTTGCGAAATTCGCAGATTCTGCGAAAGTCTCAAAGGCTCTCTCGGATCTCAGCAAGCACTGGGACAAACTGCTGTCAGTATATACTATAAAATCTTCTGACGAAAGACTTGCAAGGATGGTCAATATCTGGAATCCATACCAGTGCATGGTTACGTTCAACATGTCTCGCAGTGCCTCATTCTTCGAATCCGGAATCGGACGTGGCATGGGGTTTCGTGATTCTAACCAAGATCTACTCGGTTTTGTCCATCAGATCCCGGAACGCGCGAAGGAAAGGATCCTCGACATCGCAGCCACCCAGCTCTCCGATGGCGGTGCATACCACCAGTATCAACCTCTTACGAAACGTGGTAATTCCGATATAGGTTCAAATTTCAACGATGACCCTCTCTGGCTGATCCTCGGTGTCGGAGCCTACATCCGCGAGACAGGAGATTTCTCGATCCTGAAAGAGAAAGTTCCCTATGAAAACAACGACAAGCTTGCAAAACCGCTGCTTGATCATCTTTTCCGTTCGTATAAATTCACATTGAACAATCTCGGTCCACACAAGCTTCCCTTGATAGGCAGGGCCGACTGGAACGACTGCCTGAACCTCAACTGTTTCTCGGAGGAGCCAGATGAACCGTTCCAGACCACAGGAAACCGTCAGGGAAGGACTGCCGAGTCACTGATGATAGCCGGTCTCTTTGTCTATACCTGCAAGGAATTCAGTAACTTGCTTGATACTATCGGCGACGGAGAGAATGCCCGTGAAGTTCGCAAATCCGCTGAACAGATGGTCAAGGCCGTTGAAAAGTCCGGTCTTGACAATGAATGGTTCCTGCGTGCATATGACTTCTTCGGGCACAAAGTCGGCAGCAGCAGCAATCCTGACGGAAAGATCTACATCGAATCCCAGGGCTGGTGCGTGATGGCTGAGATCGGGGTAAAGAACGGTTTCGCACGCAAGGCGCTTGATTCAGCCAGGAAGCATCTCGGAACCAGGCATGGGCTTGTCCTTCAGGATCCCCCTCACAGGGACTATCATATTGAACTCGGAGAAGTCTCATCATATCCTCCGGGATACAAGGAGAACGGTGGAATTTTCTGCCATAACAATCCTTGGATCATGATCGCGGAAACCGTCCTTGGAAACGGCGACTATGCCTTTGACTATTACAAGAAAATATGTCCGGCATACCGCGAGGACATCAGCGACCTTCATAAGATGGAGCCCTACGTCTATTCGCAGATGATCGCCGGCAAGGCCGCACCGAGGCACGGTGAAGCGAAGAACAGCTGGCTTACCGGAACGGCCGCATGGAATTATGTGGCCATAACCCAGCACATACTTGGAATACGACCCGGATACAAAGGCTTGGTGATAAAACCATGTCTCCCGAAGGAAATCAAGGAACTCGAAATTGAACGCAAGTTCCGCAAATGCACTTATAAGATAAGTGTAAAACGCGGAGCTTCGAAGGGGATATTTGTGGATGGGAAAAAATCAGAAACTGCGGAAATTCCCCCACATGCCGGGAAGAAGATCTCCGTGCAGGTGATAATCTGATAAAACTAAAATTCACAAGAAAACCACAGAGTTCTCAGAGGATATCTCTGTGTATTCTGTGGTTAATGGTTTTCTGAACTAAGAGGATGGTAAAATGGAAAACACACATGCAATCTCCGAAGTCCACCAGAAACGTTTGTTCATAGGAAGCTGCATGTCCTTGATATCTACTTCGGTGGCATTTGCCGTCGTCGGCGACATCATGGGAACGCTGAAGACCTCTTTCATCCTAACGAACGAACAGGTCGGACAAATCGGCGGCGCGGCGCTCTGGGGTTTCACACTTTCAATCATTGTGCTTGGTCCCTTGTGTGATGTACTCGGAATGCGCAACCTTCTGAGATTCTCGTTCCTCTGCCATCTCGCCGGACCTTTGCTGATGATTTTCGCCGGTGGATTCTGGCAGTTGTTCGCCGGGGCTCTGATCCTCGCCCTTGGCAATGGCACGATCGAAGCCGTATGTAATCCTCTCGTTGCAACCTTGTATCCGGAAAGAAAGACCCAAATGTTGAACAGATTCCATGTATGGTTCCCGGGAGGCATAGTCATCGGTGGGCTTCTCTGCTTCATTCTCGGACAACTCGGGATAATGTCATATCAGATCCGCTTAGCCCTAATACTTGTTCCCACCATAATCTATGGAATACTATTTATCGGGCAGAAATTTCCGGTGACAGAACGCGTGCAATCCGGAGTTTCTTTCGGAGGAATGATGGCTGCGACCTTCGGGCGCCCATTGTTCATTATCCTCTTTCTCTGCATGGGGATAACCGCATCACTTGAACTAGGCCCAAACCGGTGGATACCGTCGATCCTTCAGTCCGGTGGAATGCATGGAATTCTAGTGCTGGTCTGGATATCAGGGCTTATGGCGGTACTTCGCTTCTTCGCCGGTCCGATAGTTCACAGGCTTTCACCTACTGGAATGCTGGTCGCTTCCGCAATCCTTTCTGGCCTTGGACTTTTCTGGCTGAGTTTTGCTGAAACGATGAGTATCGCACTCATTTCCGCCACGGTTTTCGCGCTTGGGGTGTGTTATTTCTGGCCAACAATGCTCGGAGTTGTTTCCGAACGTGTCCCAAAAGGAGGAGCCCTGGCACTCGCACTCATGGGAGGTATGGGCATGCTGGCATCAGGCATGCTCGCTTCTCCATGGCTTGGTAAAGTTGCAGACGAATATCTTCCCCAGAAACTCGATTATGACAAGACTACCGCAGTTCTCGTCAATGTCGTCAATGTCTATACTCCAATAGCCCTTAAATCGAATGAACCGTTCAAGAAGGAGATTAATTCCGCGATAGAAGATGCCAGAAATGTTCTGGCTGAGGCTAGAAAAACAAATTCTCTTCCTTCCGAAACGGCAAATGCCTTGCGCCATGCCATCGGGGCTGCGGCTTCCGCACCTGGCTCGAAACAGGCGTCCGAGCTGGTTGTAGAAGTAAAGAAAGTGCTAGATCCGGCTGACAACTTCGGTGGACGCATGTCATTCCGCAGGCTTGCTCCGTTCTCTCTGATTATAATTATTGTTTTCGGAACTCTCTATTTCATGGACAGGAGAAAAGGCGGATATAAGGTTGAGAAGATTGCATGATTAGATGACTGGGAATATTTCTCCGTGTTCTGTGGTGAAAATATTCTTCTTTAGTTTATTGTATCCCAAATCATTTTCTTTTTTTAGGATTTCAACATATGATCGAATGGATCAGGATAAAGAATCTGGCGCTGATTGAGGAGGCTGAGATCGAGTTCAAGGCCGGATTCAATGTAATCACCGGTGAGACTGGAGCCGGAAAGACAATCCTAATTGGTGCGATTGGAATGCTCCTTGGCGAGCGCGCCGATAAGAGTTCCATCAGGACCGGTTGTGATTCCTGCGAAATCAGCATGTCATTTGTTCTGCCGGCAAGGATGAAAAAGATAGTGACCGAAACACTTGAAAGTTCCGGGCTCCCTCCTCCGGATGACAGCAGCATCCAGATCCGGCGTATAATTACAGCTACGAGCTCAAGGAACTTCGTGAATGACTCCCCTGCAACTCTTCAGACCTTGAAAACTCTGGGGAACATCCTCATCGACACTCACGGTCCGCATGAGCATCAGTCGCTCCTTAAGCAGTCCATCCAGCTCGAACTCCTCGACAGATATGGGGATCTCGAAAAGCTCACTTCAGAAGCTTCTGATATTTTTTCCGAGTTGAAAAAAGTCAAACTGGAGAGGGAGGAACTTGAAAAAGGCATTCCCTCCCTGGCCGAGGCCGAACATTTCCGTTTCATCCTTTCTGAAATCGGCAAGGCCGGCATCAGCATTGACGAGGAAGAGGAACTGGTAACCCGGCACAACCTCGCTTCAAACTCACATGACATTCTTGAAACTGCCAATAACGCAGTTGGATTACTTAATGAATCCGAAGGATCGCTTGTCGACAGGATAGGTGAGATCCACCGGGTCATTTCCGGATTTGAAAAAGCCGATCCTGAGATGGCGGCAAAATTCCTGAAGCAGTGCGAATCCCTTACTGATACTGCGAATGAACTTGCTGAAGGAATCCAGAGATATACAGGAAACATCGAGCTTGATGAAAAGGAATTTACGGAACTTGAAGAGCGCATCAGGATAATCCAGAATCTCAAGAGGAGATACGGTCCTACTCTGACGGATGTCCTCAAATCTGCAGAGAATGCCAGGAAAAAGCTCGATGAATTCGAGAACTTCGAGAGCATCAGGTCTTCCTTCATCGAAAAGGAGAAATCCCTGAACGATAAGCTTCAGAAAAAATGTTCTGAGATCTCGAAGAAGCGCCGGGAGATTTCTGCGAAGTTCGCAAAGAAGGTCTGCGGTGAACTCCGCAAGCTTGGATTCGCAAGATCCGATTTTACGGTCGATTTTAAGCAGATCGACCCCGGACCTACAGGTTTTGACATAATCGACTTTATTTTCTCCCCGAATCCCGGAGAGTCCGCGAAACCTCTGCGTGAGATTGCGTCCAGCGGTGAAATCTCCCGTGTGATGCTCGCATTGAAAACTGTCCTGTCTTCCGCTGATTCAATTCCTGTACTGGTCTTCGATGAAATCGATGTTAACATCGGCGGAGAAACTGCGATGATCGTAGGACAGGAGCTCAAGGCGCTCGGGAATTCGCACCAAGTGCTCTGCATTTCGCATCTTCCCCAGGTCGCGGCATGCGCGGACACACATTACAGCGTGGAGAAGTCGGTGTCCAAAGGCCGGACATTCACTGCGGTTTCAGTCCTTTCCGGTACCGACAGGAAATCCGAGATCGCTCGTATGCTGGGTGGTGGAAAGGCCGCGGAAAAACACGCAGAAGAAATGATTGGACGTTAAATCACCAACCCCTTAATTCCTCAGAGAAATACTGCAAGGAGCACTGGAACTGTAACAAGGGCAAGCAGGTGGGTGGTCAATACTGTTGCCGACATGAAGTTCTTGTCCCCACCGTAGATTTCGCTCATCAGGATGCTGGCGATAGCAACAGGCATTACTGCAACAACAATAAGGATATGCCTTGATGCGTCAGGAAAAGGAAGGGCTTTGATGACAAGCACCGCAACTATGGGAATGATAATAAGGCGCATGGCGCTTACAATCCAGACCTTCATATTCCCAAGTCCTTTTGGGTGAAGCCCTGCGATTCGCATACCGGCAACAGTCATCGCCAGAGGTATCGTTGCGGCACCGATCATTTTAATGGCCTTCAGTGGATATTCCATTTTCTGGATGAAAGAGTGCTTATCAAATCCCAGAAGATGAAGCATTATCATCAATATGAATGTCACATACATAGCGACAAGGGGCGGGGAAAGCAGATTCCTGAGAATATTCGCCTTGTGTCCCTTTGTTCTCAGTATAATGACTCCGAGCGTCCAAAGCGCCACTTCCGCACCCAGCGATGAGAATATAAGCATGGCGGCGCTTTCATCTCCAAAGAGCAGTATCACCAGGGGAAGCGGCAGGAAGGAATAATTGTTCATCAGGCATTGGTAAAGGAAGCTTTTGCGTTCATCATCCTCCTTGAAGGACAGCCAACATGTCACAAGAAACCCAATCAGGAATCCGATGACCATTATCATGAAGCTTCCAGCCGGGAGCTCCCATCTGGTAATTAGCCCGTTAATCGTGAAATTGTTGAATATTGAGTCGAATATCAGGCATGGGTAGACGAAATTCACCAGGAAAAAGGACATGTCAGAGGAAGAATTTTCAGAAACGATGGAACGCCGGCACGCGATGAAACCGGGTAGCATCATCAGGAATATGCACAGGACATTGAAGAATAAGTGATGGAACATGTTTATCTGCCTGATCCTTCATAAAATTGAAAAGACAGGTAAGATAATGCCTGATGCTGATTTTGGAAACTAGAATGGATTTTTAGGGGTGCTCATATATTGTACCAATCACAATCAAAACAAATGGAGTCAGATATGAAATACTCGATTTTCACCGTAAGCCTTCCGGATCTTGCTCCAGAGGATGCGCTGAGCGAGATGAAAAAGGCCGGATATGACGGAGTCGAATGGAGGGTCACGGATCAGAATCCATCTGCTGACGGTAAACCGAGTTTCTGGTCGGGAAACCTCTGCACCTGGCCCCTGAAGACTTTTGTCGAAGATGCTCCCAAAATCAAGAAACTTGCGGAAACCGCAAAGATGGAAATGCCGTGTGTCGGGACATACGTCAACTGCGAGAATCTGGAAGCGGTCGAGACTGCCATGAAAGGCACTGTGAAAATCGGAGCCAAACAGCTAAGGGTTGGCGTACCTGGATATGACGGCAAGTCTTCATATCTCAAAATCAAGGAAAGGGCCCTCCACCAATATTGTGACGTTGCTGAACTTGCGAAAAAACATGGTGTAAGAGCCCTTATCGAAATCCACATGGGCAATATCACTCCCAGCGCCAGTGCGGCGATTGCATTCGTGCACAATTTTGATCCAAAATATGTCGGGGTCATCCATGATGCGGGCAATATGGTCTACGAGGGATATGAACAATATGGCATAGGATTTGATTTGCTGGGACCATATCTGGCACATGTCCATCTCAAGAACTCTCGATGGGACGCTTCAGGAACACGTCCGGACGGCTCTGTCAATTGGAAGCCCTCCTCTGCTCCTTTCGACAAGGGAATTGTCGATGTCACGGCCCTGCTGAAAGCCCTGAAGAACGCCGGTTATGACGGCTGGATTTCATTTGAGGACTTCTCGACAGAATCTACGACCTTGCAAAAGCTGAAAAAGAACCTAGAGTTCGTGAAGAAAGTTGAAGCAAGCCTGACTTGACATGGTTTTGCTTAGGGGGGTAAATGTCTGACAAGAGAAAAGCATTCTTGATCTGCCATCGCGGAGCTTTGGGGGACTTTATTCTATGCTGGCCCTCGGTTATTCTGCTTAAAAAGAACTTTCCAGAGCATGTTTTTGTCGGCCTCGGTCGTCCAGACTACATGAAGCTTGCCATAAAGCTTGGCGTTCTTGATGACTGGTTTGATGCGGAATCAGCAGTCATGCTTGATTTCTTCGAAGCTGGAAAGGTTCCAAAAGAACTTGGAAACTTGGACAAAGGGGCATTATGGCTGAAAGACGCAAGAAAAACTGCCGACCTACTGAAAATGAATTCCGGCTGTGAATTAACTCCCCTGGATCCCTTCCCTTCTGAAAAGATACCCGTTGCCAAGTTTCACATAAACCAGATTTCAATGTTGTTCAAAATCAAGGATCCTCCCGAGCCAATTGATCTGATACCAGGCTCGTATTTTCCCGCGAAGAACACCATCCTGATCCATCCCGGGAGTGGCAGCGAAAAGAAAAATTACTCCGTAGAATTTTACATCAATACCGCGAAATTCGCAGCCGATCATTTCAAAAACGATGTGAATTTCATACTGGGTCCGGTTGAAATGGAGAAGGGAATTGGCTCCCTCTTCCCTGTTGAAAGCCTATTGATACCTGAAAACACGTCAGACCTTGCAGACCTGCTTGGCGGTTGCAAGCTTTACATTGGAAACGACTCTGGAGTAAGTCATCTTTCAGGTTTCCTCGGTACACCGACAATTGCCCTTTACAAGGATACCGACCCGGAGATCTGGGGTGTCGTCGGCCGAAAAACCACATGCCTCAAAAATCCCACCGAAGACGCCGCACTGAAAAATTTGAAAGATTTTTTGCTTTCCGGGAACATTTTTTGAGATTTAATGTCAAATTATACGGTTTTTGAGAACGGGTGGCCGGATGATTGTATTTATATGATTCATGTTTTTTCTTAAACGCATTCATCCAGACATCCAACTATCCTTTGTTTTATAATTCATGGAGTTTGCTCAGATGATCAAGGTTGAGAACCTATACAAGTGGTACGGAAACAAGCTTGCCGTAGAGGATATTTCATTTGAGGTAAACAAAGGGGAGATCCTCGGTTTTATCGGGCCAAATGGTGCCGGCAAATCCACCACCATGAGGATCATCACCGGTTTCATACCCGCATCCAAAGGAAAGGTGACAGTTGGCGGCTATGACATCGAAAACGATCCTGTAAAGGCCAAATCCCTGATGGGATATCTTCCCGAGAATGCCCCTCTTTATGCCAATATGACCGTTGAAGGATTCCTCGGATTCGCCGCTGAGATCCGAGGATTTAGAGGCGATGAAAAGAAGAAAAGGATCGAAAAGTCAATCACTACCTGCTTCCTGAATCCCGTAAGACACCAGACCGTCGATACTCTTTCAAAGGGTTACAAGCACCGCACGTGCCTTGCGCAGTCAATAATACATGACCCGGATGTCCTGATAATGGACGAACCGACCGACGGCCTTGATCCGAACCAGAAACGCGAGATCCGCAATCTCATAAAATCCATGAGTGAGAAAAAAGCAATCATTCTTTCAACCCATATCCTCGAGGAAGTCGATGCGGTATGCTCTAGAGTGCTCATAATCGACAAAGGCAGGAAGATATTTGACGGTTCAGCCTCACAGATGAAGGAGAAATCGGAAAATGCGGGCGTTCTTACATTGGAATTTTCAGAAGGGAATTCCTCTGAGATAATTGAAAGGCTCAAAATGATAGATGGCGTAAGCAGATCCGAGGCTGACGCTAATGCGAAGGGAACTGTCGTGATAAAAGTGAAACCATCGAACAATGCCGACAGGACAGAGGTCCGTAAAAAGATCTTCGAGGTTGTTAAGAACCAAGGTCTCCCTCTTGTCCAGATAAAGGTCGAGGAAGGACGTCTCGACGAAGTGTTCTATTCGATGACCCGTGGAGATGCGGCTTGACAGACTGACGACTATTAAATTTGGAGACAACATGGCTATATCGAACATAATGGCGATAATAAAAAGGGAGCTTTGTTCCTATTTCAATTCCCCTGTCGCCTATGTATTCATTGTGATATTCCTTGGACTGACAGGTTTCTTCACATTCATGATAAGTAAATTCTTTGAATCCAACGAGGCATCACTTGGGGCCTTTTTCCAATGGCATCCATGGCTCTACCTTTTCCTTGTTCCTGCAGCAGGGATGCACCTCTGGGCCGATGAGAGGAGACTCGGCACCCTTGAGCTCTTCTTCACGATGCCGGTCACATGCACTCAGGCGATATTTGCGAAATTCGCAGCTGCATGGATATTCATCGTGATCGCCCTTGTTCTTACGTTTCCGATAGTCATTACCGTAGCATACCTTGGAACACCGGATTTCGGAGTCATTGCCTGTGGTTATATTGGAAGTGCTCTCCTTGCCGGTTCATATCTGGCGATTTCGAGCATGACTTCTGCAATAACAAGAAGCCAGGTGGTAAGCTTCATCATCTCCGTTGTAATCTGCCTCTTCCTGATCCTGGCTGGCTGGCCGCCAGTCACTGATCTTCTTGTAAACTGGGCACCTGTCCAGATAGTGGACATCGTGTCGGCATTCAGCGTGATGCCTCATTTCGAAAACATCCAGAGGGGTATCGTTGATCTCAGGGACATAGCGTATTTCCTTTCCATCATCATCTTCTGTCTCATGACGACCGGGATAATCCTAAAGAACCATGCGGCAGGATAAGAGGTGAACATGAACAAGCGCAGCAAAAACATAATTTATTCGACGATCGGCATAGTCACTCTGTTTTTGATAATAGTGGCGATAAACTTCATCGTTTCAAGAATAAATGTACGATTGGATCTTACACAAGAGAAAATCTACACACTCTCACAGAGCACCAAGAACATCCTTAAAAAGCTGGATACTCCGGTAACTCTCAAATTCTACTACACAAAGTCCTCAAATATGCCCTCCTTCATCAAGAATTACGCAGAAAGGGTGATAGATCTGCTGAACGAATACAGGCGGGCGGGGGGGAAGAACATTGTTATTGAAAAATATGATCCCGTCCCGGATTCAGAAGCAGAAGATTCCGCAGTAATGGATGGGATCTCGGGACAGGTGCTGGACTCCTACGATAAAGTTTATTTTGGAATTGCCGTCCAGTGCATTGACCAGACCGTCGCTCTACCTTTCCTGTCACCAGAACGCGAAGAACTCCTCGAATACGACCTTTCACGTGCGATATCACAGGTTACCAGGACCAAGAAGAGCATAGTGGGTGTCATGAGCGCCCTGCCGGTGATGGGCCAGAAGCCGAGTCCGATGATGATGCAGATGGGTCAGTTCAACCAGACGCCTCCATGGCTCGTTATCAGGGAAATGAAGAACGACTACGAGGTCCGTGAAGTTCCGATGCAGTCGGAGCAGATAGATCCTTCGATTGAACTTCTTGTCATCATCTATCCTGCGGGTATTTCTGAAAAGACACAGTTCGCAATAGACCAATACGTCCTGAAGGGTGGGAAAGTGATAGCTTTTCTTGATTCCTTCTCCTACTTTGCCGCGGCTTCCGCAAAGAACGACCGGATGGCCATGATGCAGCCTCCTATGACCAGTTCTAACATGGAAAAGCTCCTCAAGGGCTGGAACATCACCTTCAACCAGGACATGGTTGTAGCCGACATGACCTATGGAAAGAGATCTCCTGACAAGAAAAGGAGCTTCCCCACTATCATCGACATCCCATCGGAGGGGATGGATAAAGACGAGGTCTTCCTTTCGCAACTTAGAATAATAACCGAGTGGTCCTCCGGTACGTTCTCCGGGGAGCCAGATCCTTCTCTGAAGAAGACCATCCTGCTGAGGACAACCACTGATTCGCATCTACTGAATTCATATATCGCCACCAATCCTGAAATGGCAGTGAAAGAATTTAAACCAGACGACAAGGAATATTCTCTCGCCATAAAGCTGTCAGGCAAATTCAAGACAGCGTTCCCCGATGGCAAGCCGGCTGGAAATGAACCTGGCAAGCCGGAGAACAAGGATGAAAAGCCGGTCGGTGACTTCCTGAAGGAATCCCAGAAGGACGGCGTTGTCGTGCTGGTCGGTGATTCCGACATGCTATTTGATGAGATCTGTGTACGAAGGGTTCCAAATATATTTGGCCAGACTTCGATGGAACCTTTGAATGACAATCTCAGTTTTTTCCTGAACCTCGTCGAATACATGACCGGTGACAGCGATCTCATACAGATAAGGTCTAGAAAGGTGATAGCCAGACCATTCTCAGTTTTAAAAGCGAAACTGTCGCAGGCAGAGCAGAAATACAAGAACAAGATACTCGAGCTTGAGGAAGATCTTGAGAAAGCACAGGAACGCCTCTCAAAACTACAGGAACAGAAGGCCAAGAACCAGAAATACATCCTTTCCCCCGAGCAGAAGGAGGAGATAAAGAATTACAAGCAGAAGGAAGCAAAGACCAAGCAGGAGCTGAAGGTGCTTCGCAAGGAACTGAGGCAGGACATAGATTCGCTTGAGAACAAGCTGAAATGGTTCAACATCGCCCTTATGCCAATAGTGGTAATACTTTTCGGGATAGGCCTGGCAATATACAGGAACAGGAGGAGTTTCAGCAGATGAACAGGAAACAACTCATAACTTCGCTTGTTATACTCGCCGTTGTTGGACTGTCGATTTATTTCATCCTTAAAAAGGACATTTCATCATGGAACAGTTCCAAGTATAGTGCAACCGGTGAAAATCTTCTTGCAGATCTTGATGTGAACAAGATAACAGGTTTTGTGGTTTCATCAGGAAAACAGACTGCCACTCTCAAGAGGAATGATGATGGCTCATGGATCATTTCTGAAAAGGACTCCTATCCCGGAGACTACCAGAAGATCCTTAACTTCTTAAAAAACCTGCCGGAGATAAAGACTGTCCAGAACATCAATGCCGGCAAATCGCAGTTTGAGAAGCTCGGACTTGCTGATTCCGACAAGGAAAAAGGGACTGCAATTGCTTTGGATTTCATCGGGGAGTCCGGAAAGAAACTGGCATCCTTTCTCATAGGTAAGAAGCATTTCAAGAAGGAGGAAAATCCGATGCCGTTCATGGGTGGAGGAATGTCTGACGGCTGCTATGTCTTGCTGGCTGATGGGAAATTACAGCCCAGACTAGTCAACAACAGCTTCGAAAGCATCTCGGCCGATCCGATGTCCTGGACCGACAAGTCATTCTTTGACATTGAAAACATAATTTCCATGGAATCTAAGAGAAAGAACCCCGACGAGTCATGGAAGCTTGTGAAAGACGAGAAAACTGACAAGCTCACGCTGGCAGATATCAAGGATGGTGAACTGCTCGATGAAGGAAAGATACAGATGCTCAACAGTTTCCTGAAATACGTCGCCTTCAAGGATGTGAAGATCTGTCCTGCGGATTTCACTGGTGAAAGCTTGAAAATCGAAGCTGGCGATGGTTTCAAATACGATATTTGTTTCGCGCTCAATGCCGAGAATCCCGGACAATATCATGTAAACATCAAGGCTACTGCCGCAATTCCCGAGAATCGTGAAGCGGGCAAGGATGAAAAACCTGAGGACAAGGACAGGCTTGACAAGGAATTCAAGGCGAAGGAGGAGAAGCTCAGGGAAAAACTCGACCGGGAGAAATCTCTTGGTAAATGGCTTTATACATTATCCAAAGGTGACATGTCTTCAGTTCTGGATACCCGGAAGGATTTTCTCAAAACCAAGGATGATAAGAAGGCTGAAGGTCCTACCGAGAATGCTCCTGCAATGCAGTAACAGGTTATTCCGTCTTCTTCCTGTATAAGGATTTCACCAGCGAAACTGATATCAGAAGGAGCAGGATTCCGGCAGAAACCTGCTGTAGGACGCTTAAATTCTCATTGTGCTGGCAAGCTGCGGCAACTATATCCTTCCCGAGAAAAGGGATATGGTCTATCATGAAACCCAAGGCGATCGCGCTAAGCAAAAGTGAAAGCAGATAAAGAACGGTTGCCTTCCTGCCAAGCGTCTTCCACACTATCGCAATAGCTGCGGCATTTGTGGCGGGACCTGTCATCAGGAATACAAAAGCCGCACCTGGCCCCACTCCCTTGGCGATAAGCATTGCAGCTATAGGCACTGAAGCCGTTGCACAGACATAAAGCGGTATTCCGCAGGCCATCATGAACAACATGCCTGTCAATCCAGTGCCTATTGCACTCGCGAACCAGTTTTCAGGAATTATCATTGAAATCCCTGCCGCAATCATAATTCCTCCGGCAAGGGACAGTGCAATATCATCCATGAGGGTGACAAAACCATACTTAAGGATTCTGACAAAAATGTTTCCCTTTTTTTCAGCCTTTTCTTCACAGCATTTCTCATGGCAGCAACAGGTTTCTTCCTTCTTTTCATCCTTTCCAGCTTCATCATCCTTATCAAACATATCGACCATGAGCCCGCCGATGATACCGGAAACCAATGCCGCAAGAGGCCTGAATACGGCAAGAACAGGTCCGAGCATGCTGTAGGTGACAAGAATGCTGTCTATGCCTGTCTGCGGGGTGGAGATGAGGAAGGAAGTTACAGCGCCTTTGCCGGCACCGTTCTTGCGTAAAGATGCAAAAACCGGGATAACTCCACAGGAACACAAAGGCAACGGGACACCGAACAGCGATGCCTTGAGAACCTGTATGAATCCCCTGCCCCCGAGATGCCTTTGAACTGTTTCAGGAGATATCAGGACCGAAAGGACTCCTGCAAAGAAAAATCCGAAAAGCAGGTATGGCGCCATCTGGCAGAGAGTGGACCATGCTTCATGAAGATAGAACAACATTTTTGATTTCCGACTTTTGATTGCCGATTTTTAAGACATGCTAAAGTTTATCTGCACGCCGATGCACCATTACTATTCCTTTGTATGTTTATGCATGTCGTCATATTCCAACTCGTCGCGGATGCCGAACCGTGTAAGACAGAAGTCATATTTCACAGGGTCTTCCGGATTCAGCTTCGCGAAATTCGCAGTAATTTCCACCGCTGCCTTTAGATTTGCCTGCTTGCGTCCTGTAAATCCTGCACGGTTGCAGATATTCCACATGTGAATGTCCAGCGGAATAATCAGTTTTGATTTAGGGACATCCTTCCAACCTCCAGGATCCACTTCATCCTTCCTGACCATCCAGCGCAGATAGAGATTGAATCTCTTGCATGCGCTTCCGCGGCCCGGACAAGGCAGTAGATAGGTCTCTCCTCCCCTGAAATCAGCGCTCATGATTTTGACAAAATTCATCATGACAGGAATCAGGGTCTTGTAATTTTCATTGTATCCGGACATGAAACAGTTTTCTAGCGAACCATATTTTTTAACTACGGATTTCGCAGTGAAAAGGAGCGTTGCAATCTCATCACCGGTAGTAAAACGGTGCTTGAATCCTCGAAAGGCGGAGAACATTCCTTTCCTATCGTTTCCCATCAGGAAGGCATGAGGTGACTGCATCTTGTCAAGGATTTTAGAGACGCTTTTCAGGATCTGCTTTACATTGCCATAAGCCAGCGATGAGGCAACAAGTCCGGCGATCTCCCTGTCAAGGGCACTGTCGTATCTATAGAGAAATTCAAGGGGATCCGGATGGACAAATTCCCTTTTGTTGAATTTCAAATAAAGGAGATCGAGATTTTTCCTCGTGAAATTTCTCATAAGATCCTTTTTAAAAACAACCAGCCACGTCACTGGGGACGTGGCTGGTTGACATCCTAAAATGGATCTTTATTCCTGTTTGGAAAAGGAATCCTTGCCAACTCCACATTCCGGACAGGTCCAGTCGTCCGGCAAATCCGCAAAAGCTGTTCCAGGGGCAACTCCATGATCAGGATCGCCTTTTGCAGGATCGTAGACCCAACCGCACGCATCGCACACATATTTGTCCATAGAAACCTCCTACGTTTTTTAGTACTCAAATAATTTCCATCTTCGTAACGCCAATATTCCGTCACTGCTTCGATTTTGCTAGCAGTTTTTCACCGACAAGCTTACCGAGTTCGAAACATGCCTTCAGATCAGCTTCCGTCGGGACATATTTCGCCCTGTAGCCTTCGCTGACCATCTCGACATTCATGGATTTCAGATATTCATTCAGCAGCTTTACAGCTTCCCCGCTCCAACCATAGGAGCCGAACGAGGCACCTATCATGTTCGTCGGGGACAATCCTTTGACATAGGTCAGCACATCTGCCATTGTCGGGAAAATATTATTGTTGATGGTCGGTGAACCAACTATGATCGCGTTTGATCTCAATACCTCTGTCGCAACATCGCTCCTGTGGCTTACATTCATTGGGAGCAGCTTGAATTCCACTCCTGATTCCCTAAGCCCCTCACCGATTGTCTTCGCCATCATCGCTGTACTGTTCCACATCGTATCATAAACGACAATCGCCCTCGGAACTGGCTTATGTTCAGCCCATTTCCCGTAGAGTCCTGCAATCTTTGCGAAATGAGAACGCCAGACAGGACCATGGTCCGGAGCAACAAGCTTGATAGGAAGGTTCAACTCCTTGAGGGAGTCCAGGAGCTTGAGGATTAGGTTAGAGTAAGGCATCAGGATATTGCCGAAATATTTCTCGGCTTCCTCCTCCATGATCTCCCAGTTGTTCTCATCATCAAAGAGCCTGTTCACTGCAAGATGCATACCGAATCCGTCCTGTGAGAAGAGAATCTGCTCCTCCTTAAGATAACTGACCATGCTGTCCGGCCAGTGAAGCATCTTCGTCTCAATGAAGCTAATGTTCATGTTTCCGAGCGAAATGCTGTCACCGGTCTTGACCGGAGTAATATTCGAACCAATTCTGAAGTGCGACTCCAAGGCCTTCTGCCCCATAACCGACGCAAAGACCTTTTCAGGCTTGATTATGTCGATTATCTCAGGCAGGCAACCGGAATGATCCATTTCCGAATGGTTTGAAATTATGTAGTCGATGTCTTCCGGCTTCACAACAGAGGAGATCCTGGAAAGTAGCTCATCCCTGAAAGGCGCCTTCACAGTGTCGACAAGTGTGATCTTGTCGGCCATTATGAGATACGCATTGTAGGTCGTTCCCCTGCTCGTCTGGTAACCATGGAAGTCACGGACAGTCCAATCGACCGCGCCGACCCACCATACCTTGTCGCTGATCCTGATAGCTTTCCCGATGCTGTTCATATGCCTCCAATCATGGTGCAGTGGCGCCTGGCGCCTTTATTCCACCGGGAATAACAGGGAAGACGAAGGTCCTCTGTCCTTTCTCCCTGTCCAGCATCAGGAGGGCTTCCTTGGAGTCAGCGGCAAGCTTGAGTTCGTTGATGATTTCGTTTGCGTTGGCCTCTTCCTCGACCTGCTCGCTGATGTACCACTGGATGAAGTTGCGGGTGGCGAAATCCTTTTCCGCTTCGGCGAGTGCCGCGATATTGTTGATCCTGGAAGTAACTATCTCCTCATGTTCGAGGACGTTCTCGAAAACTGCCAGCGGCGACTTCCATTCGAGCTTCGGCTTTGCGATTTCCTTCAAGACAACCTTGCCACCGCGGTCGATTATGAAATTGTAGAAGCCCATTCCATGGACAGTCTCCTCCTGGGTCTGAACCTGGAGCCAATTGGCAAAACCATTCAGCCCCTGAAACCTCATATGGGCAGTCATAGAAAGATAGATATATGCCGAATACAGCTCAAAATTGAGCTGGTCGTTCAAAGCAGCTTCAATCTTTTTCGGTATCATTTTCATGCCCTCCAGAGACCGTGGAGGTTGCAGTATGCGCGAACAATAAGTTTTCCAGTGTTTGGAACATAGAATTCAGCTTCAGGGGCGTCCCCCGGCTTCAGATTCTTGCGGTTGACATAGTCACCATTGATCACCTCTATCCACTGGATGTAGTGTTTTTCCTCCATCGGGTGAGCAACGGAACCGACGACGATCTTGACTCCCGCCTTGCCCTGCTGGATGACCGGTACATGCTTTTCCTTCGCGGCATCTACGCTGTTCTCCTTCAGAACCTGGACAGGCTCCCCACAGCAGGTGATATCGAGACAGTCACCATCAGTCATAACTTCAAAGGTGACTCCTTTGCAGCATTTGAGCACTTCAAGTCTTTTAGCCATTGTTGCTTCTCCTTTATATTTTATGTATGACATTGCAGGGATTGAAGTTATCCTGCAATTTCCCACTTTTCAAGCCTAGGTAGGGAAACTACCAATTCTCCTTTTTGATCTCAAAGTAAGACTGCGGGTGCTGACAGGCAGGGCATTTCTTCAGAGCCTCAGGGCCTTCATGGACATAACCGCATTTCCTGCACTGCCATTTGACCTTGGAATCCTTTTTGAATACTTTCCCCTCCTTGACGTTTTTCAGCAGGGCATTGTAGCGGGACTCATGCTCGCTTTCTGCCTTTGCAACCATCCTGAAGAGAGTAGAAACCTCCTTGAATCCTTCCTTTTCCGCGACATCCGCAAATGCCGGATATAGATTGCTCCACTCGTGGTGTTCACCTGCGGCAGCATGAGAAAGGTTCTCCTGAGTTGTTCCTATCCTGCCAGCAGGATAGCATGCAGTGATCTCAAGGTCCCCTCCTTCGAGGTGCTTGAAGAAGTTCTTGGCATGGATCCTCTCCTGGTCGGCAGTCTCCCTGAAAATCTCGGCAATCTGCTCAAATCCTTCCTTTTCAGCTGCACTGGCCGAATACGTATATCGGTTCCTGGCCTGTGACTCTCCTGCAAACGCCTTTAGAAGATTCTTCTCAGTCTCCGTTCCTTTGATGCTCTTTCCCATTCTACACCTCCGTTATATTAAATTACTTGATTTTTTGACGGGATTACAGGATCTCCATGATATAACTTTTATCCTGTAAATCCGGTTATCCAGTCAAAAATGCGTTCATGAGCATTTTCCACACTGACCTGTAAACTCAATCTTGTAACCTGAGACATCCTTGTTGAGCTTCCTGATCTCGCCCAGTGACTTGTCGAGGATGTCCGCTCCCTCAGGATCAAAATCCAATATCCTTCCGCACTTGAGGCATCTCAGGTGATGGTGATGGCTGATGTCACCATCAAATCTCATCTGAGAACCGGCACACTCTATCTTCTGAACATGCCCTTCCAGTGACAACACTTCAAGATTCCTGTAGACTGACGCAATACTTATCTTGGGAGTTCTCTTCCTTATGTGCTCATAGAACTCGTCCGCTGTCGGATGAGTCTTGAGCTTTTTCAGCTCCCTTAAGATAGCCTTCCGCTGTCTTGTTAATCTCAATTTAACCTCAATAATAAGAATCATTCTTATTTTTGATAAGCTATACTAATCGCAGTCCATGTCAAGCTTTATCATGAAATATTTCTGTTTTTAACGCCTCCAATGGCGTAAAAATTTGAAATTGACCACGCACGGACGAAATTACAATACTAACAGACACTTCATATGGGGAGCCTTTGAATTGAATGATAACCTTAAAGTTTTGCTGGAATCATCACTCTATTTCCTCGCCCTGATCAATCCCGCGAGCAAGATTTTCCTGTTATCATCGATACAGCCGCCTCTTTCAGGCAAAAAACTCCTGACCCTTTCATTCCAGTCCACCATCGTAGCCTTTATAATACTTCTGCTTGTGACGGTTGTTGGCAATCTCGTCCTGAGACACGTTTTCCACGTGGAGATATATTCGCTTAAGGTGGCGGGTGGAATAATCCTTTTCATAATTGGGCTGCAGGCAGTCCGCAATGGAAGATTTTATGAAAGCAGCCTGCACGGCAGTCTTTCCGACCTTTCTGTTGTTCCGCTCGGGGCTCCTCTTATCGCAGGTCCGGGCACCATAGCCGCGGCAATTTCCTACAGGGCAGCATCAGGAATTGAACTCACAATCATTGCCATAAGCATAGCTCTTATCGTGAATTTCATCCTTATGGCAGGTTCCATCTGGATAGCCAAGATACTTGACCGGTTCCATGTAATCGGTCCTCTGATAAGGATCACCGGGCTCATAGTTGCAGCCGTGGCCGTACAGATGATATTGAGCGGCATCGGGGAATGGTATGCCGTAATCAAATAGCATTTGATAAAGGACATGTCAGAAAATGCTGGAATGCCCGAACTGCAAAACCACAAGGCTGGTAAAGCTCCAGAACGAATACGGCTTTTTCTGGGGTTGTCCAAAGTGCGATGGACGTGCTGTAAATCTTAGCTTGCTCAGGAAGAAATTCTCCCATAAGTTCCTCGCGAATCTCTGGGGCATGGCTTATGAGCGCAAAGGTCCTTTCTCCAGACGATGCCCAATGTGCGGCAAGCATATGAACGAGATCTCCGCTGAGACTGGCACTCCAAAACTCGACGTATGCAAGGCATGCCAGTTCGTCTGGTTTGACCCGAAGGAATATGAGCAGATCCCGCTGGAGCCAATCCCACCTCCGGAGACTAAGCTGAAAGATCTGTTGCCACTGGAAGCAAGGGAAAAATTAGCCCTAAGAGAAGTGCAGAGGATCGAAGATGAGGCAAGGTCATCCGACAGCAATTTCGGAGATGCCCCCGATGAATCCTGGAAAAACATTCCAGCAATTTTCGGTCTTCCTGTGGAATATGAAAACAAATTGAATCATCTGCCTATTATGACATGGCTCATCATCATCATGACCTGCATTATCAGCATCGGCACATTTGCCAATTCAAATCATTTTATTAGGATTTTCGGTTTTATCCCCGCTCAACCCTTCAGGGACTGCGGACTTACCATGATCAGTTCCTTTTTCCTACATGCGGGCTGGTACCATCTTCTCGGGAACATGTATTTCCTCTATATTTTTGGCGACAATGTAGAAGATATTCTCGGTAAATGGAAATTTCTGCTGCTTCTACTGTTATCGACACTGGCCGGAGATCTCCTCCATATGATGATAGGAGGGAAATCTGAGATTCCATGCATAGGAGCAAGTGGTGGTATTTCAGGAATAATAACATTCTATGCCCTTCAGTTTCCCGGGGCAAAACTTGGAATACTTTTTCGTTTTGGCCATATGTTCCGCTGGATAAGTTTTCCTGCAGTAATCGGGCTAGTTCTATGGATATTGATGCAGGCGTATGGAGTCTGGCAGCAGCTCAATGGATTCTCAAACGTCTCCGCTCTCGCCCATCTTGGTGGTGCGGCGGTCGGATTCGCACTCTGGATCCCGTATGCGAGCTGGGGGATAGTTTCTGAAAAGGAAAAGGATTCCTAAGGCACGGCTGGATTACGGTCATTCGCCATGGCATATGCCTGTGCTACATTATGGAATGAAAAGAAAGTTCATATCGATAGAGACTGCGAAGTTCGCAAACTGGAAGGAATGGTTCTTCAGATACGGAATTGAGCTTATCCTTTTCTCCACAATATTCGCACTTGCGATCTTCGCAGACAAACCAAGTGACATCCCTGGCGATAGATTCATCAAGTGCTATTTCAAGGAGTGGACTGGACTGCCCTGTCCCAGTTGTGGATTGACAAGAGGCTTCATCGCTTTCTTCCATGCCAACTTCGCAGAGACTTTGAAGTTGAATGCACTCACATATATCCTTATCCCCTTCTTTGCTTACAGATTCTTCAGATCATTGTCGGCCGGAATTTTCAGGAAATATGTTGAAATATATCTGCCCATGAAGGCGGTTTTCGGTATAATCATCCTGGGATTTATCTATACCGTTGTAAGATTACTGCTTGAGGCCGGAGTGAAATACCATCTTTTCTAAACAAAGTTCCAAACTTCAAATCACAAACAAATCTCAAGTTCCAAACAAAGACAATTTACAAACAAGATTTTTTTAAGGATTTTGTCTGAACTTTTAATATGTTTAACCTTTTGTTTGGATTTTAGAGTTAGAAATTTGGAACTTGTCTTAACTTGAGCGTCAGGTTAAAACCCGACAAGTTTGATAACATGAAATATGGGACATGTTAAGGCATTTAACATGAAAGTCATGTCATGTTAAATTATTAGCATATTTTTAACATGTTCTGTCCGGAATGAGGCAAATGTACCATTTTTTATGGCATCCCTGATTTTGGCCATGAATTTCTCGAAATAGACCATATTGTGAATTGTAAGTAACCTAAGACCAAGGACTTCCCCAACGTTCATCAGATGGCGGACGTATGCCCGAGTAAAGTTCTTGCAGACATAGCAGTCGCATTCAGGATCGACAGGTCCCATATCCTCGGCATAGCGACCTGCTTTTATCGGAATGGTATCACCGTTGGAAATAAAGGCGCTTCCATGGCGTGCCAGACGCGTCGGGATCACGCAGTCAAACATATCTACGCCCCTTGCAACCGCCTCGATGATCTGGTTCGGATAGCCTACGCCCATCATATAATGCGCCTTGTCCTCGGGAAGAACGGGCAAAACCCAGTCAAGGCATTTAATCATCATCTCTTCCGATTCACCTACGCTCAGTCCACCGATGGCATATCCGTCAAATCCGATCTTAACGAGTTCCTCTGCGGATTTGACACGAAGATCCTGGTAAACAGAACCTTGGACGATGCCAAAGATCTGCTGATGTGATTCAAGCGGCTGTTCTCTCGAGATCTTTGCCCATTTCGTGGTTAGCTCCATGGATTTGAGTGCATCCTCATAGGTACATGGATAAGGAGTGCATTCATCGAATGCCATCACCACATCCGAACCGAGTATCCTCTGGATCTGCATAGATTCCTTTGGTCCAAGAAAGAAACGGCTGCCATCGACATGTGAAGAAAACTCAATGCCCTCCGGAGTGATTTTCCTTAAAGCAGAGAGGCTGAATACCTGGAATCCACCGCTGTCTGTAAGGATCGCCCGTTTCCAGTTGCAAAACTTGTGGAGTCCGCCGGCCTTCTTCATGATCTCCATGCCCGGGCGAAGGAAAAGATGATATGTGTTGCCAAGGATTATCTCAATTCCCATCTCCTCGAGCTCAAGAGGGGTCATAGCCTTGACAGTCGCCCTTGTGCCCACTGGCATGAAGACAGGTGTCTTGACATCGCCGTGGGCTGTCTTGACGATCCCGCAGCGAGCCTTTGTATCCGGACACTTAGATAAAATTTGGAAATTCATATTTTTTAACCACAGAACACACTGACTACACAGAATATTTTCTTTATTAAATTATTTACAAATGAATGCATTTTTTCTGTGTCTTCTGTGCGCTCTGCCTGTCCCGCCGTAGCATCTTAGCAAAGGCGGATGGTTAACCTCTTATTTTCTTTGCACAAACATTACATTCAGCAGTTGTTCAGCTTTTGCGCCTTTTCCCAGGGCGTGTGCCAGCTTCAAAGCAAAATCAAATGCTGCACCGGGTCCTTTACCGGTTATTATATTTCCGTCGACTTCAGTAAGATTGTTCGTATAATTGACACCTGCCAGTTCCTCCTTGACGGAAGGATGGGCAGTGACATTCTTTCCCTCGATAACTCCCGCCTTCTTCAGGGCGATAGGTGCGGCGCAGATTGCGGCAACTACAGCCTTCCTGTCATTCATCTTCTTCACCAAATCAATGACGGCGGGGCAGTCGCGGAGGTTTGTGGAGCCCGGCATTCCGCCCGGAAGTACCACGGCGTCAAGCTCCGAATCCTTGAGATCAGATATCAGGCAGTCGGCTTCAATCCTGATCCCGTGTGACCCCTGCACTATCTTCTTGAGTCCGGCTGTAACTACCTGGTAATCAAGCCTTCTCAGGACATCTACAGGTGTAATCGCTTCGATCTCTTCGAAGCCGTCAGCGAGTAGAAAAGCTATCTTGCCTGCCATGATCATTTTCCTCCGTTGTTTTGCAGAAAATAGTTCATGAGGACGGAAAAGCCAGCCATATAAACCTTTCAGTCTGAAAAAATTGGAATCTGTGCTATATTCCGCAATTATAAAAGAGGAATTTCGATGAAAATAGGACTGTTCCCAGGAAGTTTCGATCCTGTTACGAACGGACATCTTGATGTCATATTGAGGGCTAAGGAGCTTTTCGACAAGCTCATCGTCGGTGTTGCCGTCAACGACTCGAAGACATCGTCAGCGATGTTTTCTCTCGATGAGAGGAAGAAGATACTGGAAGAGGTCTGCAAGGGCATCCCAAAGGTGGAGATACTTGTCTTCGACGGACTCCTGCTCGAAGCAGTGAAGAAATACAAGGCTGTGGCGGTGGTCAGGGGGCTGAGGGCCATATCCGATTTCGAATACGAGTTCCAGATGGCCATGATGAACCGAGAGATCATGAGCGACTACGAGACCGTCTTCCTGATGGCGAGCCATTCATATTCGTTCGTCAGTTCCAGGATGATCAAGGAGCTTGTCAGGTTCGGTGGTGACGTATCGCCTTTCGTACCCCCTGCGGTAGTGAAGGCATTGAAGAAACATAAGCACATCTGAGCAGACTCGATGATAAAAGTAAGCGTAAACCAGGTCGACCAGAACGGTATCCGCCTATATGGACATGAAAAGGTCTCCGAAATGGATTTCGGGGAGCAGGATAGCCTGATCAAGATGCCGGAAACCGTCTACTACGACATCACTGCTACCCTCGTGAACGGGGGGATAGTGGTGTCGGGAAAGCTGGAGATGGATCTTGAATGCACCTGCGGCAGATGCCTGAGGAAATATGGCCACAAGATACGGTGCGATGAAGTCTGCCATTTCTTCGAAACAGGCTCTAAATCTGAAATCGACTTGACTCCGGAGCTAAGGGAAGATATTTTAATCACTTTTCCGCAAAATTTTGTCTGTAGCAGCGACTGCAAGGGCCTGTGTCCGCTCTGTGGAGCCAACAGGAATGTGAAAAGCTGCCGTTGCGGAACGATTGAAAGCAAAAGCGAGTGCTGGGGAGAGCTTGACAAGCTCGATTTCAGCAGACCGAAGAAAAAGAGGAAGAAAGCCTGATCACCGTGCTTTCCGGCCAGAGTCAGGAAATAAAAATTTTCAAGGAGAATTTCGATGGGTGTTCCAAAACGCAAAATGTCGAAGATGAAGCAACGCCGGCGCGTAGCCGCGAACCGATTCAGGGGAGTACAGGCGACCGTCTGCACGGTGTGCGGCGGAGCAGTGAAGCCTCACAGGATCTGTCCTTCATGTGGAACCTACAAGGGAAAACAGCTAATAACCGTATCTGAATAAATGAGAATCGCCGTAGATGCAATGGGAGGCGACAAAGCCCCCGACGTGGTGATTGAGGGTACTGCCGAGGCCCTGGAACTGTATCCGCATATTGATATAGTTCTTGTCGGCCACCTGCAGAAGATCAACCCTCTTGTCAGGAATTACGGCCTGCAGAATCATCCACGCCTGACCCTTGTCCATGCTGAGCAGGCAATTGCAATGGATGATCCATCCATTTCCGCCATAAGGGCGAAAAAGCATTCTTCCATGACCTTGTGCGCTGAACTCGTCCACAAGGGAGAGGCTGACGCGGTCGTGAGCGCAGGGCATACCGGCGCTGCCGTAGCAGCTACGACTTTCAGGATGAAACTGCTGCCAGGAGTTGAAAGGGCTGGAATCGCGACCATCATGCCTTCGACAAAGGGTCATTTTGTATTCATCGACGCCGGAGCCAACGTGGATTGCAAACCATTACATCTTGCCCAGTTCGCGGTGATGGGCGAAATATTCGCTAGATCCATGGGGGTTCATAGGCCCAAGATCGGACTGCTGAGCATAGGGGAGGAAGACGTCAAGGGAAACGACCTTACCAAGGAAGCCTTCAAGATGCTTTCCAGCATGCCTATTAATTTTATCGGCAATGTCGAGGGGAAACTGCTTTATGAAAGAATAGCCGATGTCGTCGTCTGCGACGGTTTCGTAGGCAACATAGTCCTGAAATCAAGTGAGAGCCTTGCAAAGGCCCTTTCATTCTGGATGAAGAAGGCCTTCAAGAAGAATCCTGTCCGCCAGGCCTGGGCGATACTCGCGACGAATGCATTCAAGGAACTGAAGGAGGTCGCAGACTACGAGGAATATGGTGGCGCCCCTCTTCTCGGGGTCAACGGCGTATGCATAATCGGCCATGGAAGTTCATCTCCCAAGGCCATCAAAAATGCAATTAGAGTTGCTGGAGAAATTGTAAAATTCAGGGTAAACGAGCATATTACTGAACGACTGGCTGAATGCGGAGTCGCAGTAAAACAACAATAGTTACAGACCATGAGCATAAAAATAATAGGCACAGGTTCCTACGTTCCTGAAAAGGTGATGACCAACCTCGACCTCGAGAAGATGGTCGACACGAGCGACGAATGGATACGTACAAGGACGGGAATTGTTGAAAGGAGGATAGCCGCAGAAGGCGAAGCTTCCTCCGACATGGCATGCAAGGCCGCGGTCCGGGCTATGGAGATGGCCAAAATCAAGCCTGACGACCTTGATCTTATTGTTGTCGCTACAATCACAGCTGACAGGATAACTCCCAGCACAGCCTGCATTCTGCAGGGCAAGCTAAAGGCTCATAATGCAGCCTGCTTCGATCTTCAGGCTGCCTGCACTGGATTCCTATACTCTCTCGAAATAGTCAACGCACTTATGTCCACCAATCCTACATACAGGAAAGCCTTGATAATCGGCGTAGAAAAGCTTTCCATGCTGACAGACTGGAAGGATAGGAACACATGCGTCCTTTTCGGTGATGGCGCAGGTGCCGTCATCCTTGAAAAACGCATCGGCAAGCATGACATCGGCGGAATACTCGCCAGCAAGCTCGCTTCGAATGGAAACTTTACTGAACTCATCAAGGTTCCTGCAGGCGGCTCGGCCATTCCTACAAGCGCCGAAACTATCAAAAAGAGAATGCATTATCTTTCCATGGAAGGACAGGAAGTATTTAAGCTTGCCGTGAATGAGATGGCAAAGGCATGCCAGGACGTTCTAGCAAGGGCGAAAGTCGATATTTCCGAAATTCGATGGCTCATACCGCACCAAGCCAACCTCAGGATAATACATGCTGTCGGCAACAAGCTTGACATTCCAGTCGAAAAAGTATACATAAACGTCCACATGTACGGCAATACCTCGGCGGCGTCCGTTGTAATAGCCCTTGATGAAATCGTCAGGACCGGAAAGATCAACCGTGGCGACTATGTCCTTCTCACGGCTTTCGGTGCCGGAATCACCTTTGGCGCAAACCTTCTACGCTGGTAAAAATTTTCCCTGGAAATTTTTACATATTGGAATCCGTAATTTTGAACAAGAAAATACCATATCTCGCTGTAAATCTCATTGCTCCCGGCGTCGGACAACTGTTGGCGAAAAAATGGATCCTGGGTTCTTTGATGCTTTGCGGATCGATCTTGTGCATCCTCTGGTTCACATGGGAGGCAGTCTATCCCATTTACAGGAACATGATGCTTATATTGAACGGTTATGATATGGATTACAATATTTTCAATGTCAGAAACCTGATCCTCGCGCCGGTGTTCCTGATCCTGATCTGGATCATAAGCTATGTGGAGCTCATGATCAGCAAGGATGACGATGCTGGCAGTTCAAAGCCCGATTTGAAGTAGCCCGTATTTCAAAAAAGAAGATCAATTATCAGCGGACGATGATCTGAACCTATTACATCTCCCACTCTCCTTCCGGACACTGAAACATCCGGAGAGATCAGGCAGTGATCTATGGGAATAAGCATGAGCGGATTAATTGTCGGCCACGTAGGCTGGATCCCAAATCCTTTCATTGAATTCCTCATCCCGGACTCTTTCAGGAACTTCTTGAAATGAAGCGACCACGGCGTGATGTTCAGATCTCCCGCAAGGATCCTTATCCCATTCTCATCTTTCAGCACCTTCGAGAAATATGCCAGTTCCATATTTCTTGTCCTGGAATATTCGCCGTTCACAGGTGGCAGGGCATGCACCGCCCAGAACTTGACAGTTTTACCGCGGATTCCGAACACCGCCTCAACGTAGGGAAGTTTGAATTCTCCCCACATTTTGATTTCACAGTTTTCTGGACTGATCCTGCTGAACAGCGCTATTCCAAAATTATCCGATTGTGGAAAAGATATCTTATATTCAAACTCCTTGGCAAGCTCTTCCAGATTACGCATCCATTCCTGATCAACCTCCTCGAGGATCAGGATGTCAGGCGCTTCCTTTTTCACGGCAGAGATCAGGGCAACGTAGTTTTTGTTGGCTGTATGGACATTCGCAAACATGAGCCTCAATATCGGATTTCCATCTGCTTCTGGAACTGATGGCTGCAGGTATAGAGGAATTATCTCGAACAGGTTAGGTATGATGAAAATGGAGATGATGGTGGCAGTCCAGTATCTTTTCAGCAATGCCAGCAAGATGGCGGAGAACACAATTACCAGGGCATACTGCGGCCTGAAATGCGAACAGAGGTCGAAGATCCAGAAATATCCTCCGAGATATCCTATGGAAGTCAGAAGTGATGCAAATATTCCAATTCCCGTGATTAGCGATATAAAGGAGACCTTTGTTGCAAGGACCTCCCTGATCCTACCTGCCATCATATGACAACCCTGTTCCTGCCCTCCTCCTTGGCCTTGTAGAGATTCAAATCAGCATCATGGATGAGTTTCATGATATCCTGTTCCACCGATGAACTGATGAATCCGGAGGCCCCCCCTATGCTGACAGTGACGGAGAAACTCATGGTGCTTCCGGTCTTTTCCTCCACATTGCTTCGGATCTTCTCACAGAGCGACACAATCGATTCAGGATCCTTGCAGTCGGCATAGATTATGAACTCCTCGCCTCCATATCTTCCGATTATATCAGACTTGCGGATGCTTGAGCTGATTATAGAGGAGATGAACTTCAGGATTTCATCGCCCTTATGATGCCCATACGTGTCGTTTATCTTCTTGAAATGATCGATGTCTATCATCAGGAAGCTAACCTTGAATTTCTTCCTTGATGCAAGGTATGCCACAGGATTGACAGCGTTGAAGAACCCTCTCCGGTTGAGCAGTCCTGTCAGAATATCGCATGTATTTTCCTTGGCAAGGCGCCTGTTGTCCATCCAGAGAACCTCAAGCGTCTCTCCTAACATGTCGGCTTCAGAGATATTCTCCCCGTATTTCTTAAGACCTTCTATGAAATCTGCAATATGCCTGTCATATTCCTCCTCGATACTGTCAACCCCTTCAAGGGTCCTGAATACGTGAAACATGGTCGCGAATTCGGGATTTATCATGAGGAATTCAAGCCGGTACGCAACTGGCAGGATCCGGAGGACATCCGAGTAGTCTCCAATATCCTTGACCAGAAGAAGGACCTTCTCAAGCAACTTCTCGAATTTTTTCAATATGACCGCCGGGTCTTCAAATACATTTGGGATCAGTTCTCTTTCGGCAAGCTTCTGGGCCCTGCTCCAAAATTCCACATGATCCCTTTCGTCCTTGGCAAGCCTGTTCCAGAACAGCTTCATTTTCTCATCGGAACAGGCGTTGGCCACCCTGTTATACAGCTGATAGGCCTGTGCATCTATCTTCAGACAGGTTTTTAAGATCTCTACGAGAAGCCTATTATTCTCTTCCATACATTGAATATTCCTATGAAAAAAGATATATTATATGTTTATATAAATTAGGCATTTAAGTTATTTTTTTCAATCTTTCAGGACAAGATATGCCCTTCATTCGGAAAATAGGATTTATATGTCTGCTTTCGATAGTTGGTCTCGCGGCTGGCGCTGACATACTTGACGATATATTCGCCCGTTCTACAGATTCCCAGCGCAAACAGGCGGTAATCGATGCCAGAAACGGCAAGTATGACGAAGCTGTAAAAATCATCAAGAATGTGCTGGCTGAAACAAAAAACGCCCCTGACATCTTATGCGACAGCATTGTCATTTTCAAATGGGCCGGCAAATACGAAGATGCATTGGACTCCTTCAGCAAAATCCCCAAGGACTACAAGATACCCGACGCGGTACAGCTGGAAATGGCGGTCGTATATTATAAACTTGGAAAGCCGGCCGAAGCTGCACTTCTCTTTGAAAAATACCTGCCGAAAAACGAGAAGGACGTGAAACTCGTCGAAATGATGGTCCTGTCCTGTATTGATTCTGGAAATTCCAGCAAGGCGTTGGTTTATCTCGAAGATCGTTCAAAGTCTGAAAAGGAAATCCCCCAATGGCTGAATGCCCTGATAATCAGGTCAAAGCATGGAAAGGCGGTAGAAACCGCCAGGGCCGGACGTCTCCAGGAGGCTATATCAAACCTCGGTGACCTGATAACACAGACTGGAGACAGGAAGAGCATATATTACGATTATATTGTCATCCTCTCCTGGGATCGCCAGTATGAAGAAGCCATTAAGAAATATGCTGAGATCTCGCAAAGGAATGACATTCCCGCCTATGCACTTCAATGCATCTTCAACTGTTATGATCAGCTGAAGGACAAGGAAGGAATGCTTGAGGTCGCCAAAAAACTTGCCCTCTCGGCTCCATTGGATCAGAAAAACCTCCAGCTGATGCTCCAAAGCTGTGAACTTGCAAACAAACCTGAGGACGGTATAGCAACAGCAGAAGCCCTGATACGGAATTCACCTGATTCCAAGGAAACTGTGAATCCATTCCTGATGAAGCTGAAACTGATGCTGGCGGTCAAGCTTGCCAGGAACGGTGAACATGCCAAATCTCTTGAAATCCTTGAAGGACTTCTGAAGGAAAATGAAAATGATGCTGCCATCATGTCCAACTATATTCTTGTGCTTTCTTGGGCGGGAAAGAAGGAGGAAGCTAAAAAGATTTACGATGAGTTTTTCAAGGACAGGAAGCCCCCCGAATATCTCGTCAAGGAAATGACTGGACGCGCACCTGAAAAGACGGTGTTGACTATAGAACCAAATGAATCCACCGCTCTAAAGGAATCTCCTGCGGACAAAACTGCGGTTCAGGACACTGCCGACACTGTTTTAAAATATCTTGATTCTGGGAAGATCGACAAGGCCATAGATGAAGTTGCAGGAAAACTCTCAAACCTCAACGAGAAGAACAGGGATTACCTCAACAAGTCGATGTCAATGATCCGGGAAAAGGCCATACAGGCGGGAAGGAACGGAAAATGCGATGAGGCTATCGTCATAATCGACAAACTCCTTGGTCTTAACTATGAAAAGCCCTCCCTTCTCGCCGACAAAATCATCATAATGGTATGGGCTGAGGACTATGCCAGTGCGATTGATCTTTATTCCAGGTTCAAAGATACTTATGCTCCCAATGCTCATTTGCTCAATGCTGTGGGCACGGCTTACAGGAGGACCGGAAAATATCACGAGGCCATTGAATGCTATGAAAAATCCCTGGCATTGGATTCCGACAATCCAGAATCAATAAAAGGCAAGGTCTTTTCCTTGGTGGGTGCCGGACAAAATGCCGAAGCGGAGACTTTCATTAAAAAGGAATCGGAAAAACTGCAGCCAACTCCAAAATGGTTGATGCTGCTTCCGTGTGAAGCCTGCATTGTTGGTGGAAGATATGATGATGCGGGACGCCTGCTCAAGGAATACCTTGGAAAAGATCCTGATGATAAAGAAGCAAGGAAAATGCTGGTTGAAGTTCGGATCCATCAGAAGACAGGTCTTGACGAGGCGATGAAGATCACGGAAGATCTCATAAAGGACGATTCTTCAAATCAAGACCTGTTGTTCCTAAAGGTCACTCTTCTCCAACTTTCAAGGGAATATATTGCAGCATACGACTTCAACGAGAGGATCCTTTCCATCAACAAGTTCTACAGGCCATCGATAAATGCAAAGTATCACATCCTTCTTGACATGAAGGCAGCAATCCTCGCGGACCAGATGCTCAGGGAATCCGGCGACAATGTGTCATATGCCGTGAAGAAAAGGCTGATGGGCGATCTCGCCGCCGAACAGCTGTCATGGAAGGATTACAGGAAGGCCATACAGGTGATCGATGAGAATATCCAGACATATGACAAGTTCAAGGCCATTCCCGAAGCCGCAGAAGACGCCGAGACCCTGAAGCTGAGAGCCCGTTTTGACAGGATACTCGCCCTTTTCCAGGGCGAAAAGATGGCGGAGATAATAAAAGAATACGAATCATTGAAGGCAGATGGCATTGATGTGCCTTCCTGGCTCAGGCAGAACGTGGCCGCAGCCTATCTCTACTGCCGTCATCCCGATACCGCCCTCGCCATGTATAGGGAAATCCACGAGGAGCTCAAAAAAGACGGCATTGACAGGTATCCCGACAACTACATCGTCCTCCAGGGAATTTATTCATGTCTCATAGAGCTGGAAGACCAGAGCGCAGCATATGATATCCTCGAAGTCCTTGAGAAGGAGACACCGGCATACGCAAGGCCTACAGGTGTCTATACTGAAAATTCAGAGAAGCTGGATTTGGGGGTGGAAAGGGGATGGTGGTACATCTACAACGACCAGCTTCCTTATGCCGAGGAATATCTTTCCGAACTCATTGAAAAGGCCCCCTACAATTCCAACATAAGGACTGCCATTGGCTACCTGCATTACTACCGTGGATGGTCGCGGCTGGCCCTCGAGGACTTCCAGATATCCACCGAGCTCGATCCCAACGACAAGTCGGCCCAGATAGGATTGGCCTACACCCTCAACGAAAACGATGAATGGGAGAAGGCAAGAACTGTTGCCGCTGAACTCGCAAAGAAATATCCCGAGGATCTGGATGTAAAGGAGCTCCAGAGATCCTTCGAACTGCAGGAGAAGAGAACACTCACGGTCGACAGCAACTATTCCAACGCCGGCAACTTCTCAGACGGATCCGGTGTCACGATGCGTCTGGAACAGCCGATATATCCTGAGAGGAAGATCTATGCTGAAACGCTATGGCTTTACACTTCACAGCCCAAGGATTCCAACCAGGAAGGAAAAAGAAGGAACATATTCCGTGGAGCCATAGGATTCGATTGGCGGCTCAGCAATGGCCTCTACATATTTGGAGAGGCTTCGCTGGACTATCACGCCAGAGAGCCTGGTTTCATGGCTGGTCTCAGATGGAAGCCGACAGATCATCTGACCCTGAGCGGCTTCTACAATTCATACACCCTCAACATGCCTCCCAAGGCCCTGCTCTTCGGAAAGAAGGGTCAGGAGGCCAATATCTCCGCAGAATACCGCTTCAGCGAGGATCTTATCGTGAATGCCGGATTTTCAAATGTATGGGTGTCTGACGGGAACATAAACCAGACCTATAGCTGGAAGATTGACAAAGGTATCTGGTCTTCGGCCTACTGGAAGTTCAGGATTGCTGTTGAAGGATCCACCACCACCAATACCAAGATCGACACAGACTATTATTCTCCCAGATACTATACCTCTGTATATTTCGTCCCGATGGTTGAACATCTCTGGTACAGGCGCTATGAGACATCAATCGTAGACAGGCTTTTCCTGGGTATCGGCCCGCATTGGGAGAAGGATTACACATGCAAGGCACAATATTACCTGCGTTATGAGCAGGAATATCAGCTTACTGATTATTTCGGATTCAAGATTGGCGGAAAGATAGGCAAGGAAAGATACGGGGATGACAACCCATGCGCATGGGGATTCTATGGAAGCCTGATATTTAAGTTTTAAGGGGACATATAATGAGAAAATTTGCGATAATCACAATTTTACTTCTGTGCCTTCCGGTGATGGCTCAGAATCTTTCCATGTTCTCCGGAGGCGACTTCAGAGGTAGCAATCCCATTGACATCAGCAAAGGATTCCCTCCAAATTCCTTCCTGGTTCTATGCTACCATGATATTCCATTCAAAATTGCAGATGACAAGGATGCCTATGCCGTGGAGCTCGAATCTTTCGTGAAACAGCTTGAATACCTCAAATCCGAGGGATGCAGTTTCATAAGCGCTGACGACATCCTCAAGGCCAAGGTCGGGGAGAAGAAGCTTCCGGAAAAGGCGGTGCTGCTTTCCTTCGACGACGCATACGACACTTTCTACAGGAATGTCTTTCCACTGCTCAAGCTTTACAAATGTCCGGCCGTGCTCGCAGTAGTGACAAGCTGGATAGACGCCCCGCCGGATGATCCGGAATACAACAAGAAATTCATGACCTGGGAACAGTTGCGTGAAGTCGCGTCCTCTGGGTTTGTAAAAATTGCCAGCCACAGCCATGCCCAGCACAAGGGAGTTCTTATGAACCCCCTTGGAAGCATGGCTTCCGCCATACAGACCAGGATATATGATCCCGCAGGTAGGAAATATGAGACCGACCAGGAATACATCGGACGACTGCGCGATGATTTCAGCAGGTCGTTCTTGATTATAAAGGAAAGGACCGGGGTTGCGCCGGAATCCATCGTCTGGCCTTATGGAAGATATAACTATGCTGCAGTTCAAGAGGCACAGAAAGCAGGCTTCAAGATGATGTTCACACTCGACGATGGATTTGGAACTCCTGAAAGGATTGATGCCATACCCAGATACATGATAATGAATAATCCGACCATAGAGAATTTCGCGGTCATGTTCAAGAAGAGTTTCATGAACATCGCCAGGCTCCGTGTCATCCATGCCGATCTGGACTCAGTCTATGATCCGGATCCGGAAAAGCAGAATAAGAATATCGACGCCTTCATAGAGAGGATCTACAGGATTAAGCCTTCCGCCGTATACCTCCAGGCGTTCTGCGACGATAAGGGTGATGGAAACGTATCATCCGTATATTTCAACAACAGGTTGCTGCCGATGAAGGCCGATATCTTCAGCAGGATAGCCCGTTCATTGTTCGTAAGAGGGATATCCGTCTATGCCTGGATGCCTGCGATGACCTATGTCCTGCCGGATGAAAAGGAGAACGAAAGGCTGCGGATCTGTGAGTTCCGCGATGGAAAGATCCAGCCTTCCACCTCATGGTATAAGCGCCTTTCCCCGTTCAACGAGGATGCATGCCGGAAGATAGAGATGATCTTCGAGGATCTATCCATCTACTGCGATTTCGATGGAATAATCTTCCAGGACGACGCATACATGAATGACTACGAGGATTTCAGCCCTGAGGCTTTGAAGGAATACGTCAAGATCTCCGGTGATGCCAATATTCCTTTCAGCAAGCTGAGCAACGAGCAAAAGGATAAATGGACAGATGTCAAGACTGAAAGAATAATGTCTCTCACGGACAGGATCAAGAAAAAAGTACTTTACTACCGGCCTGAGATCCGTTTCGCCAGGACCCTTTATGCCCCGGTACTTCTAAAGCCTGAAAGCGAGGAATGGTTCTGTCAGAATTATGAGAAGACCTTGAAACGTTATGATTATGCTGTCATAATGGCATATCCGAAGATGGAAGATGTGTCGGTTTTCAGCGAGGACTCATGGCTCAGGTCGCTTGTCCAAAAGGCATCCAAATTCCCGAACGGGCTTGACAGTACTGTCTTCAAGACACAGGCATTCGACTGGAAAAAGGACAAATGGATCAGTTCCTCCACGGTCAACCAATGGCTCAGGATCCTTGTGGCGGCAGGTGCATATCACATTGCATATTATCCTGATGATTATATCGGCAACCGTCCTGATTTGAAGACCATATCTGACATGATATCTTCAAGGTATTTCCCATATGAAAACAAATAGATGAAGGACAGATAATGGATATCGTCTACAATTTCGTATTCTACTATCCCCTTCTTATGGGTTTCATCTGGATGTTCGGTTCCATACTATTCCGCATATACAGGGACACCTATTTGATCAAGGAACCTGATATCCCTGGAAATCCGATGGTTTCCATACTGGTCCCCTGCCACAATGAGGAGGAATGCATCGAGGATACGATTCGCTATCTCCAGCTGCAGTCCTATCGTAACTTTGAGATCATCGCAATAGACGATGCAAGCAAGGACAAGACTGGAGAGATACTCATGAACCTTCAGAAGGAGTTCAGTAATCTCCGCGTGATCACCCTCAAAAGCAACCAGGGAAAGGGAACTGGATTGACCATGGCTGCAATGGTAAGCAAGGGTGAATTCCTGGTTGGTATTGATGCTGATGCACTTCTTGATCCTGATGCGGTAAAATGGATAATGTGGCATTTTGCAAATTTCCCCAGAGTCGGTGCCGTCACAGGAAATCCCAAGGTAAGGAACAGGACCACTCTTCTTGCGAAGATACAGGTCGGCGAATATTCCACCATCATCGGAATGATAAAGAGGACGCAGAGGATCCTCGGCAAGATATATACCGTGTCTGGTGTTGTCGCGGCATTCAGGAAGAAAGCCCTGCTTGACGTTGGCTGGTGGTCCAACAACATGGTAACGGAAGACATTGATGTCAGCTGGAAGCTGCAGATTGACAAATGGGACATCCGCTATGAGGCTCGTGCACTCTGCTGGATACTTGTTCCAGAAACCCTCAAAGGAATCTTCAAGCAGCGCCTACGCTGGTCTCAAGGAGGGAACGAGGTGCTTATTAAATATTTCCCAAAGATACTCGATTGGAAAAGCCGCAGGATCTGGCCACTTTACATTGAGTATGCCGCAAGCGTACTCTGGTGCTATCTCCTCCTGCTTACATTTATACTGTCAGTTCTTTATCTTCTGAATGTCCCGCTTCCTCAGGATCTTGTCGTGAGAAATGTCCTTTCTCCGGGCTGGACCGGAGTCCTTCTCGCCGCGGTCTGCATGCTCCAGCTTACGGTCGGGATAATATTTGATGCCAGATATGACAAAACCTTGCTGAAGATAATACCATGGATGATCTGGTATCCCGCCATTTACTGGGTAATCACCGCAATAACAACCATAATTGCATTCCCGAAGGCCCTGCTTAAGAAGAGGAATACTCTTGCGGTCTGGGAAAGCCCGGACAGGGGGTTGTGATGAAAGAAGAAAAGAATTTTGACAAACCTATCATCATTGAAAGACCCAGTCTGGTCTCCAAGACACGGCATTATACGGAATGGACCATCCACATCATAGGTTGGATCCTCTGGATGCTCCTCATACGCCCGCTTATCATTTTGCTTTTGTGGTATCTCACCTACAGGTTCTTCAAATATGAGATGTTCACCCTCGAGGGGATAGACAATCCGATATATTTCGGAATTGGAGCAGGAATACTTGTATCAATCTATCTGATCATGTTCGTCTGGAGCCGGTATAATGCATGGAGGTTCAAGGGCAAGGACAGACGCAAATCGCGCGGTGATGCAACACCGGAGGCAATAGCGGAATTCTATAAGATGAAGACGGAAGACATTTCCGCCCTCCAGAGTTCCAGCAAGATTGACATTTATTTCCTCGACAACGAACTCATAGAAATTGATAATGGCAGGGAAAACAGGATCAAGGCGTTATACGCACCGCTTAACCAGTCAAAACACCATGACAAGAATTTTAAAATCTAATATGTCTCCTGTAATTGTGGGAATGAGCATAAGCGGAATATTCCGCATGCTAGATCCATATACCAGGAAGCATAGCCGGCGTATAAGCCGCATGGCTGTGATCATTGCAAGAAAAGTGGGGGTCTGCGACAAGGATGAACTGCGGAAAATAAGGATAGGCTGCCTATACCACGACATAGGAAAACTTTTTATACCCTTGGAGGTCCTTAACAAGTCTGAACCACTCAGCAGAAGGGAATATTCCATGATAAAGAAACATCCCGTGTTCGGCTTGAGGATCATAAAGCGCTTTCCTGAACTTCATGATATCTCAAAAATAATCCTGCAGCACCATGAATCATGGGATGGGACCGGGTATCCACATGGCCTCAAAGCCGGGAAGACCTGTCTTGGAGCAAGGATCTGCAGTCTGGCAGATTCTTTCGATGCAATGCGGACGGACAGGACGTATAGCGGCAAAAAGCCCTTCCTCTTGGTAGTCAAAGAAATAAACAGATGTTCAGGGAAGAGATATGATCCTTCTGTCGTAGAGGCCTTCAACAAATGTGCCAGAAAACTTGACATGCTTGCAAGGGGATAATAAGATGAAAAGATTCAAAATATTCTTGCAAATCCTGATAACAGTTTGCTCCCTCAATGCATTAGCTCTCTCTCCTGAATTGGACAATTCGCTTACACCTGCTGAAAAAGAATGGATTAAAAAGCATCCTGCCATCCGCCTGGGAGTCGACAATTCCAGCTATTTCAGGGGCATGATTGATGATAACGGAAATTATACCGGCATGGGTGCCGACTACGTCCGTCTTCTTGAAAAAAAGACAGGGCTTTTATTCAAGATCGTTCTTTGCGAAAACTGGAGCAATGTCATTGCAAAGGCCAAAGCCAAGGAAATTGATGTCATTCCGATAGTAGCAAAGACTCCTGAAAGGGAAAAATTCCTGAAGTTTACCATTCCATTCATTGACATGCCGAATGTAATAATAACCTCCAGGAAAAGATCAGATATTACAAGTATTAACGATTTACGGGGCAAAACAGCTTCTGTAAACAAGGGATATGTCATACAGGAATGGCTTTCGGAAAACCATCCTGAAATAAAACTGGTATTCAGGACAAGTTCGGAGGAAGGTCTGAAGGCTGTCGCCGTTGGGGAAGTCGATTCATATGTCGGCGATCTCTCTACAGCCGTATATGCCATCAACCATCTTTACCTGTCAGATCTAAAAATAGCGGCAAACGTTCCTTTCAATGTGAAATGGGGAATGGCGGTACGCGAGGACTGGCCGGAACTTGTAGCAATCCTCGACAAGGCCATCGGTTCTACCAATCCTGAAGAACATGCTGCAATAAAACGAAAATGGACCACTCTGTACAGCGGAATTGATTATAAAACATTTCTCCTGATCATCATCCCCCTCATCATTGTTTTTATATTGCTGACAATGCTATATTCAAATATTCGACTGAAGAAAGAGGTTCTCCAGAGGAAAATTTCCGAAGCTAGACTTGAAAGCCTCCAGAAGATATCCCACTACAAGGCAAAGAGTATCCAGGACCTGCTGGATTATGCGCTCGGAGAAGCTATTTCCCTGACCAGCAGTAAGATCGGCTACATATACCATTATAATGAGGAAAGAGAAGAGTTTGTCCTGAACACGTGGTCGAAAGATGTCATGAAGGAATGTACCATCGCCAATCCACAGAACATATACAAGTTAGACAAGACTGGAATATGGGGTGAGGCAGTACGCCAGAGGAAACCGATCATGCTGAACAATTTCGAAGCACCCCATCCCCTGAAGAAAGGCTATCCGGAAGGTCATGCGAAATTATATCGGTTCATGACTATACCGGTTTTTGTCGAAGACAAGATAGTTGCTGTCGCCGGCGTGGCGAATAAGGAGAAAGATTATGATGAGGCCGACGTAAGACAGCTTTCCATGCTTATGGATTCAGTATGGAAATATGTACATAAGAAAGAATTGGAATCTGAAAAGGAAAAACTTATAAACGACCTCCAGAAGGCATTGTCAGAAGTCAAGACTCTCAGTGGGCTTCTGCCTATCTGCGCCAACTGCAAAAAAATACGCGATGACAAAGGATACTGGGATATCCTTGAAAGTTATTTCATGAAGCATTCAGACACCAAATTCTCACATGGAATATGCCCGGACTGCATGAAGAAGCTTTATCCCGAATATGCGGCAGATCTTGAAGACAAAGGACCATCTCAAAATCCATGAATCCTCACCTTATGAGGAAACCAACTCCATCCATGCCCGTTTTGCACTGACGGTAAAATTGAGACAAAGCTTCGGATTGCGGCTACCATCCGGATTCTTGAGTCCGCTGTTCGCATCGACACCGTAAGGTCTAACGATCCTGATAGCCTCTGCTACGTTCTCACGGTTCAGTCCGCCTGCAAGTATCACCGGGAGCTGGGAATTCTTCACTATTTCCGCGCTTAACGCCCAGTCGTGGACCATCCCTGTTCCACCGACCTGTCCGGTGATCTTGTTGTAACTGTCCAGGAGAATCGCATCTATGAAGGGATAATATTCTTCCAGTGACGGCATCTTACCATCAACCACATGGACAGCATATATTATCTTGCCGTTCTTTGGAAGTGCATCGCATATCTTCCTGACCTCATCGACTGAATTTTTCCCATGCAGCTGGAGGGTAACCACATCCGTCTTTTTGACTATGTCAATAATCGAGTCGGCATCGGTAAGATGCGTGACTATTACAGGTGTTATATATGGCGTCATCAGCTCTGCAAGCCTTGCGGCTGTGCTTGGAAGGATGAAATCTGTGGATGCATGTACCTGCCCGACAAGCATCCCAGCCGCATCCGCTCCAGACTTGATAACCGCATAAACGTCGGTTTCCGTCTTTATACCGCATATTTTGACTCTCATAGTGCACCTCCGAAACAGGACGCAATCCCACGCAAGGTGAAATCCTTGCCACCGGATTTCATGCCTGGAATATTCCTTATGAAATAATCGGCATCTCCTCCGACGCCGAGAATCGTGCATTTCCTGAAACCGGCCTCCTTAATTATTCCACTGATAATCTCCCTGACGGAACCTATGACAGCAAGATCCGTTCCACTTAATATGGCAGATATGGTATTTCTGCCCAGAGCCCTGGGTCTGGCCTGGGAAACAGAGACTAGCGGTAACTGTGCAGTATAATCGTTCAATGCCCTTCTAAGAATGGTTCTGCCAGGAAGAATTGCCCCGCCGATTAATTCCTTTCTCGAATTTATTGCATCAATGGTGATTGCTGTACCGCAATCCACGATTATCGCTGGAAGCCTTGCAAACTTCACAGCCGCCACCGCATTGGCCATCCTGTCGGCACCAAGAGTGGAAGAGTCTACTCTTCTCAAGCTTATCGGCAATGCTGATTTCCTTCCGAACCAGCGGATTTTCAATTTTTTGAGGATCTTCCTGGCTTCCGGCACTACTGTGGAGGCTACTATTGGCAGTTTTGCATCATGAAGGAACGGCATCCTTTTTCTGGCCAGCAGCTCCTTGGTTGGAAAATAACGGATCTCATGGATCCTCCCCCTGGAGAATACGCCATACTGGGCTCTGGTATTGCCAATGTTTAGAACCAATAGCTTCATGATGACAGCCCATTCAAGAAAAAAATCAGTTGTTCCTGTATTTCAATGTCAGCGCCAGATCAATCGAAACCAGCACGGCATTCATTATGTAAAGAACTATGACATAATCATGGCAGTTTAGGACCTTGTGGATGATCCCTGAAAGATATCCGAAAAGCAATATGCCTAAAAAATATGTGCTTTTCCCCTTTGAAACCTTCGTCTTCCAAAGCCTGTAGATTGAGAAAGGCCAAGCTATCCCGAAACACAGGAGCATTACAGCTTCGAAAATCGTCTTTGTGTCCAAGATTGTCATTTCCCAGCCTCTTTTGCGGGCTCTGTCCCGGTACCAGGAGGAACGTCCTTCTTTTCTTCAGTCTTTTTCACCTGAGAATTCAATTCGTCCTCCTGCTTGGTGATGGTATCCTGCAACTGAGACATCTTCTCCTTGTCATTCCTGGCACCATCAAGCTCCTTCAGAAGTTTGAGCTTTTCCTCGGCAATCCTGTTTCTTGTCTTGAGATCATCGATCTCCGCCTGCTTTGCCGCTTCATTCTCCTTCATCTCATTTGCCTGTTTTTCAAGGCCCGACTCAAGCTTCCGTATTTCGGTGTCCTTCTGCAGGATCACATTCCTATTCGACTCCATCTGCTGCTGTGCATTCTTCAGTTCGGTGAGATATGTCCTGTTCTCCATGAGAAGTTTCTGATTGTCAGTATATGATTTCTCAATCTTGAGATAAAAGAATGATCCAGTAGCTATCAGTGCAAACATAAGTATCACAACGACAGCGAACCAAAGGTTGGCCCTTGACGCATTCGCATCGTTCATCTTTTCGATCTCCTCGATCCTGCGGTTCATCTCGAGAAGAGTGTTCTTGATGGTCTCACCCATCTCTGTCATCGACTTCCTTATCACAAGACTTGTATTCTCGGACTCATCGGGTTCAATCTCTTCCTCAACATCCTGCTGCTTGTCAGCTATTTCACCATGCACAGGATGTCGTTTCGCAAGCTCCTCCTCAATGTCGAATGAGGAAAGGCCCTGGTTCCTGAGCTCAGATATCTCCTTCAGCACACCCACTGACAGTTCCGTGTATACTTTCCTCTTGCCTTGGATCTTGTAGTCGATATATGGCGAATATCTCACAAGCCAGTCCGTTATTGTCGTCCTGGGCACGTTCAGGACCTCTGCGAGTTCAATCACAGTATATTTCTTATTGGTTGGTTCAGTCATTTTTTCTTTTCCTTTTTCAATAGTTCCCTGATCTTGCTTATATCATTGCCTATCTGTTCCTTGAGCATCTCCACCGATGAGAAACAGAGCTCTGGCCTTATATACTTCAAAAATTCAATTTCAAGGGGCTTACCATATATCATCTCCCCGAATCCGTCCATAAGATGAGCCTCAATTAAAAGATGAGCCGGATCCCTGTGTTTGAAAGTCGGAGCAGTTCCTATCGAAATCGCCGCTGGATATCTGCCTCCCCCATACACCGCATAACCGGCATATACCCCCTTCGGTGGAATTATTCCCTGCGATACGGAAATATTCGCCGTAGGACAGTCGAGTATCTTCGTCGCAATATTTTCGCCGTGTTCAACCTTCCCACAAAGGCTGTAAAGTCGTCCTAGCATATGGTTGGCCTTGTCAAGAAGTCCACCCGTAACGGCCCTTCTGATCGCCGAACTGCTTACCGGATGTCCGTCAAGGATGAGTTCCTCAACAGCTGAAAACTTAATTCCCTCCTTCTTCGCAAACTTGTCAAGAGTATGTATGTTCCCTTTTCCTCCTGCACCGAATCGCCATTTCTGTCCAACGCAGATCCCGCAGAGCTTCACATCGGGGGAATACAGGCAGTCCTGGAGGAACGTTTCCGCGTCATCGCTTGCAAACTCCTTTGTGAATGGAAATGTTATAACGACATTTATGCCAAGCGAATTAATTATCTGCACCTTCTTTTCCTGTGAAACAAGCAGAAGAGGCGGTTCGGCAGGATTCAGTATCTGGCGCGGATGTGGATAGAAAGTCAGGACTGCCGGCGTTGAATCCGTCTCCTTTGCAATCTTCAGAAGTTCTTTCAGCAGGCGCTGGTGTCCAACATGTACACCATCAAAAACCCCGATCGCAACGGATACCTTCCTTATCCCGTGCTGGGCAAGGGACTCGACAGAAGATGTATTTATGCAGTTTCTTATAGGTTCCATTATATCATCCGATTTATGCAACCTATAAAGTTAAAATAAATTTGCGGAAAGTCAATGGCTGGAAGGACCTTACAAAGAAGTTTGTCATTTACCTTTTTCAGGTGACTGAGCCCCTTCTGGCGGCTTCCATTTCTCGAGCAACTGGGGATACTCGAGTTTGGCATGAAAAACTTCAACATTGTAGTCAAAAAGATTTTTAAAGGGAGGAGAACATACCGCTATTGGACTTTTCAATCCGGAAATCATCGGCAATTTTTCGAAATCAATCATGTCCTTTTCTATATTCATATCTAATTCGTCTATTTTCTTCCTGATCCATTTGTCGTCCCTACTCATAGCATCAAGCTCTTCGAACGCTTTTTGACCGTCAAAGAAAATCTTTACCACTCCTTCTTTGGAATCATAATTCATATTTTCATTCTTCTGTATCGTCCCAGGCAGACGGAACGAACTTTGAAACCTGAATGAACACATCGCTCCCATTATGAAAGGCCTTGTCTTCTGATAGCATATCTTGAATTCGGTGATTCTCTCTAAAACCTTCTCTTCCGTCATTACCTCGGAAGACTTTTCCTGCGACTTGTCCTTTTCAGGATTCATTCTTTTTTCCAAAATAAGTAAACCATCAGGATTTTTTGAGATTTTCATTTTGATGAATTTCGTAGCTGTTTCGCTTAACTCCAATTTTGAAAGATCCTTGAAATAGGCAGTTCCCTTGAACCACATGCGCCCGTCTGAAAGATATTTGGCTTCCACATCCTTCCAGACATCAACACCTTTGGTATTTAGCACCTTCGAAACGGACTTTTTCAAATCCATTTCAGGTGTCAGTTTTTCCTTCTTTACCTTATTGACAGTGACACTGAAGACAAATCCATCATTTATATCTACTTCTTGAAAAGCCGTTTCAAGGATGACCTTGCCAGATCCATCTGGATTTATCGTGTATTCCTCGGTAAATTCACAGCAACCTGTCAATAGAAGAAAAAACGGTAATAGGCTTGCCAGCCGCAAATGGATTTTCATTTTTACCCCCTATCTGGAACTAAATTCTTCAAATATCAATAATATAATATCTGTATAATTAGCAATTACAATGCTATTATTACAGATATTTTGTAGATTTTTGCTTGAAAAACTCTAAATTCTTGTTATTTTTAATCAAAATCAAGGAAACCCTTATGGAATACATTCCAAGGCTTATTACTGAAAAACTTGTCAGTCTTTCTGAAAATTTTCCTGCCGTAGTACTGACCGGTGCAAGGCAGGTAGGAAAGAGTACCCTTCTCGACCATGTCTTTGGTCAGAAGGCCGGTACTGTCGTATTTGATCCTGTTAAGGATGTGGAAAATGCCAGACAGGATCCTGATCTTTTTCTCGACAACCATCGTCTTCCTCTGATCCTCGATGAAATCCAATATGCTCCGGAACTTGTACCTGCAATTAAAAGGAGAATTGATAGGCTCAAGAGCAATGGACTTTTCCTGATCACCGGTTCACAGCAGTGGGGCGTAATGAAAACAATATCCGAGAGCCTTGCAGGAAGAGCTGCCATCCTTGAGCTTGACACTTTTTCAAACTATGAAACCTCAAAAAAAGACCAGTTACCTGTCCTGATGAGGAACTGGCTTGAATCTTCAGCAGGTTTCCAAAGCAATGAAATATCCCGCCTCAATCTAAATGGGACTCTCTTTGAACAGCTCTGGCAAGGATACATGCCAAAAGTACAGTTCCTCGAAAAGACTCTCATTCCAGATTACTTTGAATCATATCAGCGAACATATCTCGAAAGAGATGTCAGATCCATGATGAATGTCTCCGACATAAGGCAGTTCGCAAGATTCATAGGCCTGATGGGAGCCTTGAGCGGACAGGAAATAAACTACAGCGAGCTTGGACGGGATCTTGGGCTCAGTCCTCATACGGCCAAGAAATGGACAGATGTCCTTGCCTCTTCCTACCAATGGATGGAAATCCCCCCATTTTCGCTGAATCCCATAAAAAGACTTTCTGGAAAACCAAAAGGTTATCTTATCGATACAGGATACATGTGTTGGGCTCAGTCAATTTCCTCTCCCAAGGCGCTGGCAAGCCATCCCCTGTCTGGAGCGGTCTTCGAAACAGCCGTGGTCAACGAACTCCGCAAACAGTTCTCCCTCATGTCGCCAAAACCCAAGATGTTCCACTGGAGAATTTATTCCGGCGCTGAAGTAGACCTGATAATCGAATACAATGGGAGGTTCTTCCCAATTGAAATCAGAATGACTACGAATCCATCAAGAAGGGATTGTTCAGGTTTTTTGGCTTTCAGGAAGCATTATCCAAATCTTGATATTGCATCCGGACTAGTGATCTCACCGGTGGACACCTATAGGAAAATATCCGACCTTGACTTTTGCATGCCCTGGGATGCATGCATTAAATAAATCACCGGATAAGCTTCACTGAAAAATCCTCCCCAGGAGAAAATCCTCTGTTGGAGCCGGAATTGCCTTTGTTGTCCTGTCCGTCGGCTCCGGTGCTGTAGATGAGAAAGCCTTTTTCTGTTTTGACATATCGGACAGGTTTTCCATCGACAGGATCAACGGGAACAGACAGGTTTTCCGGGAGCTTCTTGTTTATAAGCAAGTATGATTCAACTGCCACAGCAGTAAGGACGACCCTCGTCCTGGATACAAGAAGTATCTTCTTTTCTGTTATTGAGCAAAGATGGGGCATATAAATTTTTACTGCGAAGAGATAGGAGGGGAGGCAATCAATTTTTCCATCGATCTTTTTTAATGGACTTAATATGCTTTCCGGCCTGTTCTTTGACAGTTCGATCAATTCGGTTAGAAATCCAATGCCGGAAAGATTGTTTATCATCCTAAGGCATGACACATCGAACAGGAAGAAGACCATTTTTTTCAGGAATGGACTGCTTCTCACAAATCCCGGGAAACCATATACCGCATATTCCATGAACTCCTCGAGATAATATTCTGAAAGGACAAGAGCTCTTTCCCCAGCGTATGCCCGTTCCAGCGATTTCATGCTCTCAAAGCGGGATACTTCCTTTCCGATCTGGCTCAACTGTTTTTCATCAAGCCCTCCTCTGGCAATCAGCCTTTCAACGCTATCTAGTGCCATATGCTCGAGAGCCATCTGTGTTATGAATGAATCTGGCAGAGGTTCATTCTCGAGAGACATGGTGAGCCTGCATGAGTCTATCGCGGATTCGAAAGCTTTTTGGAGATTTCCTTCTTCAGATGAAATCACCGCCTGTAGGTAGAGTATCCTTGCCGCCTGTCGCAGTTTTGAATGGTATGCGAGAGACCGTTCAGCATCACTAATCTCGACTTGGAACCTGCAAGAATCCATTGATGACGCTTTGTGGACCAGCTCAATCGCTTTGCTGTTCGCCGTCAGATATTTTCTGGCAGTTTCAATCATTTCATCTGGGATTTTAATCTCAAGTGCGGGCAGATCAGCTGAACCGCATATTACGAGCTTGCTCGTATCAACACCTGCAGGATTTTCACAGAAGTTTTTGAAAGCCTCCTCGTAGACAGGAGCGGCATTTTTCCCGGCAGGAGGTTCTGCATACCACTTTTCGAGTTCTTCCGGACTTGCCGGATAACCCGCCTTGCGGATTTCACGCTGTTTGCTGTGCACCTTGTATTCTAAAATCAGGAAATAGGCAAGATATGCAATGCCAATAGCGAAAACAACCGCTAGTGAGATCAGCAGTTTTTTCTTCCTACCTTGTTTACTGTTTTCCATCAGATTCTATTTCGCATGCCTGGTGCTGCAGGTCCAGCCATCAGTACGGAACGGTGATGCCGGCAGACCTAGATCGTTGCAGAGGTTGCAGTCGGGATTATTGGCCCAGGCATAGCGTACAGCCATAGGTTTCTTTACATTCCCCGAGCAGACAACCACTGTATTCCCTGCGATCTTCGCATCTGCCCAGTGAAACTTCCTATCGGAACCTGCGATTGTGAAGCTTCTCAGCTCTTTTCCATCTAAAGACTTCAGCTTGGCTCCATCGGTCTCGAATTTGACGATGATCGAATTGCCTTTCACCGTCATCCCCTTATAGACGGGTCCGTCGGCTACGATTTTTTTACCATAGGTCTTCTTCAAAGCCTGGATTGCAAGCCTGATACCGACATCCTTCTTGTTGCGGGGATGGATGTCCTTTGCCTCGCCAATATCAATTGCGACAGCAAGCCCGGAGTTTGGCACTTTAACAGATGTGAGTAACTGAGCTTCGCGCAGTTCCGCCCAGCTGCTTTCGCACGGAAGTTCAACTTTTTCCAGATAATTCGCAAGCTGTACTATGTAGAACGGGAATTTTCCGCACTTCCAGCGTGCCCTCCAGTCACTTATCATCGTCGGCAGAAGCTTCCTATACTGGTACGCCCTGTCGACATTCGAACATCCTTGATACCAGATCGCCCCTTTGATTCCGAGGGTCAGCAACGGATTTATCATCGCGTTGAACAGCTTCGTACTGTTGATGCTCGAAGAAACTATTATCCCAAGTTCGACGGCGGTAAGCCATTTGCCCTTGAGACTGATCTCCTCGCATTCCTTTCCGACAGGATATATCCTCATCTTCTCGGAAGGGCCCATCATGCCACCTGACATAAACTGATCGAATATCCTGATCGTAATGACCGCCTCACCTTTTTTCACAAGCTTCCCTGACACTTTGTATTTCCTTGGTGTCGTCCACCAGCTGTCTGTCTCCTTGCCTGTGCGTCCAACCTCCTTTCCATTGAAGAAGGTGACGTCAAAATCGTCGAGCGCACCCAGTTCCAGGAAAAGATCCCTCCCTTCCCATGTAGAAGGAACTTTTATTTTTTTTCTGAACCATACTGCACCATCAAGCATGTATCCTTGGCTCTCCCATGACCCGGGAGTGTTCATCTCGATCCAATTTGAATCATTAAAATCAGGCTCTGCCCATTTTGCCGTGGCCGGATTCCTTCCAGGATCAGGCAAGGTGCCATCTGTACCGTGCTTCACTCCCCTGGGAGCGGCGAAGTTGAAGAGCTTCTTGAAAGGTTCAAGAGCTTTTTTGTAGACAGAAACATCATTTGAAACAAGATGATTGAGTTCTGGAAAAGCCTTGAGAGCTTCCCTGCTTGTCCACGCTTCGGCCTTGGTTCCACCCCAGCTGGTATGTATCAGGCCAATTGGAATATTCAGATGCCTGCTCAGTTCCCTGCCGAAATGATATGCGACACCGGAGAATTGTTCGACTGTTGCCGGATTGCATTCCGTCCAGGAACCCTGGCATTCATCAACTGGCTCATCCGCCGTCACCCTCGGAACCGTAAAAAGCCTGATTGCGGAATTCGCAGAATTCCTGATAGCTTCTTCGGCTCCGATCGTCTGCTTCAATGGCCATTCCATGTTCGACTGGCCGGAACAGATCCAGACATCGCCGACTAAGATATTTTCGATTTTCAATTGAAGATTTTTAATTGACGAGGTGACAATCATTTTGCGAGGTTCGCAGGAAATCCCGAGCGGACCGAGTTCGACTCGCCACTTGCCATCCTTTCCGGTAGTTGCTGTTTTATTCTGACTACCGAACTCCACAGTTATCTTGTCACCGGGCGCTGACCATCCCCAAACTGGGAACTTCCTTCCGTGCTGGATGATCATGTTGCTGCCAAAGATCGAGGGAAGACGAAGAGAATTTTTCATGAAAACTCCTTAAGATTATGAATATCCAATAACCAACAAGGAATTTCCAATTTTTATCCGGAATATCGCTGAAAAACCATATCATTCTCGAAGTTTTAACTTCGTAATCGGACGTTCCTTGTTCAATATTCGATATTCAATCACCTTTCGAAGTAGGTATATCCGCGCAAACCATTTTCAAAAGCATCCATGATGATTTTGCGCTCTTCAGGGGTGATCTTCCCTGTCTGTACTGCCTGTTCCGCCTGATCCCTGAACTGCGCCATTATCGATTTTGGATCATATTCCACATATGAAAGGACATCTGAAACCGAATCTCCTTCTATTTCGCGGACTAGCTCATATCCTCCATTGTCGCTGTTAACCCTGATGCTGACGACGTTGGTATCACCCAGGAGGTTGTGGAGGTCTCCAAGTGTCTCCTGATATGCTCCAACAAGGAAGACACCAAGATAATATTCTTCATCAGGCTTCAATTCGTGCAGTGGCAGTGTCTTTCGCACATCGTGCAGGTCGATGAACTTGTCTATCTTGCCGTCGCAATCGCATGTGATGTCGGCGATGATCGCTTCGCGGAGCGGAGGTTCGTTCAGCCTGTGTATCGGCATTATAGGGAAAAGGTGGTTTATTGCCCAGGAGTCCGGCAACGATTGGAACACGCTGAAATTACCATAGTAGATGTCGGCCAAAGCGGCTTCGATCCCCTCGAACTCATCAGGTACATATTTGAGCTTGCCGACATCCTTTGCGATATTCACGACAACATGCCAGAAAATCCTCTCAGAAAGGGCACGTTCCCTCAGGGAGATGTCGCCATTCTTGAAAAGCTGTCTGATCTCATCACGGTAATAGACAGCATCGTTATATGATTCCTGGATGTTCTTTGTATTCTGTGATTTCGCCACTTCCATCAGATTCTGTATCATTTCGTGTGAATTCTTTGGGAGTTTCTCCGGAAGAGGAAAAGCTTCGAACCTACTGACATCCAGGATATTGAATATAAGGACAGAATAATATGCTACGGTCGCCCTGCCGGACTCGGTTATGATGTCCGGATGCGGGATGTTCTTCTCGTTGAGGGCGGTCATGATCATCTCGATTATGTCAGCGCAATATTCCTCTAGGTTGTAGTTCCTGCTGCTTGGAAAATTGGTATGTGACCCATCATAGTCGACAGCAAGTCCGCCACCCAGATCGAGAAATCCCATCTTTGCACCCTCTTCAACAAGGCCTGTGTAGATTCTGCAAGCTTCTACGATGGAAGCACGGATGTCGCGGATGTTGGAGATCTGGGAGCCGAGATGGTAGTGGAGGAGCTGGAGGCAGTCAAGCATGTTCTTTTCGCGGAGCATGTCGATAACATCAACAAGCTCACTGGTGTTAAGTCCGAACACGCTCCTGTCCCCACCAGATTCCGACCAGTGTCCACCTGCCTTCGAAGAAAGCTTTATCCTGATCCCGATGAGGGGTTTAATGTTGAGCTTTGCGGCCCGTTCGAGAATGAGAGGCAGTTCGCTGGGCATTTCAAGCACGAAGAAACAGTTGATGCCCATTTTCCTCGCAAAGAGCCCGAGGTCCACGAACTCCTCGTCCTTGTATCCGTTGCAGATCAGGCAGGATTCGCTGTCCTTTAGCATTGATATAGCGACAAGAAGCTCAGCTTTGCTGCCTGCCTCGAGGCCGTGATGATATCTTGAACCGAACTTGGTGACTTCCTCGATCACCTGCTGCTGCTGGTTGACCTTGATGGGGTAGACGCCCTTGAAGGCACCTTTGTAGTCGAACTTTGCAATTGCAGATCTGAAAGTCTCGTGGAGTATGGTGATTTGTGAATCGAGGATGTTTCCCAGCCTCAGAAGGACCGGCACGTCCATTCCCCTCGCCTTGAGTCCGGTAATCACTTCCGGTATGCTTATCACCGGGGGTTTTCCCGAACCCATGGGGGTCATTACGACTTCGCCTTTCTCAGATATGCTGAAATATCCGGCTCCCCAGTTGCGTATGCCGTAGAGATCGGCCGAATTATCGACCGTCCATCTTTCCAAATGTTCCTTCTTTATCACCTGATTATTTTTTTCATCCTGAAATTAATTTCGGAATGAAAAAATAATATATTGTTTCCATTCCTGTTTTCAACGGATAAATCGGGCAATGGAAAATAAATTTGATTTGCTTTCCATTTCATAATACAGTTACCGGCATATTTTTCTCATCAGCACAGGAAAAGGATCATCAAGATGCATGCTGCTTCAAATTACAATGGGATATTGCCGCTTCTCTGTATCCTTATACTGATGTTCTTCCTGTACCCACCTCCTGCATCGGCAGGAAACGGCATTGCCTACTATGTAAGTTCTGATGGCAATGATGAAAATCCCGGAACATCTCCAGATAAGTCCTGGAAGAGCATTGCCCGTGCAAACAGGCAGGAACTCAAGCCCGGCGACAAGCTCCTGTTTGCTGGAGGCAAAACCTTTTCAGGAAATCTCGTTCTCGACTCAAAAGACGCCGGCACTCCTGAAAATCCCGTGACAATTTCTTCATATGGTGAAGGCAAAGCTACAATAACGGCAGGCCTTGGAAGCGCAATTGTATTCCGTGATGCCGGCGGCATAGAGATCTCTGATCTCGTCTGCGCCGGGGAAGACCGCACAAAGAACAATGGATGCGGAATTGCTGTAATAAACACTTTGCCAAAAAATAAGAAATTAAAGCATGTCGTGATCCGGAATGTGGAAGTACATGGATTTGGACGCGACATCAAATCCAAGGACAATTTATTCTCGACCGGCTGCGGAATATTGCTTGGCGGCGCCGCATCCGACGAAAGCAAGAGCGGTTTCGAGGATGTGCTGATCGAGGGCTGTTCTGCTTATGACAACGAGTTTTTCGGCATCTACATAACCGGTTACTGGAACGAAAAGGCCAAGGATTTCGCAAACCATAATGTGACCATAAGGAACTGCAAGATGTTCAAGAATCCCGGAGATCCCAATTACAGGGAGAACCATTCCGGAAGCGGACTGCTAGTCGAGGATACAGATGTCGGTCTCGTCGAGAACTGCACCGCCTGGGAAAATGGCGCAATGTGCAACAAAGCCCCCGGAGGTCCATGCGGAATCTGGGCTGCCGTGTCGCGCAAGGTCGTCATACAGAACTGCGAATCGTTCATGAACCGGACCGGTACTGCTCCAGACGGCAATGGCTTTGATCTTGACGGGGGCTGCATCGAGTGTGTCTTGCAGTACAACTACAGCCATGACAACGATGGGGCTGGGTTCCTTGTATTCACCTATTCAGGAGCCCCTCAAGAAGACAAGGGAAATATTGTCCGTTATAATATCAGTGAAAACGATGCAGTAAAACTCCGCCAATACGGAGCTATTTATATCGGCAACTACGGAAAAGGGATGTCCGGCATCGAAGTCTACAATAATACTTTCATCACGAACCAGCCGGCGCATGCCCTGGTCAATATCCATGGGAAAAACATAGGTGTGACAATCAGGAACAACATATTCATCACAAAGGACGCTCCACTTGTGAAGATCGACAAGAACAGCGACAAGATCCTCTTCCAGAACAACCTCTACTGGTCTGAAAAGGCTTTCAAAGTGGTTGGCGAAAAGACCTATGAAAATCTTGAGTCCTGGAGGAAGTCAGGCAAAGAGATCATCGATGGAAAACCTTCCGGCATCCTGACGGATCCCAAACTTCCATTGGCAGAATCACATGGCGAGGCAGGAGATCTGAAAAGGATAAAAAATCTCAAATGTTTCAATCCACCTCCAGGTTCGCCTGCTGTTGGTTATGGAATTGATCTGAAGAAATTCTTTAATTCTGAAACCGGTGCATCTGCCTCTGGAAAAAATCATGGTAATCACATAATGCCATAGGAATCAGGTTCATACGGATATCGATCTCCTCCTTCATTCTGCGGGTTTCACCGGGTACTCCAGCACAGAGCCAATTACAGACCGTCTTGAGGCTGCTCCTGGATTTTGTTCCCGCCGCGGCGGGCAAGCCTTGCCGAATATCCATAATTTATTATTATGCTCCATTTGCCAATTTTAGAGGTTTTCTCAAGAAATTACAGGTACTCTTCCGTTATGATCTTGTAAACATCTTTGTAATACTTGGCCATCTTGACAAAGCATTCCCGGAGATTAAGGTTTACAACAAGATTAAATAAAACAATAATCATCCAGCAAGAATGGTTCTTTCTTTGCCGGCCTATGCAATGGGATCATTGTTGAAACTCTTCATATACTGGAGGACATATGCTGAAGAAGAAAAATGGCATTATTGAGTTTTTGAATTCAAATCTAGGTCTTTGGTTGTTGTCAACATGCGCAATCGGCATTATTTCATTCGGATATAATCAATTGACCTCCTACATTTCCGAGAAAGATAGAAGAGAGGAACAGGTAATCAGGATAAAGATTGAGATAGCCCAACGGGTTGCTCAATATTTGGCGCAGGTCAAGGAGACGGTTGAAGCAAAGGATTTTGACTTTAACGTCCCCAACGATAAAATCATCTCCGCAACATTATCCCTGCTCAGACCCCCAAGCGTGACAAAGGATTCCAAATATCAGATATATGCCGCATTTGATGAATACAAGGAACGTCCAGTAGTCTCACTTATAGTTGAACTGCTTGTTCTTGTCGATGCACAGGAAAGGAAGAAAGTCACTCCGAGCGTGGACCAGTTGGCATTACTTACACCGGAAACCCTTTCAAGAATGTCCACCAAGGACTTAGATCAGAGATTCAAGGAAATGTTCCTTACAGACTACTGGAAGGACATAGATGAATATTAAGAGTACCTCTAAATATAGGCAAAAGAGGTAGACGATGATTGCAAATCTCACCAGAAATCTTATAAAGGCACTGGCAATTGCAGTTCTTTTACCTATCGCCGGATGTTGTTCCCTGTATACAGTAAAAAACGATGCAGGTGGAACTTCTGGAAATATCAATGAGCCTCATATCTTCAATCCATCGGGATGGACAGTAGATGATGGATTATCTGGTGCTTATGTCAGTAATGTCAAAATCTCACCCGATGGAACTGAGGTCGCATATACTGTTATGCGCGCGCACTTTACTGGTGGTCTTAACGAGTGGACTTCGGAGATTTTCGTGTCAGGGGCTGGTAATTTGAAGAGGAGACAGATCGGTAGAGGAATGGGAATGGTTGATTCACCGAGTTGGTCTCCTGATGGTTCTCGGATTGCTTTCCTCGCCACAGCTACTGAGGGCAATCGAAAAGGCACCAGACAGATTTTCTGTTCACCTTCTGCTGGTGGAAAATCTGAAATTTTCACAGCTGTACCAAATGGCATTACAAGCTTCAGCTGGTCTCCAAAAGGTGGACAGTTCGTATTTACCTCCCCTGATATTGTTAAGCCGATTCCAGGTCCTGGTGGACCTGCAGATGATGCGGTCGTCGAATATTCAAATGCAACCCGTATAAATTTATGGATTGTTGATGCCAAACCGAAAGCTGAACCAAAACGGATCACAAATGGTGATTACCTGATTGAAAGCTTTGACTGTTCTCCTGACGAGAAAAGCATTGCATTCACACATTCCCGCGCTTCTGCACCCGAGGGATGGCATAGCGATATTAGCATCGTGGATATCGCATCTGGGAAAGTGACCCTATTGGCAGGTACACCTGCCGCTGAGATGCAACCCCTGTATTCTCCGGATGGCTCCAGTATCGCCTTCATACGAGGGGAGAATCCAACTGCTGATTTCAGTGAATGGAAAGTGGAACTCCTTCCAATGCCAGGGGGTTTTAAAGGTGTTTCTAAGACACTTGCCCCTACGCCTAATCAAATGCCGACGCTCATTGGCTGGTCTGCGGATGGAAAATCGCTTTTTTTCGAAGAAGCCTACAGACTGGTCCACATACTTGGCTCATTGCCGGTTTCCGGAGATTCACCTGCAATTCTAAGCGCCACCGACAAGGTAGTGGAATCTGTTTCCATAAATAACGATGGATCCTTCTTCGGATTTTCATTGCAGGATTTCAACACGCCTCAGGAGGCCTACATAGCTCCTGTTCCCAACAGTGGGAAGATCGCAGTACAATGCGCATCGTCCGAGAACAGTGATATATCCAGAATGCCGGTGCCAAAAATGGAAATTGTTACCTGGAAATCATCTGACGGCATGCAAGTAGAAGGAATTCTCACGTATCCATTAAACTACGAAGATGGGAATAAATACCCTCTTGTCCTGTCAATTCATGGAGGGCCTGCCGAGAAGTTTTCACAAAATTATTTCGGCCAGCCCGACGTCTACCCTTATACAATATGGTCAAAGAACGGTTATGCAGTCCTACGAATAAATCCGCGCGGTTCAGGAGGATATGGTGCTGCATTCCGCAAAGCCAATGTCGCCAACTGGAACGGAGGGCCTTACGACGATCTCATGGCTGGTGTGGATAAAGTCATCGCCATGGGCGTAGCCGATCCTAACAGGCTCGCAGCAGTAGGATGGAGCTATGGTGGATATATGACAGCAAACATCACAACACGTACTAACCGCTTCAAAGTTGCCATAGTAGGAGCTGGTCCTGTTAATCTCGTATCACAGGCCGGAACCTCCGATCTTCCTGAAATGATTCCGGCCTACATGGCCGCCTACCCATGGGAAAAACCGGAAGTATACAGAAGCCAATCACCGATCTTTTCCGCATCAAACATCAAAACACCGACAATGATCCTGCACGGAACAGACGATACACGCGTACCATATTCACAGGGACAGGAGTGGCACACCGCACTCAGGGCGCGCGGGGTTGAGTGTACGCTAATAGGCTATCCACGCTCCGGACACGTCGTGCGCGAACCGCAACTTATGAAGGATCTACAGATACGAGTATTGGATTGGACTGAGGAACATATTAATAACAAATAGGAATCAAGAAAATATGGCTTTTACGGTGAAAAACATAATCGACAAGATTATGGATGCGGTACCTCAGGGTATCAGACAGGATACCGTTGATACACTGAAGTGCGGTGATCCAAACATGAATGTGACAGGAATTGTTTCAACTTTCATTGTTACAATGGATGTGATAAAGAAGGCTGAAACGCTTGGCGCAAACTTCATCATCACCCACGAGCCGACTTGGTACGACCACAGGGACGAAGTTGAGAAATGGCTGAAGGATGATCCTGTAGTAGAAAAGAAGAAGAAAGCACTGGCGAAGAAAAATATTGCCGTATGGCGCTTCCATGACAACTGGCACAGGTACAATCCCGATGGCATCCTCACAGGTATGGCACACAAACTGGGATGGGAAAAATACCAAGGGGCGGTCAACCAGCAACTCTTCATCCGGGATCCCATCACGCTAAAACATCTTGCTGAAGAACTGAAAAAGATATTCAAACTGAAAACCATCCGCGTTATCGGAAGGCCTGAGCACAAGATCAGTCGCATCGGCTTGACGGTTGGCGCATACGGCGGGGAGTATCAGGTTAAGTTCCTGTCGAAACATGCCGATGTCGATGCGCTGGTCTGCGGGGAGACCGTCGAATGGCAGACGGGTGAATATGTCCGTGACGCCACTCTTCAGGGACGGGAAATCTCGCTTGTAATACTTGGACACGTATTGAGTGAACAGGAAGGTATGAACTACCTTGTCGAATGGCTCAAGCCAAAAGTCCCCGGACTTCCTATCCATTATGTCGAGGTCCCGGATCTTTTCACATTCCTATAATTAAAGATCCAAGGAAAAAATGAATCGCATCTTTGTGAGAGCTATATTTCAATTAACGGCTATTGCTGTTTGCAGTTCTTCCATTGCCCAAAGTCTTCCTGACAAGATATTTCCGGCTGATGCGATAATTAATGTGTGCTTGCCGCCATACAATGCGAAGCCGGACGACGGCATTGACGATACTGTCGCGATCCAGAAGGCAATCACTGAAAATGTCGATACAGGCAGAGTAATTTATTTTCCCGCCGGAACATACGATTTAAGTAATACCTTATATGCGAAAAACTCAAAAGGACTATGGAAACCGCATCTGACATTGCAGGGGCAGAATCGAGACAAGGCAATCCTGCGTTTAAAGGACAAGTCTACGAATTTCGCAGATCCATCGAAGCCAAGACCGGTCATAGTGACTGCTTCATTATGGGAAAAAGGTGACTCTATTGAGGGCGGCGGCAACAAGGCATTCCGGAACAACATCTTTGATCTGACAATCGACACTGGGAAAGAAAATCCGGGAGCGATCGGAATCGATTATGCGGTAAGCAATGTCGGATCGATTGAAAATGTGATCGTCAGGAGTGGAGACGGACATGGAGTTGCAGGGATTTCGATGATAAGAAAGATTCCTGGTCCAGGGCTCATAAAGAATGTTTCGATTATCGGGTTCGACATAGGATTCGATTATGCAGATGGACAGTATGGAATGACTCTTGAAAACATTACCTTGAAGTATCAAAGGAAATACGGAATCCGTCTTGCTGATAATATCCTGCAGATCCGCAGACTAACCAGCGAAAACAAGTTTCCAGCGGTAGCAGTGACAAAAGCGATCGGAGTTCTTACTATTGTCGATTCAAAGATGTCAGATGGAGTATCAGATCAATATGCAATTGACTGTTCAGGTAGCTTATTTCTTAGAGATATTGGAATCAAAGGTTACCGTCAGAAGCCAATAAAATACTGCAGCACTGAGCTTGAACTAGGCAAGGAAATTGCGAAATCCGCAACTCTTGGCAACAAAGCAATAGAATCCAAAGATCTCCTTGAGGTAGAGGATGCTCCGGAGTTCTGGAATTCAGATCTCGGAGACTGGATTGCGGTTGGATCAAGAAAAGAGGGAGAAAAGGACGACACCGCAGCAATTCAGAGGGCAATAGATTCAGGGAAAAGCACGGTTTATTTCCCGAACAACCGGATTTATTTCCTTTCGGACACATTGATTGTTAGGGGGTCGCTCAAGCAAATCCTAGGGATGGGCTCGGAAATCAATCTTGGAGCGGCCAAAGAACCTTTCAGCGATAAGAAAAATCCCCGTCCGCTTATAAGGATAGATGAAACCAGATCTGACATTGTCATTTTTGAGAACATGTTCTTCAATGCACAGTATCCAGGCGAGGTCATATTCGAGAACAATTCGCCGAAGACAGTTGTCATCAGGCACTGTGCAGGATGGATCGGAGCTGGCGGGGATCGTCACAGCTACCGGAACACTGAAAAAGGAACAGGAAAGCTTTTTATCGAGGATGTTTTCATGCCTGGCTGGGAGTTCAGGAAGCAGAATGTCTGGGCACGCCAGTTCAATCCGGAGAACAATGGTGGAGACGGCAGTTATGCACAGGTTTTAAATATTGGCGCAAAGCTTTGGATACTCGGGTTCAAGACTGAAGGTCCGGCTCCTTTCATAGAGACAAGGGATGGGGGTGTCACTGAATTACTTGGTGCCTACAACTACATTTCAGCCACAGATTCCGAAAAGGTACCGGCTGATTCTGTTCCTTATATAATAAAGGATTCAAAAGCCTCTCTAATCTTTGCTACTGACAACTTCCGTGACAACGACTACAAGGTCTACATACGGGAAATATATGGTGACAGGACAATTGATTTAAAAGGCCCAGATCTCTATCCCAGGAACGGTAACAAGGGAGACAGATCATTTGTAGTTCCACTTTATCGTAGTAAATGATCCTGTAATTTTCCCTCACTCTTAAGAATCCACTATTTCCTGGCCTAAAAAAAGCTTTGAAAATCGAACAAAAAGCTATTGTGTTTGTCTAATGATTTATGTATAATAGGTAGTATAAGTTAAGGATTAAGGACATGAACTCGGCAAAAAGACATGAATTCAAGAACATGAAGAATTCTTCGGACAAGATGCTAATCTGTCCGAAATGCCTTGAAATGCTCTTCCGGGATGACATAGAGCATTTCTCTTCATGCCCATATTGCAACTCAAAGATTGAGGTCACCGATGAGCTCGAGGACTTTCTCCTCAAACCCTTCGTAGACAACTGGATATCTGCACAGAACCGTGCCGGCTATGAGATAAGTCCGCCTCCTGAAAATTAGGACTTTTCCGGGGTAAAATCTTCTATTTCAGTTTTTTTCTAAATATTTCATGTTTCCCGCTTGAATCTTAAACCCCTGCACCTATTTTATGCGGCTCTGTTGAATTTTTTTTTAAATTTTTCACAATATTTGGCTTTTCCGGAGAAATGTGCGTGAAATACCGGCTTCCGGAAGCCCTAGGGAGATTTTGCAATGAAAGTAAGAGCATCGGTAAAACGTCGTTGTGAATTTTGTCAGGTTATAAGAAGAAAAGGTGTGGTCAGAGTGCAGTGTCCGCGCAATGCCCGCCATAAACAAAGACAAGGTTGATACCTTAAGGAAGGAAACAAAACATGCCTCGAATTCTCGGTGTTGACATACCCGGAAAGAAACGTATAGAGTTCGCCCTTCCCTATATCTATGGGATAGGCCACTCCAGAGCACTCGAAATCATCAAGAAGGCCAACATACCTCTCGGTACGAAGGCCGACAACCTCAGCAATGAGCACATCGCCAAGATAACCACGATCCTCCAGAACGACTACGTCGTCGAAGGTGACCTCCGCAGGATGGTTGCTGGCGACATCAGGCGTCTGGTCGCCATCGGAACATATCGTGGACACAGGCACCGCAGAGGACTTCCTGTAAGGGGACAAAGGACAAAGACCAACGCCAGGACAAGGAAAGGCAAGAGGAAGACCGTCGGAGCAATCCGCGACAAGACTGAAAGAAGGATCGTCGCTTCCACTGACGGCAAGCCCGGTGCCGCTGCCGCTCCTGCCGCTGCTCCTGCCGCAGGTGCCAAGCCTGGTGCCGCACCGGCCGCAGCTCCGAAAGCCGGCGCTCCTGCTGCCAAGGCTCCCGCTGCTGCTCCCGCCGCAGCTGCTCCCAAGAAAAAATAACGCTTTATTATAATCACGGAAGGTAGTTATGGCTGAAGAAGCAAAAAAAGATTCGAAAGATATAAAGGAAAAGGCTAAAAAGACAGATAAGCCTGACGCCAAGGTCGAAAAGAAGGCTGAAAAGAAAGGCGATACGCCTGACCAGAAGAATACCGAAGCTACCCAAGCTCCAGAGGGAGCCGGAGCCGAAGGTGCAGCTGCTGAAGAAGGCAAGAAAAAAACTAAAATAACGCGAATTGTCCCGACGGGAATAGCATATATCCACTCTACCTTCAACAATACCAAGGTGACTTTCACAGACCTGCACGGCAACGTGCTTTGCTGGGGAAGCGCCGGAAGATCCGGATTCAAGGGATCCAAGAAGAGTACGGCCTATGTCGCACAGCTCGTGGCGACCGAGACCGCCAAGAAGGCCCAGGCTCTTGGAATGAAGGAAGCTGAAGTCAGGATCAAAGGTCCGGGAGCCGGACGTGAGTCCGCTGTCCGCGGTATTGCTGCTTCGGGAATTGAAATCCTCGCTCTTCAGGACATCACGCCCGTTCCCCATAACGGCTGCCGTCCGGCAAAGAGACGTCGCGTCTAATTTCAGGTCCAAATAAACAATTAATAACATTTGCAATAATCCTTGGAGGTAAATCAATGCCAGCTTCAAACGCCTTCCCAATGCCTCGTTCAGTGGAGTTAGATGAATCCTCAGCTACTCCTATCTACGGAAAATTCACAGCCGCTCCTCTCCAGAGGGGTTTCGCCCATAGCATCGGAAATTCGCTCCGCAGGATACTTCTTTCATCCCTCGAAGGCGCCGCGATATCGGCTATCAGGATTGACGGAGCTTCACATGAGTTTACAACTCTCCCAAATATCATTGAAGACGTCACGGACATAGTTCTCAACCTCAAGAAGATCCGCCTCAACTGCACCGGCGATCTTCCCAAGACGCTTGATATCAAGAAGGACAAGCCCGGTGCTGTCACTGCCGCAGACATAGTAACCGATGGCACAGTCGAAGTGCTTAATCCCGACCAGATTATCTGCACGCTTGACAAAAAAGGTTCGTTCCATGCCGAAATCGAGATCATCAAGGGACGCGGATACTATCCGGCCGAAAAGAATAAGAAAGCTGATCATCCTCTTGGAACAATTCCAATAGATTCACTTTTCAGCCCTATCACTCATGTCAGATACAATGTTGGTACGGCCCGTCTCGGAGAAGAGACTGAAATGGACAGCCTGATCCTCGAGATCTGGACGGATGGCAGGATTACTCCGAAGGATGCTCTTGAGAAATCCGCAAAGATCCTTCAGGATCATCTCAGACCTTTCCTTGGTTCACTTGCTGGAGAGGAAGGTTCTCTTGCCTCCATAAGCGAAGAGGAACAGAAGATCTACAAGCAGCTCGTACAGCCTGTCGACAACATCGAACTTTCGGTCAGGGCCCAGAACTGCCTGAACAACGCAAACATCAAGCTCATCGGCGAACTCTGCATGAAGACCGAGTCCAAGATGCTGAAATTCAGGAACTTCGGCAGAAAGTCGCTTGAAGAGATTAAGCAGAAGCTCGGTACCTTAAATCTCTCGCTTGGAATGACATTCAGCGAGGAAATGGTCACCCTGCTCCAGGCTGAAGCTGAAAAGCTAAAGGCCAAGACCCAGGAGGAGGAATAATAATGCGCCATCGCAAGTTCACATTCAAGATAGGCCGCACCAGCGCCCATCGCACAGCAATGCTCGCCAACATGGTCAGTTCGCTGATCAAGCTTGGTGACATACGCACTACAGTAGTCAAGGCAAAACAGGCAAGTCGTCTTGCCGACAAGATGATCACCTATGCCAAGAAGGGTGATGTCCATCATAGGCAACTCGCGCTATCCAAGCTCCGCGACAAGGAAGCTGTCAAGATCCTGTTCGATGAACTCGTGAAGAAATATACCGACCGCAAGGGTGGCTATACGAGGGTCATACGCATTGGACAGCGTCTCGGTGACGCCGCGGAAATTTGCATCCTCCAGTTCGTAGGAGAAGAAGACGCTGCAAAACCGGCAAAGAAGAAATCAGCCTCGAAAAAGGAAAAGTCTGAAAAGAAGGATGAGAAGAAGAAGGCCGAACCTAAGGCTGAGAAAAAAGCCGAGGCCAAGAAAGAGGAAAAAGCCGAAGAAAAGAAATAAGTCCATGCACACAGCATGATCAAAACCCCGGAAAATCTCCGGGGTTTTTTATTCGCTGACGCCTGCATCCCCTTTTGTCTGCGATGGGGATGAAGGCGAAAGGATGAACCACGCCGTAGCCTCCATGGCGAAGGCGGGTTGGAGATGTGCCTACCACAACTGATTCTGTAGTTTTGTATTTGCGGGCATATGTGATAAATTTTGTCCGCAGGAGAAAATTCATTATGTTTGGACTCAAGGATTACAACGTAATTGTCACCGGTGGCACCCGTGGCATTGGAAAGGCCGTAACTGAGGCTTTCCTCAAGGCCGGAGCTTCCGTAACGGCAACCTACCATGGAAATCAGGCCGCCGCCGACCAGATGAAACAGGCATGGGCAGGACACCCCCTAGAGATCGTCAAATTCGACATTTCCGACTATGCACAGGTCGAATCCTTCTACAAGGAATACGATTCCAAGCACAAATCCCTCGAAGTCCTTGTGAACAACGCAGGTATCCGCAAGGACAATGTCGTAGGCATGATGCCTCCACAGGACTGGAACGCCGTGATTTCCACCAATCTCACCGGCACCTTCAACATGAGCAAGTTCGCGGTCCAGAAGATGATGCAGAACAAGTTTGGCAGGATCATCAATGTCACCTCCCCTTCTGGCAAGTTCGGATTCGCCGGTCAGGCCAACTATGCGGCCGCAAAGGCCGGACAGGTCGCCATGACAATGTCGCTTGCGAAGGAAACAGCACGCCGCGGGATAACTGTGAATGCAATTTCACCCGGATTCATTGACACTGAATTCATTGGAGATCTGCCTGAGGATATGAAGAAGGCGTATATACAGCAGATCCCTCTCAAGAGATTTGGCAAACCGGAAGAAGTGGCCAATGCAATCCTTTTCCTGACTTCAAAGGAAGCCTCCTATGTTACTGGTTCCGTCCTCGAAGTCACCGGAGGATTGTAACTTTAGGTTGTTTACTTCAATATAATGAACAGATTGTTGAAGTCGTCACTCCAAGGAAGAAGTCCGGGAATCTTATTAATCTTCGTGCGTTTTTTATCGACTTCAGGATCCTCGAGGAATTCCCGGTTTTTGGTCACTATCACCCAGTCTGAATTTGCCTGATATGGAACTTTGGCCTTGTCGTTTATCAGCACTGCTTCCATTCCGACTTCATCAGCAAGCAGCTTCACGATCGGCGCAAGCTCCAGATAACGGTTGCTGACATGAAAAACCACTGCTCCATCCGGCTTTATATGCTTCAGATAAATCTTCAGTGCTTCCCGGGTGATCAGATGTACTGGAATTGCATCGCTCGAAAACGCGTCTATTGCCAGTATATCGAACTGCTGTGGCGGCTCACGCTCCAATACAAGCCGAGCATCTCCTAAGGCAGTTTCTATCTTGGCCCGGCTGTCTGCCAGATAGTGGAAATATTTTTTTGAGATTTCTATTACCTGCGGATTGATCTCATAAAACCTGAACCGGTCGCCTGCCTCGCCATATGCCGCCAGCGTGCCAGTTCCCAGCCCAATAACACCGACGGCCTGATCAAGCGGATGGATTTTGGAAAGAGCGATTCCAACGCCGGAGCTACCCCCATAATAGCTTGTGACCATGCTGCGTGAATTCGGTGAAACGAATTGTTCTCCGTGCATAATCACGCCATGCATCAGCTGGAAGCGCAGTTCCTGATTGTCATTCAGCTGTACCTGCCTGACGCGCAGAACCCCAAAGAAGCTACGCCTAGAATTTATGGTCTCCTGATTCATGAAGTTGCCGTATGAGTTAATAAAGAAACAGCAGATGCCGATGGTGACGACTGAAATAATAGGAAAAACAGGGCCAAGAGACCGGCGATGCAACCTGACTGTGACAAACAAAGCCATCAATGCACATGCCACAAGCCCTAATGGCAGTTCCCAGTAGTTGTTGAAAAGTTTGGGGGCGATCAGGACAACGAACAGCCCTCCAAGCGCACCTCCTCCGGAAAGAACAAGATAAAAGCGGGTCAAGTAGCGTGGAGCCGGTCTGGCATGTGACAGTTCACCGTGACAGAACATGCAGACGAAGAACAGCCCTATGCAATATAGCGGTACAGCAAAAAGATGCGGGGTTCCTTCGTTTGCGGTAAGGCCCCATGACATACCGCATATTGCAATCAGCATCGGAGGGATCCATATACGACGATCGTATCCATCCTTCCCGCTCCATTCGAAACAGACAATGAACGTGAGAAGGTACAGGGAGAGGGGTAGCACCCAGAGCAAAGGGATCGACGCGATATTCTGCGTTATATGGATGGAAACAGCCATCAGCAGGAGCGAACCCAATGCAGAAAGCAAAAGCCATAACATGTAATCACCTATGGATGGTGGTGTCTCATCTGCCTGAGAGGCTTCTTTCTGCACCTTGATCTTTCTGGTCCGCAGCGAACATATTGCTGAAGCTGCACACAGGACAACAAAGATGACATATGTTACGCTCCAGCTCCATGCCTGAACCCGGGTCGAAGTCCAAATCTCGATGACGAACGGGTAGGCAAGCAAACCTGCCAGCGATCCCAGATTCGACAATGCAAAAAACCGGTATACCCGTTGAGATGTGGCAGGATCAGTGTTTTCCCTGACAAACCAGCTTTGTACCAGCGGTCCAGTGCTCGAAAGCAGGAAGTAGGGAAGGCCTACTGTCACAGTCAACAGGCCCAGAATCGGCAGGACCGGCTCATCTCCGCCATCAGGCTTCCACATGGCACCGGCAATGATTGGCAATGAGGCCAGGCTTGCCACCAGCAGCACAACATGTATAGAAAACTGCACATGGGGTTTTAGCCGCGAAGATATGTCGGAGTATGCATATCCTCCAAGCAATGCCAGTTGAAAGAACATCAGGCACGTGGTCCAAACTCCTACAGATCCACCGAACCACGGAAGGATTTGTTTGGCAATGATCGGCTGGACCAGGAACAGGAGGAAACTTGATACAAGTATTGTTGATGCAAACAGGAAAATCGTTGCGCGCCGTCCCTTTTGAGCGTCTTCCAGTCCTGAAAATAATTTTGATAACATCTGATACCCCTAAAAATCAACAGATATATTAGACAGGATAACAGGATTGGCAAGATATAACTGGATATAATCCATACAGATATTATCTTATAATCCAGTTTTATCTGTGTAATCTGTTGGCAGGAGTGTTTTATGGATTTTCTCGGACTTGAAGGCAAAAGGATCCTGATATTCGGCGTGGCCAATCGCAAGAGCGTGGCGTTCCATATAGCCGAAGTGTTAAAGGAGGCCGGAGCAGACCTTGTTTTTTCAGTCCTCGGACAGGAACAAGCGGCTTTCGTCAACAAGGCATTCCCCGGAAGTTCCGTCCATATATGCGATGTTGGTGATGAAAAACAGCTTCAGTCGCTTGTATCGGATGTTGGAGGCAAGGGGAAAATTTACGGTATCATCCATTCAATCGCCTTCGCAAGTTATACTGATGGTTTCAAACCGTTCCACCAGACCAGGAAGGACGATTTCCTCAAGACAATGGACATCTCCTGCTACTCCTTCATCCAGATAGCCGGACTTTTCAAACCACACATGGATCCGGAAGGTTCGATGGTCACTATTTCCATCTCGACTACACGCATGGCTGCTGAGAATTATGGCTATATGGCACCTGTAAAGGCCGCCCTTGATTCTAGCATCTGCTTCCTCGCAAAATCCATGAGCGAAGACACGAAGATAAGAGTCAATGGTGTCGGCGCTTCTCTTCTCAAGACGTCATCTTCCGCCGGAATCCCGGGATACATAGAACCATATCTTTTCGCTGAGAAGGCAACTTTGAGAAAATCCGCCTTGAAGACCGAGGAAGTTGCAAATGTCACAGCATTCCTCCTGAGTCCGCGTTCAAGTGGTATAAATGCTCAAACAGTCATAGTAGACGCCGGCATGTCGGTAAATTACTTTGACAAGACGATAGTCAAGGCTGCAGTTTCTGGTAAGTGACGGCATATCGGAGAACTGGCGATTAAAAGAATTAACCACCAAGATGAAGAAAAAATCAAAAATCAAACTTTCCAAACTTGTTGAGAAGATCGAAAAAGGGCACATGGATCCCCTGATGGCTCTTCACGAGCTCGGAGCCATCCACAGTCCGGAGAAGCTTGATTTCGCAAAGCTGGACCATGCTCGCAAGAACCGTTGCGGTTTCCCCGAATTCATCTATGGAGAAGGCAAGACTTCTGAACAAATCATCAGGATAATCCACGAGATAACAAAGCGCAGGCATCCTGCACTGGCTACACGCATCAGTCCCGAAGCTGCAAAAGCAATCCTTGAAGAACATCCTGAAGCCTTTTTCGATGAAAAGGCAAGAGTTCTTGGACTTTTGCCCAAACGGAGATTGCACGGAAAAATCCTCATAGTCACCGCCGGCACTGTTGATTTGCCGGTCGCACTCGAGGCGAAATACACTGCAATCGCATGTGGTTGCAACGCGGAAATAGTCACTGACGTCGGTGTCGCCGGAATCCATCGCCTCCTCTCCAGGCTCAAGATCCTGCATGGGGCAGATGTCCTCATAGTCGTTGCTGGGATGGAGGGTGCTTTACCGAGTGTTGTCGCGGGTCTTGTTTCATGTCCTGTCATAGCTGTACCCACAAGCGCAGGTTATGGTGCTTCATTGCATGGACTTACTGCGATGTTCGCAATGCTCAACAGCTGCGCCAACGGGGTACTTGTCACGAACATCAACAATGGTTTCGGAGCCGCCTGCGCCGCCGCAAGGATACTGAATAAGAAATGAACCACAGAGACACTAAGACACAAAGTAATCTATTATATATGTTTATTCTTGGAATTATAAATAAAAACTCTGTGACTTTGTGCCTTGGTGGTTAATCTATGAAGAAAAAAGCGGTAGTCCTCCTCAGTGGTGGTCTTGATTCGGCCACTGTCCTTGCATGTGCTGTAAAAAAAGGCTTCGAATGCTATGCCATCAGCTTCAATTATGGGCAACGCCACAGGATCGAACTGAAGGCAGCGGAAAGGATCTGCAGACACTTCCATGCGGCACACCATTTTGTCATGAAGATCGACCTCATGAAATGGGGTGGCTCTGCCCTGACTTCAGCGAAAATAAAAGTCCCGAAATCAGGCCTTCACAAAGGAATTCCCGTTACATATGTCCCCGCCAGGAACACAATATTCCTCTCGCTTGCAGTCGCCTGGGCTGAAACCATAGGAGCAAGAGACATCTTCATAGGTGTTAATTCACTCGATTATTCCGGTTATCCCGACTGCCGTCCGCAGTTCATCAAGGCTTTTGCGAAATGCGCAACCCTGGGGACCAGGGCGGCTGACGAAGGATGGAAGTTCAAGTTCCACGCACCTCTCCAGCACCTTACCAAGGCAGAAATAATAAAACTCGGGTCAAGACTTGGCGTCGATTATTCCATCACGCACAGCTGTTACGATCCCGACCACAAGGGGCGTGCCTGCGGAAAATGCGACAGTTGCCGTCTGCGCAGGAAAGGATTCAAGGACGCCGGCATCAAGGATCCGACACTATATTCAAAATGAACCGGAGATCCGGCGTAACGGAGTATCGGAGTTTCAATGAATCAAAACAATTTATATTTCCTATATGTCCCTTTTGCAGCTGGAATTTTTCCTGAAGCCAGATAAAAGCAGTTGTTTTTGAAATCAAATATGACGCTGTAGATGTTCGAGTCCATCATGACTTTCTTGTCCGACAATATTCCCTTTAATCCATCTATGTCATTTGGAATTTTCCCTGATAGAACCTGATCAAGTACGCTTTCCTTTGAAGTATCTGCCTGTGCAATGTTCATTGCTCCAATGCAGGATCCTGTCATTTTCCTTTCCTGGACCTCGTTCCGCCCCCTGAGTCTCTCGAAGATGGAAGCTTCGCTCGATTTTGTATCTGACAGCGTTATGATGAAAGGCATTCCTTCAGGGCTTTTCAACAACTTTTCCCTAGCTTCATTGAAAGTCACTGATGTTTCAGAAATTCTCCTCATCATCATAAACACCGGCTCAGTATAATTTCCATTGCCAAAACCAAGTTGATTGAAGGATATGGCAATCCCTTTTTCATTTATAACGTCGAGCGCTCCCATCATACCGGAGAAACCGATTGAAACTGTCCGGAACCTTCCATCGGAAGGATTCCTCCTGACTATGATTATTGTCCAGCCAGCCAATCCTGCAATATTGTCCCAGTCAAGATTATGGCTGTGCAGGAGGCTATTGTTTCCAGAGATGACCACGGTCCTGCATCCTCCGGAATAGTTGCCCATGTCGAGAAAGGAGTTCCCGTAGGCAACTGCACCCAGCTCAATACCGCTACCTTTGCTCATCGCCTTCATCTCTTCTTGAAATTCAGAGGAAAGAAAACTTATCTTTTTCTGCGCCTTTTGCATGCGCAGATCATATAATTTCTCGCTTCCTTGACAGATGAAGGCTTTGATATAATATCGCAAGATGAGCTTTGTCTTGAATCCAGTTTCTTTCCCAAACATTTCACCCATCCTAGCACTATCGCCAGAAAGAATTATTTCCGATGGGTTCGGTGTGTATACAAGGAAAAAAAGGATGAGTAAAACTGGGATTGATATAAGAAGCCCCAAAATCGAATAAATGATCTTCTTCCTGAATTTCATACGAAGACCTTAACTATTTCTTATCCGTATTATTGCTGTCTGCTTAAGTCTGTGGCTGAAATTCTTCATCTTTTCGAGATGATTTCCCCTGGAAGGCTATAGTTGGTCCTTCCGCAGAGAAGAGCCTTTGTCCCGTCATGGCCTGCACAGGCACTTGCCGCAACAACCAAGCCTATGAACCAGCTTCTTTCCTCGAATCCGACGATCTTCTCGACCTTGCACTCAATATGGGCCGGACATTCACCGATACTTGAAGCTGATACGGCTGAAGATGGAATTTTAGTGAGACCTGCCGCCTGAAACTTGTCGCCTTTGCGTCCGGAAATCCTGCCACATGTCTTCACAGCTTCCAATTGTCCTATGTTCGGCACATTTACGACAAACTCCCTTTCCTTCACCAGCAGTTCGAAGGTATATCTGGACGGAGCTACCGCGATTCCGAGCCTCAACGGATTATGTGTAAAATAATGGATCTGGTTGATCGTGATGATGTTTGTCTGAGTGCTGACAAGCACTATGGGATACGGTGGCAGCAGCGGAAGAATTCCTGCCGAAGTCAGTGATACTTTTTCATGTTTGTCTTCCATATTTCCTAGCCCCTTTTATCATATATAGTCGTCAATCTTGGTCATTACAACGCTGTGGCCTACCAGGATGGACGCTGTTTTCTTGATCAGACTACTTAGTTCCTGGATATCTTTGAAAAGACCGAACGCAACAACTCAAACAGATATAATGTCAGGCTTTTTCTTGGCGAAAAACCGAAGCGAATGTTCCTTATCTCCCCTCCTATCTCCGCCTGAAGAGCAGGATCCTTGCTCATACTTAGGATCTGCGTCGGATAGACACTCCTGTAGCCGGACATCAGAAAGCTTATAACACATGCTACTGAGGCATAAGGCGCAAGTTCAGGTCCATAAAGTTCAATGGACATGATACACGCAGCTATGGGAGTGTTTGCCGCACCGGCAAGCACGCTTACAAGACCTATTGCAGCGAATGTCGCAATATCCAGTCCTAGCAGATGAGCAAATAAAGTGCCGGATGTCGCTCCGATGAAGAATATCGGCGTAACGATTCCTCCGCTGCCGCATGAGTTCAATGTGATCGAGGTGAAGGCGCTTTTAAGTAAGAATGCATACCATGGCATGCCGCTACCGTTGAGACAGGACTCGATAGTGTTAAGTCCAAGGCCGAGATATTCCCTTGAGGAGACCAACGTGAGAAATATGAGCAGGATACCACCGATCACACCCTTCAGAGGTTGCCATATCTTGAACCTGTCGGACAAATTTTTCCCAATATCCATGGCCTCTATCAGCACAAGAGAGCAGATTCCGAAGAAGATACCGGCAAGGACTACCTTTAGGAAAAAGAATTCGCTGAAGACGGGGGTAACTATAACCGGATGCCTGAAGTAGGTGATGCCAAGCGCGACAGATACATGATAGGAGGTAATTCCAGCAATGAACGAAGGAAGGAGCACGTCATATAGGATTGTCCCAATGAAGAGGACTTCCACGCCGAACATCGCACCTGCGAGAGGGGTTCCGAATACCGAGGCAAAACCTGCGCTTATTCCGCAGATCACCAGTTTCTTCCTGTCCGCGGCGTCGAATTTGAAGAGGTCGGCACACAATGATGATATTCCGGCACCGATCTGTGCACATGGGCCCTCCTTGCCCACTGAACCACCGATTGCGAGGGTCACTATTGTGGCGATCAGTTTTACCGGAACCACCATGAACGGAATCTTGCCGGCTCTCCTATGTACCGCCTCAATAACTTTTTCTGTTCCATGCCCTTCGGCCTCAGGAGCCAGATATTTTATAAGGATCGCGCTGACAAAAAGCGCCAGAGGAAGCATGAGATAGATATAATTGTATTTTTCAGTGGAATCGATAGATATCATCAGGAGCTTGAGGAACCCGCTGGTGGCCAAGCCTACGATGACACCTGCCATTGTCGCCAACAGCAACCACTTGACGATACCCGTGAAGAGTACAAGCTCTTCAATCAAGGTACCCTTTAATTTATCATCTCCTTGCATAAGACCTATATGCACTCATCGGTTTATTTAAAAAACAAAAGGTCTTCTAAATATAGGATGCCTTCCTGCATATGGATAGCCCGATATTATTATTTCTGGTTTCGGCGCATCCACATGAGCAGTATTCCCATCAGGAGCGGACATGCCGTCGAGATCAAAAGTCCTGTTGCAAGCGAGGATCTATCAGCAATGATTCCTACGACCCATGGCATGAAGACACCACCAAAGTTACCGAATGTAGAAAGGAATCCGAACATCGAGGCGCCACCGCGCGGATATTTATCGGCCGTCACTCCAAGCAGACACGGCCACAGGCAGCTTCCTGCAAGTCCGGCAAGTATGCATGCGGTAAGAGCGACCGGCGGAATCCAAGGGGAACAGGCGACAAGGAAGAATACGATCGAAGCCCAGCAGCAGGAAAGCATGATCTTGTAGGAATCGATTTTATGCCCGAGAATTCCGGCACCTATGCGTCCGACTGCCATTGCGACGGAGAATCCAAGAAAAGCCATGCCACCTGTCCACGCGGAGAAATGAAGCTGTTTCTCTGCATAGGCGGGAAGCCATTGTGCCATGGCCATCTCAGTCGAACCTCCAAAGAACAGCGCCACAGTTGCAACCAGGAAGAACGGCTTGAATATGAGTTCGCGCAGGCGCATCCTTCCTTCCTCATGCTGGACAAGAGGGGGCAGTTTCAGCAGCATGAAGCAGAATCCGACGATTGCAGGGAACAGTGCAAGCCAAAGCGAAATG